>JAATFT010000019.1 GCA_015655075.1 Clostridiales bacterium | reverse complement strand
CATTCCGGGAATGATGAAAAGCGGTGTCTTAATTGGTCTTGGAAGCGACGGGGCATGCAGCAATAATCGTATCAGTGTTTTTGAAGAAATGAGAATGGCTGCGCTTTTGCAAAAGGCAAAAACCTGTGATTCCATGTGTGTAAATTACAGGGATACTTTCCGTATGGGAACGGAAAATGGAGGAAGGCTTCTTGATCTGCCGGTTGGAAAAATTGAAGCAGGCTATAGGGCTGATTTTGTGGGTGTTCGGATCAATGATTTATCGATGCAGCCGATTACGGAATCAAAGGAGCAGATTCTTCCGAATCTTGTCTATTCCATGCAGCCGACTGCAATTGAAAAGGTTGTGGTCAATGGAAAGGCAACGGTAAATGACGGTAAACTGCAGACGTTGAGTGAAGAATTGGTAATTTCCAAAGTAGCGGAAACCATGCGGGTGCTGAAGGGGGAATAAAAGATGGCCAGAACAATGATAGTCCATGCTGCACAGTTAGCGACACCAATCGGAAAAAAAGCGGCAAAAGGGAAGGCAATGGGAGAGCTTAAAATTATTGAAGATGCAGCTGTGTATATTGAAGATGGTATTATAGGTGCGATTGGAACGACCGATGAGCTGATAGCGGCATTTAGCAATCCTAAGACAGAGATGATTTCAGCAGAGGGAAGCTGTATCCTGCCGGGATTTATAGATTCTCATACGCATTTTATTTTTGGCGGTTATCGTACCGATGAATTTATCGCCCGCTTGGAAGGAAAATCCTATATGGATATCATGCGAATGGGCGGCGGAATTCAAAGTACGGTTAATAGTACAAGAAATGCAAGTCTTGCAGGCCTGATAAAGTCAGGAAAGGAAAGACTGGATTCCATGCTGATGCAGGGTGTTACAACAGTAGAAGGCAAAAGCGGATATGGTCTTGATTATGATTGTGAAATGAAACAGCTTCAGGCAATGAAAAGATTAGACGAAAGCCATCCCATTGATATTGTAACCACTTATCTGGGTGCCCATGCGGTTCCGGCCGAATATAAGGGAAAGAGTGAGAAATACATTGAATATATGATAAAGGATATTCTGCCGGAGGTAAGAAAGAATAGTCTGGCAAAGTTCTGTGATGTTTTTTGTGAGGAGGATGTTTTTTCGGTTGAAGAGTCGGAACGGCTTCTTTTAGCGGCAGGCAATATGGGATTTCAATTAAAAATACATGCGGATGAAATCGTTTCCTTCGGCGGAGCTGAACTGGCAGGCCGGGTTAAGTGTACTTCAGCCGATCATCTGCTGATGATATCGGATGATGGCATCAAAAGCCTGCTTGATAATGATGTAACGGCGACCTTACTGCCATGCACGGCATTTTGCCTTAATAAGCCTTATGCTCCGGCAAGAAAGCTGATAGATTCGGGCTGTGCGGTTGCCTTAGCCAGTGATTTTAATCCCGGAAGCTGTTTTGCCGATTCCATACCGTTATTAATGGCATTAGGGGCAATTAATATGAAAATGACGGTGGAGGAAGTAGTTGCGGCAATGACTTTAAACGGTGCGTCCGCACTTGGCATGGCGGAAGAGACAGGCTCTCTTGAAATCGGAAAGCAGGCCGATATTGTATTTCTGACCTATGACAGTTATAAGTTTTTAGTCTATAACACAGGGAGCAACCTTGTAAAAAAAGTCATGAAAGCAGGAAAAATCGTATATGAACGTTAAGCTGTTAAAGGAAAATGATTTCATAACAACGAACTGGTCCGGCGGTATAACAAAACAGCTTTTCATTTTTCCTGAAGACAGCCGGTATAAAGAAAGAGATTTTAAAATACGGATCAGTACGGCCAAGGTGCAGAACGAAGAAAGCATATTTACAAAGCTGGAGGATGTCCATAGAATAATCCTGCTGTTAGAGGGAGAAATGAAACTGACCTTTAACAAAAATACGGAGGTGTATTTAAACCGTTATGATTATTGTGAATTTGAGGGCGCATGGGAAACGGTTTCCAAAGGCAAAGCAACGGATTTTAACCTGATGCTCCGGGAAGAATACAAAGGGGAATTGGATATTATAAAGAATCTGAAAGAGGGCAATCTGCTGCTGACCGGGGCTAATGAGACAGATATGTATTTTATCTATCCGGATATGGGGAATATAATGTTATACACAGGCGGTACGGGTTATGCAATGAATGCCGGCAATATGGCTGTGATACAGTTAGAGTGCAGGGAAGAAACTCCCCTGCATGTGAAAGCCGTTGATAAAAGCCCATCTAATATCGTTCTGGCTCATGTCTGGTTTAAGGAATAATATTTAATCTTATTCATATTATCGGCAAAGGTATAATGGTGAATCAGCTGTGTATAATAAGCGGGAATGCCTTTTGTTACGGCGATATTTTCATAAGCGGCCCCGGCATGGTTATGCAGGGTTGCTTTTATTTGTTTTGGAATCATGTCATAGACAAAAAGCCGCATATTATTATATTTAAAACGGAAGAAAACTTCAGCACCACGCTGTTCTTCCACAATCAGGCCGTAATCTTTTAAATCTTCAAGCAGATAAAGGATAGAATCAGCTTTCATATTCATGATGTTTAACAGCATTTCAAGCGTTACAGAATCCTGAAAAACAGAGATAACATCCAAAAGCTGTCTTGCATCCGAAGATAGCCGAAGCAGCGAATCATTCAGAATGCCCGGGTTATCGGCGGAAATGTCGGAGGATTCATTATAATACCGGTAATTATTCAGGAACTCAATGATGAAGAAAGTATTTCCTTCATTTTCATCATAAATCTGCTCAATCGTTTCACGTTCCAGATTCCGCAGCTTAAGTAAGTTATAAACAAAGGAAATAACAGCTTCTTTTGAAAAACGTTCCAGATTTATCTGATTCAGCAGATTCTCTTTCGTTAACGAGCTGATAAAGGTAACCATATCATAAGAGACCGCATCCAGGCAGGTTGTCAGTATGAATAGGTTGGATTGTTTCATGCGGATGATATTTGACAAAAGATCCAGGCTGATGCTGTCCATCAGATGGATATTATCAATAAATATGACAATAGGAATATCATGGCCAAGCTGTGACAAGGTCTTTATAAAATGATTCCGGAAAGCAACATACCGATAATCCTCTAAATAGCTTTTAACATTCTTATCTGCATGAAAGAAAACCTGCCGGTCCGTAACGGCGCTGCGGAGCGTCTGCAGATAGGAAGGATAGACATGATGCGTGTGCTCATCCATATATTTAAGGAGTGTGGAAAGTGTTGCTATCCACGGGCTTTCCGAAAAACTGGTTCGTTCATATGGACAGCGGGGACGAAGGTATAGAGTCCCGGAAAGGTTTATTTGGTTTATAAATTGCTCCGCAAGAAAAGATTTACCGGTACCTTGTTCGCCGATTATGATAAAGCGGTTCGGTTTTCCGGCTAGAAACTCGCTGTATGCATTAATTAAAGAATTAATGATATCCTCCCGACCCGGAATTATTTCTGTATTCAGTTCCAGGGTTGCGGATGTATCAGACCATGCATTCAGTAGATCATGATATAGTGCGGTGGTTTTTCTGTCAGGTGCTATGGCAAGTTCTTTGTCCAGGATATCCGATAGTTTCTGGTATATCTGAATTCCTTTATAGTATAGCCCGTTGTCGTAATAGATTTTCATGAGGTAACAATATACTTTTTCATCATATGTGTTTTCTTTCAGATAAAGTTCTGCAAACATTTCCAATTCAGCCAGCTGATTTGGCTGTAAGGAAATAATTTTCTGATATAGTTTTGTAAGATATATTTCCAATACATTATTAGAGGCATTGGCCAGCCAGGCTTCAAATTCTCTTGAATCTTTTAAGTAGTAACCAGGCATCAGGCCGTCATTATACAGCAAATAGGATTCCGCAGCTTCCTTCTTAAATAAATCAATATCGATTGAAATATCATAGTCCGTATTCAGTGATACGGTGTTCTTGTCATTCGAAAGAATAATATCCGGAGGTAATGTGTTTTTTATGGAATAGATGGTATTGCGAAGATTCTTTTTGGCAATTGTTTCCTCCAGAGAAGGCCAGAAAAGCTTGCTTAGAGACGAACGGGTAGCCGTCTTTTCAATACATAAATAATAAAATAAAGCTTCTGCTTTCTGAAATTGAAAATGAATAATTTCTCCCTTGTTTTGTACAAGTGGCGCACCTAATACGTGTACTTCAATCAAACTCATAGTATGCCCTCCTTAGAGTGTGTTTGAAGAATGATTGTGCCGGTCAAAACGGTGCAATGATTTTTCAAACACTTTTTAGTGCGAATTTTTCTCATTAAAGGTGTTGTTTCTTATTATACTGAAAAAATCAAAGAAATGAAATTAAAATTTTATAAACAGGAAAGAAAAAAGATGCATGTTTGTTTTTGACGTTTTTTAGACCTTTGGAAACTTATAATGTGAAAAAGTACGAGGAGGAAACTAGATGGATAACAAGTTGGTTGAAGAAGCTATGAGAATAAAAATTGATGATAAACTTCCAGAGTATCCAGGCATTTTGGAGGGATACAGAAGGGCACCGAAAAGAACATCAAAACTCTCCGAAAAGGATAAGAGGCTGGCATTAAAAAATGCCTTACGGTATATTCCCGAAAAATATCATGAGCAGATGGCAAAAGAGTTCTTGCAGGAGCTGGAAGAAAGGGGCCGTATCTATGGTTACCGTTTTCGTCCCGAAGGAAGAATCTATGGAAAAGGAATTGATGAATATAAGGGAAAATGTATCGAAGGAAAAGCATTTCAGGTAATGATTGACAACAATCTGGACTTTGAGGTTGCCTTATATCCATATGAACTGGTTACATACGGAGAAACTGGGCAGGTCTGCCAGAACTGGATGCAGTACCGGCTGATTAAAAAATATCTGGAAGAACTTACCGATGGGCAGACGCTTGTTCTGGAATCGGGACATCCGGTGGGATTATTCCGTTCACACAAAAATTCCCCCCGGGTGATTATTACGAACGGTCTAATGGTAGGTATGTTTGATAATCTGGAGGAATTCAACCGGGCATCCGCTATTGGTGTTGCAAATTACGGACAGATGACAGCAGGCGGATGGATGTACATCGGGCCCCAGGGAATTGTACATGGAACTTTTAATACCTTGTTGAATGCCGGAAGGCTTAAATTAGGAATACCAAAAGAAAAAGGGCTTGAAGGCAAGCTTTTTGTTTCCTCCGGATTAGGCGGAATGAGCGGTGCACAGGGTAAAGCAGCAGAAATTGCGGGAGCCGTTGCAATTATTGCCGAAGTCGATATGTCAAGAATTGAGACAAGGAAAAAACAAGGCTGGGTCAGCATGGTTTCAGATAAGCTGGACGCAATTGCCGGGGCAGTAAAGGAAAAGGAGAAAGAGGGTGCCGGATATGCCATCGCATATTATGGAAATGTTATAGACCTTCTTGAATACCTGATTGCCAATGATATTCATGTCGACCTGCTTTCCGATCAGACCTCCTGTCATGTTCCCTATGATGGTGGATATTGTCCGCAGCAGCTGACGTTTGAGGAAAGAACCAGAATGCTTTATGATGACCAAAACCGGCTTGTAGAACTGGTAAATAAATCCTTACAGCATCACTACGAATTGATTTGTCAGCTGACAGAGAGGGGAACTTATTTCTTCGATTATGGAAACAGCTTTATGAAAGCCGTATTTGATTCCGGAGTTACGGAAATCTGTAAAAACGGCGTAAATGAGAAAGACGGTTTTGTATTTCCTTCTTATGTGGAAGACATTTTGGGTCCCCAGCTTTTTGATTATGGATATGGGCCCTTCCGCTGGGTATGCTTAAGCGGTAAACCGAAAGACCTGGCGGCGACGGATAAGGCGGCGATGGAATGCATTGATCCGGAGCGCCGGTATCAGGACAGAGATAATTATATCTGGGTAAAGAATGCGGCTAAAAATAACATGGTTGTCGGTACACAGGCACGAATTCTTTATCAGGATGCTTTAGGAAGGCTGAAAATTGCCCTGAAATTTAATGAGATGGTACGTAACGGTGAAATTGGTCCGGTCATGCTGGGACGGGATCACCATGACACAGGAGGGACGGATTCGCCATTCCGTGAGACCTCTAACATCAAGGACGGTTCCAATATCATGGCAGATATGGCAACCCAGTGTTTTGCCGGTAACTGTGCAAGAGGAATGAGCCTTGTTGCGCTTCACAACGGCGGTGGTGTCGGTATCGGCAAGGCCGTCAACGGAGGATTCGGAATGGTGCTGGATGGCAGTGAATACGTTGATGCAATTTTATCAATGGGAATGCCCTGGGATACCATGGTCGGCGTGTCCAGAAGATCCTGGGCGAGAAATGATAATTCCATTGCAACCTGTATTGAATATAACAGATTATTTGGGGAAACGGATCATATTACAATTCCGTATTGTGCAGATGATGTAATAATTGAAAAGGTTTTTAGTAAGCAATAAGGAGGATGAAGGAATGATACTGAAGCAGGAAGAACAGGCCATGCTGGAGGGCGGGTTTGGAGAAGGCGTGAAGCTTGCGATGAAAGTTCAGGTAGCCCTTGGAGAAGCATTTGATGCTCCGTATATGGTTCCTGTAACCAGAACGCATGTGGCACTTAGTAATCAGGAAGCTGATTTGTGGTTTGCGGAAAAACTGGCAAATGGGGGTGCAACCTGCCGGGTTCGTCCAACCGTTAATCCGTCGTTTAATTTTGAGCAGCTTTCCTGCATTACCCATATTGAAAAAGAAGACGAGGAAACCGTAAAACGGACACATGATGCATACAACAGGCTTGGGGCAATTATGACCTATAACTGCACTCCTTATCTTGAAAAAAATGTCCCTATGTTTGGAGAAATCTGTTCTTATTCAGAATCCAGCTGTACGCCGTATATGAATTCTGTTTATGGAGCAAGAACAAACCGGGAAGCAGCACAAAGCGCTTTATGTGCAGCGGTTACGGGAGTGGTTCCGTACTATGGATATTTACTGGATGAGAACAGAAAGGGTGAAATATTAGTCCATGTGGAAGCTGATATGGAAAATGATTTTGACTATCAGATGTTAGGGTATTTTACACCGAAAAAGACGGGGTTTAAGCTTCCGGTATTTACCGGGCTTAAAAACCCGTCTAAAGAATCCCTGATGAATTTTGGGGCACAGCTGAATACCGGCGGTAATGTGGCAATGTACCATATTGTGGGTTTTACGCCGGAAGCTCCCACGGTAGAGGCCGCATTCCATAATGGAGATATTAAGGAAGAAGTTACGGTTACCAATGATGATTTACGGGAAATGCAGTCTATGTTAACGGACGGGTATGGAAAAATTGATTTTGCGTTATATGGATGTCCTCATTTTACGATTGATCAGGTTACTATTGTTGCAGAGATGGTAAAAGGCCGGAAATTAGCGGTACCGTTATTTATTATGACCTCCGGCCTGACCTTGGATTTGGCTAAGAAAATGGGTTATTACAATACAATTCGGGAAGCCGGCGGATATATAGTTTCTGATACCTGTATGGATCAGCCTTGCTGGAAATTCTTATATGGAAAGAAAGGCATAACGGATTCTCCCAAATGTGCATATTACACCAAGAGGAGAGACATGGAATTTGTGATTGTTCCGTTGGAGCAGTCGGTTGAAGCAGCTCTTAAGGGTGAGATTACCGGCTACCGGAAGTAGGAGGTGAAAGTGTGAAAGAATATAAATGTCATAAAATATCAGAAGGACGTGCGGAAGGAGAGGTCCTGTTCTCAGAAGATGATTTCTGCTTTTATCTGGTGGATCCCAAAACCGGTGTGGTAATTGAAAAGAATCATTGCCTGTATGGAAAAAGCATTGCCGGAAAGATTCTGGTATTTCCCAACGGCAAGGGCAGTTCCGTGGTGCAGGCAGATGGCATGTATCAGCTAAAAATGACCGGAATGGAGCCGAAAGCAATGATTGTTAAAAATCCGGATACTACGCTTGTGGCAAGCGCAATCATCACGGAGACTGTTTTGGTGGACAGGGCAGAGGATTCTTTTTATGAAGATACAGCAGACGGTACTGTAGTAGCAGTTGATGCGACAAAAGGCATTATTACCGTGAAATATTAAAATTGGAGGTAAGAAATATGAAGAGGACAGTAAGCGGAAATGAAGCGATTGCGTACGGCGCTTTAAGTGCCGGAGTAAAAGTTGTAAGCGGATATCCGGGCACTCCTTCCACCGAGGTAATTGCCAGCTTGTTAAAAATGGACCTGCCGGGAACCTGTGTGGAATGGAGTACAAATGAAAAGGTAGCTTTTGAGGTGGCGGCGGGTGCTGCGCTGGCCGGGCATCGTGCGATGTGTACGATGAAGATGTCGGGCCTTAATGTTGCCTACGATTCCCTGATAGGAATTGCATATTCCGGATGCAGGGGCGGCCTGGTCATTTACGTAGCAGATGATCCGGGTGTAACAGCCGGTATGTGTGAGCAGGATACGAGAGGCTTTGCACTCATGTCGGATATGCCCATGCTTGAACCGGGTTCCATTCAGGAAGTATATGACATGGCGAAAATTGCATTTGAAATTTCGGAGAAAATTGAAGGACCGGTATTTTTGAGACTGGTAACAAATAACTCACAGTCCCATGCCAATATAGAGATTGGTGAGCGGGTAATGCCGGCCGACGATATGCCCATGCCGGTCCGTGATACCGCAAAATTTACGAAAGCCGGTGCTGCAATCTGTATGGCACAGCATCAGGACTTGATTGACCGTCTGGTTAAAGCGGAAAAATACATTGCAGATAAGGACTATAACAGATTGGCGCTTGGCAAAAAAGGCGGTGTCGGCATTATTTCCGTTGGTATTGTAAACGGGTATAAGAATGAAGCTTTTGAAATGTTAACGGGTGCCGGAGTCAATGTTGCCGATGTCACATCTCTGGAACTGATCGCAACCGTTCCGTTTGCAGAGGCAAAAATTGCAGAAGTGCTGACCAATTGCAATACCGTTGTCATTGCCGAGGAATTGGAGGGTCATCTTGAAAAATATGTCTATCTGCTTGCATACAAAAAGAAGCTGGATATAAAAATTATGGGTAAGGAGGACGGTACCTATAAGCGTATAGGCGAATATAATGCGCTGTTAGTTTGCAGGGGATTATGCAGGGCGTTGGACATAGAGCTTCCTCTATTCCTTGTTAAGACGGCCGATAGCCCTGAACAGTATTGCGCAAAACGTCCGATTGGTTTCTGTGCAGGCTGTCCTCATAGAGGCACTTATATGGGGATTGAAGACGGACTTAAGAAAAGCGGATATAAAAAGGAAGAAGTTTTCATTACGGGTGATATCGGCTGTACAATTTTAGGTATCAGTCCGCCGTTCAACCTTCTCTGGACAGAACTTGCAATGGGCGCAAGCATTCCGTTAGCACAGGGCTTTGCGTATAGCAGGATCCCATCGCCTATTATTGCAACCCTTGGCGATTCAACCTTCTTCCATGCAGGCATGGCCGGACTTGTTAATGCAATTCAGCATAATATTAATATGACGGTTGTGATTCTTGACAATGGCTGGACAGCCATGACGGGAATGCAGATTAATCCCGGTACGCAGCAGTCCTGTCAGGTGGGCGTATGGAAGCAGCTTGACATTGTCTCTGTTGTAAAGGGATTTGGTGTCGAAAACTTATATATTGCAGATCCTTATAATATGAATTCAATTTCAGAAGCAATTCAGGACAGTTTATCGAAAGAAGGTGTTAAGGTAATTATTTCAAGACGGGAATGTGCAATTGAAGCTGCCAGAAGAAAAGTTACATATAAACCGGTTACACTAATTCCGGATAAATGTATAAGGTGTAAAAGGTGCATCAATATGAGCGGATGTCCTGCTATTACATTAGAAAAAACTTCTATTGTAATCGATAACTCACAATGTAACAACTGCGGTTTATGCACTCAGGTATGTCCCACAGGAGCAATCGTTCAATAATAAATATAGGTAATTGCGAAACAAGATTATTGTAATTATATACCATACAATTTCAGAGCTGAATCTTGCCCTAAAGGCAACTGAAGCTATGAAATTCGTGTTAATTATATGGTATATTCAGAAAACTATATAGTTTTGCAATTGCCTCAATAATGAAATAGAAAGTGAGGTTCGGAAATGGGCAATTATTTTGATATATATATCGTTGGAATCGGAGGGCAGGGAGTTCTTACGATTGCGGATATCCTTACATTGACAGCAACAAATAAGGATATTGAAATCAATTATTATCCAACCAAGGGCATGGCACAGCGCGGCGGTTTTGTTAAGGCACAGCTTCGTATCGGAAGGCAGCCAAACAAGTTCAGTCCAAGTATTTCAGAAGGCGGCTCGGATATGATTGTTTCAATGGAATTATGCGAAACCCTTCGGACAATCCGATACGGAAAAGAAGGTGCGAAATACGTAGTGCTGGGAAACCGATGGCTGCCCACGGAAGTAATGCTAGGAAATGCTCCGTACCCGGAGGAGGAGCTTATCGTTTCAGAAATTAAAAAGTCGGGCGGGGTACCGGTTGTTCTTTCGCCGGAGCTTGTACCGGAATATGCAAGACCGAATCTGTTCCTTCTTGGTGCGGCATATGGCTGTTCAGAGTTAAATGTATTCTTCTCGTTGGAAGAAATTGAAGATACGATTAAAAACAGATGGCCAAGGGTAGCTGAAAATAATCTGAAAGCTTTTCATGCCGGAATGAAAGCTGTGAATAGTTTATGAGTAAGTAGTGATAACGGAACTGGAATATCCGTTTTGACGTTGCGAAGGATGCAACAGAGGGAGGTTATTATGGCGGACAGCATGAAGGCCATGTTTGCTCCGAACGGGGTAGCCATATTTGGTTCAGCCGCACCGGGCAAACTGGCAAATGTACTGGTTCACAGAGTTTTAGAGGGCGGGATGGAGCGCGTATATGCAGTGAACCCCAAGGGACTTGGTGTGGACAGTGTAAAAGGGTACGCTTCTGTTCTTGATATCGGAGAAGAAATTGATTTGGCAGTCATTGCATCCCCTGCTTTTACAGTAAAAGATATTATGGAGGAATGTGGGAAAAAGGGAATCAAGGCAGCTGTAATCATTAGTTCCGGCTTTTCCGAAGCCGGTAACAGCGGGGGCGAGAAGGAGGTCATGGAAGTGGCGAAAAAGTATGGCATCCGTTGTGTCGGACCAAACTGTGCCGGTCTTGTAAATACCCATTCCAATCTTGTGGCAACACTGGAGACCAAGCCGCCTAAGGGAAATATTTCAATGGTTTCGCAAAGCGGGGCAATCGGGGGTTCTTTCATGGCATTGTCCGCGGCAGATGGTGTCGGCATTGCAAAATTTTTAAGCTACGGAAACGGTGCGGACTTAACCGCAATTGATTTGCTGCGTTACCTGAAAGATGATGAGGAGACAAAGGTAGTTGCGGTTTATGTAGAATCTGTCGCAAACGGCAGGAAATTCATGGAAACGGTAAAAAAAGTAGTTGCCGTGAAGCCGGTTGTAATTGTTAAGTCCGGGAGGAGCAGCTTTGGGCAGCGAGCTGCCATGTCGCATACCGGTTCGATGGCCGGAGCGGATCATGTTTTTGATGCGGCATTAAAGCAGTGCGGAGCGATCAGGGCCGACACGCTGAAGGAAATGTTCGAAATATGCAAGGGCTTTGCACTTATGCCACCGATGAAGGGCAGAAAGGTTGCAGTGGTTACGAATTCCGGCGGTCCGGGAGTAATGAGCACGGACAGGGCTGAGAGTGTCGGGCTTGATATACCCGTATCGAGTGATGCATTAAAAGAAGAATTGGCCGGTTTCCTTCCGGTTTTTGCCGGTATGAAAAATCCGATTGACCTTACGGTAGAAGGGACCGGTGAACAATATGAATTTGCATGCAAAGCGGCGCTGAAGGAAATGGACGGCGCGCTGGCAATCTATGTGGGAACGCCGTATTTAAAATCAATGCCGTGTGCCAAAGGAATTGCGAAGGCCGCAAAGGCTTCCGGCAAGCCGGTAACTGCAATGATGCAGGTGGGAACGGATATTGAGGAGAGCCTCCGTTATTTGCGTGAAAATAAAATTCCATGTTATGAGCTTGGCGAAAATGCCGTGTCAGTTCTCTCAAAGTTGGCAGAGTATTATGAATTTGTAAGCAGCAATGTAAACGTCAGGTGTTTTTATGATATTAAGAAATGCGGAACACTCTTTGAAGGAAGAAAAAGACTGCTTGAGACGGAGGCAATGCAATTGTTAAGGGACAATGGTATTCCGGTGCCGGAGTATGCATTTGCAACGTCTGCCGGGGAGGTCAGGGATAATGCGGATAAGGTCGGATATCCCATGGTTATGAAAGTGGTTTCTCCTCAGATTGTTCATAAGTCGGACTGCGGCGGCGTTATTCTTCCCATCTCATCTGCTGCGGAGGCTGTAGAAGCCTTTCATAAGCTGGCTGCCGTTGCAGAGGGAAAAGATTTTCGTGGGGCGATGATGGTGCCCCTGTTAAAACCCGGAAGGGAAGTGATTTTGGGATTAACAAAGGATCCGCAGTTTGGCATGGTTGTTGCTTTCGGAATGGGAGGTATTTATACCGAGGTGTTAAAGGACATCTCTTTAAGGATTGCGCCTGTCACAAAGGAAACGGCGCTTTGTATGGTGAAGGAAATTAAGACGTATCCTATTCTTGAAGGTGTCAGAGGACAGAGCGGAGTTGATCTGGATAAGCTGGCGGAGGCTATTTCGAAATTCTCCGAGCTTCCGTTTGTTTATCCGGACATCAAAGAGGCTGATTTAAATCCGGTGTTCCTTTATGAAAACTCCCTATGTGTTGCTGATGCACGTGTTTTAGGCTGATTTATAAAAAATCTGCCTGTAAAATATGACTTTTTTGCAGTTTTGGCAATTTTTCCCCATATGCTTCTTCTAAGGCATGATAATGCTGTACCGGCATTTGTAATTCCTCCGGTATTGCGTCCGGCCGTATGGAAGCTATCTTTGCAATGATATGATATAAGATGAATAATTCCTCCGGTGATTTCAGGATAACAGAGGCCTTATGTGCATCGGTAAGATATTTTGTAACGGCCGTCAAATCGTTGCTGATTAAACGGAAACAGGCCAGATAGCTGCAGGTTATGGAACGGCGCATAATTGCATTGCTATTCTGAAATTCGTGATAGGACCTGTCAAACATTTTTTCGGCCTTGTCAAGATGCTTCAGTTCAAGCAGCGCACGGCCCATATTGCAGTAAAAGGTAGCTGTATAACCGTTTGAATAAGCAGGAACGGCAGATGTTTCAAGTGCCTGATTATAATAATAGCAGGCTTCGTCATAATTTCCAAGTAACCGCATGCATTCGCCGAGATAATTGTAGGCTGCTGAAATATTTGCGGAAAAGGAAGGATTGGTATCTTCCGGAATCGTCTTAATAGACTGTTCAAGTTCGGTAATGGCATGGTTGATATCCTGACCGTCCATTAGAATGCAAAGACCATTGAGCCTTTGATAGAGGGAGAGTTTCTGTTTGTCGTCCATAGTATAAAGCAGACTCAATCCCTCGTTTATGCAGGAGTGCATCCGTTTCGTATCATATATCTGAATTCCATGAGAAATACGCTGCTGCAGAATATTTAAGCGGAACTGGTTATTGGTTTTTACAAATGTGCTTTGTAATGCGGCCTTGCTGGCTGTTTCGAATTCAAGATACATGCCGTTGGAAAGATAATAACAGCATTTGGCATAAAGGAGCCTGGCTTGCGCTTCATCAAGTATTGTAAAGGAGGGGTCCAATAGCTTTATATTTAGTATAGAAGTTTCAAGGAATGAAAAATATGTGAGGATATTGTCTTTGCTGAATTCATTGTCCGGATTGCCTGCCGGATAAGTCGGATAAAGTACATAGTTTATCGTGATATAGTCCTCGAAATCACGGACATAGTAATAGATTGCTTTTGCATTATCCTGACCGAGAGTAAAATGGTAAATCAGGTTTTTGTGGTCGGAGTACTCTCTGTTTTCATAAAGAATTTCCAGCGATTCACCTGCGTGATGATGTAGCACCTTCTGCCGAAGGGGAGATAACTTGTTATAAATAAATTCCTGCATCTTATTGTGGCAGAAAGAATATTTGATAATTCCGTTGTCCAGATGTTCTTTAATCAGGGCATGGGATTTCAGCTCTTCCAGGATATTGGCAATCTGCTTGGAAGAACGGTTTAAAAATATGGTTAATAACTCAACAGATACGTGGTTATGAAAAAGCGCCAATATATCAAGAAGCTGTCTTGCATCCGGCGTAATACCGTTTAATCGGTCGTTTAAGGTGTTTTCCGCATGACTCGAGAAAGGAGGCGGACATTTAGCATCAGACTTGGAATCGTTTAGCTGCTCCTTTAATTTTTGGAGCATTTCCATTAAAAAGAAGGTGTTGCCGTCAGCTTCTTCATATATAGAACGCAGCTTATCCTCAGGAATATCGGGGGCAATGGATGCTGCGGCATATTGTTTCACATTGTCGAAGGTAAAATGCTCTAAATCAAAACGGTTCAGATATCCGTTTTCAATTAAGGAGGTAATAGTTTGTAAAGTGAAGGATTCTGTTGAATCTACACAGGTTGAAATGGACATGATTCCTGTGATTTCAGATGAAATTATGGTGGCCCATATGTCAAAACTAAGGGAATCCATTGCCTGAAGATTGTCAAAATACAGTAATATCGGCGTTGTTTTGGCGATTTCCTGTAAAATATGCATCAGTCCTTCTTTGCCTTGCTGATATACACTTGTGTCCCGGTATCCAAGCGATAAAGACGAAGGCAGGGATGTAACAAGGCTAAGGGCCGGGAAAAGCCTTGCAACGGCAAGTTTATCCCCATCGTTAAGTGAATCAGAAGAAGAAATGATATAATCTTCCAAATCCATGAGGATTGTATTAATGGATTGCAGAGCATATGTTTTTTCTGCCTGGAGACATAAAACGCTTAAGAATAACGTATTTGACAAATCCAGCTGTTGAAGAAACTGTTCGACCAGATAGCTTTTACCGATACCGTTTTCTCCCATGATGATATTGTGAGAAGAATGGTCCGGAAAAAAGATATCATATTGTTTTCGAAGCGTCAGTGTGACCGACTCGTGTCCGAGAATATCAGAGGTCTGTATTACCGAAGAAGAAACGGAAGATGCGGAGGCATCTGCCAGGAGCTGATAATAAAGCTGCGTGATTTCCTGATTTGGATTAATGCCCAGTTCGCTGTTAAGCAGCGAATAAAGCTGCTGATACAGTTCAATTCCTTTTTCCGGTATGCCGGCTTCCTGATAGGCTGACATAAGGACAAAGTAAGGACGTTCATCAAATGCATCTTCTGCAAGATAACGATGGACCTGTTTTTCCAATTCATCCGGATTTTCATGGCTGCAATTGATGATATAAGTAAGAAGATTGGATAAATAGCCGGTTTTATATTGGAGACGCTTTTGGGTAATCCATTCGTTGAAACTTAAGCTGCCTTTGATGGAGAAATCCTGTAGAAAATCTCCGGAATAAAAAGAGGGATTGCTGCTTTCTAAAAATTTATCGAGATCAGAATGAAGCGTAATGTCCGGATTAATAATTAATAAATTTCGGTTTGGTGCACTGTAGATGTCCGGCAAAAAAGCATTTTTTAAGCTGTACAGTGCATTGCGTAAATTTTTCTTGGCATTGCTGTCAGGAGTATCTTCCCAGAGGAGGGCAGAAATCTGATTGCGATATACTGTCTTTTCAGTAACAAGATAATAAAACAAAGCTTCTGCCTTTTTAAAAGGGAATGAGACAGGTTTACCGTTCATTGCAGCATTGGGGGGGCCCAGAAGCTTAACAGATATTGTAGGCATAACAAAATCCTCCTATAAAAATATTATGCGACTGTTCAGTCACAGCGGTTCTTGCGAAAAACGCATATATACGTTTATTCACCACAAAATGCAGAAAGATGCATATTTTGGTGCTGAATAACTGGAAATTCTGCGAATTTCCCGGGGCTGCCGAATAGTTACAATGTTATATCTATTATAAACGATGTGTCAATAAATTGGAAGAAGGGATGAAAACTATGAGTAATAAAAAACCGTTGATTTGGATAATTGATGAAGAATGGCCGGATTATGAATTGGAAAAGGAAATTTTGTTCGGAAAATATCCGGATTGTGATTTAAGATTTTCTACCTATGATTACCAAAAAGACCTTGAAGAGTTTGGAAAAGATGCAGATGCAGTAATATGCCAGGTTTATGCACCAATACCGGGCCAAGTTATCAAACAGTTAGGCAAGTGTAAGATTATTGCTGTTTACGGCGGCGGCTATGACAGGGTCGATGTAAAGGCAGCTAAGGAGAAAGGAATTAAGGTTACAAATGTTTCCGGATATTGTGCCAAAGACCTTTCCGATTATGTTATGGCAGCAGTTTTTACGTTTAACAAACAATTTGCTTTTGTTCAGGGGGCTTTGTACGAAGGAAAATGGGGTGCCGGCGCAGTAGAAGAAAAAGGCAGGCGTATAAAGGATTCAACCCTTCTGATTGTGGGATGCGGAACCATCGGGGGCATGGTTGCTAAGAAGGCGGTTGCCCATAGGATGAATGTGATTGCATTTGATCCATACAAGTCGGCGGAGTATATGGAAGAATTGGGTGTAAAAAAGGTAGAAACGCTTGAGGAAGGAATGAGACAGGCTGATTATGTCAGCATTAATACAATTTTGACTGCCGAGACGACAGGACTGATTACCTACAGACATCTGGCATTATTAAAGCCGGGCGCATGCCTTGTGAATACGGCAAGAGGCAAAGTAATTGTTGAAGAGGATTTGGTAAGGGCATTGGAGAAAGGTGTATTAAGAGCTGCAATGCTCGATGTTATAAGCGTAGAGCCGCCAACCTATGAAGAAGCAGTTTTCCGATGTGCTTCTGCCTATGTAACACCGCATATTTCATATATTTCCAAAAATTCTTTTGATGAACTGAAGAAACGTACCTCCGACAATGTGATTACCGTGTTGGAGGGTGGAATCCCAAAAGATTGGGTAAATCAATAGGAGGATAACAAGATGGGAAAGAAAATTTGGATCATTGATTCAGAATGGGAAGGCTATGACATTGAGACGAAAGCCATCAAAGATGCATTCCCGGATGCCAAAATCCGTTTTTCAGGAAACGCGGATTATAAAGAAAAGATAGAATTGTATGCTAAGGATACGGATGCTGTTATTTGTCAGATTGACATAGAGATGAAGGAGGAGTTTATTAATAAACTGGATCATTGCAGGATTATATCTGTATACGGCGTCGGATACAATAATGTAGATGTAGGGGCAGCAAGTGCAAAAGGAATAACGGTAGCCAATGTCCCGGACTACTGTACGGAGGACGTATCCGATTATGTAATTGCAGCAATATATCATTGCAACAAGACACTTTTCCGTTATGCAGAAGAGGTTAAGACAAGTCCATGGGGAGCGATGGCGGCAAAGAATCTGATCAAACGAATCGGGAATTCAACGCTGTTAATTGCAGGATTGGGAAGGATTGGACAGGCGGTAGCCCAAAAAGCTCTGGCAATGAATATGGAAGTACTTTGTTACGACCCGTATGTATCGGAAGAAAGAACGGCAGAATTGGGAGTGCAAAAGGTTAATTTGGAGGAAGGGCTTGCCCTGGCAGATTATGTGAGTATGAATATGAAGCTGGATGCTTCGACACAGAATTTCATGGATTATGAAAAAATCAGCAAAATGAAAAGCACAGCTTATCTGATTAATGCTTCACGCGGCGGTGTCATTATAGAGGCCGATCTGATTAAGGCCGTCAAGGAAAAGGTGATTGCCGGAGCATGCCTGGATGTATTGGCAGAGGAGCCGCCTGCAAAGGATAATCCAATTCTCCATACGGAAAATATTTTTGTGACACCGCATATCTCATATCTGACGCAGTCATCGCTGGATGATCTTCAGCGTCTGGCGGCAGAAAATGCAATTTGTTCGCTGAAGGGCGAGAAAGTGACATCAGCAGTTAATTGACAGGAGTGGACATTTTTATGGACAGAAAAAGGAAAACAGCAGCAAAATTGATGGTGGAATGCCTGGAGGAAGAGGGAGTCAGGTATATCTTTGGCATTCCGGGGGAGGAAAACCTTGAATTGATAAACGCAATTAACAATTCAGATATTAATTTTATTACCACCAGGCATGAACAGGGTGCAGCTTTTATGGCTGATGTATACGGACGTCTTACCGGAAAGGCAGGGGTATGCCTCTCAACGCTTGGACCGGGTGCGACGAATCTGGTTACCGGTGTGGCTGATGCACACAGTGACGGAGCGCCCCTGGTTGCGATTACCGGACAGGTGGGTACGGAGAGGATGCATATAACATCTCATCAGTTTTTGGATTTGAATAAAATGTTTGAGCCGATTACAAAAAGAAGCAAACTGGTTGTCAGACCGGATACCATTAATGAAATAGTCAGAATAGCATTTAAATATGCAGAGACTGAAAAGCCCGGAGCATGTCATATTGATTTGCCGGTCAATATATCTAAGATGGAGGTGTCTGTAGAGGAAAAGCCTCTGAAAAGACAGGTGATTCCAAAAGAACTTGCTGAGCTTGAAGAGATTGAAAAAGCTGCGGGGGATATTTTCAAAGCCGAAAATCCTGTCATACTGGTCGGAAGCAATGCAGTCAGGGCCAGAGCGAGTGAGGCTTTAACAGAATTTGCAACGGCGTTAAAGATTCCGGTGGTAACCACAATGATGGCGAAAGGCATGATACCGATGGATAATCCGTATGCGATGTATACGATTGGCATTCCGCAAAAGGATTACCAGAATATTATTATCGGGCATTCGGATCTGGTTATCTGCATTGGATATGATATTGTGGAATATGCGCCGCAGAAATGGAATCCCGACGGCCGCTGCCATATCATTCACATTGACAGCAGGATGGCACATATAAATAAGTTGTATCAGCCCGATATCGAGGTAATCGGAGACATATCGGATTCACTGAAGAATATCTTAAACCGTACACACCGTAATACAGAACCCGAAGAAGCATTTGACATCAGGAAAAAATTAAATGATGATTATACACAGTATAAGGATGATTGTTCCTTTCCAATGAAACCTCAAAAAATCCTTTTGGATATCCGGAAATTTATGGGAGAGGAGGATATACTGATCTCTGATGTCGGGGCGCATAAAATGTGGATTGCCAGACATTATCAGTGCTACAGGCCGAATACCTGCATCATTTCCAATGGTTTTGCCTCCATGGGAATCGCAGTTCCGGGTGCGATAGCGGCAAAACTGGTTAATCCTGATAAAAAAGTGCTTGCTGTTACCGGAGATGGGGGTTTTATGATGAACAGTCAGGAATTGGAAACCGCTCTTCGGTTTGGTATCCAATTTGTAACGGTGATTTTTAAAGATTCCTGTTACGGCCTTATTAAGTGGAAGCAGATAGATCAATATGGAAAGAGCTGTTATGTAAATTTTAGTAATCCGGATTTTGTAAAATATGCAGAAAGTATGCATTGTATCGGATACCGGGTTGAAAAGGCAGAGGATTTTTATCCAATTCTTGAAAAGGCCTTTGAACAGACGGTTCCGGTTATCATTGATTGTCAGGTTGATCATTCGGAAAATCTGAAACTGACCAGTCATCTGCAGGAAATAATTGATAATAACGAATAAATTTGACTATTCGGTCACTTCGGGCAGGTGCCGGAAACTTTTACGGAATACAGATCCTAAGATTATAGGGAGCTTTCTTCAATGAAAGAATATAGGCATATGGAAGAAATAGACGCTTGCCTGAAGTTGCTTTTGACGTTTTTTGTGCATTAACTGTATATAATTGATGCAATATCAGAGTGCTCATCAAAGTAAAGGAGGAAAATGAATGGCAAATCTTTTTACTATTCCGGAATCGACGATAGTACCTTAAGATTCAAACAAGTCATTGTTGATTTAGAAGAAATGTTATTGACGATTTTTAGACGCAGCAAATGTATTATCCAAGTAAGTATTAGTAATACAGGGTAAAATAAAAAATAAGTAAAGACGCTTAATGGGACATATTTGCAATTGGCAATTGTGCAGATAGGTCAAGGGGGTCTTATTTTTTATTTCTTTTATGTGAGAAACGAAGGGCACTAATAACAAATCAAAAGAGATGTCAGGCATTGGCGGCATCAAGGGAGGAGAATAACGGTGAAAAAAAGTATTAAAGTATGGGCGCTGATTTGTGTGCTGGTTTTGGCAGTTGCAGGCTTATCCGCTTGCGGCGGATCAAACGGCAGTTCGGAAGAAAGTGTAGACGGATTGTATGATGAAACGATTTCTATTTCGTTTACAACCTGGATCGGTTATGCACCATTTTTCGTAGCCAAGGAAAAGGGTATATTTGAAAAGAACGGAGTTGATGTTGATTTAAGAGTGATAGAAAGTGCAGCGGATATTAAATCGGCACTTATGGCCGGACAGATTCAAGGTTATGCACAGACGCCGGATACCATTATTATGGGTTTGGCAGCAGGAACCGATGCAGTTCAGGTGCTGAATCTGGATACATCCCGTGGCGGTGACGGTATCGTATGTAAGCAGGAATTTAATTCTATTGAGGATTTGGCCGGACATACCGTTGCTATTGATACATCAGGCGGAGCAAGCTTATTCTATTTCAATTCTTTGATTCGTGATCTGGGGCTGACCATGGATGATTTTGATATCCAGAATATGTCAGCCGGTGATGCGGGTTCTGCTTTTGTAGCAGGACGGGTTGATGCGGCTGTAACCTGGGAGCCGTGGCTTACCAATGCGAAGCAGACGGATTTTGGCAAAGTGCTTCGCTCTTCGGATCAGGATCCCGGTATTATCTGTGATTCACTTGGTTTTACATCTGAATTTATTAGAGATTATCCCGACAGTGTCCAGGCAATTGTGGATTCCTGGTTTGAAGCATTAGATATGATCAATGAAGAGGAAACACATGATGAATGTATTGAAATCATGGCAGAGTCACAGGGTATGACAGTTGATGAATTTAATGCGACACTCCCGAGTGTCCAATACTATGACAAAGAGATGAATGAAGACTTTGTCGGTGGAGGCGGACTTCAGGAGCTTTGTGAAAAGGCTGCGGGCATCTGGTATGAACTTGGCATGGTTAAGGAGGAAATTGATTGCTCAAATGCGGTTGATAAAAGCTTTGTCATGAATTAGAAAAAGAAGAAGAATATAGGTGATGCCTTATGAAAAGAACTTTTAAGGAAAAAGTGGGGTTGTGGTTCACGCCGCAGGGAAAAATATCTAAAAATGGATATACCGTAATTTCGGTTATTACTTTTCTGATTATTATTTTAATATGGTTTTCCTTATCAGAATTTAGAATTGTTGATGAAAAATTTCTTCCAAAGCCTCTTGATACATTAATAACAGGAGTAAGGCTTTTTACGGAAGAAGGGTTTATATCAGATATAGGAATTACCACATATCGAGTATTGCTTGGTTTTGTTATTTCTGCTGTTGTAGCTGTTCCTTTAGGAATTCTGGTCGGTACTTATGCACCCATTGAAGCTGTGATTGAGCCGGTTATGTCATTTATCAGATATTTGCCGATCACTGCATTTATTCCGCTTTTTATCTTATGGATCGGTATTGATGAAACGGAAAAAGTTTTTGTCATTATCATGGGCAGCCTTCCCCAGCTTTTGCTGATGGTAGCGGTCGATACCAGAAAAGCGCAGCACGATTTGGTGGAAGTCTCATATACATTAGGAACCAATAAAGCAGGTGTTATTTGGAAAATCGTTTGTCCCTGCGTATTGCCGTATATTTTAGATTCACTAAGGATGATTCTTGGCTGGGCATGGACCTATGTAACCGTAGCTGAAATGATAGGGGCTTCTTCCGGTATCGGGTATATGATTATTCAGGCACAGAGGATGCTGTATGTTGACAAGATCTTTATTGGTATTCTGTCAATTGGTCTGATTGGCCTTGCGTTTGATTTTACATTTAAGTGGCTGGGAAAGAAATTATTCCCTTGGTTCTGAAAAAGTACGGAGGTGATTGTGTGACAGAGGCAGAAGTAATATTTGATATAAAAAAAGTAACAAAAAAATTTCAAATAAAAAAACAGTCAATTCAGGCGTTAGAGGAAGTGAATGTACAGATAATGAAAAATCAGTTTGTTGCATTATTAGGTACTTCCGGCTGCGGAAAATCAACTCTGTTACGTATGCTTTGCGGCCTGGATTCACCGACGACGGGAAAAATCCTGTTTAAAGGGAATCCGATATTCGGACCTGACGTTACGAGAGGAATGATTTTTCAAGGCTGCACATTATTTCCGTGGATGACCATTATTGAAAATGTTGCTTATGGTTTGAAAGAAGGCGGAAAGCCGAAAACCGAAAGACTTGAATTGGCTTTGAAATACATTGACGATATTGGTTTAACCGGATTTGAAAAAGTATATCCCAAAGAACTTTCAGGTGGTATGAGGCAGAGAGTCGCCCTTGCACGGGCTCTTGCCAATAACCCGGATGTGCTGCTGATGGATGAGCCTTTTGGAGCCTTAGATGCGCAGACCAGAGGGAACATGCAGGACCTAACGTTGCAGCTGTGGGAAAAATATCCCAAAACAGTAGTAATGGTAACCCATGACGTTGAAGAGGCAGTCCTTATGGCAGACAGCGTGATTGTCATGAACGCACATCCTGGTTCTGTCAAGGAAATCATAGATATTGATATACCGAGACCGCGTAATGCCAAAGTGAAGAGAACACCCGGATTTATAGGGATTAAAAGACATGCAACGCAGCTTATCCTCGAAGAGAGTATAAAAAATGATATGGTAATTCATGAGTAAGGCGCTGGTACTTTTGTTAACCTTAAAACTTGCATAGGTGCTTGCCGGATTGCTCATCTACTTGTCAGCACACTAGTCTTATGGAATACATAAAAAATAAAAATGAAGCAGGAGGTTTTTGAAGATGAGTGTTAAAAAGATGTTAATTGACGGGGAGTGGGTATTGTCTTCGTCACAGGAAACAAGAGATATCATCAACCCTGCAGATGGAAGTGTAATAGCTACCGTTGCAGAGGGTACGTCAGAAGATGCAAAAAAAGCAATTCAGGCGGCAAAAAAAGCATTTTATGAAGGGGGATGGGGAGAAACATCCGCCTATGACAGAGCTTCGTTATTACGAAGTTTTGCAGATGAACTTGAAGCAAATGTTGATGAGATTGCTAAATTGGAGACATTAAATACGGGTAAAGCATTAATCGAATCAGAATATGATGTCTATGATTCTGCTAACATTCTTAGATATTACGCAGGTATCGTAACACAGCCCTCCGGACAGACGTATACCCTGAATGATCCGGCGGTGCAGGGTATTACTGTCAGAGAGCCGATTGGTGTCTGCGGTCTGATTGTAGCCTGGAATTTCCCCATATCACTTGCTATCTGGAAGATTGCGCCGGCACTTGCAGCCGGTAATACCATTGTATTTAAACCGTCCGAAATCACCCCGTTATCGGCAGTTAAGATGTTTGAACTAATGGAGAAGGCAGGTTATCCTAAGGGCGTTATCAATCTTGTTATGGGACCGGGAGCGACTGTGGGAAATGAGCTTGCAGAGAGTCATGATGTCGATAAGGTTGCATTTACAGGCGGTATTGTAACAGGAAGAAAAATCATGCAGGCCGCATCCGGCAATGTAAAAGGAATAACATTAGAGCTGGGCGGCAAGTCGCCGAATATTATTTTCGCAGATGCTGATTTTGATACGGCAGTAGATTATGGACTGTATGGCATGTTCTACAATCAGGGGGAGGTCTGCAGTGCAGGTTCCAGAATTCTGGTAGAAGATACGATTTATGATAAGTATCTTGAAGCACTTGTTGAAGGAGCTATGAAAATTAAAATCGGAAACGGACTTGACGAAGGTGTTAAGATGGGACCGGTTATCAGCAAGGACCATATGAATAAAGTCCTCAATTATATTAAAATCGGTAAAGAAGAGGGTGCGACGGTTGCATGCGGCGGATACCGGATTATGGATTCCGGATATGAAAAGGGATTTTTTATAGCGCCGACTATTTTTACAGATACTAAGCCGGATATGAGAATTGTTCAGGAAGAAATCTTCGGACCTGTTGTTGTTCTTCAGAAATTCCATGGCGAGGAAGAAGCCGTAAAGCTTGCCAATGACACAACATATGGCCTTGCCGCAGGTATATTTACAAGTGATAATGGGAAGGCGCTACGGGTTATCAAAAAGGTGCGTGCCGGTATTACCTGGGTTAACACATACGGTCCGGTATATCCGGAAGCACCGTGGGGCGGATACAAGCAGAGCGGTATTGGGCGTGAACTCGGAACCTATGGTTTGGATGATTTTACAGAGGTTAAACAGATTAACATTAATACAAATGTCGGCCCGACACAGTGGTTTCATGAATAATATAAATAATATTAATGAATAATAGGAGGATATTTAAGATGATACCAGTATTTACATTTGAGTTCCCTACAATTATCGAATTTGGAGTGGGAAAAGTGAAAGAAATTATGACGGCTCTCGAAAAAGAAAAAGTTGACAATGTCATGCTTGTTACGGATGAAGTACTTTTGTCTATTGGCATGGCGGATCCGATTAAGGAGGTTCTTGAAGAAAACAAGATTACATATTCCGTTTACAGTGATATTCAGCAGAACCCGATTTCTTCCCAGGTTGACGCCTGTGCAGCGCTCTGTGTTGAAAAGGGGGCAAAGCTTATCATTGCAGTCGGCGGCGGAAGTGTTATGGACGTAGGAAAAGGAGCGGCGGTAGTTGCAACGAATGGCGGCGGTATTGAAGATTATATGCTGATGCGCGGCGATAATATGAAGGTTCCGGATAAGAAATTCCTTCCGGTCATTGCAATTCCAACGACATCAGGAACCGGTTCGGAAGTTTCTGATTGTATTGTTATTACCGGTGCAGACAAAAAGAAAGACCTTATGCTGACGACAGAAATTGCGCCAACCTATGCATATATCGACCCGTCGCTGACATTTAAGGTTCCGCGCAATATAACGGCAAATACGGGACTTGATGTATTGGGACATGCGGTTGAGGCATATGTATCCAATCTTGACAATAAAATTGCGGAGCTGCTGGGGCTTGAAGCTATTAAGTTATGTTTTGAATATCTTCCGGCTGCTGTTGAAGGCGATGAGGAATCCAGAATATATATGTCGTTAGCATCTATGTATGCAGGAATTGCCCAGTCAAAAGACGGCTGTATCATTCCTCATGCAGTCAGCTGCCCGCTGTCCGTTCTCCATAAGATTCCTCATGGACTCGGTGTTGGAATTGCACAGATTCCGAGTATTGAATTTACAAAGGAAACAGTACCGGAAAAATATAAGGAAATCATGAATTATCTTGGCGTTTCCTGCTCCAAAGAAGAAGCCGGCAATTTGCTGATTGAGAAAATCCATAAATTGTTTAAGGTAATCGGTGTCGATGAAAAGGTTGATATTGGGCCCGTTACGGATGAAATGCTACAAAAGTTTGCAGAGGATGCCATAGAGGAAGTGGATATTGAAGGGTGCCCGCGTCAGCCGGTTGAAATCGAGGACCTTATAGATGTATTTAAGAAAATATTAGTTATTTCATAGGCAGATATGTATTAGGCCGATGGCCTGAGTATTAATCATTTGTCAGGTGAAGTGGCGGAGTGGAGGCAACTGTGAAAAGTATAAAAGCAATTATCAGACCGGAGAAAGTATATGAAGTGTTAGCTGCATTGGGTGAAAAAGGTTTTTATGCAGTTACCCGTATGAATGTATTCGGACGCGGAAAGCAGCGTGGTTTAAAAGTTGGAACCGTATATTACGATGAGATTCCGAAAGAAATGCTTATCATTGTTGTTGAAGATGATGACTGTGATTTGGTTGTTTCAATAATCGAGAAGGTGGCAAGAACATCAAAAGAAGGTTCCCTGGGTGACGGAAAGATATTTATCGCAGATGTTTTAAGGACAGTTACGATAAGCTCCGGCGAAGAGAAACTATAGTTTCCGGAAGGAGGATACTGCGATGAAATATGTTGAAATAATCGTTCGCCGCAATATGTATCATAAAACGAAGGAGGCATTGGCTGATAACGGCTTCAATGCATATATGTCAACAGACGTCCTGGGCAGGGGAAAAAACAGCACAATAGGTTACTCCATAACAGATGGAAGTGAAGGGGCTATAGTTGCACCTGTGTTTATGGCTAAAAAATATATCGGTATTTATATTTTAGATGAAGATTTAGAGGATTTGATTACAGTAATTAAAGAAGTTAACCAAACCGGAAATCAGGGAGACGGAAAGATTTTTGTCTATGAATTAGAAAATGCGGTACGTATCAGTACAGGTCAGAAAGGCGAAGACGCTCTGGTATGATTTGGCAATAAAATAAGGTTTGAGGTGAGTGGCTGTGAATGATAGAAGAAAACAAATGATGGATATTCCCTATATCGAGGCAAGACCGGCAAATACGAGCATTATTGCGGAAAATATAACAAAAGTATTTAAAACAAAAAGAAAAGAAACGGTCGCGATTGAGAACTGCAATATAGAAGTGCTTCAGAATGAATTTGTATGTATTGTCGGAGCGTCAGGGTGTGGAAAATCAACATTGTTAAGAATGATAGCCGGTCTGGATTTCCCGACATCAGGAAATATTATTGTAAATGATAATAGGGTGAAAGGCCCTGGCATTGACAGAGGAATGGTATTTCAGGGATATACGCTTTTCCCGTGGATGTCCGTGGAAAAGAATCTTCGATACGGCTTAAAAGAGAAGAAGTTGCCTAAGGAAGATCAGAATAAAATAGTGGATAAATATCTGGATATCATTGGTTTGTCAAAATTCAGGAATGCTTATCCCAAGCAGCTGTCAGGAGGTATGAAACAGAGAGTTGCCATTGCACGTGCACTTGCTAATGAACCGGATTTCTTCCTTATGGATGAGCCGTTTGGAGCACTGGATCCCATTACAAAAGCCAGATTACAGCTTTTTATCCGTGATCTGTGGAAGAAACAGAGAGCAACGATTCTATTCGTAACGCATGATATAGAAGAAGCCATTTTTTTGTCAACGAAGATATATGTGATGTCTTCGCGGCCCGGTAAGATGAAAGAGACCGTACCTGTTTATCTGCCCTATGAAAGGACTCTGGATTTAAAAGATACAAAAGAATTTTATGAATACTATAAGAAAATCAAGATTCTGATAAGTGAAGAAAAGCCTTCCGGGCAGGATGCGCGCACCGCACCGCTGCGATGTTAAAATTCCCAGACAATGCCGCCGGTACAATAAACGATCGGTTAAGTATTTATTTGCACGACAACGGTGAAAATAATTATTTGTTTGGAAACTTTAATATTTATATAATTTAATTATAAAATTTCAATCAATAAAGAATGCTCATAAAGGGAAAGGAGAAAATTATGAAAAAACACAATGTTTTATTGGTATGCGGTTCCGGTGCTTCCAGCGGATTTATGGCGGCAAATATCCGAAAGGTAGCAGCGGCCAGAGGTCTTGAAATTGCGGTTAATGCAAGAAGTGAATCGGAGATTGAGAATTATATCGATGAGATTGACTGTTTAATGATCGGACCCCATCTGGCTTATCTGATGGATGAAGTAGACGAAATTGTCGGAGACACCAAAGTTAAGGTAGAATTGATGAAGCCGGAATACTATGCAACATTAGACGGCGCGAAAGCACTTGACCATATTCTGTCACTGTTCTGATAAGAAAGGAGATATAAAAATGAAAGGTTTAGTTAACTGGTTAGAGAATAGTTTTGCACCAAAAATGAGCAAGATCAGTAATAATGTATGGGTAGTTACCTTAAAAGACTCCATTATGCAGACCTTACCGTTTATTCTGCTTGGTTCCGTATTTTGTTTATTGGCAATTCTAAATAATTATTTTCCTTCTTTGCCTTCCTTTTGGACTCCCTTCGGATGGACATTAGGTAAAATTTCATTATTTGTTGCGTTTTTAATTCCATTTAACTTAATGGAAAAGAAAAGACTCCGCAAACAGCGTTTAATAGCCGGTATGACAGGTATAGTTTTGTACTTAATGGTTATTACACCTCAGATGGTATTGAGCGGGACACCCGGTTTTGACCACGATGCCCTGGGTGCCGGCGGCATGTTTATTGCAATTTTCTGCGGTATGTTTACGGGTATCATTATGAGCGTTTTTGGTAAATTTTCCTTCTTTAAAGAAAATTCCGTAATTCCGGATTTCGTCAGGGCCTGGTTTGATTCCATGCTTCCCATCGGAATCGTTATAATAGTCGGCTGGATTGTGGTATTAATTATGAATGTGGATATTTATAATTTAATCCAGTCTATCTTTAAGCCTCTTGCAGGTTTCATGGAAACACCTTATGGTTTTGTAGTTATACTGTTTGCCGATTGCTTCTTATATTCCATGGGTATCTCCGGCTGGGTATTGACTCCTGTTACAAAGCCGGTTTTGCTGGCGGCCATTACGGCCAATGTCGGTTTGGTGGCAGCCGGTACGGCAACCGCCTCCAGTTTAAATGTAGTAACCTCTGAAGTAATCTATTCCGCATATATATGGGTAGGCGGTGTCGGATGTACACTTCCCTTAGTTATTATGATGATACTTTCAAAAAGCAAATATTTAAATGCCTTGGGAAAAGCATGTATTGTTCCGGGAGTTTTTAATATCAATGAGCCGGTTGTTTTCGGTGCCGTCGCATGGAACCCTATCATGATGTTTCCCATGTGGCTGCAAGGGATTATTCTTCCCATAATTGTGTGGGTATTCACAAAAATTATAGCAATAGCTCCGATTCCCACCATGGTATTTGATATGTGGTATTGTCCTTTCCCTATTTCCACCTGGATTTTAACCAAGGGCGTTACCGGATTGCTTTTATTAGCCATCGTTGTTGCCGTATCAACAATTATCTGGTATCCTTTCTATAAAACATATGAAAAACAAAAGATAAACGAAGAAGCAGTAAGTATACAAAAGGAGCAGGCTTAATGGAAGATGAAAGATTGGTAAGCTCGGCCATGAATATAATTATCAGCGCTGGAGATGCAAGGCTGTACATAACGGAAGCCTTAAATGCAATTTCAGAGGGTAATTATAAACTTGCGACGGATAAATTAAAACAGGCCCAGGAAAAAATGACCGAAGCTCATGCAATTCAGACCGAAGTGATACAAGGTGAGGCCAGGGGAGAAGAAATAAGTTATTCTTTATTATTTACCCATGCCCAGGATACCCTTATGACAATTAACAGCGAGCTTAATCTGGCTAAGCAATTATATAAGGTATTTGAATCATTTGAAAAAAGAATAGCAAAACTGGAGAAAGGAGAATAGCAGCCGTGGGCAGAGATAAAATAAAAGGCTTTAATAAAGATTTCTTTTGGGGCGGTGCATTGGCTGCCAACCAATGTGAGGGTGCTTGGAAGGAAGGGGGAAAAGGCTGGTGTGTTGCAGATATTAACCGGTTTCGTGAAGATATCCCTCTGAACAAGAAATACAATGAAGAAATTACCACAAAGGAAATTAAAGAAGCAATGGAAGACAGGTTGGGAGTTTACCCTAAAAGATGGGGAATCGATTTTTATCATGCCTATAAAGAGGATTTAAAGTTATTAAAGGGGTTGGGGTTGAACTCTTTCCGTACCTCTATTAACTGGGCCAGGATATTCCCAAATGGGGATGAGGCAAAGCCCAATGAAGACGGATTTAAATTCTATGATGCCTTGATTAACGAAATCATCGCAAATGGGATGGAACCTCTTATTACCATATCCCATTATGAGATGCCCCTTAATTTAACTCTTAAATATACCGGCTGGTATTCCCGGGAAGTGATTGATTTCTTTGTAAGATACTGTCAGGTTTTATTTGACCGGTATAAAGGAAAAGTAAAATACTGGATTCTTGTGAATCAGATTAATCTCATTGTGCATGAATCCTTTAACCACTTAGGAATCGCGGAAGATAAAGTAGAAAATCTCCTGGAAGCAAAGTACCAGGGTGTCCATAATGAGATGGTGGCCTGTGCAAAGGCTACCCAATATGCAAGGGAACTGGATAAGAATATGCACATTGGCATGATGTTCAGTGACGGTATCAGTTACCCTGCGACCTGCAAGCCGGAAGATGTACTTGCCAATTATAAAAGAAACCAGATGGAATTCTTATATGGGGATGTCTTACTGCGGGGTAAATACCCGGGATACGCTTTCCGTTTTTTTGATGACAACAATATTCATATTGAATTCGGTGAAGAGGATGAAGAGATATTAAAAAATACGGCTGATTTTATGGCAATCTCCTATTATTATACAAGAATCTGCGATGCCGAAAGCATTCAAAAGAAGAAGACTTCCTATAATAATCCGTATATTAAATCCAGCGACTGGGGCTGGGGGATTGATCCTGTCGGTCTTAGGACGAAACTGAATATGTATTATGACAGATATCAGCTGCCTGTCATGATTGCGGAAAACGGCATGGGAGCCTTCGACAAGGTGGAAGAGGACGGCAGCATCCATGATACTTACCGTGTGGAATACTTAAAGGCCCATATAGAACAAATGAAAGAAGCTGTACTGGATGGGGTGGATGTAGCCGGCTATTATCCATGGGGACCCATTGATATTGTAAGCTGTTCTTCTTCGGAAATGAGCAAGAGATACGGATTTATCTATGTTGACCTGGATAATTACGGAAAAGGTTCCGGAAAGAGAAGCTTAAAGGACAGTTATTACTGGTACAAGAAAGTGGTAGAAACAAACGGGGAAATATTGTAGGCTAGAGCGTGTTTGAAAAATGCTTGTGCCAGGTTGCTTAAATCCACAGGAGTAGGGTGTTCAAAAATGAAGAGTAAATGTATGCAGCTGATTAAAATTATGTTAGATAGCGGTGAATGGATGACTGCAGCTCAATTAGCCAGCGAATTAACGGTTTCGGAACGAAGCGTAAAAAACTATGTTGCAGAAATAAATTATCAGGAAAAAGGACTCATTACCTCTTCTCGGAAAGGTTATTTCATTGATTCTGCAAGGGCGGGGATATTAATGGACAATACCGGTAAAAAGCTGCCCCAGACCTCAAAAGAGAGGATGGATTATATAATCATCAGACTGATTACCAATGATGCAAGCGGCGGTAAAAAGACGGATTTATACGAGCTGGCGGATGAAATTTATGTAAGTTATGAAACCATAAAAAAAGACATGATTAAAGTAAAAAAAAGGCTGATGGAATTTGAATTAATTTTGAAATCAGAGAATTCCTATATTTGTCTGGAAGGCCAGGAGTTAGACAAAAGAAAATTATTAAGCCTGATTTTATATGAGGAATTCAGCGATAATATTATGAGCCTTGAAATATTGGAAAAGGAATTCCCGGATTATGATCTGGAACTGCTGCAGACCATTATTAGAAAAGAATGTAATGAGTTTCATTACTTTGTCAATGAATATGCACTTTTGCACCTTGTCCTTGATATTGTAATAGGAATGGACCGGATTAAAAAGAAACGGACCTTTGGCAGTTCAAGAAAGGAAGGCAGGAATTTTGGAATCAGGGAACAGGAATTAGCTCAGAATATTGCCGACGAAATCGAACGCAATTATCATATCCGGTATAGCCTCATAGAAGTGGAAGAATTGACGATTATTTTGATGAGTCATCTGATGAAAGTTGATTTTGCTACATTAAACAGTGATAATATCGAAAGTATAGTCGGTAAAAATTGTGTTGCAATTGTGGATGAAATACTGGATTTACTGAAAAAAACTTATTATATAGATACAGGCAATAAGGATTTTGTTGTTAAATTTGCACTTCATATTAAAAATCTGCTGATGCGGCTGGAAAATGGATATACAACGAAAAATCCCCTTTTAAATCATATTAAAAATACATGCCCGCTTATTTTTGAATGCGCGGTGGAGGTTGCGGACAAATTAAGGCAGCTTACTGAATATGATATTAAGGAGGATGAGATAGCTTATATTGCCCTTCATATCGGAGGAAACTTAGAAACCCTGAAATCCAAACGGAAAATCATCAGCTGTATTATTTTATTTCCACAATATTATGATTTCTCAAATAAAATGGTAGAAAAACTAAGGGAACATTTTGGAAAACGATTGGAAATAAAAACGGTTATCACTGCCATTGACGAAATAAAAGCAATGGGAAAAGCGGAGCTGATCATATCCACTATTCCGGTCAGTGAGACAATCCATATCGAATGGGTCATGGTAACACCCTTCTTAAGCAGTGAGGATTTTCAGATAATTGAAGATAAAATACAAAAAATCAATTTAAGAAAAATTAAAGCCAGACTGAAAAAACACCTTATGGAAATTTCCAATCCTAAGTTCTTTTACAAAAACATGGACTTTAAAAATAAACAGGAGGTTATCTGTTTTATGACGGATATCATGATAAAGGAAGGCTATGTAAAAGGTTCCTACTATGATGAAGTTTTTGACAGGGAAAAGCGGGCGTCCACTGCTTTCGGTCATATTGCCGTACCCCACTCCATGAAAGCGAATGCCAATAAGACGGGAATGTTCGTTCTGATAAACGAAAAGAAACCCCTTAAGTGGGATAATAACTATATTAATATCGTCTTATTATTTGCAATCAATGAGGATGAAAGAGATATTTTTCACGATGTTTATGATAATTTAATTGTGCTACTGCTGGAGAAACAAAACGCGGCAAAAATAACCGGATGTAATACTTATATAGAATTTATTGAAGCGGTTATAAGTTGTTTTGGTTAAAAGGGAGTTTAACGGTCATTTGAAAAAGTTTGTTTATAATTAAAGGGGTTTTTAATACGTTAAAACATAAAGTTAAAATAGATGTTACAAATTTTATTGTTTTTTGGAACCATTAAATTAATATTCTCGTCTAATCATTGTAAACCATGAGTACTCTCGGAAACTCTTTGTATGCAGATTTGTGAGATGATGATAAATGAATTAATGTACAGCAGGATAATTCATTTTAGTATGGAAGAGTTAAGAATGGTAACGATAAATTTATTTTGAGAAAGGCGAGGTATTCCTTATGATAAGAAAAAAATTTTTGAAAACAGTTATGTTAAGTGTATGTATATCTGCTTTATCCACGGGAATGGTGTTTGCAAAATCAGCTGATAATAAAACGGCTGAAGTTACCGCTCAGGATACAGGGGCGGGTAGCTACCAGAATACAAAGGCAGACAGCTCCCGGGATACAAAAGAAGAGAGCGTCCAGGATGCTAAGACGGATAGTGATTTGCAAGAATTGCAGAATAAAATTGACCAGTATGTATTTGGTGATCATTTTGATGAAATTAAAAAAATGGGATTTGCGGTTACCCATACCGGCCCTATTGACAATTACATTGAAATCGGTATTACACCGTACAGCGAGGAAAATGCGGATTATCTGTACGGGATTTTCGGCAGTGAAAATGTGAAGGTCATAGAGGGTGAAGAGGCGGTATTATTTACAACCGACGGAGGAACAGCTTCTGATGCGGCAAAAGAAGGCAATGTTAATGGAGCAGGGGAAGCAGAAAATGCTCCGGTTACGGATACGGCGGCAGATAAAAAAAGCAGTATGCTGCCTATAGTAGGAATTGCTGGTGTTGCAGCCCTACTTGGCGGTGCGGTTGCAATGTCACAAAAGAAAAAAACATCAAGATAACCGAGAAGTTAAGTCCGGGATATCAAAACTTCGCTGCATCAAATCATATATTGGTAAATAACTTAAAAGCGTTTATCAGCATAATTGCCGATAGACGCTTTTATAAGGGAATGCCTCAGTCATTGCAAAATATAATTGACAAAGCGAGGTATCCGTATTATAATATGAATGAATTAAAAAATATTCATTCATATTATTAGCCTATACGAAACTGGAGGCGAGCAGGTGAAAGATAAAAAAATACTGATTTATGATTGTGCCAAGGAACTGTTTAGTAAAAAAGGTTTTAAGGATACGAATATATCCGAGATTACGAAAATGGCGGGAATGGCCACAGGCACTTTTTATAACTACTATTCTTCTAAAGAGAAGCTTTTTATGGATATTTTTCTTGAGGAGAACGCAAAGCTGAAAAAAGGTTGTCTGCAATTCCTTGATTTAAGTCAGCCGCCTTTAATAGTAGTGCAACAAATGATGGCGATGAACACAGAGGGTATAAAGGCAAACCCAATACTAAAGGAATGGTACAATAAAGGTGTTTATAGTAAGATTGAGCAGCTATATCGGGAAGAAAACGGTATTCAGGCGGTGGAATTTCTGTATGACAGCTTTCTTGATATTGTAATACAGTGGCAGGCTCAAGGGAAAATGCGAAAAGACATGGACAGCAAAATGATTATGATGATTTTCGCCGCTATTATCAATGTAGACACACACAAGGAAGAAATCGGGCTTGAGTATTTTCCACAGCTTATAGAGCACATGACGGAGCTTATTATGAAAAGCCTGACGGACTGCTCCGAATAAAATGTAAAGAGCATAGGATGAATGTATACCGATAGGAGGGATGGACTATGCTGCAAACTGCCGCTGCAGGGGCGGTGAGCTTTGGTATGAATACCGAAATCATGTATAAGGTATTTGGTGAAAATGCGCAGAAGGCGCTTACTTCTGCTAAAACCAGACTTACAAGACTGGAGAATAAACTAAGCCGCTTCGTATCTGACAGCGAGATCGGCAGGATTAACCGATCCGCGGGAAAAGGAGCGGTAAAAATCAGTACTGAGACTTACGGGGTTTTATCCGGTGCCATCCGGTTGTCTGAAATCTCTCAGGGGCTGTTTGATATTTTGGTCGGTCCTTTGACAGACCTGTGGAATTATAAACGTGCATTCCGGGCGCCTGATAAAGCAAGAATCCGGAAGGTTCTGCCTTTGGTCAATTTCCGCGATTTAAGACTGGATTCACACGGAGAAACAGCCGAACTGCGAAAACCGGAACAGTCCATTGATCTGGGCGGTATCGGAAAAGGTTTTGCCGGTGACCGCTGTATGGAAACACTTAGAGAATACGGTATTATTTCAGCATTTATTAATATAGGAGGAAATACGTCCACTCTTGGGAATAAGCCCGACGGTTCTTTGTGGCGTGTAGGCATAAGACATCCCAGGCGTGACGGCTGTCTGCTCGGTGCGGTTGAGGTAACCGGCAAGGCTGTGGTCACTTCCGGCGACTATGAACGGTATTTTATCGACAGGAGAGGCAAGCGGCGGCATCACATTCTGAATCCCGCCACCGGTTATCCGGCGCGGTCAGGACTGATCAGCGTGACCGTGGTTGCAGACACCGCCTTGACAGCTGATGCGCTGTCTACCGCGATATTTGTAGCCGGCATGGAAAAAGGACTTGAATACCTGGCATATTTTCCCGGAACAGAAGCTGTTCTGGTGGACAATCGTCAGCGGGTCTATATCACCCAGGGTCTGAATGAATGTTATAAGGCTGCCGGGGGTATTCCTGTAGTCATAATAGGAAAGGAGCGTATACTATGATGAATGCTGCAAAAAGAAAGGGGAAAAATAAAATGTTGATTGTTATAGTAGTTATTGTGGGTGTGATTGCACTCGCATTAATAGGGGGAATTCTCTTAAGCGCACCCGGCCGGCGTGAAATTAAAGAGCTTACTATTTCTGCCGTGGATTTTGGAAAGCTTCGGGACGGTACCTATGTGGGAGAATACATTGGCACAAAGGATCATTTCAGGGATACAAAGGTTGAAGTAACCATATCAGGGGGTAAAATCTCAGGTATCAAAATACTGAAAGGGGCACTGGATAAAGAGGGAAAGCCGGCGGAGTTAACCGGCGGCAAAAATATCGAAGATTTGTTTAATAATGCAGTTAACACGGAATCGCTTCAAGTGGACGTTATAAGCGGTGCGACGCTTACTTCCAAAACACATCTTAAAGCACTGGAAAATGCACTGAAGCAGGCACAAATGGAATAAGTTTAATTTAAAAGGAGATTTTTTGATGAATATTGCAGTTATATCATATTCGTATACCGGCAATAATAAGTTTCTGGCCGGCAGTGTTGCTAAAGAATTAGCGGCAGAGCATATCAGGATATCGGAGTCTAAATCCCGGACGATGGGCACTATAATATGGGATATGATTTTTAACCGGACACCGCCGGTACAGCCGGCACCGGATATTATGGATAAATACGATTTGATCCTTTTTTTCGCGCCGGTTTGGATGGGGCATGTGGCCGCACCGCTTCGTGCATATTTAAAGCATCTGAAATTACACCGGCACCGGTTTGGCTTTCTTTCAATCAGCGGCGGAGCGGATGGTGCCAATCTTAAACTGGCGGATGAGCTTAGGAAAAGGACGGGAGAGGAGCCTGTCATATTGCTTGACCTGCATATATCCGACCTGCTGCCGTCAGAACCAAAGCCAGCCCGTAAAGACACATCCGTATTCCGGATTAAGGAAGGAGATGTTAAAGAACTGACAAGTACAGCCGTTAAAAAAGTCAGAGATGTTCTTTGAAAAAGTTTATGAACGCTTTAATTTTAATACGGAAATAAAATAACAAATAGGGCCTGATTCTGAGACTAAACCGCAAAGTTCAATTTTATTAGAAGGGATACGGTAACGAATTCGTCTTATGAATCAGATTCATAAAAAGAATTTGTTTTTGTATCCACACATTATTATGCTTGAATCATATTTTTATATACATATATATTTTGGTAAATAATGAAATACAAAACCAATATAACCGGTTCTAAAGAAAGGAAAAAGGCTTTGTATTGCGCGAAGCGTCAATACAAGAAGCCCTTTATCCTTTCTCCTTTTTAAATAAATTGAAATAAATTCAATTTACTTTTGCAGCCTCGAGATTAAACTGCAAATTTTAATTTTATATTAAAAGGATACTTCCTACAATACTATTTTGAAACCAGGTTTCAGTTAATAGTTTGTTTCTGTATCCAATCATTATTATGGTTAATTGAAGGATTATTATACACGAATAACCTGGTAATTTAAGGAATTTCCAGTCGATTTTGCAGCCCACACCTTCGATACCTTGTTTTATTTTGATTGTGTCATAAGTTTAATTTAAATTGTGGTTGTAAAAAATGATCTCATACAATATAATTGAAACATAATTGAAGTTGGGTTATTTCGGCTTATTATTTAAATTTAAGGAGACAGATATGCAGGATTGGATCATTGATTTTATGAATCAATTTGGTTATTTAGGTGTTACCTTATTAATTGCTTTGGAAAATATTTTTCCGCCTATACCTTCGGAAGTAATTCTGACCTTTGGCGGATTTATGACAACTTATACAGAACTTACCACATGGGGAGTCATAGTTGCAGCCACAGGCGGCGCTTTATTAGGAGCCTGTGTTCTATATGGTGTTGGAAATATTTTTTCAGCGGAGCGATTAGGTAAAATTTTAGATGGAAAAATCGGACAGATTCTTCATTTTAAAAAAGAAGATGTATATAAAGCCTGTGAATGGTTTAACAGCAAAGGGAAAAGTACGGTATTTATTTGCCGCTGCATCCCTATCGTGCGAAGTTTAATATCCATACCGGCCGGTATGGCTAATATGAAATTCGGGCTGTTCTTTATTTTAACAACAATCGGCTCTTTAATTTGGAATACCATATTGGTGTATTTGGGGATAGCTGCAAGTTCATCCTGGGAAAAAATTGTTGCAGGCACAGATTTATATACTAAGATAACGATTATTGTTTTGGGCTTAGCTGCGATAATTTTTATTTTCTTATTTATAAAGAAAAGATCCGGCAAAGTGAAGTAAATATGCAGATTATTAATAAAATCTGTGACAGTGAAGAGAATATCTTACGTTAATTTCAATTCATAATTAATGATATTTGATGAAAATAGCCGGATTGCTCCTTCTGCCGATTATAGTCGTATGAAGGAACAATCCGGTATTTGTTTTCAACATACGACGTATGCCTTAGAGTAGTCGCTGTAGCGTTTACCTGTGAAATAATTAGAAAGCCGTGTCTTTGGAAATAAAAGACTCGCAATCAGTGTCTTCTGATTTAGATGAATATGAATCTACTCTGCCAACGGAAATTTGATCAAGGGTGCAATAATCATCATTATCAGCATGATATCGACATTCTGAAACGATACATTGAATACTTGGATTACTTTCCATTATAAGCGCCTCCTTTCATTTTATTATATTTAGCATATACGATTCAGTTCGTTTTATGCATTTTGATGAAACATTTCATTTACAGAATAAGAGTTAAGAAAAATATCAGAATCATTTATCATAATATTGCGGCAAAAGCGGACAAAACCGTTAATAAATAAAACAAATAAGTTAAAACATTAAGAGTGCTCATTAAGAAAAAGGAGATTTTATAATGGATAAACCATTTATAGCAATTCCCATAGGGGATCCGGCCGGAATAGGTCCGGAAATTGTAATTAAATCCATAGCCAATAAACAGGTATTTGAAGCGGCACGCTGTGTGGTTGCCGGAGATAAGAAGATAATTGATGACGCCATCCAATTTACCGGGATTCCATTAAAGGTAAATATTATAAATTATCCCAAGGAAGGTGTGTATGAAGAAGGAATTCTTAACTTACTCAATCTTGACAATGTGGACATGGGGGAATTTAAACTTGGAAAAGTAAGCGGCATGTGCGGGAGAGCGGCTTTTGAATATATTAAAAAATGTATTGAACTTGCTAACGGCAGGGAAGTAGCGGCCGTATCCACTGCGCCGATAAACAAAGAATCTTTAAAGGCAGGAAACATTAATTACATCGGTCATACAGAGATTTTTGGCGCGTTGACCAATACCAAGGATCCCCTTACCATGTTTGAAGTACATGGAATGAGGGTTTTCTTTTTAACCCGTCATGTATCCCTAAGGCAGGCCTGTGATTTAATCACAAAGGACAGGATTAAGGATTATGTAAAACGTTGTAAGGAGGTTCTTATGAAACTGGGGGTGACAAAAGGAACCATGGCCGTTGCCGGTTTGAATCCTCACAGCGGTGAACACGGCTTGTTCGGTAATGAAGAAATGGAACATATAATACCGGCGGTGGAAGAACTTCAAGCCGAAGGATTTGATGTGGCGGGTCCCATTGGCGCCGATTCCGTATTTCACTTAGCGCTAAAGGGGCGGTTTAACAGTGTATTGTCCTTATATCATGATCAGGGTCATATTGCCACAAAAACACTGGATTTTGAAAGGACTATAGCAATAACCGGGGGAATGCCGATTCTGCGGACATCCGTAGACCATGGAACGGCGTTTGATATAGCGGGAAAAGGTATTGCAAGCGAAATCAGTATGGTGGAAGCTATATTATTGGGAGTGAAATATTCTAAAAACTTTGTGAAATAATGGAAAAAACACGCTCTAGTAGGCTTTTCCCTCTGACTATATTAAAGCACCGTCTTTAAAGACTTTCTCGATGTTATAGTCCTGATCCATAATAATAAAGTCTGCCTTTTTACCGACGGCAATGGAGCCGATTTCCCCGTCGGCCTTAATTGCCAGGGCTGGGATTAAAGTTGCGCTAAGAATTGCCTGTTCTACGGGAATTCCGTAATTAATAACATTTTTAAAAGCTTTGTAAACAGTTGTGGTGGAGCCTGCAATGGTTCCGTTTTCTAAAGTTGCCTTTTCATCGGTAACATAAACCTTTTGTCCTCCCAGTTCATAGATGCCGTCCTTTAATCCTGCGGCACTCATGGAATCGGATATAAGTATAAGTTTGCCGGGGTTTACTTTATAAATTAACCGGATTACGGCCGGATGAATATGGATTCCGTCACAGATCAGTTCGGCATGGACATCAAAATCGGAAAAAGCACCAATCAAACCGGGCTGTCTGTGGTGTAAGCCGTTCATGGCATTAAATAAATGGGTAATATGTGTGGCGCCGGCTTTGATTGCCTCTGCCGCCAGGTCATAGTCGCAACTGGTATGAGCCAGGGAAATAACTTTAGTTTTACTGTATTTTTTAATGAATTCTATGGAACCCGGCAGCTTAGGGTCCAGGTCGATGATTCGTACATTGTCTCCGGATAAATCATTTAATTCCAGATATTTTTTCTCATCAACGGGCATAAGATATCTTACATCATGGGCGCCTTTCTTATCTGCTCCCAGAAAAGGACCTTCCATATTAATACCAATAATACGGGTTCCTTTTTTGGGGTTTTCCATTCTCTCTCTAATATGGAGCATTGCCTTTTTATAGGTTTCATAATCTATAGTCATAGTGGTGGCCAATATGGAGGTAATCCCGTTTTCAGCATAGAAATCACACATTTTTTCCATATCGAAAGCTTCCGCCGTAGTAAAATCATAGCCCATGCAGCCATGGGAGTGCAGTTCTATAAAACCCGGCAGAATCCGTTTATCCGTACAATCTGTGTGATTTGAGGAATCCATAGAATCTTTGGAATCTATTCCGGAAATTGAGCCGGACGTTGGTGTATCGGATAAATTAAAAGGAGCTCCCGGGTTCAAAGGACTTGTTTTATACCGAATAGCGTGAAAACGTCCGTCTTTTGTTTCGATATCTGCTTTTTGAAATTTTCCGTCAATAAATACCTCTGCATTTTTATATATCATTACTGCCTCCTATTCAAAACAATATACAACAGTTAAGTCGGGATGAAACTGCAGTATGGATGCAGGTACATCCGGAGTTACAGGCCCGTGTAAGGCCCTTTCTATAATACCTTTTTTATCCGGCCCGCCGGCAATCAATAACACTTTTTTTGCCTGCATAATAGATTTGATGCCCATGGTAATTGCTTTTTTTGGGACTTCGTCAATTGTTTCAAAAAATCTTGCGTTTGCTTGAATTGTGGATTCATCTAAATGAACGATATGAGTGGTTTTTTCAAAAGAAACATCCGGTTCGTTAAATCCGATATGGCCGTTGTGGCCGATACCTAACAGCTGTAAGTCAATTCCGCCGAGCTTAGAAATTAAATTATCGTAACGACGGCATTCTTCCTCATAATCTTTTGCCAAGCCGTTGGGCACATAAGTGTTCTTTATATCGATATTGATATGGCGGAACAGATTATGATTCATAAAATAACGGTAACTCTGGCTGTTATCCGGTGATAAACCGCAATATTCATCCAGATTAACTGTTGTTACTTTTGAAAAATCAATATCGCCTTTATTATACCACTCAATTAACTGCCTGTAGGTTCCTATGGGAGTGGAACCGGTAGCCAGGCCCAATACACAGTCCGGTTTTAATATTACCTGGGCCGAAATAACATTGGCGGCTTTTCTGCTTAAATCATTATAATCACTTGATTCTATTAAATTCATTTTTTCCCTCCGTTACTGTGCATTTTAATAGCTCGCAAGGCGAACTATTGCGCATCTGAAATTTGTGGAAAGTGTGCATGCACACTTTGGTTACGCAGGCACAAATTATTGAGATTGATAGTGAATTTCTTTCAACCTTTCACCTGTACCTTTCAATTTTTACTTCAGATGCTTCAATTATATAGTATATTACTTCTAATTAAAAAATCAAGTATAAATAAAAATATTTTTCAATAATAAGTAAAATTTGCATAAATATTATGCTGGAATCCGTTGACAATTAGAAAATTATAATATAATATTTAAAAAAAGAAAAATATTTTTATTTATAATTAAAAAATATTTTTAATTTATCCTAATCAAAATCGATAACGATCTGCAAAAGGATAAAGGGAGGACATTATATAATGATGAAAAACAATGAGGTCTTTAAAAGGATAAAGGGAGGACTGATTGTATCCTGCCAGGCATTGAGAAGTGAACCCCTTTATAGCTCCTATATTATGTCAAGGATGGCTTATGCGGCTCAGCTTGGAGGTGCCTGTGGAATTCGTGCAAATACTCCGGAGGATATTACGGAAATAAAAAAGGCTGTAAATTTGCCGGTAATCGGGTTATATAAGCAGGAATATCCGGACAGTGAAGTATACATAACACCTACGGAGGAAGCTGTGGATGCACTTATGGAAAGCGGCCCTGATATTATAGCAATCGACGCAACGAATCGTGCGAGGCCCAATGGGGTAGGCCTGGATGAGTTTTTTAATAAAATACGCAATAAGTATCCGGATATGCTGTTTATGGGAGATTGTTCCACTTACGAAGACGCCGTCCATGCCGCGCGGATCGGGTTTGATTTGGTCGGAACTACTTTATGCGGTTACACGGGGGAAACGAAAGGAACAAAGCTTCCCAATATTCAATTAATGAAAGAGATTGCAATGCATTTAAGTATTCCTGTTATTGCAGAAGGCGGCATATGGACACCGGAGCAGCTTACAGCCGCATTAAAGAGCGGTGTACATGCGGCGGTTGTGGGAACTGCCATTACAAGGCCGATGAATATTACAAAACGATTTGTGGAAGCAATTAACACAGAAAAATAAAAGGAGTTTTAAAAGAGCACTCTCGGAAACTCTCCTGTACGCATCTTTGCGGCTGATTTTTTGCCGGCTACACATAAATTTAATCAACGTATGCTCCACGTACGCCTCATAAATTTGTGCATATCTGACAAAAAATCATCTCACAAATCTGCATACAAAGAGTTTCCGAGAGTACGCTAATAATAAAAGGAGCATTATTATGGAAGGAATTTATGCCAGGATAGAGAACGGTTATACCAAATTTACAAAATCAGAAAAAATAGTTGCGGATTTTGTTTTCGAAAATCCTCAAAGGGTACTGTATACTTCGATAACGGATTTGGCTGAAATGTGCGGCGTAGGGGATACAACCGTATTCCGGTTCTGTAAAGCATTAAAGTTAAACGGATATCAGGAATTTAAAATGCTGCTGGCCCAGGACGTTGCTAATAAAAAGGGAGCAAATAATGCAATTGCAGGGATGATTGAACTGGATGATGACGTTAAAACGGTATGCAGGAAGACTTTGTCCACTAATATTGCGGCACTCAATGAAACTTTTAATTTGCTGGATTTCGATGCAATTATTAAGGCGGTAGATCTTATATCGGCGGCTAAAAGAATACATTTTTTCGGAATTGGCGCTTCCGGTGTTATCGCATTAGAAGCAAAGCAGAAGTTTATGAGGATACTCCCTAATGTAGAATTTGTGGCGGACTGCCACATGCAGTGCATGGCGGCATCCCTTCTTGACAGCAGGGATCTTGCCATTATCTTTTCCTATTCCGGTTCCACCAAGGATATGATTGAAGTGCACAAGCTTGTTAAGCAAAATGCCTGCAAATCAATCTGCATCACCAGGTTTGCCAAAACTGCGCTGACAAATCAGGCGGAGGTTGTTTTATTGTGCGGGTCAAATGAAGGACCCTTAGACGGCGGTGCCTCTTCAACCTCAATGGTTCAGCTTTATTTATTGGAGGTTTTATATATGCAGTATTTTGTGAAACATTATAACCAATCCAGAGATAACAAGGCAAGAACCACCGAATCCATATCCTCTAAATTGTTATAAATTTGGAACCGGACGGTTGCCATTTGTATATAAAACAGGAAAAGCGGGGCTGCCCCGCGTCTTATTGAAAGCTATTTATCGAATAGGAAATTGCGCCCTATTCGATAAAAAACGATCGGGATGCGCATGACGTGCCAGATTCTTTCTTTTAAAAGATTATTTTAATGTAAATTGTCATAATTTAACATGCATTATAGAATGTTGCGAATTCTGGTACAATTATATAATTCCTGTCGAAAGCGGTATTTAATACTGTTAAATTTATAACAAATGTATAGTTTGAGGCATGTATAATTATTCAAAATGCTATAAATATATAAAATGCACACCTTACTATTGAACAATAAACATGAAAGTGATACTATCAATTATGTGGTTTAAAATAGACCAAATAAAGAATAAGGAGATGAGTAAATTGGATTTTGACGTAGTCTTTTTTGAAGCTGTATCAATTATTGTTTCTATCCTGGCATTTGGGGCTGCATTTTGGCTCTATAAATGGGTAGTATCACAACCCTCGTCCAATAAACGAATTGCAGAGATTGGAAAGCTGATTAGAAATGGTGCAAACACGTTTTTAGCAAAAGAGTTTAGAACACTTTCACGCTTTTGCGCAGTAGCGGCTATATTAATTTTAATATTCCTTCCTTCGCCTATCTGGAACGGTAACCCGGGGGAGAATATTTTAATGGTTGTGTCTTATTTATTTGGAACCGTTATTTCCGGTATAGCAGGAAAAATCGGTATCAGTATCGCAACAATAGCCAATGTAAAATCTGCGGAAGCTTCCGCGAAGGGTATTAAACCTTCTTTTATGGCCGGTTTTCGCGGCGGCGCTGTTATGGGAATGGCTGTAGTTGGTGCCAGCCTTCTTGGCGTTACTTTAGTTTTCTTTATAACGAATAATGCAACTGTCCTGCTTGGTTTTAGTTTCGGTGCCAGTTCTATGGCCCTCTTTGCAAAAGCAGGCGGCGGGATTTTTACGAAGACCGCAGATATCAGTGCCGACCTGGTTGGTAAGGTGGAACTTGGTATACCGGAGGATGATCCGAGAAACCCGGCCGTAATTGCAGATAATGTGGGCGATAACGTTGGGGATGTTGCAGGAATGGGTGCCGACTTATTTGATTCCAATGTAGCTTCCATGGTAGCCGCTTTAGTTATGGCAACCGCCATAGACAGAGCAAACGGCGGTTCTGTAAATGCCGGTATGGTATTTTGTTATGCCGCAATTGGCCTGCTGGCGTCCATCATTGGTGTATTAAGTGCAAGAATGAGGGAAAATGGCAGCCCCACAAAAGCACTTAATACTAATACATATGTAACAATGGTTATATTTGGTGTTTTTACGGCCCTTGCAACTTTTGCTTTCCAGTTTCAATGGCGGATATGGCTTGCAAGCGTAATCGGACTGCTTGTGGGTGTTATTGTGGGTATTGCCACGGATTATTTTACCGATGATACAAAGAAACCGGTTCAGAATGTTGCAATTGCTTCCGAATCCGGACCGGCTTTTACTATATTATCCGGATTTTCTTATGGCTTAATAAGTTCGTTGCCCTCTATGATTGGTATTGGCATATCTGCTTTGGCAGCCTACAGAATATGTGATCCCCTGGGAGAAGGATATGCCATGTTTGGAATTTCTATGACGGCTGTAGGTATGCTTTCCGTAGTAGGTATGATAATATCCAATGATGCTTACGGTCCTATTGTGGATAATGCCCGGGGCCTGGTGGAAATGGGAAATCTGGGTGAAAAAGCCCTTGAAACCACAGATTCCCTGGACAGTGCAGGAAATACCGTGAAAGCGGTTACCAAGGGATTTTCCATCGGTGCGGCAGGACTTACGGTAATTGCCCTTTTAGGTGCTTTTATCAGTGAAGCCAATGATGCCGCTGCTGTAATTGGTAAGGAGTTGATAACTGGATTTGATATATTAAATCCCACCGTGTTTTTCGGTCTGTTATTCGGAGCGGCTATTCCGCCGGTATTTTCAGCTATGTTAATATTTGGAGTGGATCGGAATGCGCAGCGTATGGTAAGTGAAATCCACCGTCAGTTCAGGGAAATCGCCGGACTGAAAGAAGGTAAAAAAGGTGTTGTTCCCGAATATGATAAATGCATCGAAATAGCTACGACAGGCGCTCTTAAAGAATTGGTTCCGGCAGGCCTTATTACAATCATTGCAACACTTTTAGTTGGTTTTATCGGCGGGGTGCAGGCAGTCGGCGGTTTTATTACCGGAAATATCGTAAGCGGCTTAATCTTTGCGTTGTTTATGTCTAATGCAGGCGGATTATGGGATAACGCGAAAAAATATGTGGAAGCCGGACATAATGGAGGCAAAAATTCCGAAACACACAAAGCGACAATTGTTGGTGATACAGTGGGTGATCCCTTTAAGGATACCGCTGGGCCGTCCATCAATACGCAGATAACAGTTGTATCGCTGGTGGCATCTTTAACAGTTAACATATTCTTAACCTTTAATCTTTTTGGCTAATATACAAAGAAAGAGTTTGCAAAGCAAACTCTAACTCTGCGCTGACGCTTTTCCGCTTTGGGGCATGATACCCTGGGACGTCTGCGCATTCCGACTGGAAGGCTATCCCGGCATATAAGAATAAAAATTCTTTATCTTATATGCCGGGACAGTTATTTTTGGCTTTTATTCCGTGGCTATCCAAGTAAGAAGAATATTGGAAAGATCTCTTCTTAAGTCCCATAGGTTTTGAAAATACAACCCCAAATAGGGTAAGTAGTGGTAAGTAGTTATGTTCAATATTGCCGCCTGACATTACTGCCAGGAGTTAAATAAAACTGATTTAGAATGCCATAGGCCATAAAGTCGGCTATTTGCAGCGCATGATTTTCTATGGAATCAAATAATGCTATATCGGAGGCATATTTCACGTTAAGGCGGTATACGGCTTCGTCTTCGGTCATTTTAAGATGCTCGTAAAAAAGGGAGCGGAATTGCCTGGAGGACCAGTGGGGATTTATTTCCCCGAGAAACACAGATAATTCATCCGCATTCTTATGCCATTTTCTTCTGTCTTCATATGCGGCTTCTACGTTCCCGGCCTTGGTATTGTTTACTAAGCTTGCGGCTATTAAAAGATGTTCTTTGAGCAGAGTTTCGAAAGCTCTGGCCTTTTCGCCGCCGTAAAAATTTTTAAGTGCCGATGCGAAATCAGTGGGGTTACGAAGAAGTCTCTCTGTAACCAGGTCCAGATCATTAAGGCCGGACGCGGTACTTATAATAAATGCTCTAGTCCAAAACACATGCTGTTCCCATAATTTACGGAAAATATTAAATACACTGATTTGATTTTTGCAGTTGGATAAAATGTTGTTGTTAAATGACATACAATTTCACCCTTTATTCTTTTTAGTTATTATATGAAAGCAATTGATTTCTGATACAGAAATCGGTAAAAAACCAAAACGTGATTAATTTGCTTTTCCCTGCTTTGCGACCTGCTCCATCTGGGCTTTAATTGCTTCCTGGTTCCCCAGATAATACTTATTTATAACTTTAAAATCAGCATCAAACTCATAAACCAGAGGAATACCGGTTGGAATATTTACCTCGGTGATTTCTTCTTCCGAGAGATTGTCCAGATATTTAACCAGGGAACGGATGGAATTGCCATGGGCTGCAATCAAGACCCTTTTTCCGGCCAGTATATCTTTTTTAATTACACCGTTATAATAGGGTATTACCCGGGCAATGGTATCCTTAAGACTTTCACATAATGGAAGCTCAGCCTTGTCGAATTCCCGGTATTGCGTCTGATTCCGGGGATTTTGTTCATCTTCGGGGGATAATTCCGGCGGGCGGACATCAAAGGAACGCCTCCAGATTTTTACCTGTTCTTCCCCATATTTTTTAGCGGTTTCCGATTTATTCAGACCCTGAAGGGCACCGTAATGCCGTTCGTTTAACTTCCAGGTTTTAACGACAGGCAGCCAGGCCAAATCCATCTCATCCAAAACATAATTTAAAGTATGAATGGCTCTTTTTAAATAAGAAGTGTAACAGATATCAAAATCAAAGTTATTTTCCTTTAAAAGCTTTCCGGCTTCCATTGCTTCATTTCTGCCTTTCGGGGAAAGATCCACATCCCTCCAGCCGGTAAAAAGATTCAATTTATTCCATTCACTTTCACCATGTCTGATTACAACCAGTTTCATAATATAACCTCCTGTAATTTTTTATTAAACTTAATAGTTACCATAATTACTTTTAAATACCTTTTTTATTTTACTTCTTTTATTCCCGTATGGCAAGATTATTCCGAGGGATTTTTTATCAAATAGAAAGTTCCGTAAATCTCCTATTCAATTTCAATTTATTGCCTTAGCTTTTGAGGTATTACTTAACTTGCGTTTGGAATCTGGTTATTGCCGGTACCCGGGAAAGGAAACCGGCAGCTGAATTTAAAGATTTTTTGATTACACTCTTGCATTAATTATATCCGAGTATTATAATAGGGATTAAATTACTAGGAATTAATTTTTAGTAAGATTTAAAAGACTTTATGATATAATGAATGCGGAACGAGGAATTGCAAGCTTGCTTGCAAATTCCGAGCGTAGTGAAAGATCATGAACACGCTTTATGTTCATGATATAAAATCCGCTTAAATTATTTATACAGAAAGGGCAAGGGGAAAAGGAATGTCAAATAAAATGTTGGAAGTTAATAATCTGCAGGTTTATGCAGAGGATAAAATGATATTAAATAATTTAAATTTATCTGTTAATCAGGGGGAAGTACATGTAATTATGGGGCCCAACGGTGCGGGAAAATCAACCTTGGGCTATGCCATTATGGGACATCCGGGATATTCCATAGAGGAAGGAAGCATTTTATTTGAGGGAGAGGATATTACACAGGAAAAAGCAGATGTAAGGGCTAAGAAGGGAATATTTTTATCTTTTCAGAATCCGGAGGAAGTGCCCGGCGTTACTCTTGAGAATTTCTTAAGGTCCTCCAGATTGGCACTTACCGGCAAACCCGTGAAGGTATTCGCCTACAAAAAGGAATTGTATAAGGCCATGGAAACTTTGAATATGGATAAGGATTATGCTTCCAGATACTTAAATGTTGGATTTTCCGGCGGGGAGAAGAAAAAATCGGAGATCCTGCAGATGCTTGTATTGGAGCCCAAGCTGGCAATCCTGGATGAAACTGATTCGGGGCTGGATGTGGATTCCGTTAAAATTGTATCAAAAGGGGTAGAGGCATTTAAGAATAAAAATAATTCTCTTATCATTATAACACATAATACAAAAATACTGGAATATCTGCCGATAGACCGGGTGCACATATTGCAAAGCGGCAGAATTGTAAAATCAGGGGATGCTTCTTTGATAGAGCAGATAAATATCTCCGGCTTCCGGGATTTCATACCAAAAATAGTACATTGAAGGAGGCAGCAGCATGGAAGGGACAGAAAGAAATAAAACTTATGTTGAGGATATAGACCGCAGTATTTATGATATAAAGGATAAGGTGAACGCCTCTTTTTTAACAGAAAAAGGACTTAACTTCGGAATTGTAAATACAATATCCCTGGAAAAGAATGATCCGAAGTGGATGAGGGAATTCAGGCAGAATGCCCTGAAGGTCTATAATAGTCTGGAGCTTCCCAAGTGGGGCCCTAGTCTGGACGGATTGGATATGAACAATATTGTGACTTATATACGCCCCAATACTAAGATGCAGGCAAGCTGGGATGAGGTTCCGGAGGACATAAAGAATACCTTTGAACGGCTGGGTATACCGGAGGCGGAGAGGACTTCCCTGGCCGGTGTGGGCGCCCAGTACGATTCAGAGGTGGTCTATCATAATATAAAGGAAGAAGTAAAAAGGTTGGGAGTAATTTATACGGATATGGAAAGCGCGCTCCGCGAATACGAGGATATGGTGAAGGAACATTTCATGAAGCTGATTACTCCTAAAGCTCATAAATTTGCGGCCCTTCATGGCGCCGTATGGTCTGGCGGCTCATTTGTATATGTGCCCCCCGGCGTATCCGTGGAAATACCGCTGCAGTCCTATTTCCGTCTCAATGCCCCCGGCGCGGGGCAGTTTGAGCATACTTTAATTATAGTCGACAAGGGTGCAAATCTGCATTTTATTGAAGGCTGCTCCGCACCCAAGTATAATGTGGCCAATCTCCATGCCGGATGTGTGGAATTATACGTTGGGGAAAACGCCAGATTAAGATATTCAACGATAGAAAACTGGTCTAAAAATATGTACAATTTAAATACAAAAATTGCTTCGGTGGAAAAAGGAGGAGCTATGGAATGGGTAACCGGTTCCTTTGGCTCCCATGTGTCATATCTCTTTCCCTCGACTATATTAAAGGGGGAATATTCCAAAATGGAGTATACCGGTATTACTTTTGCCGGGGGAGGACAGAATCTGGACACCGGTCTTAAGGTAGTACACGGTGCACCTCACACGTCATCTCATATAGATGCCAAATCCATATCCAAGGACGGAGGGTGCTGTACCTTCCGGAGTTCGATTAATGTAGAAAGTGCCGCAGTTCACACTAAATCCTCCGTATCCTGTGAATCCCTGATGTTAGATGACAATTCCCGTTCCGATACCATACCGGTTATGGATGTCCGCACGGATGAAGTCGATATGGGACACGAAGCTAAAATCGGAAGAATCAGCGATAATGCCATATTTTACCTTATGAGCCGCGGCATGGACGAAATGGAAGCAAAGGCTATGATAGTAAACGGGTTCGCAGAGCCCATTGCCAAGGAGCTGCCTTTGGAATATGCGGTTGAGATGAACCACTTAATACAATTGGAAATGGAAGGAAGTATAGGATGAGTTCCCATGGGGATATATTTCTATGGGATAAGTTCCCATGGAAGTTCATTTTGATAAAAAGGAGATTGGGACATGAATTTGGAATTAAATAAAATAAATGTACTTCCGGTTAGAACCTGGAGCTGGCTGGGAGTTAACGATACGTCCATACAGGAGGCCATACCGGATATAAAGCCGTATACAAAAAATCCTGTAAAATCGGACGGGGCATTACTAAATAATATAGCATTAAAATCGGATGACAGTGACAGGGATTTATTTTCATCTGTAAATACCGGCATTGGAGAGGAAGCGGTTGATTTTACAAAAGAATACAGCAACTGCGGCATGTCCGTAAGGGTGCCGGCGGGTATGAATATAAAAGAGCCTGTATATTTGGAGTATAATTTAGATGAAGATAATCCTGCGGCTGTAGAGCTGAATCACATTATTGCGGAAGATAACAGCGAAATAACGGTGGTGATAACGTACCGTTCAGAGGAAAAATGTCCGGCGTTTCACAGTGGTTTATCCTATCTTTATACGGGGAAAAACGCCGTTATAAACTTAATTCAGATCCAGCTTATGAATGAAAAATCCATTCATTTAAATAATATCGGTGCAAAGCTTTCAGAAGGCTCTAAAGTTAATCTGGTTCAGGGGGAATTGGGCGGATTTAAAACGATTAACGGATTACGTGCCGATTTAACAGGGAATAACAGCATAATAGACATTAACACTATATACTTTGGAGATGGCAGCCGTTCCCTGGATTTTAATTATGTAGTGAATCATTATGGCAGGCAGACGCATAGTAACATGAATCTTAACGGAGCATTAATGGATAAAAGCAGCAAGGTATTCAGAGGTACCCTGGACTTTAAAAAGGGCGCGGAAGGTGCGGTGGGTGCGGAAGGTGAATATATCTTGTTATTCAATTCGGGAATTAAAGATGTTTCGGCGCCGTTAATCCTGTGTGGAGAAGACGATGTGGAAGGAAAACATGCCGCCAACAGCGGTAAAATAGATGAAGATAAGTTGTTTTATATGATGTCCAGGGGGCTGGATGAACTGTCTGCAAAGAAGATGATGGTGGAAGCCTGGTTCCAGCCTGCTATTAGCAGAATACCATACTCTTCTTTGCAGACGGAAATAGCAGATTATGTGAAAGAGAGGTTAAGTCATGTCAAATCCATTTAGAAAAGATTTTCCTATACTTGACAGTACATTTAATAACAAACCTCTTGTCTATCTGGATAATGCTGCAACAAGCCAGAAACCGGACTCCGTTATAAAGGCAGTGGAGGATTATTATAGAAAACAAAATGCCAATCCATACAGGGGATTGTACCAATTAAGTGTGGCGGCAACGGATGCTTATGAAGAAGCACGAAGTATCACGGCAGAATTTATCAATGCAAAGAGCTCAAAGGAGATCATATTTACCAGAAATTCGACGGAAGCTTTAAATTTAATTGCATACAGTTATGGCAGGTCGGTTTTGAAAGCCGGTGACGAGATTGTGATACCCATATCCGAACACCATAGCAATATTCTTCCCTGGCAGCAGTTGGTCAAAGAAAAGGGGGCGGTACTCTCTTATCTTTATTTGGATAAAAACGGCTATCTGTTGGAGGAAGATATTGAAAATAAAATAACCGAACGTACTAAAATTGTTTCCATCGCCCATGTATCCAATGTGCTGGGGACCGTTTATCCCATTGAAAAAATAATTCAAAAGGCCCATAGTGTGGGTGCCGTGGTGATTGTGGACACGGCCCAGGGTATACCCCATTATCCGGTGGATGTGAAACAATGGGATGTGGATTTTCTGGTCTTTTCCGGACATAAGATGTTAGCGCCTATGGGAATCGGTGTATTGTACGGGAAAGAGGAATTATTAGATAATATGCCGCCCTTTCTTACCGGGGGAGAGATGATTGAATATGTTTATGAACAGGAAGCAACCTTTGCGCCTCTTCCCAATAAATTTGAAGCAGGAACCCCCAATGTCGGCGGTGCGGTGGGGCTGGCGGAAGCAATTAGATATATTAATCAGGTGGGATATGACACGATTCAAAACATAGAGGAAGAATTAAGGGATCATGCCTTAAAAGAATTATCCCAGATTCCGGATGTTGTGGTATACGGGGAAACAAAAGCCGGAAGGGACAGATGCGGTGTTATTTCCTTTAATGTGGAGGGAGTGCATCCCCATGATACGTCTTCTATCCTGGATGCGGATGGTATTGCCATAAGGGCGGGGCATCATTGCGCGCAGCCTCTTATGAACTATATGGATGTGGCGGCGACCTGCAGAGCTAGTTTTTATTTTTACAACACGATAGAAGATATCGACACTTTTATTCACAGTTTAAAGAAAGTCAGGAGGTGGCTGGGATATGGGAATTGAGCAAATCTATACGGAGGTTTTACAGGAACACCTTAATTCCAAACGGAATAAGCATCCTATCACAAACCCTACGGTAAGACTTAACGGGGTAAATCCCAGCTGCGGTGATGAAATTGAATTAGAACTGCGAATGACAGACGGAGTAATTGAAGATGCCGGTTATACCGGAAGAGGATGCGCCATCTCACAAGCCTCAACATCCATTATGATTGATTTAATTAAAGGGAAATCGGTGGAAGAAGCGGTAAAACTTGCCGATACATTTTTCGGAATGATAAAACATGAAATAACGGATGAAGAGAAATTGGAGATTTTAGAGGATGCGATTGCTCTTAAAGATATTTCCCACATGCCTGCCAGGGTTAAATGTGCAGTCCTGGGATGGCATACCCTAAAAGACGGTATTGCCACAAATCCCAATAACGGGTGAAAGTCGTGTGTTCTGAAAGCTGTCATCAGCTTGCCGGTGAAAGGCTGGTCAAGTTAGATGTTAAAGCCAAAAAGAGCGTGAAAAGCAGTGGATAGCCCGAAAGAAATGCCTTCGGAAAGGGCATCGCTTATCACATAAGTCAAATCACCCACGCCGTACCGGATAGCATCAATAGCCCCCAAAATCATGCCCATAACCAGAATCACCAAGATCCAATTCAGCGCGCACGTATTCATCATAAATAGATGGTGATATTCACACAGGTAAACAATAATTTTCAGTTTTGTGACAAAAAGTGGTTGTAATACTTAGGCAACTATTATATAATAAAGTCATGAAGATTATCAACACACTAAAAGAAACCGTATTATCGTCACTTCCACTCGCAGCGATTATAATAATTGTCTGCGGTTTTGTGGCGCCTATGGAAAATTCATCCGATTATGTGAAGCTAATTGCTGGTTATGTAGGCGTAGTTGTGGGACAGTCGTTGTTTCTGGATGGACTCAATATCAGTATTTTGCCTATCGGTAAACTGGTGGGAAGTTCGCTGATAAAGCTGAAAAAAGTTGTTTTTATAATCTTTTTCGGCTTTGTGTTCGGACTCCTTGCGACGGTTGCCGAGCCTGCTTTGTCGGTATTGGCCAGACAGACCCACATGATAATGCCATTTGTAAACGAAATGCTGTTCGTATGGATAATGGGTGCGGGAATAGGAGTGATGGTCGGGTTCTCGCTGTTCAGAATTATGAAAGACCTGAATATCAAGATCGTTTTAACGGCACTCTACATCATAATATTTCTTACGATTATTTTTGTTCCCGAGCAATTTATTGCGTTGGCCTTCGATGGTAGCGGCGCAACCACGGGTGATGTTTCGGTACCGTTTATACTGGCGCTCGGTATGGGCATTTCAGGCACGATGTCAAAACATAAAACCAACGAAGATACTTTCGGAATAATAGGGCTTGCATCTGTAGGGCCTATATTGGCTCTGTTTATTTACGGAATAATTTTGAGGGCGATGTACGGCGGCATAATTCCGCCTGCCGAAGTATATGACCCGGGGGCGGCAGAAAGCTTGAGCGAAATCATTATTTCAAATATGGGCGGGGTTGCGCTTGCGCTTTTCCCGGTTGTTATTGTGTTTCTGCCGTTTCAATTTTTGCTGATCAAGCTTCCTAAAAAAGAACTTATCATAATATTGCTCGGCGCGATTTCCGTATATGTCGGCTTGCTTATCTTCTTGTCGGGAATTGACTTTGGCTTCGCATTCGCCGGAAAATATATCGGCGAAATATTTTTGGATTCTGCCCGCCCCGGTTGGTTTAAATGGCTGCTGCTTATAGTTGGGTTTGTGCTCGGCATCGCGATAACGTTATCGGAGCCGGCCGTCACCGTGCTGGGTGAGCAGCTTGAAGAAATAACCAACGGACACATCAAAAAAATAACGATACGCATAACGCTTGCGATAGGTATAGGTTTTGCAGCGCTGATTTCCATGGTAAAAATTTTAACGCAGATAAACATTCTCTGGTTTTTGGTTCCGCTTTACGCCGTTGCACTAATCATGATGAAATTTACGTCTAAGCTTTTCGTTGGACTGGCATTTGATTCGGGCGGTGTCACAGGAGGTGCGTTAACTTCTGCATTTTTGACCCCGCTTACACTCGGGGCTGCACAGGCTGTGGCTGAAGCAGTCGGTCCGGGTGCTCAATCGGTTTTAACAAATGGATTCGGAATAATAGCTTTTATTTCGGTTACGCCCTTAATCGCTGTGCAGGCATTAGGCATGATTTATGACATGCGGCTTAGAAAAGAACAAAAACTTATGGCAGAGACCGAGTTTGCGGACATTGAGGAACTGGCTAATGCGCATGTGGAAGATGCTGGCAGCAGGTCTGGTGTAGAAAGTGTTAATGACGAAGTTTCCGCTAATGCGTATGCAGAAGATGACGGAGCAAATGATATTGAAAATAGTGAAATCGATTACCAGAATATATTTACGGAGGAGAAATATAGTGACGAATGATGTTCCATGCTGTATAGAATTTTTAACATTGATAGCCGGAAGAAAGCATAAAGACGCGCTTTTAGATGCGCTGTCGGAATCGGGCGGACGGCTCATAAATATTGTATACGGTAAAGGCTCTGCCAAATTAGGCTATCTTAGGGATATGCTGGGGCTTGTGCCGGAAGAGAACAAAGTGGTGATAACCTGCCTGTTGCCGGGTGAAAAATCCGATGCCGTGCTCGATATGCTGCTTAGAAAATTTAACTTTGACAAGCCGAACACGGGCATAGCTTTTATCATACCCGTTGAAAAGCTGTCTTATTAATTTTTGGAGGACTTTTGAATGGAAAAAGACAATAATATAAAAGCACTGTATATCATAGTCAATGCAGGATTTGCTGATGATATCGTGGAAATCACACGCGAGGCGGGAGCAAGAGGAGCGACAATTATAAACGCCCGGGGTACTGGAGCGGTGCATAAAGCGGTTCTGGGCATCACGATAGATGCTGAAAAAGAAATGGTTTTAAGTCTTGTAGACAGGGATACGGCGGAAAGAATTATAGCGGCCGTAAAAGAAAAGGCAGGCGTGAAATCCCCCGCCGACGGCATTTGCTTTATTTTACCCGTTGAAAAAATGGTTGGAGTAAACAATTTTACACCGTTGACCGAAAAACAAGAATAAGGTTTTTCTTCGCAGCAAAGAAGGCTTGGTATCTTATATTACCTAACTTCTCATACTTTTGCCGAAAGAAGCCGATTGCAGAAATGCAGTTGGTTTCTTCGTATTTTATATGGTTAAGTGAAATGGAATTTAGTGAGGAAACTGTTGTCATGATAAAACAATATAAAACAAAGAAATACAACAATGTGCGAAGTTATTAATGGAAGCCTATAATTGCTCGCTATGGAATAACCGCTGGACACGAGAAACACCGCAAAGATATTTACAGGAAATTGTTGATTTTTGGTGTGCCCGGCGGGCGGGCACACCAAAAAAATAACTGTGACACAGTCACAGTTATTTTTTTGCTAAAGTGCTACAGTCATTACATAAATTAACGGGATAAGCAATTTTGTATGGAAAAGCGAGGAGAAAATATGAGTAAAATACTAATAATTGGCGGAGTGGCAGGGGGAGCTTCTGCGGCCGCACGGCTTCGGAGGCTGGATGAGCACGCTGAAATTATTATATTTGAACGCGGGGAATACATTTCATTTGCCAACTGCGGCCTGCCCTATTACATCGGCGGTGATATTACGGATAAGGAAGCCCTTACCTTACAGACTCCGGAAAGCTTTGGTGCAAGGTTTAAGATAGACGTAAGAGTATTGCAGGAGGTTACCGGTATTAATAATACCACCGGTATTGGTAATAGCGGAGAAAAAACAGTTCGGGTAAAAAACTTAAAAACCAATCAGACCTATGAAGAAAGTTTTGATAAATTAATATTATCACCCGGGGCAGAACCGCTCAGACCGGGTATAACCGGTGCGGATAATCCAAAGGTATTCACTCTCCGTAATATACCGGATACTTACCGGATTAAGGAATATACCAGCCAAAAAGAGGTTAGCAGTGCCGTTGTGGTGGGGGGAGGTTATATTGGCATTGAAATGGCGGAAAATCTACATAAAGCCGGTCTTAAGGTAACGATAATAGAATTTACGGAGCATGTAATTGCGCCTCTTGATTTTGATATGGCGGCGGACGTCCACAACCATATAAGAAGCAAAGGCGTTATTTTAATATTAAATGACGGTGTGAGGGAAATTAAAGATTACGGGAATAAGCTGAAAGTAATTCTTGGAACCGGAGAAATTATGACGGATGTGGTTATTATGTCCGTGGGGGTAAAACCGGAAAGTTCCCTGGCCAGGATAGCCGGGTTATCGGTTAATCAGAGAGGGGCAATCATCGTTAATGAACATATGCAGACCTCGGATAAAGATATTTATGCCGTGGGGGATGCGGTTGAAGTCAAAGACTTTATAACGGGAGAAGCCAGTTTCATTCCTCTTGCCGGGCCGGCCAATAAACAGGGAAGGATTGCCGCTGATCATATCTGCGGAATTGAAAGCTCGTACCAGGGTACTCAGGGAACGGGTATTTTAAAATGCTTTGATTTAACCATAGCAACCACCGGTATATCGGAAGCCAGGGGGAAGGAATTAAAATTAAATTATGAAAAATCTTTTACCTATTCCAGTTCCCATGCTTCTTATTACCCTGGTGCGGTAAGCATGTCAGTTAAGCTTATTTTTGATAAGGAAAACGGAAAGGTGTTAGGAGCGCAGGTAGTCGGTTACGAAGGCTCGGATAAGAGGCTGGATGTGCTGGCGACCGCAATCCGTGCCGGAATGACGGTATACGATCTGACCAGATTGGAATTAGCCTATGCTCCGCCGTATTCCTCGGCAAAGGATCCGGTAAATATGGCCGGTTTTACGGCGGAAAATATATTGACAGATAAAGTGAAAATTTTTCACTGGCATGATGTAAAGAATCTGCCAAAGGACGGAAACGTTACCTTATTGGATGTCCGCACCGGATTAGAATATGAGAATGGAACCATTGACGGCTTTTCTCATATCTCATTGGAAAAACTTCGTGATAATCTGGATAAACTGGATAAAACCAAACCGGTATATGTTACCTGCCAGATTGGACTGCGGGGCTATCTGGCGTGCCGTATATTAAAGCAGTACGGATTTGACTGTTATAATTTATCCGGCGGGTATCGCCTGTATAACAGTATTTATGGCAGAATATCCATGATAACACAGGACGAAGAGAGGGCGCCAAAAGAAGAGGTATTGTCAGCCGCTGTGTTAACATCATAAAAAAATCGTGTCCAAGACCTTCTTGCTTCGGTCGGAAACTATAAGCAAGACTGCAATAGACCGCCGGAATATCGGGTTAATTTATTAGATGAAAGCTTACCTGATTACTTGAAGGTAGCATCTAATAAAAAATATTTAGAGAGGCTCCTTTTTCTATAATTAATATTATTAATAATGACTGGGAAGAATTAATGTGGACCGGAAAAATTAGAAAAATGAGAAGGTCGGGTGCGAAAATTATGGCAAAGAATAAAGCTAACAAGGATAATAAAAAAGATAACAAAGGAAGAAATAATATAAATAAGAAAGATAATCAATTAAAACCCACTTCTTTCGTGACCGAAAATATCTTAAATAAAACGGATGATAAGTATAAATCCAATACGGCAATCCTCTCTCTATTCCATTCCATAAAAAAGAACTTTTCTTTCTTTTATTATTAGAGCGTGTTTGAAAAATCATTGCACCGTTCTGACCGCCCCACTTTGCGGTATACTGCGTCGCAATTTTGAAAACGTAGAACCACTACGCTCCCAAAATCGCTCCTTGTCTCCCAAAAAGCGGAACGCCCGGCCCGGCACAAGCAGTTTTCAGACACGCTCTAGCTGTAAAATAGTCTAAAAAATTATCCGATTCATAAAATTATTTGTAAATTTCATAGAAAGGGCGGGTTAATAAAACTATTAATTGTGAGAATATGATATAGTTCATTTTTTCTAATGGATTTATTCTAACAAATGGTGTATTATAATTTCAAAGACGTTAGTCGATATGAACAGTGATAAAGTAAGTAATACTGTAATTAAGAAAGAGTTTGCAAAGCAAACTCTGTGCTGACAAATACCCTGCAAGGGTCATGCGTATCCCGCCTGGAAGGCTTTTTATATTATAGGAGTTGGTATTATGGGAGATGGGAAGATACAGATGTCTATTTTAGGAGGTCGATATGAGAAAAACAAAAATTATTTGTACTTTAGGTCCTTCAACAGATCGTGAGGGTGTTTTAAAGGAATTAGCCTTATCAGGTATGGATGTTGCCAGATTTAACTTTTCGCATGCGGATCATGCGGAGCATTTGAGCCGTTTAAAAAAGCTGATTGCAGTGCGGAAAGAATTAGATATTCCCATTGCCGCCTTATTGGACACGAGAGGTCCGGAAATCAGAATTGGTAAATTCCGTGACGGCATAATTTCTTTAACCAAAGGACAGAGCTTTACATTGACAACAAGACAAATAGAAGGAACCGATTCCTGTGTATATGTTAACTATGAACATTTAGTCCATGATATTAAGCCGGGAGCAACTGTTTTAATCGATGACGGATTAATTGAGTTAACCGTTAACTGTGTTACGGATACGGATATTATATGTACGGTAAATAACGACGGCAGTATATCGGACCATAAGGGTGTAAATGTGCCTGGATCCAAGTTATCCATGCCGTTTATCAGTAATAAGGACCGTGAAGATATCATTTTCGGATTACAGAACGGTTTTGACTTTGTAGCAGCCTCCTTTACCAGATGTGCGCAGGATATTTTAAAAATCCGTAAAATTATGGAGGAATATAATTGCACTACAACAAATATCATCGCAAAAATTGAGAATTTAGAGGGCGTTGAAAATATTGATGAAATTATTGAGGTTTCAGACGGAATTATGATTGCCCGAGGCGATATGGGTGTTGAAATTCCCAATGAAGATGTGCCGGTTATTCAGAAAATGATCATTAAAAAGGTTTATAATGCCGGAAAACAGGTAATTACCGCTACCCAGATGTTAGATTCCATGATTAAGAATCCCAGACCCACCAGGGCGGAAACGACGGATGTTGCAAATGCCATTTACGATGGCACCAGCGCGATTATGCTTTCAGGCGAAACCGCTGCCGGACTGTATCCTGTGGAGGCTTTGCAGACAATGGTTCGTATTACTTTGCGTACGGAACAGGATATCGACTTTAAGAAACGCTTCCGTCTGCTGGAATCCCAAGAAAATCCCGATATTACCGATACCATATCCCATGCCACCTGTACCACCGCCCATGACTTAAATGCGGCAATGATTATTACGGTAACCAAATCCGGCAGAACAGCCAGAATGATTTCCAGATACCGTCCTGCCTGTATGATTATCGGCTGTACTACGGAGGAACATGTATGCAGACAGTTGAATTTATCCTGGGGTGTAACACCTATTCTCATCGATGAAGAAAGGGATATCTTTGAATTATTTGATCATGCCGTTGTAGCTGTTGAGGAAAAGGGCTATTTAAAAAAGGGGGAGTTAACGGTAATTACCGCCGGCATTCCTTTAAGGGTATCCGGAACGACCAATCTGATAAAAGTCCATATAGCGGGAAACCAATATTAGAGTGTGTTTGAAAAATGCTTGTGCCGGGCCGGAGGCTCCACTTTGTGGGAGGCAGGGAGTGATTTTGTGCGCGTAGTTGGTGGTGCTACGCGCACAAAATTGCGATGCAGTATACCGCAAAGTGGGCGGTCAGAACGGTGGGATGATTTTTCATACACGCTCTAGTGCACTGACAAGATATCAACTTGCCAGTGCACTAGTCTCCGGTAAAGGTTTTCGGTTATAAAATTGGGAGTGGTTATGAAAATTTTTAAGCTTCATAAATTAAATAAACATCAGAAAGCGGATATGGAAGCTTTAGTTCAGGAATGCTTAAAGGCGGACGGACTGGAGAGGACCATATATCCGGATAACGATATTAATTTTTATGCAGATCTGGACAGCTTTTATCTGCTGTATGATAATCGGAAACTGGTCAGTGCGCTGGCCATATTTGAGCCTCTAGAAAAGGAAGCGGAAATAACTGCTTATACACTGCCGTCCGAAAGAAAAAAGGGATATTTTAAGGCTTTGCTTCATAAGGCTGTAAAAGAATTAATAAAATACGGCCTGTATCGCATATTACTTGTGGTAGAATCTAAAAGCGTAAGCGGATTTTCAGCCTTAAAAGCCTTCAAAACGAATTATCTTAAATCCGAGTATCTTTTGTTCTTCTGTTTTGACCGGAGGAAAGAGGAAGGGAATAACTTAATTGAATTAAGAAAATTAACCAGGGAAAAGCAGGCACAAGCAGCTGCTTTAAGCAGTGAAATATTTTGCACGGATATAGAAGAAACCCGGGATATTATTGAAATATCCATGAATTCCCAAACTATGAATTGTTACGGCGCATATTTGGAGGATAAGCTGATTGGCATCTGTAATATCAGCCATGGAAAAGAGAAAGCTTCTATATTTGGTTTTGGCATCGCCTCAAGCTTTCAGGGAAAGGGTTATGGCAGGCTGTTTTTAAACCAGGTAATGAATATGCTCCAAAAAGAAGAGATAAAATCCATAACCCTGCATGTTGGCAGTGAAAACACGCGGGCTTTCTCCCTATATACGAGAATCGGATTTATAATACAAACAAGGTATGATTATTATGAATATATAATAAAAGATGTGGAATAGCTAAAATTTGGAATAATTGGAGGACGGGTACCCAAAGCCCAGTTTTTGTAACCCTTATTACAAAACGGCATACTATATTGTAATATAGTTTGGGTAATAGAGGTTGGCATGGCATATAGAATTGTAATAGATGCAGGACACGGCGGCTATGATAGTGGTGCCGTATATGACGGACGCTTGGAAAAAGAGGATAACTTAAATCTTGCTTTGGCAGTGGGAGAAATATTAGCTTACAGCGGTATGGATGTGATATTCACCAGAGTGGATGACAGCTATATCTCGCCCCTTGAAAGAGCCTATATGGCGAATGAAGAAAATGCGGATTTATTTGTATCCATTCATAGAAGTTTAAGTTTTACACCCAATACCTACAGTGGTGTTCAGACGTCTATTTATGATGAGGGCGGCATGGCGCAGACTATTGCAGAAAATATTAATCAGGAGTTGGAAGAGATCGGCTTTGCGAATCTGGGTGTCAATATCCGGACCGAGTACGCTGTTCTTAGAAGAACCAACATGCCTGCTTTGTTTGTGGAGGTAGGATTTATCAACTCGGATGCGGATAATGAATTATTTGATGATAATTTCAGTGAAATTGCTTATGCAATTGCATCCGGTATTTTAAACGGACTTGCAGCAGGAGGGGCAGAAGGGCCGGTATACCGTGTACAGGTCGGGTTATTCCGGGTTTTATCCAATGCACAGAATCTTCAGAATAATTTAATTGATGCGGGCTATGACGTATTGTTAGTTCCTCAAGGTGAGTATTATGCGGTTCAGGTCGGTGAAATGCAGACTATGGATGATGCGGTCCAGTTAGAACAGGAATTAAGGCAGCAGGGCTACAATACATTTATTGTAACCGAAGATTAACCGGAATGCCGGCCATTAAAAGAATTACAGGAGGGGCGGAATACTTTCCCGTTTCCAGTGAATTTATGAGTTTCATACGGGATGGAAGCAGGAAAGGGAATGCCGCTGTTTTCTGTAAATCCCTATCTGTCGGTCATGTTTATGGATTCAATGGCAACGCTGCCGCCCCGGACCACTTCCAGCTGTTTAAATTGGCCGGTCAGAAGTTTTATAAGGGCATCATTTCTGGTTTCCGTCTGAACACATTCCAGTAATAAGCTGTCGGTTCCGTAATCCGCTACGGACACCTTAAATACGTCTGCAATCTGAAAAATTTCCGTTTTATCTTCTTTGGAACAATTCCTGATTTTAATAAACAGTATTTCCTTCATATGGGTTGACATATTTGTAAAATCCATAACCTTTATTACTTCCACCATACGGTTTAATTGTTTTTTTATTTGTTCGAAGGTAACATCGTCGCTGTTTAAACCTATGGTCATACGGGATACGGTGGGGTCCTCCGTAGTTCCTACGGTTAAACTTTCAAGATTATAGGATTTACCGGAAAATAAACCGGAAATTTTGGCAAGTACGCCAATATTATTTTCTACAAATAAGGAAATCCATCTTTTTTTCATAATTTTATACCCGTTGAATAACACGCCTAATTTAGGGCAATCCTTTCTTTCATTTTATTTTTCTCCAACCTTACCAACATGATGCCCCTTAGCAGCCTCTTTGCGGCAGCCGCTCGGTGCAATGATTTTTCAAACACGCTCTAGCATTCCAGTATCATGTTGTTTAAGGACCTGCCGCCCTGAACCATGGGCAGTACCAGTTCCTCACTGTCAATCATAAATTCAATAACGGTGGGGGCCTGTTTATTTTTTACCGCCCTAAGAAAGGCGGTTTCAATTTCATTTTCCGTCTCCACTCTTATGCCGTAAGCTCCATAGCTTTCCGCAAGTTTAACAAAATCCGGAGAATATGGGGGACATTGGCCGCTAAAGTCGCCGCAGTGTTTATTGCAGTTTCTGTGGGATCTTAAACAGGTTAAAGAGTATCGTCCGTCATAAAAGAGTTTCTGCCATTGGCGCACCATGCCGAGACAGCTGTTATTAAAAATACAGAGGATTAACGGCAGTTCCAAAGCCACAGCGGTTGCCATTTCCTGAATATTCATCTGCATGCCTCCGTCGCCGGAGATGCATATGACAGGTTTGCCCGGATTTCCAAGCCCTGCGCCGATTGCGGCGGGAAATCCATACCCCATGGTACCAAGGCCTCCGGAGGTTAAAAGCTGTTTTCCCTCCTTTATCTCTAAAAATTGGGTGGTCCACATCTGATGCTGGCCCACATCGGTAACCACGATGGATTCAGGAAATAACCGGTTTATTTTCTCAATAATTTTTTGCGGAGTCATTCCCGCATCCTTTCTCATGCCGATAGGATGCTCCTGTTTCCAGCCATTAATTTGTTCCAGCCAGGAAGCCGTATTACATTCCATTGCAGAGCCAGAATTATTACCCCCATCAGGGGAAACCATTTCTTCCAGGATTTTTTCGATGGCCTGTTTTGCATCTGCCACAATAGGAATATCTACCACTACGTTTTTGGAAATAGAAGCGGAATCAATGTCAATGTGTACGATTTTCGCTTTTGGTGCAAATTCCACCAGCATTCCGGTAATTCTGTCGTTAAATCTGGTACCTATGGAAAAGAGTAAATCACATTCACTGATTGCCTGATTGGCGGCGTAGCTGCCATGCATTCCAATGTTGCCGATATAGAGGGGATGGCCGGTGTCCATGGTGCCTTTGCCCATTATGGTAGTAACAACAGGCACTTTGGTTATTTCCGCCAGCTTTGTGAATTCCTTACCGGCCCGGGACAGCTTTAAGCCTCCTCCGGCTAAGAAAACAGGTTTTTCGGCGTTGCGGAGCATCTCCATGGCTTTTTTAAGCTGCCCCGCGTGTACTTTTGAATTAGGTTTGTAACTCCTGATATTTACTTCTTTCGGATAAGTATCACTGCCGGATTCCAGCATAATATCCTTTGGGAGATCTACAATAACAGGACCGGGTTTACCGGTGGAGGCGATATAAAAGGCTTCTTTTATAATCCGCCCTAAATCCTCGCGGTTTCGGACGGTTACCCCATATTTGCAGATGCTTCTGGTTATACCTATAATATCAACCTCCTGGAAAGCATCGTTTCCGATGAGACAGGTTGGCACCTGACCGGTAAAACATACCAGGGGTACACTGTCATAATTGGCGGTTGCAATGCCCGTTACCAGATTTGTCGCACCGGGGCCGCTGGTAACCAGACATACTCCCACTTTACCGGTGGAACGTGCGTATCCGTCTGCGGCATGAATTAGTGCCTGTTCGTGTCTTGGTAAAATTAATTCAATATCATTCTGTTTATACAATTCATCAAAAAGATCAATTGCATATCCGCCGGGATAACCAAACAGCGTGGTTACTCCTTCTTCTTTTAATGCTTTTACGAATAAACTAGTACCTGCTACTTTCATAAATAAGCTCCTTTCTTCGGTCAGTTGTATCATTAAAATAAAGCGTCGGCACGGTTTCTTTGCGGGGATTTCCTTCGTATAAAATGGTTGCTTTGCGTCCTATTCAATAAAAAAAGCCCTAAGCTGATTTATCAGCTTAGGGCGAACAATTGTAGTCCGTGTTACCACCTAACTTCAAGGAGTGCTCCTTGCGCTTAATTCAGTACGGGATATAGATGAGTCGATTTCTAATCAATACTCAGGGTATATCTGATACCGCTTTCCTTTTAACGGCGGAAACTCCGATGAAGTCTACTTAAGATATCTTGTTCGGTTCACAGCTCAAAGGCTACTTCCAAAGCTTATGCTTAAGTATGTCGTAAAAGACACACTTTACTCCCTCCAGGAAGATTTGCACCAACCATCTTCTCTCTGTGCTTTTGGCGAGTATGTACTACTCCTTGTCAACGCTTTTATTATGTTTTTGTTATTATAACAAGTTCTTATTATATTGTCAAATATAATTTTTATTTCCAAAAATAGTAAGTCACATTTCCTTTTAAATAACATAAATTACAATAAGAATAAACTTATTGGTAGAACATGAACGAAAATGATAAGTATAAAATTATAAGTAATGACTATGCGGATTTGTTGGTAGAATATAGAAGAGATATGGATTATTTTGAAAGTATTCCGGATATTTCTTATCATATGATAAATGATAGATATGCGGTGGCGCATATTCCGGTTAGTGAATTCACGGTAAATAGCATAAGGCGGTTTGGCTATGCCGCAATACCGAAATGTTATGGATTAATGACTTTTTTTCCGAATGAATCGAAAGGCGGATATACGGTACGCAGGTTACCGGAAGAAAATATAACAGGGAGAGGAGTATTGATCGGATTTGTAGATACAGGGATTGTTTATACAAATCCGATTTTCCGGTATTCTGATAATACCTCAAAAATTATGTGTATCTGGGATCAATCCTTAGATAGTGATAATCAATATCCAAAAGATTATTTTTATGGAACGGAATATACCCAAGAACAGATTAATGAAGCTTTAAAAGCAATAAATCCTCTGGATGTGGTGCCAAGCACGGATACCATTGGGGAAGGAACTGCCATGGCCGGAATTGCAGCCGGTTTTTATAATGAAGAAAATAATTTTTCCGGTGTTGCAATCAACGCCGAATTAATTATTGTAAAATTAAAACCGGCGAAACCGAATCTGAAAGATTATTTTGGTATTCCCAGGGAAGCTATATGTTATCAGGAAACTGATATTATGATGGGAATCAGTTATTTATTAAAAACGGCAAACCGGTTACAGCGCCCCCTAATTATATGCCTGGGTATCGGTTCTTCCCAGGGCTCCCACAAGGGAGAGGATATCATGAGCAATTATCTTTCAGAAATCGGAAGTCTTCCGGGAAATGCGATCGTTCTGGCTGCGGGAAACGAGGGAAACCAAAGACATCATTATTATGGTGAAATAATCCCTCCTAATTATTATGATATGGTTGAACTGAATGTCGGTGCAAGGGATAAAAACTTTTCCATGGAATTATGGGGATATCAGCCCAATGTTATAACCATAGAACTTTATGCCCCTACAGGGGAGTTTATTTATTATATTGCAGATGATTTTGTAGGACAAAATAGCTTAACGATTTTATTTGGTTCCACCACCATATATGTTGATAATTTTATCAGTGAAGCATATTCGGAAGAACAGTTAATTTCATTCCGTTTTAAAAATATCATGGAAGGTGTGTGGAGATTCAGGATAAGAGGAACGGCAGACTTGATTAACCGGTATCATATGTGGCTGCCAATACAGAATTTTATATCGGAAGATACTTATTTTAATAATTCCAATCCCTATACAACAATCTGTCTTCCGGGTAATGGGTATAATACGGTCACGGTAACGGCTTACAACCCCGTTGACAGAACTCTGGATTATAATGCAAGCAGGGGATTTACATTACTTGATATACCGAAACCGGATGTTGCGGCACCCGGCATGAATATGCTGGCGCCTACCATCTATGATACATTTCTGCCTTTTTCCGGTACCAGTATAGCATCCGCCTATGCTTCAGGGGTAGCCGCGGGCTTATTGGAACAGGGGATAGTGGAGGGATATCTTCCTAATATGGACGGTACTATTGTCCAATATATCATTACCAGGACGGCAGTCAGAAACGGTAATCTGGTCTACCCCAACCCTGACTGGGGCTTTGGCTTAATTGAATAATTGTGTAATCGTGCTAAATTAATATTGACTTCTAAAGAACAATATATTAAAATGTAATAAAAATCGGTTGATGGATTTGGGAGAGACTGTAAAGATGACTAAATTTTTACGGCGCCGAAGGTGACTCGCAATAACTCTCAGGCAAAAGGACCAATTCCGGACGATACTCTGGAAAGCGACGGGGCACCGACGAAGCAACTTTATGTATAGATGCGTAAAGGAATCTTTCAGGTAAATCAACAGAGGCGTATTGATTATTCAGTACGTCTTTTTTTATTTACTCCCCAAGTGTTGGGCCCTTCCGGGAAAGACGTTATGAATAATCGTAACTTACATAAAATACTCCCGGATAAAAAATATTATAATTCCGGAGCAGAGAAGGAAAAGGAGGATATTATGGAATTAAAGACACCTCTTTACGATTGTCATGTGCAATGTAGAGGAAAAGTGTTACCATTTGCAGGTTATCTTCTGCCGGTTCAATATGAAACCGGTGTAATTGCCGAGCATATGGCAGTCAGGAAAGCGGCAGGATTATTTGATGTCTCCCATATGGGAGAAGTAACACTTGCCGGAAAGGATGCACTTTCTAACGTACAGCGGTTAGTTACCAATGACTGTGGCCGGATGTATGACGGTCAGGTGAAATACAGTCCCATGTGTAACGAAACAGGGGGAGTTGTGGATGATTTACTGGTATATAAGCTGAACCAGGAAAAATTTCTTTTGGTCATTAATGCGGCAAACCGTTTTAAGGATGTGGAATGGATAAAAGGGCATTTATCCGGAAGTGTGGAATTTAAGGATATTTCCGATCAAGTGGCCCAGTTAGCCCTGCAGGGACCAAAATCTGAAGAAATTTTATTAAAGCTTACGGAAATTAAGGATATTCCGGTTAAATATTATAGTTTTGTGGAAAGAGGGGCGGTAGGCGGTATACCCTGCCTTATATCTAAAACCGGTTATACCGGGGAAGAGGGCTATGAGCTGTATTGTAAACCGGAGACTACTAAAAATCTATGGAATTCTTTACTGGAGGCCGGCAAAGAAGAGGGCTTGATCCCATGCGGGCTGGGGGCCAGGGATACCTTGCGGCTGGAGGCGGCCATGCCGTTATACGGTCATGAAATGGACGATGCTATTTCACCCCTTGAAACAGGCTTGGGATTTGCGGTCAAGATGGATAAAGAGGATTTTATCGGTAAGAAAGGCCTGGAGGCCAGAGGGGAGCCGGAGAGGAAGCGTGTGGGATTATATATTACCGGAAGAGGAATAGCAAGGGAAAAATGTACGGTGTATTTTGAAGATAAAACGGTTGGGATGACCACCTCAGGAACGCACCTTCCCTATCTTGGACGTCCGGCGGTCATGGCGTTACTGGATATGGAATATACGAAAACAGGCACGAAACTTGACGTAGAGGTAAGAGGCAGAAAAATTGCGGCAGAAGTTGCGGAATTGCCTTTTTACAAGAAAGAGTTTGCAAAGCAAACTCTGCGCTGACGCGCCGTCACTTCAGTGACAAACTTCCTATGGCGCGTCATGTGCATCCGCGGTCGGCTTTTTATCGAATAGGATGCAATTTCCTATTCGATAAAAAAGACTATAAAAAATAACCTGCAAAAGCAGTTTGTATCCGGTATAAATTAAAATTATGGAGGATTTAATCATGAAGGAATTTTTATTTACCAAAACCCATGAATGGGTACAGTTTTTAAATGAAACGGCAGCAAGGATCGGACTTACCGATTATGCACAAAAGGAACTGGGGGATCTGGTTTTTGTGAATCTGCCGGAGGTGGGAGACGAAGTAACGGTGAAAGAAGAGTTTGCCGACGTGGAATCGGTGAAAGCAGTCTCTTGCGTATACAGTCCGGTTACCGGTACGGTAAAAGCAGTGAATGAGGATTTATTGGATCAGCCGGAATTAATTAATTCTGATCCTTATGATGCCTGGTTTATTGAGGTGGATCATATTAGCGCAAAGGAAGAGCTCCTATCCGGAGAAGAATATGAGCAATTCATTCACGAGGAGGAATAGAGATGGGGACTTACGTGCCTAATACTGTAAAAGAGCAGCAGGATATGTTAAATTCCATGGGATATTCAAAGGTGGAGGAACTTTTTTCTAATATACCGGAAGAGGTAAGGATGAAAAGGCCCTTAGACATTCCCGACGGATTATCGGAAATGGAAGTACGCCGTAAATTAATTCAAATCGCTGAGAAAAACAAGGTATTTAAAAGTATCTTCAGGGGATGCGGAGCTTATCGCCATTATATCCCCTCACTTGTAAAGCAGATAACCTCCAAGGAAGAGTTCGTAACAGCATACACTCCCTATCAGGCGGAAATCAGCCAGGGAACCCTCCAGGCCATCTTTGAATTCCAGACCATGATCTGCGAGCTTACGGGACTTGATGTGGCCAATGCCTCTGTGTATGACGGAGCCACCGCGGCGGCGGAAGCGGTAATTATGTGCAGGGAAAGAAAAAGAAAGAAAGCGGTTATCTCAGCTACGGTTAACTTAGATATTACGGAAACCATTAAAACCTATTGCAGCGGGACGGATACAGAAATTGTGACAGTGCCGGAAAAGCAGGGAAGAACTGATTTAGAGAAACTGGAGGAATATGCGGGTGAGGAAACCTCCTGTATTCTGATCCAGCAGCCGAATTATTACGGACAGCTGGAGGACTGCGACGCGGTAAAGAAGATAGCCGATAAAAACGGGGCTAAGTTTATTATGAGCTGTAATCCTATTTCACTGGGAATTTTAAAGACTCCGGGAGAATATGGCGCGGATATAGCGGTAGGAGAAGGCCAGCCCCTTGGAATGCCTTTGGCCTTTGGCGGGCCCTATCTGGGATTTATGGCCGCTTCCGAGAGTATGATGCGAAAGCTGCCGGGAAGGATTGTGGGTGAGACAAAGGATACAAAGGGAAGAAGGGCGTTTGTGTTAACCCTCCAGGCCAGGGAACAGCATATCAGACGTGAAAAGGCTTCCAGCAATATCTGTTCCAATCAGGCATTATGTGCTTTAACTGCTTCCGTTTGTTTAAGCGTCATGGGAAAGAAAGGGTTAGAGCAGGCGGCGGCTCTTTGTATCTCAAAGGCCCATTATCTGGCGGGCCGGTTATGCGAATTAGAGGGATACGGCCTGGTTTATACCGGCGAATTTTTTCATGAATTTGTAACCACCTGCCAAGGAGATGCCAGGCGGGTTATGGAAGGGCTGGAACAGCATGGAATTCTCGGAGGGTATCCCTTACAGGGTGAAAATTCGGGTAATATTCTCTGGTGTGCCACGGAGATGAATTCCAAAGAGGAAATGGATGAATTAATTAAAATTTTGCAGGAGGTTAATGGTTAATGGAACTGATCTTTGAAAAAAGTAAGGACAAAAGAGGCTGTGATATACTGCCTTCCTGTGATGTACCTGTAGTGGAGCCGGACGGTAAATATTTACGCAGAAAAGAGCTTCATCTGCCCCGGATGTCGGAGACGGATATCAGCAGGCATTATACGGAACTTGCGGGGTGCACCTATGGTATTAACAACGGTTTTTATCCCTTAGGCTCCTGTACTATGAAATATAACCCGAAGGTTAATGAAGAGACGGCGAATCTGCCCGGATTTTTAAATATACACCCTCTGCAGACAGCGCATACCGTACAGGGATGCTTAGAGGTTATGAAGCTTGCGGAAGAATATCTGTGTGAAATAACCGGCATGGATTATATGAGCCTCCAGCCGGCGGCCGGCGCCCATGGGGAATTTACGGGGCTTAAATTAATACGCGCCTATCATCGGGACAGAAAGGATGACAAACGTACGAAGATCATCGTCCCGGATTCTGCTCACGGAACCAATCCTGCCAGCGCTGCAATGGCCGGATTTTCCGTTATTAACATTCCTTCCACAAAAGAAGGCTATGTGGATTTGGAGGAATTAAGAAAGGCCGCGGGGGAGGATACGGCCGGTTTTATGCTTACCAATCCCAATACCGTAGGATTATTTGACAGAAATATATTGGAAATCACTAAGATTATACATGACGCGGGAGGACTTGCCTATTATGACGGCGCCAACTTAAATCCCATTATGGGAATTGCAAGGCCGGCAGATATGGGATTTGATGTGGTGCATTTAAATCTTCATAAAACCTTTTCCACTCCCCACGGCGGAGGAGGCCCGGGCAGCGGGCCGGTAGGCTGCAGAGCAATACTGGAAAAATATCTGCCCGCGCCACGGATACAGAAAAAGGAGGAAACAAACGAAAGCATCGGAAGAGTAAAGGAATTTTACGGGAATTTTTTGGTGGTTGTAAAGGCTTTAACCTATATCCTTACCCTGGGCGGGGACGGACTAAAAAAGGCGTCGGAAAATGCTGTTTTAAATGCTAATTATATGATGAATCAGTTAAAAAACACTTATCCCGTTCCATTTGAAGGCCCGTGTATGCATGAATTTGTCATGAGCCTTGAGGAACTTAAGAAAGAGACGGGAATTTCCGCCCTGGATATTGCCAAGGTGTTACTGGATTACGGAATTCATCCCCCAACTATGTATTTCCCGTTAATTGTCCACGAGGCCCTGATGCTGGAGCCCACGGAAACGGAATCCAGAGAAACCATGGATCGGGTAATCGCCATATTTAAAAAAGTATATGAAGAGGCCCAAACCAATCCACAGGGTCTTTGGGACTCACCGAAAAACACCCCGGTGGGCCGCCCCGACGAAGTAACCGCAGCAAGAAATCCAATATTAAGGTATACATTCTAAAGGATAGAGAAAGAGGTAAAGCTTGATAAACCACATAAAATATATAATCAGCGGAGAATACGATCCATACAACAACCTGGCACTGGAGGAATACCTGGTAAACCATGTGGAACAGGGCGAGTGCGTCCTGTATTTATGGCAGAATGAAAAGACTGTGGTAATCGGAAAAAATCAGAATCCCTGGAAGGAGTGCCGGATAAAAGAACTTAAGGAAGACGGGGGCAAATTAGTACGCAGATTGTCCGGAGGCGGAGCCGTATTTCACGACTTAGGCAATCTTAATTTTACCTTTGTGGTAAACAAAGAGGATTATGATTTGGAGAAGCAGCTTAAGGTCATTCTAAAGGCGGTAAATAATTTTTCCATACCCGCCAAAAAGACAGGACGCAACGATATCACCGTGGAAGGAAGAAAATTTTCCGGCAATGCTTTTTATTCGGACGGCAGGCATTCCTACCACCATGGTACTCTGTTAATCCATGTGGATATGGAAAATATGTCAAAGTATTTGAATGTATCCCGGGATAAGCTGGTTTTAAAAGGTGTGGAATCCGTTAAGTCCAGAGTAGTCAACCTGTCGGAATATAATGACAGCCTGAATATTGAAACAATGAAAGAAGCATTGATACAGGCGTTTTCCCAGGTTTATGAAAGGCGGCCCATACCCGTAGAATCCTCCTGTATGGATTATGAGGAAATAGAAGAGCTGAGTAAAAAATATTCCTCCTGGGACTGGATTTTTGGTAAGAAAATGGAGTTTAATTATTCCATTGAAAAAAGGCTGGAATGGGGAAATATTGATATTCAGTTTCACGTTCAAGCAGGTGTTGTAAAGGAATGTATGGCTTATTCTGACGCCATGGATATCTGGTTTATCAGCCGGATTCCGGATTATTTTAAAAATTGTTTATTTACAGCGGAAAGCCTGGTAAGGCGTTTAAAGGAAATTGATTCCGGGGACCCGGTATCGGATACCATACGGAAAGGAATTATTAATATTCTTAAGGAAGAGGGAATCTGAACAATCCGTTATGGGAAGAGTGGATAGAAAGAATCCGTTTATAATTTATAGGAAGAGGGAATCGGAACAGTTATAACAAGGCAGGATTGAGAAGGCTGCAACCATCGGGACAGAAAGAGGATTTATTCCAGTCACGGTGGATAACATTCCTTACGACATTGAAATTGAAAAAGAGAGGAGAGCAGACGGTATTGGAAGAAAAATTTGATCTGGCGGTAATCGGGGCCGGTCCCGGAGGTTATACCGCCGCAATTAAGGCTGCAAAATCAGGCCTGAAGACAGTTCTTATCGAAAACAGAGAAATAGGTGGAACCTGCTTAAACCGCGGCTGTATTCCTACCAAAACTTTAATGCACAGCGCCCATTTGTATTATGAAGCGGCGGGCTTTGAAAAATTTGGAATTGGAATATCTGGATTAAGTTACGATATAAAAAAGATACAGGACAGAAAAGAGGAAGTGGTGAAAAAGCTCCGGGAAGGGATAAGAGGACTGATAAAAGCCAATAAAATTACATTTATCAATGGAACGGCCTCTGTCAAAGGTCAGGGTGCCCTTGTGATTACCCGGGAAAGGGGCGCTTTATCAGACGAGGAAGCAAAACGGGAGGAGATTTCCACGGATAAAATTCTGATAGCAACTGGATCAAGGCCGTACCTTCCCGGCATCCGGGGCATTCATGGCAGTCATGTGGTAACCAGTGACGAATTGCTGGAAAGAAGGGATGGCTTATACAAAAAACTGCTGATCATAGGCGGAGGGGTTGTCGGTATTGAATTTGCGACTATTTACCGGGAGTTTGGCTGTGAAGTTGAAATCCTTGAAGCGGCGGACCGTATTTTGCCCGCCATGGATAAAGAGGTTTCCCAAAGTGTTGCCATGAATCTTAAGAAAAAAGGAATAAAAATTCATACCGGCTCCAGGGTTATGAAAATTACGGAAAAGGATAATTTAAACTCTGAAACAGAAAGGGATGGGCTAGGCTGCGAAACAAAAAAGAATGGGTTAAGCTGTGAATATGAGGAGGGAACGGGAGGCTTATCCAGGCATGCCGGCAGTCCAGGTCAGGAAAAGGCGAAAGCTGTAACAGCTAAAACAATAACTGCCGACGGAATCCTGGTCTCAGCAGGCCGTATGGCCAATACGGAAGATCTGTTTGAGCCTGGATTTTCCGTGGATATGGACGGGGATAAAATAAAAGTGGATTCGGATTTCGAAACCAGTATAAAGGGAATCTATGCCATTGGAGATGTAATAAAAGGAACCCAACTGGCACACGGGGCGGCGGCACAGGGTATCGCGGCCGTGGAGAATATGTGCAACCTGCCTCTCACCGTTAATCTGGATGTAATTCCCTCCTGCATTTACACCTCACCCGAAGTCGCGGTTGTCGGACTTAGCGAGGAGGAAGCGGTTGCCAGGGACTATGCCGTAAGGACGGGTAAATATCCTATGTCGGGAAATGCAAAAGCCGTTTTATCCATGGATGAAAGAAGCTATGTCAAAGTTATAAGCGATTCGGCAACCGGCAAGCTATTAGGAGCGCAGGTAATCTGTGCCAGGGCAACGGATATGATCGGGGAATTTACCGCAGCTATAGTAAACGGATTAACGGTAAAGGATATGACGGCTGTCATAAGGCCCCATCCCACCTATAATGAAGCTGTGACGGAAGCGGTGGAAGATATGGAGGGAATGGCAATACACCTTATGCCAAACAGAAGATAAATCACATTCGGTGTATGGTCATCTGGCCGTCACAGCGTTTTTTACCGCTTTCGTTTCACCGGCTTTTTGCCGGTTTTCAAATGTATCAAATATATTAGTTTAGAATTTCTTAAAATAAATTTTAAATTTATTTAAAATATGCATAAAATATGGCTTTACTAAATTTTACCTTTTATTAAACTGATAAAAAGTATAATATTTTACAAAAAAGTAAAATATATCTTGATGTAATTCCCTGAAAATAGTATAATAATATCATAAATATTATTTTAATATTTTAAATTTACTGAAATTAATTCATATTGAATTGAAAGATGACAGGAGGATTACAGTATGGCAAAAAAATACGTAAAAATGGTAATTGATAAGGAGTTTAAGATTGCAAAAATCGATAAAAGAATTTACGGTTCTTTTATTGAACATTTAGGCAGAGGAGTTTATGAAGGAATTTATCAGCCCGGCCATCCAAGCGCGGACAGGGATGGTTTCAGGAAAGACGTTATGGAACTGGTTAAAGAACTTAATGTGCCGGTTATCCGTTATCCGGGAGGCAATTTTGTGTCCAATTATTTCTGGGAAGACGGTGTGGGACCCGTTAAAGAGAGGCCGAAAAGGCTGGAGCTGGCCTGGAGAAGCCTTGAAACCAATGAAGTGGGATTAAATGAATTTGCCAAATGGGCTAAGCTAGTGGGCAGTGATGTGATGATGGCGGTAAACCTTGGGACCAGAGGAGTAAGCGACGCCTGCAACCTGTTAGAATACTGCAACCATGAAGCCGGGACAAAATACAGCGACCTGCGTATCGGACACGGGTATAAGGAGCCTCACAAAATTAAGACCTGGTGTTTGGGCAATGAAATGGACGGAGCCTGGCAGCTTGGTTCCAAAACTCCGGAGGAATACGGCAGGCTTGCTTATGAAACGGCAAAGGCCATGAAATTAATCGACCCGGAGATTGAACTGGTTTCCTGCGGAAGTTCCAGTACCGGAATGAAGACTTTTCCCGAATGGGAAGCCGTCACTTTGGAGCATACATACGATTATGCGGACTATGTCTCCCTTCATCAATATTTTGGCAATTATAATAATGATACGGCCAATTTCCTGGCCAAATCCATGGAGACGGAACATTTTATCAAAACCGTAATTGCAACCTGCGATTATGTGAAAGCGAAAAAACGGGGAAAAAAGAATATTAACTTAAGCTTTGACGAATGGAACGTATGGTATCATTCCCGCCGGGCGGACGACGATGCCATGAAAAGAAAGCCGTGGCAGAAAGCTCCCGCGCTTTTGGAGGATATCTATACCTTTGAAGACGCCTTATTGGTAGGTCTTATGTTAATTACCTTTATAAAACATGCGGACAGGGTAAAAATGGCCTGCCTGGCACAGCTTGTGAATGTCATAGCTCCCATCATGACAAAAGCAGACGGGCCCGCCTGGAAACAAACCATATACTATCCCTACCTTCATGCTTCCAGATATGGCAGAGGGACGGCTCTGCAGCCGGTGTTATATTCCACCAGGCATGATACCAGGGAATATACGGATGTTTTTGATGTGGATGCAGCGGTGGTATACAATGAAGAAGCGGAGGAGGTGACCATATTTGCAGTAAACCGGGATTTGGAGGATGATATAGAATTTACCTGTGATATCAGAAGCTTTGACGGCTATGAACTCATAGAACATATCATTTTAGCAAACGGGGACCTGTTGGCCGTCAATTCAGCCGCAAAGCAGACGGTTGAACCTAAAAAGGCTGAGAATACCAGAATTGAGAACGGAACTTTAACGACTTATTTAGGTAAAGCTTCTTGGAATGTAATCCGCTTGGGGAAAAATAATATGAAGGAAAAATAAAACATAAGTTTATAAAGAAACAATATTGCAAATAATGAAAACAGGGCTGGTCCCCAGGTATAAAAACCCGGATCAGCCCTATTTGGGCATTCAAATAAATTAGAGCATGTTTGAAAAATCATCGTACCGTAATTGTTAATTGTTTGATTTTATTTAGAAAAGACTTTTCTTTATAAAAAAATCGTGCTACAATTAAAACAGAAATAATAGTTTATAACAGAAATTTTGATATGAATAAATAGCAATGCAAAGGAGCAAAAATTTGAGTAAAACCATACAGATGGATTTAGATGATAAAAAACGGCTTGCATTGTTGGCAAAGGCGTTATCGGCGGAGGTTCGGATAGAGATATTAAGGCTTTTGTGCAGAAATGAATTAAATATTAATGAAATCGCAGAACGCCTGGGACTGCCCCAGTCCTCCGCGGCGGCCCATGTGAAGGTGCTGGAGGAGGCAGGACTGATAAAAACCAGCTTAAGACCTGCCGTCAGAGGCTCCATGAAAGTATGCAGCAGGCAGTTGGAGACCTTCATCGTAGAATTAGTAACCAAAATGGAGGAAGAATCTCAAATCGTCAACATGCCCATCGGCAATTTTGTAGATTATTATGTGGAGCCTACCTGCGGAATTGTCAGTGAAAAGGGGCATATTGATGAAGAAGACGAACCCAGGTGTTTTTACAACCCGGACCGGACCAAAGCCAAGCTCCTCTGGTTTGGCAGGGGCTACGTAGAATACCGCTTCCCCAATAAAATACTCACCAGCCGCCTTGAAAAGCGGATGGAATTATCCATGGAGCTTTGTTCCGAGGATCATGAATATAATTTTGACTTTCCCTCCGACATAACGGTCTGGGTTAACGGAATGGAAGCCGGGACCTGGAACTGCCCCGGTGATTTCGGCGGCAGGCGGGGAAAATTAAATCCTGAATGGTGGCCGGATAAAAATACCCAGTATGGCATGTTAAAAACCTGGAAGCTGACGGGGCAGGGCACCTATCTGGATAATAATAAAATTAATTCCATACCGATTCAGGATTATCGTCTTTCTGAAAATGCTTATATATCGGTAAGAATTGGTATAAAAGAAGATGCAAAACATATCGGCGGAGTAAATCTCTTTGGAGACTGCTTCGGGGATTATGCGCAGAATATCCGGATGAAATTTGTATTTTAACCCCTTGGTTTATTTTAAAATGCGGGGTCTGGAATAGCTGCTTTTAATAAATTCTATCTATGGCAAAGGAGTACTATATGAAGGAAAGATTATTGCAGAAATTTAACGAAATATTTGGAGCAGGGGGGAATGCAGGTGTCTATTTTGCACCGGGCCGGGTGAATCTTATCGGTGAACATACGGATTATAACGGCGGCCATGTATTTCCCTGCGCGCTGACACTGGGAACTTATGCGGCGGTAAGAAAGAGAGAGGATAAAACCCTGCGGTTTTATTCCATGAATTATGAACATTTGGGAGTAATCACTTCTTCTGTGGAGGGATTAACCAAAGATAAGAAAGACGACTGGGCAAATTATCCCAAGGGAGTCATCTGGGCGTTAAATCAGAGAGGCTATGTGATTGACAGGGGCATAGATATTCTTTATTTCGGCAATATCCCCAATTCCTCCGGATTATCTTCTTCCGCCTCCCTGGAAGTGCTGACGGGCTATATTTTAAAAGAATTGTTTCATTTTAACCTTTACATGATTGAACTGGCTTTAATCTGCCAGTATGGGGAAAATAAATTTATCGGGGTAAACTGCGGTATTATGGATCAGTTTGCGGTGGCTATGGGCAAAAAGGATCATGCCATTTTTTTGGATACCAGCAATTTAACCTGTGAATATGCCCCCGTTAAATTAGACCATGCCAGAATTGTCATTGCTTCCAGCAATAAGAAAAGAGGTCTGGGGGACTCTAAATATAACGAGAGAAGAGGTGAATGCGAGAAAGCGCTGAAGGAATTGCAGGGGGCGATGGATATAGCAGCCCTTGGGGAGCTAAGTGAAGAAGAATTTGAAGCACATAAAGGAGCGATTAGCGATCCCCTGTGCAGGAAACGGGCAAAGCATGCCGTGTATGAAAACCAGAGAACCATAAAAGCCGTAAAAGCCCTTAAAGCCGGTAATATCCAGGAGTTCGGACAGCTGATGAACGCCTCCCATATATCCTTGCGGGATGATTATGAAGTAACCGGTATGGAATTGGATACTTTAGCTAAAGCAGCCTGGGAGCAGAAGGGTGTTATCGGTTCCAGAATGACGGGAGCCGGTTTCGGCGGGTGTACCGTAAGTATTGTGGAAAATGATTATATTAAATCTTTTATTGATGCGGTAGGAAAAACCTATGAAGAAAAAGTAGGATATAAAGCAGATTTTTATGTGGTGGATATCGGAAACGGACCGGCAAGGCTATAAAAAGATCAGGAAGAAGAAAATGAGAAAGAAATATTAGAAAGATAAAAGGCGGGACAAAGGAAAGAGAAAACTGGAATATGAAGTGGAAGATATAAGACAAAGGATGCAAGGCGGAAAAAAGAAACGGAAGAAATGAAGACAGGACAGAAAAAAGATAAATAAGATTGAAAAAACAAGATAAGAGAGAAGAAAGGCAGGAGATTGAATTATGACAGTTCTTGTATTAGGAGGGGCCGGCTATATCGGTTCCCATACCGTTTATGAATTGATTGACCAGGGTCAGGACGTGGTTGTCGCAGATAATTTAGAGACCGGATATAGGGAGGCCGTACATCCCAAGGCCCGTTTTTATCAGGGGGATATCCGGAACAGGGCGTTTGTGGACAGCGTGTTTGATAAAGAGAAAATTGATGCGGTGATCCATTTTGCCGCCAATTCCCTGGTGGGGGAAAGTATGACCAATCCCCTTAAGTATTATGATAATAATTTGTGCGGCACAAAGGTATTATTAGAATCCATGGTTGCCCATGATATCAAAAAAATAGTATTTTCATCGACCGCCGCAACTTATGGAGAACCGGAACGGGTGCCGATTTTAGAAACGGACCGGACGGAGCCTGCCAATACTTATGGGGAAACCAAGTTATCCATGGAGAAAATGTTTAAATGGGTGGATAGGGCCCACGGCCTGCGTTATGTTTCCTTAAGATACTTTAATGCCTGCGGCGCCCATAAAAGCGGAAATATCGGGGAAGCACACAACCCGGAATCCCATCTGATTCCGCTAATCCTACAGGTTCCAAACAAAAAAAGAGATGTCATCAGTATTTACGGAAATGATTACGATACCAAGGACGGCACCTGTATTCGTGATTATATCCATGTTACGGATTTGGCTTCGGCCCATATTTTAGCCGTAAAATACCTGATGGAAGGCAGGGAAAGCAATATCTTTAACCTGGGCAACGGAACAGGATTTACCGTAAAGGAAGTAATTGAAGCCGCAAGGAAGGTAACAGGTGATCCCATTCCTGCCGCAGCAGCTCCAAGAAGGGCGGGGGACCCCGCAAAACTCATCGCTTCCAGTGAAAAAGCAAAAACAGTATTAGGCTGGAAACCGGAGCATGAGGAGATAGAAGAAATAATTGCTTCCGCCTGGAAATGGCATCAGTCCCATCCAAACGGATACAAAAACAGTTAATATTTGTGAAACAGAGGTAATCTCCTGCACAGGGATATTTTTCATAGTTCAGCCTTGCGGCAGAACTATAACAAATGATGCACAGAAATTATGCAAAATGCATAATTTCGCGCATACATGTCTCGGGTTTTCTGTGACTTTCGCTTCGCTCCACTCACAAAAAACACCTCGCGGTACCATAGGCTGAATTGTAACGGATATTTCAAAGGAGCGGGGGATTATCCCTGTTGAAGGACTGGAGGACAATTTATGATATATCAATATATAACGGCACTGGTTGAATATGGCTTAAAAACGGGGATGGTTTCAGAACAGGACAAAGTATATACAATTAACCGGCTATTGGATTTGCTTGGGCTGGAAGAATTTGAAGAAGCAGATCCTCACGTACTTTACAGGATGCCCCTGGAAGAAATATTAAAGGGTATGCTTGATTACGCTTATGAACATGGGATATTAAAGGAAAACAGCATTGTATACCGGGATCTATTTGACACTGGGATTATGGGGCTGCTGGTTCCAAGGCCGTCGGAAGTCATCAGCAGGTTTAAAGCCCTGTACTCGGAAAGTCCGAAAAAAGCCACGGATTTTTATTATAAGTTCAGTCAGGATACGGATTACATAAGACGTTACCGTATCGCCACGGATATTAAATGGGTGACAGAAACGGAATACGGTGATATTGACATCACCATTAATTTATCCAAGCCGGAAAAGGATCCGGCGGCAATTGCCGCCGCCAGGCGGATGAAACAAAGCGGCTATCCCAAATGTCTTTTATGTAAGGAAAACGAAGGCTATACAGGAAGGGTAAATCATCCTGCCAGACAGAATCACAGGGTAATGCCCATACGGATTAATAATCAGGACTGGGGCTTTCAGTACTCGCCTTATGTTTATTATAATGAACACTGTATTGTGTTTAATTATGAGCATACGCCCATGAAGATTGACAGGGCGGCCTTTTGTAAATTATTTGATTTTGTTAAGCTGTTTCCCCATTATTTTGTCGGCTCCAACGCGGATCTGCCCATTGTGGGGGGGTCCATTCTTACCCATGATCATTTTCAGGGGGGAAATTATGAATTTGCCATGGCAAAAGCCCCTGTTGAAAAATCCTTTGCTATAAATGGATTTGAAAAGGTGAGAGCCGGTATTGTAAAATGGCCCATGTCCGTTATACGGCTTAAATCGGAAACGACACAACCCTTAATTGAGCTGGGGGATTTTATATTGAACCGTTGGAGAAATTATACGGATGAAGAAGCATTTATACATGCGTATTCGGATTCCGACGGAAACCTTCTGCCGGCCAAACAGGTTTCAGGTAGCACGCCGGATGGAAAGAAGGGATATGAACCCCATAATACCATAACTCCCATTGCCCGCAAAGCCGGAGGGTTTTATGAACTCGATTTAGTACTGCGCAATAACGTGGTTACGAAGGAACATCCTTTCGGCGTATACCACCCCCATGCCGAGCTGCATCATATAAAGAAGGAAAATATCGGTCTGATTGAGGTTATGGGTCTGGCGGTCCTTCCCTCAAGGTTAAAGGAAGAAATGGAAATTCTAAAAAGCTATATACTCTCAGGAAAAGATATTAATTCCAATGAGATAATAGCTAAACATAAGAGCTGGGTGGATGAATTTCTGCCGAAATATCAAAATTTAAATGAGAATACAATAGACAATATTATAAAGAAGGAAATCGGCATGGTATTTTCAACAGTACTGGAACATGCCGGCGTCTATAAACGGAATAAAAAAGGACAGGAAGCATTTATCAGATTTATCAAGTATGTGAATAAATCCGTGAATGACGGATTCAAGAATTTTGATAATTGTAATCAAACCGTTGACCTTATATAATTTAATAATATAAAATAAAGATATCGGTACAAAATTTTCAAAAGACCGGTAAAATTGGTAATGAAGATTGCAGGATATTAAGATACGGGATGGAGTAAATTTTGCATATAAAGGGTTAATTAAAAACAGACTTGGGGAAGATACTATATAAGCACTCTCGGAAACTCCCCTGTACGCATCTTTGCGGCTGATTTTTCGCCAGCTACATACAAATTTAATCAACGTACGCTCCACGTACGCCTCATAAATTTGTGCATATCTGACAAAAAATCATCTCACAAATCTGCATACAAAGAGTTTTCGAGAGTACTCTGGAATAAGAAAGGAGTATGTCAAAATCACTTAAGGGCGAAGTGCGAAGAAAAGCATCTTCCACCGATATTTAAGATGCCGCTTAAGCGGCGTCATGACGGGAAGGTTTTGACATTAAGAAGATATGTATTCATCAAAGGAAATGAGTGTTTTTGATATTATCGGGCCGAACATGATCGGGCCTTCCAGTTCCCATACGGCCGGAGCCTTAAGAATCGCCAGACTGGCCCGAAATATGGTAAAAAAACCAGTCAAACAAGTAAGATTTATATTATATGGCTCCTTTGCCCAGACTTACCGGGGACATGGCACTGACCGGGCATTAGTAGCCGGCATGCTTGGGTTTGATACGGAAGATTACAGAATAAAAGAATCTTTTGCTTATGCAAAAAAAGCAGGTCTGCACTATATATTTGAAACAAATGTGATAAAGAAGGATGTGCATCCTAATACGGTGGATATTATTATAACGGATCAGGAGGAAGAGAAGACTGCAATTACCGGAGTATCCATAGGCGGAGGCAGGGCGGTAATTAAAAAAATTAACGGTGTGGATATTGATTTATCCGGAGACTATTATACTTTAGTCATAAGACACAGGGATCTTCCGGGAGTGGTTGCAGGTGTTACTAATATATTAAGTCAGTTTGATATCAATATTGCATTTATGAAATTATACAGGGAGAATAAAGGAACAATCGCGTATTCCATCATTGAAACAGATCAACCGATTAATGAGGATATGATTGATAAAATTGAAGAATTGAACAACGTTTTCAGTGCATTTTCAATAGAAAAGCATTAATCGATGGCTGATTATACGGAGAGGAAGTAAGGAGCATGAATTTTACATCGGGTCAGGCACTGATAAAAATATGTGATGAAAAAAATATCCCCATATCGGAAGCAATGATACTGCGTGAAACGGAATATCTTGAAAATAGCCGGGAGGAAGTGCAGAGTAAAATGGAACATGCCTGGTCCATAATGAAGGAATCTGCAAGGGCAGCTTTAAAAGGGAATATTACCTCCATGGGCGGGTTAATCGGCGGGGAGGCGGCCAGAATCAGTCGGCGCAGATTAGCCGGTAATTCTCCGGTATGCGGTACCTTAATGTCAAAGGCGATTGCATACGCCATGGGGGTTCTTGAGGTCAACAGCTCCATGGGTTTAATTGTGGCGGCACCCACAGCCGGCTCTTCCGGGGTTCTGCCCGGAGCTTTTCTGGCGATTCAGGAAGAGATGGGTCTGACAGACGAGGCAATCATAAAAGCTTTATTTAATGCCGGTGCCGTTGGGTATCTCATCGCTTACAATGGGACCATAGCAGGATCGGAAGGAGGATGTCAGGCGGAGGTGGGTTCTGCTTCTGCTATGGCGGCTTCCGCTGTTACGGAACTTATGGGGGGTACTCCCAGGCAGTGCCTGCATGCGGCGACCAGCGCCATCGGCAATCTTTTAGGACTGATTTGCGATCCCATAGGAGGACTGGTAGAAGCTCCCTGCCAGCAGAGGAATGCCATGGGAGTATCCAATGCGTTGATCTGCGCTGAAATTGCGTTAAGCAATATCGGAAACATAGTGCCTTTTGATGAAACCGTAGCCGTTATGTACAATGTGGGACTTAGCATTCCCCATGAACTGCGGGAAACCGCATTAGGCGGTTTGGCTGCCGCGCCAAGTGCCTGCAGCAGATGCGGAAAGTGCAAATAAGTATGGATAGGGCAAACTTAAGATTTTACAACAGCCCCATGAGAATTTTTATATTATAATCGGAGATAATAAATATTATCTATTCCGGTGATTGGACAGGCAAAGAGGAGCGGTCAGAACGGTGCGATGATTTTTCAAACACGCTCTAGGGATAAGAAACGTTTTGCCCCGGATTTTGATTTTCTATTGACTGAGCTATAGGAACTGTTATAATTAAGTAATAACGGTTAAGGCAGAGCAATTCCAAAACCAGAAGAAAGAATGCCGGCAGTTTTGCTTTGGATTGCGGTATAGATAAAATAGCACTTAAAATTTATTAACAGGAGGAATTAAAATGGAACAAAAAAAATTGTACAGATCCGATACAAATAAAATGATTGCAGGGGTATGCGGAGGAATTGCGGAATACATTAATCTGGATCCCACCATAGTCAGGTTGCTGTGGGCTTTATTTTGTTTTGCAGGCGGTGCGGGGGTTATAGGTTATATCATAGCGGCCGTCATTATACCAGGCCAGAATTAACTTTAATACCCATCTTTTTACGAGAGAAACCGAAAGACCGAAGGGGAGGGATTTATGAAGAAACTAATTGATATGATTGCCGAAGAATTAACGCAGGCGTTTGAAAAGAATGGTTATGAGGGTAAATATGGAATGGTTACCTTATCCAACCGTCCGGACTTATGCCAATATCAGTGCAACGGTGCGTTAGCTGCGTCAAAATCATATAAAAAGGCTCCTATTGTAATTGCGGAGGAAATAGTGGAATGTGTTAAGGACAGCAGGACCTTTAGTAAGATAGAGGCACTCATGCCGGGCTTTATCAATATCACGTTAAATACAGCGTTTATAGCAGATTATTTAAATAAAATGAGACCTGCGGACCAATATGGCTGTGAAAAATCAGAAAATCCCCTGACCATTATAATTGATTACGGCGGGCCGAATGTTGCTAAGCCGTTGCATGTAGGACACCTGCGTTCCGCGGTGATAGGTGAAAGCATTAAGCGGATAAGCAGATATTTGGGACACAAGGTAATCGGGGACGTGCATCTGGGCGACTGGGGTTTGCAGATGGGTTTAATTATTACGGAGCTTAAGAAAAGACAGCCGAACTTAATATACTTTGATGAGAATTACACAGGGGAATATCCTAAGGAGGCTCCTTTTACCATATTGGAACTGGAAGAAATCTATCCCGCCGCCAATGAATTTTCCAAAACCCATCCGGAATATAAGGAAGAAGCAAAAAATGCCACTTATCTGCTGCAAAACGGCAACCGGGGATATGCGGCGCTCTGGAACCATATCTTGAATGTATCCATAGAGGATTTAAAAAAGAATTATGATAACCTTAAGGTAAGTTTTGATTTATGGAAGAAGGAAAGCGATGTCCAGGCCTATATTCCGGATATGATAGCTTATCTGAAGGAAAATAATTATACCAGAATCAGTGAAGGCGCCCTGGTTGTGGATGTGAAGGAAGAAACGGATACCAAAGAGATTCCGCCATGTATGATTCTTAAGTCCGACGGAGCCACTTTATACAATACCACGGACTTGGCGACCATGGTGGAACGAAGAAAATTATTTGATCCCGATGCCATAATATATATTGTTGATAAAAGACAGGAGCTTTATTTTGAAACCGTCTTCCGCTGCGCAAAGAAAACGAAACTTCTGGATGAGAAGGTTAAGCTGACCTTTTTAGGTTTCGGCACTATGAACGGCAAGGACGGCAAACCGTTTAAAACCAGGGAAGGCGGGGTTATGCGCCTGGAAAACCTGATACAGAGCATAAATGATGAGGTATATGATAAAATTATTAAAAACCGTGAAGTGTCGGAAGAAGAAGCAAAAGACATAGCAAAGAAAGTCGGCCTGGCAGCCTTAAAGTACGGTGATCTATCCAATCAGGCTTCCAAGGATTATATATTTGACATAGATCGTTTTATTTCCTTTGAAGGAAATACGGGTCCCTATATTCTGTATACCATTGTACGAATCAAATCCATTCTAATAAAATACAGGGAATTAACGGGAAATAATCCGGAAAATGCCGGAAATATCCTTCCTTCCCACATACCGGGTGAAATAAGCTTGATGCTTGAGATTTCCAAATTCAATGATGTGATAGAGCATAGTTATGAAGAAAATGCACCTCATAAAATATGCCAGTATATCTATGACGTAGCCAACGCATTTAGCAGTTTTTATCATGAGAATAAAATTATAGCGCAGGAGGATAAAGAAAAACAGCAGTCCTGGATTTCTTTGATTACATTGGCGCAGGGAATACTGGAAACCTGTATTGATCTGCTGGGGTTTGATGCGCCGGACAGAATGTAGTATAGAATTAGTATAGGTTATAGGATAAGAAGAAAATTTATAAACCAATTACATCATTCCGGAGGAGATATGTACAGCAGAATATCAAAATTAGTAATATACCGTAGTTTAGGGAAAGACAGCATACTTTTTGCCCTGGCTGAAACCATTGAGGAAATGAATAAATTGGCGGTGGTACAAAATGATTCCGCTTCCATATTAAAGGAAGAAATTATAGCTAAAATTTACATACAGATTAACCGGCTGCTGGACTTGGCAACTGAATACGGCTTTGATCAAAATTTATGGCATAATTATCTTGCATATATTCTTGCCACCAATGAGAATCCCTTTAGTGTTACCTGCGAGAAGGTAGGAATACAGGAGGGAACGGTAAATCAATTTGCCAAGGGTGATTTTAAAATATTCAGGGAATTATTTAATTACGATTTCAGTACAGTAGAAAGAAAATTAGGAATTAATTGCTTCCGTATTATTTTAAATTATCAGGCCATGGTAAAAAACGGAAAAAGATATAATAAAAACGTAGGTGATAAAGTACGTTTGTTGAGCAGCCAAATCGAAAAGGCTGAGGATGAGACCGATATTTTAACCATAGTCACTAATTTCTACCGGGATTATGGTGTTGGTAAATTCGGCTTAAATAAAGCTTTCCGCATAAAACATGAAGATCAGGATGTAAGGTTGTATCCTATTACGAATACGGATAATATTCGTTTAAGAGATCTGGTTGGCTATGAAATCCAAAAGAAAAAACTGATAGATAACACGGAAGCTTTTGTAGAAGGAAGAAAGGCAAACAATGTCCTTTTATTCGGCGACAGCGGAACAGGCAAATCCACCAGTGTAAAAGCGATTTTAAACGAATATTACGCCAGAGGCCTTAGGATGATTGAAATATACAAGCATCAATTTGAAGATTTATCTTCCGTCATTGCGCAGGTGAAAAACCGTAATTACAAATTCATTATTTATATGGATGATTTGTCCTTTGAAGAGTTTGAAATAGAATATAAATATTTAAAGGCGGTCATCGAAGGCGGGCTGGAGACAAAACCGGATAATGTATTAATATACGCAACTTCCAACCGAAGACATATAATCAGGGAAACCTGGAACGACCGTTCGGATATATCGGGGGATGAACTGCATCATTCCGATACCATGCAGGAAAAACTATCCCTGGTTGCAAGATTTGGTATAACCATTAATTATCCGGCTCCGAATCAAAAAGAGTATTATGATATAGTAAAAGGTCTGGCAAAACAGATTGATTCTAATACTTTTTCTGAGGAGGAATTATGCGCCCAGGCCAATATATGGGAAATGAGCCATGGCGGACGTTCCGGCAGAACCGCGCAGCAGTTTATCAATTATCTTGCCGGACAGCAAAAATGCTTTTCTGGTCAGCAAAAAAAGAAATAAAGGAAATCCGCCGGCCTTTATCAGGATTATATTCCGCCGGCAGTATAATTCATGAAGCATATTTATTTAAAATAAGAAAGTATCCGTTTTTTCAAATTTAAATTAGAATCAATTGGATACTTTTTCCTTGCGCAAAACTTTTAAAAAATGATAACAATTTTCATTAATATATTGACAAGCAAAAAATTAAGTCATATAATAATTGCAAATGATAATCATTCCCAAAAATAAAAAGGAGAGTGTGCAATTATGTCACTTACATTTGCCGGAATTGGTGAAACCAAGGTAATTATGAATTTAAAAGGGAAAGAAGATGTAGTACGCCATCTTCAGGATTTGGGTTTTGTAAAAGGGGAAAGCGTAAAGCTATTATCAGAAAATAGCAGCGGGTTGATAATTTTGGTTAAAGGTGTCAGAATTGCAATCAACAAGGGTTTGGCATCTAAAATAATGGTAGCTTAGGAGGAAAAAGACATGACATTAAAGGAATTAAAGCCTGGGGAGACAGGTAAGGTATCAAGTTTAGGTCAGAAGGGACCTATAAGGCGCAGAATTATGGATATGGGGGTTACTCCGGGAGCTATTGTGAAAGTGATTAAGGTTGCACCTTTGGGAGATCCCATTGAAGTTACCGTAAGAGGTTATGATTTAAGCCTTAGGAAAGATGAGGCTGCTCAGATAGAAATAGCACAGAATTAGATAAATAATTTTGAGGGGTTGTTAAAAAACATTTTTAACACCAATCAGGAGGGATAGAAAGATGTCAATTAAAATTGCGCTTGCCGGTAATCCAAACAGCGGTAAGACCACCATGTTTAATGATTTGACCGGAAGTTCTCAGTATGTGGGTAACTGGCCGGGTGTAACGGTAGAAAAAAAAGAAGGCAGGCTGAAAGGGCATAAGGATGTTATTATTCAGGATTTACCCGGAATTTATTCTCTTTCACCTTATACATTGGAGGAGGTTGTTTCAAGAAGTTATCTGGTTAATGAGAAGCCGGACGCAATTATCAATATTGTCGACGGCACCAACATTGAAAGAAATTTGTATCTGACGACGCAGCTTATGGAAATCGGCATTCCCGTTGTAATGGCAATAAATATGATAGATGCCGTCCGTAAAAGCGGGGATACCATCGATATAAAAAAATTAAAAGCTACCATCGGCTGCGAAGCAGTTGAAACTTCAGCAGTAAAAGGTATCGGTTCCAAAGAAGTAGCCGAAAAGGCGGTGGAACTTGCCAGGTCTAAATCCTTTTCTACGCCCGGCCATACTTTTTCCGATGCGGTGGAAGATGCCTTGTCCCAGATAGAGGATATTGTGGGAGATAATTTAAATGGTATGAACGGCCGCTGGCTGGCCATAAAGCTTTTTGAACGGGATGAAAAGGTCATTGAACAGGTATCTTTTGATAAGGATATCCAGGAACGGATTGAGAGCATAATTGCAGAGTGCGAGAAAAAGTTTAACGATGACAGCGAAGGCATTATTACCAATGAGCGTTATAATTATATAAGCAAGGTGGTAAAACAGATTCTACATAAGAAAAATCTCACCGGTGAGTCCGGAACCGATAAAATAGACAGGATTGTAACCAACAGATGGCTTGCGATTCCTATTTTTGCGCTTGCAATGTTTCTTGTATATTATATATCCATTTCCACTATCGGAGGTATGGCCAGCGGATGGGTAAATGATGTTTTATTTACGAGTCTTGTTCCTGATACCCTCGAAAGCTTCCTCAATGCAATCGGCACAGCAGGCTGGCTCAATTCCCTGATTCTGGAGGGTATTGTAGCAGGCGTCGGTGCTGTCCTGGGGTTTGTTCCCCAGATGATGGTGCTTTTCTTTTGCCTGGCACTGTTGGAAGACTGCGGCTATATGGCCCGTATCGCTTTTATTATGGACCGTATATTCAGAAAGTTCGGATTATCCGGAAAATCATTTATTCCCATTCTTATCGGAACCGGATGCGGTGTGCCGGGCATTATGGCCACACGGACCATTGAAAATGAACATGACCGCAGAATGACTATTATAACAACTACCTTTATTCCCTGCAGCGCGAAGCTCCCTATTATCGCACTTATAGCGGGAGCTTTATTTCCCGGCTCCGTCTGGGTCGCACCGTCCGCCTATTTTATCGGAATGGCGGCGATCATTGTATCGGGTATTATATTGAAGAAATCGAGGATTTTTTCCGGAGATCCCGCTCCTTTTATTATGGAACTTCCCACATATCACGTACCGGGTTTAAAGGGTGTCCTGATCCATGTATGGGAACGTGCTAAAGCATTTATGAAAAAGGCGGGGACTATCATTCTTTTAGCAACCGTCGGTGTTTGGTTCTTACAAGCCTATGGATGGAACCTGCACACGGTGGATATTGAGGAATCTATTTTGGCTACGCTGGGCAGGGTTATGGCTCCTCTTTTCGTACCTTTAGGATGGGGCAACTGGAAAGCGGCCGTAGCTACCGTAACCGGATTAATTGCCAAAGAAAATGTTGTGGGAACCTTTGGTATCCTTTATGGCTTCAGTGAGGTTGCAGAAGACGGTACGGAAGTCTGGGGAAATCTTCAGGCAGCCTTTACACAGCTTGCCGCGTATTCCTTCCTGGTATTTAATTTACTCTGCGCACCTTGCTTTGCGGCTATCGGTGCCAACCGCTCTGAAATGGGTTCGGCAAAATGGACCTGGTTTTCCGTTGGTTATCAGACCATATTCGCTTATATCGTTTCATTAATTGTATACCAGTTAGGTTTATTGATTACAGGTAACGGATTCAATATCAGCACGGCGGTTGCCTTTGTTTTGCTTGCAGCGTTAATTTACGCTTTATTCAGAAGACCAAGCAAGGTTGCCGGCAAATCCGACCTGTCCGTAAAATTTAAGGAGGTGGCATAACTATGTTGTCTACAGTTATAGTTGGAATTATTGTTTTTGGCGGTATAGCCTTTGCAGGCTACAGGACTTTTAAATCCCATAAGGCCGGCGGAAGCTGCGGATGCGGCTGCTCTGGCTGCGGAAAATCTGCCGATTATTATAAAAGACAGATTTAGACTTTTGGGTGGATAACTATCAGGGCCATGAAATTATTATAAATGCTTACAATATTTTTCAGATGGCCTTTCACCGGCAAGATTGGGAAAGGCCATTTGCTGAATATTATATATTTTATCCCTGATGGAACAGAAAACTTTAAGGTGGAGTATTTGTTTTTGGCAGACGGGAGCACAGTGAAAGGAGTTATTATGAATAGAATACTAGAAAATGAACCTATGCTAGCTAAAATTCATAAAAGAGAAATTATATTGGATCAGCTCAGGAAAAAAGGATTCCGTATTACGGAACAGAGAAGGCTGTTGATAAGTGTAATATTAGAAGATGAATGCTCTAGCTGCAAGGAGATATATTATAAAACAGTAAAAAAAGATGCAACGGTAGGCATTGCAACGGTTTACCGTATGGTTAAAACATTAGAAGACTTGGGATTAATTAACAGGAAGAATTTGTATCAAATTGATTATGAAAATCTGGATTTAGACAAGGAAAATCAAGTCCTGTATGTTGAGGAGAAATCTGATAAAGTTACTCCGATTAAGAAGGGTTTATGGTTCGCGGAACTCCAACAGGTACTCATCGCACACGGCTTTACCGATATAGAGAATATTTCAGTTTTAATTAAAAACAAAAATAAAGAAGAGGAAGACAGCTGTACCGAAGAGGTATATACTACCGGTGTCTGTGATAATTTAGGCTGTAAATATAGTTGCAAAAAACGTATTGTATCATAATTATCATTGCAAAAAAGATATAATATGTCATAATTAAGAAAATATAATGTGCCATAATAGAAGCCCTGTCTCATACCTTTATGGATATTGAGACAGGACCTTTTTTAGTAAGACATCAGAAGCTAGTGCACTGACACACTGACCTCTTGACTAATAACTTGCCTTCGTTTCCATTTGCTGCGTTATTAGCCTAAGCGTTAATGTGTCAGCACACCAGTGGATTCACCGTATCTTATTTTAGAATATATATAAATAACTTCCAATGGAAAATCAGGGTTTTCAATTCTATATAAAAGCTGTTTAACAAGACGTTTTCCCAATTCTCGGGTCTGAACCTGCACCGTGGTAAGATAATCGGCCTGATCAATATATTCCGTTGTGCCGTCATATCCGGAGACCAGAATATCTTCCGGTATATTATAGTTATTGGCATTCAGATATTTTATCACAAAATGGGCAACAAAGTCACTGGCACAGACAAATGCCTGGGGCATTTGCTTCAGATTCGATAAAAATTCTTTAATTTCTTCCGCATAAGTATAAATACCAATACTGTGAATTAAGTTATACTCTTTTTTAACGGTAAGTTTATGACGATTCATGGCGGATAAATATCCCTCGTAGCGTTCATAATTTGTCCTGGCATATTCTATATCTCCAATAAAACCTATTTCCGTGCAACCCTTTTTTATAATGGATTCCGTAATTTTACTGACACTGGATTTTCCTTCTAATAAAAATAAATCTCCGGATAATGTATCTTCCGGTAGGGAAGAAACCATATCCAAAAATATTTTCTGTATTTTTAACCCATTTAACATACATAACAGATCATAATCATAGACATTTAAGACTATAATTCCCTGTAATGTACCGTTTGTTAAAACAGATGGCAGATTATAGCCGTCAGAGGTTTTGGAAGGCAGGTAGGTATACATCAGATTAATGTTGGAACTCACTAATTCTTTTGCAATCTGATGAATAATATTCATCCAGAACATGGAGGATTCCGGACGGGATACTACAACAGATACAGTCATTTCGGTTTTTGAGGAAGCGTTACCGGCCAAATTAAAATCCAATGTATTTTGCCGGCTGGATGGTCTGTATTTAAAATATCCCATCTCCCTTGCCTTGTTCAGGATTTGTTCCCTTAGAGTATCTGATACTCCGGGATAATTATTAAACACTTTCCAGACAGTGACTCTTGAAATATTCAGGGCGTCTGCGATTTCCTGCATGGTTATCTTTTTCATAGGCTACTCCTTTTGTATATATTATTAACGATTAACAATTGGAAATAATTTTATATTTTCTATTGTGATAATTATAACTTATCAGAAGATGCTTTTTATCTTCCGATAAAAGGCGGCGCAATTTCCGCTTTTGCAGCAAAATGATAAGGAAATATCCTATATGATTAAAGAAACATGATTTTTACTCCCTTATTATAAGGTTCGGTTCATGATATGTGATTATATTCTCATTACAATCCTTCTTGTACAATTCTTGTTTAAAGTCATTATAGCATAGCAAATTAAAAACCACAATGAATTTTTATATTTTTGTTAACAAAAAAGTTAATAAATGATAAAATTAATAAAAGTTAAAATTGATAAATAATGATAAAATCTAAATTATTACAGAATATACTAGAAATTCCTGAAATTATATAAAACATATCTACAATAGCTATAATATTTACAAAAGAATATGCATATTGCTCAAATAAATGAAGATAATTTGGCAAAAAAGAAGGAAAGAACAGAATAAAAAATTCAAATTATTATTGCAATAATAATTTGAATATGTTAATATGAATTAAGTTAATTGATAAGCAGTAAGTCATAAATGGAGGTAAACATAGTGAAAGAGTTAAATAATGATAAAAATATTAAAATGACGAAAAAAGTAAAAAATAAGAAGAAATGGACGAAAGATGATACAGAACTCACCTTGCTGGCGCTGCCAGCGACAATATGGTATTTATTATTTTCTTTTCTTCCTATGTTTGGAGTCATAATAGCTTTTAAGGATTATAAGATATTTTCCGGACATGGATTTTTTTATAATCTGATTCACAGCCAGTGGACAGGCTTGGATAATTTTCAGTTTTTGATAAAATCCAATGTGCTGTTTTTACTCCTTAGGAATACTATCCTCTACAATATCGTTTTTATTATTTTAGGTATTATTATCCCTGTTACGTTAGCGATTATGATCAGTCTTATCTACAGCAAATTAAAATCCAGAGTCTATCAGACCATGATGTTTTTTCCCCATTTTATGTCCTGGGTTGTTGTAAGTTATTTTGTTTATGCATTTTTAAGTATTGATAAAGGTATGTTTAACAGCATTTTTAAAATGTTGGGCAAAGATATCGTCCAATGGTATATGGAACCCAGGTACTGGCCGTTTATACTGATTTTCATGCAATTATGGAAAACGCTAGGCTATAGTATGGTAATTTATCTGGCAAGTATAACCGGCATTGACACAACCTTGTATGAAGCGGCGGTAATTGACGGAGCCGCAAAGTGGCAGCAGGTGAAATATATTACAATTCCAAGTATTAAAACCATTGTCGTCATGATGTTTATTTTAAATGTGGGCCGGATTTTCTATTCCGATTTCGGATTGTTCTTCCAGGTTACCAGGGAAATACCAAGCTCTTTATACAATGTGGCTTCCACAATCGATACTTATGTTTTTAAAGCACTTCAGTCTTCCACGCCAGTCGGCATGACGGCAGCCGCAACCTTTTTCCAATCCGTAGCATGTTGTCTTACCATACTTTTAGCCAACTGGATTGTAAGTAAAATTGACAGTGACAGCGCAATCATATAACTTTACATGTAAGTTCCCGCTTTTTAGCGAAGCGTAAGCGGTAGGTTTGGGAACTTACGGTTATAAGTGGCACAGCGGACCCGCAATATCCGCTTTGACCCTGATAAGAGCGGAGGCGGAAAAAATGAAAGAGAATTTGATGAAAGAAAGGAGATGCAGCGTAAGATGAAAAAAGAAATAGAAGAAAGTGTTTCCAAGTTAAACCGTATTTCGAAAAAAACAAATTTCGTATTTAATATTGTTTTTATTATATTATCCCTGATGTGCATATTGCCTGTGGTTTTTGTATTTATGATTTCCATTACATCGGAAAGCTCCCTGGCTAAATATGGGTACCAATTCATACCAAAGGAATTTTCGGCGGCATCTTATATTTTCCTGTGGGGAGAAATCCAGACCATTATAAAGGCACTTGGCATATCGGTGCTGGTAACATTGGCGGGCACCGTGATGGGCGTAATATTGACAACAGCCATGGGATATGTGCTTTCCAGGAGTAATTATAAGCTGAATGGATTTTTAACCTACGTGGTATTTATACCCATGATTTTTAACGGCGGTATGATTTCTTCCTATGTAATCAATACCAACCTGCTTGGCTTAAAGGATTCCGTATGGGCGTTAATCCTTCCGCTGCTGGTGTCTTCCTTTAATGTAATAATCTGTAAGACCTTTTTTAAGACAACCATTCCGGATTCTATTATTGAGTCGGCCAAGATTGACGGGGCCTCCCAGCTTAATATATTTACCAGAATCGTTGTCCCCATATCAAAGCCTGTTTTTGCAACCATAGGGCTGTTTTTATGTTTTGGTTACTGGAATGACTGGTTTCAGTCATCTTTATATATAAGTAATGCCGATCTTTATTCTTTGCAGGCGCTTTTAAATAATATTCAGAAGAATATAGAGTATCTGGCCAATAATCCTGGGGCGGGATTATCTCTTCAGCAGTATCGGAACTTAATGCCGCAGGAAGGTGTAAGAATGGCAATCGCAATTGTGATTATCCTGCCGATTGCATGTGCTTACCCGTTTTTCCAAAAGTATTTTATATCGGGTCTGACAATTGGAGCGGTGAAAGGGTGATATAAATTATTCCTTAGAGGAGGGTGTATAAATAACTGAATCAAAAGGAGTTTTATATACAAATTAAAGTTAAAAATACCAAATAAACTGTATTTTTGGCGGAAAACTAAAAGGATGATAGGAGGATGATTTATGAAACTAAAAAAAACATTAGTATTATTTATGGTAGCTGCAATGATGTCAGTTGCCGTTGCCGGTTGTTCCAAAGCGGGGAATGACAATACGGCAGGAGGCAATTCTTCAGAAACGGCCGCCGGAGATGAAAACGATACTTCATCAAAGGAGGAAGTTGTTACGCTAAAATGGATTATGGTGGGCAATAATATGCCGTCCAATTATGACGCATGGTTGGCCAAGCTCAATCCATATTTAGAAGAAAAAATAGGAGTTAACATTGAAGTGGAAATTGTTTCCTGGGGCGACTGGGATACAAGAAGAAGTATTATTGTAAATTCAGGTGAGAATTTTGATATTTTATTCACCGACAGTAATAAATATAACAATGAGGTATCGCTGGGGGCATTTTTAGATATCACGGAACTGATTAAGAGCGCGGCGCCGGATTTGTATTCCTACATTCCGGCCGATTACTGGGACGCAGTTTCCGTAAACGGCAAGATTTATTCCGTGCCCACCTATAAAGACAGCTCCGCCACGCAGTACTTTGTTTGGGACAAGGCAATTGTTGATAAATATTCCGTTGATTATGAAAACATAAATACATTAGCCGGGTTATCGGATATTTTAAAAACCATCAAAGAGGGGGAGGGAACTGCTCCGCTTGTCCTTGATAAAATCGGAATGGAAGTTATAGCCAGTGTATATGACCAGATGGGTGTCGGTTTGCCTGCTTTGGGTGTAAGGTATGATGACCAGTCGCGCAAAGTGGTCAATGTATTGGAACAGGAGGATGTTTTAAGCCAGTTGGATATTATTCACGGGTGGTATAATGACGGAATTATTAATGCGGATGCCCCGGCGGTAGCCGAGGTACCCACTTATAGAATGTTCTATGTGGCACAGGGGTGGTCAGGCGCGGCCGAAACCACATGGGGACCTAATGCGGGTATGGAAGCGGTAACTTCTAAATTCATTGACACCATTGTATCCAACAGTACGGTTCGCGGTTCCTTAAACGGCATCTCTTCCAGTTCCAAGTATCCTGAAAAATGCCTGGAGTTTTTACAATTAGTTAATTTGGATTCCAAGGTAAGGGATGCCTTCTATTACGGCCTTGAAGGCGAGAACTTCAACTATACGGACAACGGTGAAATTGAGAAGTTAAATAACGACTGGTCCATGGCCGGTTATACTCAGGCAACCTTTTTTACCGTATCTAAACTTGCCAGTGATGAATTTAATCAGTGGGATGAAGTAAAGGAATTAAATGCAAACGCAAATTCTTCCGTTTTATTAGGATTTAACCTGGACACAAGCAATATTGAAACAGAACTTGCCAACTGCCGTTCCATATATGAAAAATACAGAAGCGAGTTAATGACAGGTGCAAGAGAACCAAGGGAATTGGTTAAGAAAATAAGTGATGAACTTGATGAGTCCGGTTTCCAGACCATCGTTAAAGAAGCACAGTCACAGATTGACGCTATGTATAATAAATAATACAAAGGGCTGTTGCAAGATTCAAAGACTATATCACTTGCGGGAAATCTACGCAGGGCTTAGAGCGTGTTTGAAAAATGCTTGTGCCGGGCTGGGCGTTCCACTTTGCGGGAGACAAGGAGCGATTTCGGGTGCGTAGTTGGTGCTACGCTCCCAAAATTGCGACGCAGTATACCGCAAAGTGTGGCGTTCAGAACGGTGCGATGATTTTTCAAACACGCTCTAGTACCCCGTATTTTGCAGCGGCCCTGTATCTTTGTAATAAATGGATTGCAGACAGAATAAGGAGGCTTATAATAATGAGTAAAATTATCGGTAATTCATTACCCGGTATTCCGTGGATGGATAAACCGGAAAATTATAAAATGCCTGTATGGCGTTACTCCGGGAACCCGATTATCGGAAGAAACGCCATTGAATGCTCAAACAGTGTTTTCAACAGTGCCGTAGTTCCCTTTCAAGACGGATATGCGGGTATATTCCGCTGTGACAGTAAATCAGTGAGTATGGATTTATTTCCCGGGTTCAGCAGGGATGGCATCCATTGGAAAATCAAGGAAGAACCTGTTTTATTTGAAGGCGGAGACGAGGAAATAATAAAAAGGGAATACCGATATGATCCCAGGGTCTGCTTTTTGGAAGACCGGTATTATGTAACCTGGTGCAACGGATACCACGGGCCGACAATCGGTATGGGATATACATTTGATTTTAAAACCTTCTATCAGATGGAGAATGCATTTCTTCCCTATAACCGTAACGGTGTGTTATTTCCCCGCAAGATCAGAGGATATTACGGCCTTTTAAGCCGCCCCAGTGATACGGGGCATACTCCTTTTGGGGATATCTTTTACAGTCAGAGCAAGGATTTGGAGTACTGGGGCCATCACCGCCATATCATGGGACCGATAAAAGGCGATGCCTCCGCATGGCAGTCAATGAAAATCGGGCCGGGTCCCGTACCCATTGAGACGGATGAAGGGTGGCTTTTGATTTATCATGGTGTTATTAACACCTGCAACGGTTTTGTATACCGTGTCGGCTGCGCGCTGCTGGATATTGATGAACCCTGGAAGGTAAAATGCCGCTCCAAATATTATATTCTGGCACCCTATGAATACTATGAGTGTGTTGGGGATGTACCTAACGTCGTATTTCCCTGTGCGGCGTTAACGGATGGGGACACCGGCCGTATAGCCCTTTATTACGGATGTGCCGATACGGTAACGGGTCTGGCTTTTACAACAGTTAATGATTTAATGGAATATATGAAGAAGAATCCTTTATAGTCTAAGGCGCAGCTGCGCGGAAGGGAGTTGCAGATGGATTTTATTGATAAAAGAGTTAACGTAATATGCGGTGAATTAAAAAAATTGTCCGTTGTTCAAAAAATTCCGGTAGAAAATTGGACATTTAAAAAAGGCAATTATATTCATCCGGCGGAGGCGGAGGCTTCAAAAGAACCCTGGCAGGAATTTGACAGTAAAACCATGCATTGGTACGGACCGGATGAACACTATTGGTTTAGGACCGCGTTTACGGTTCCGGAAAGCCTTCATGGAAAATCCATGTGGATGAACGTAAAAACCCAGATTGACGAGTGGGACGACGGTAAAAATCCGCAATTTCTTTTATTTGTAAATAATGTGGCAACACAGGGAATTGACATGAACCACAGGAGGGTATTCTTAACGGATGCGGCCGTGGCCGGTCAGACTTACCGGCTGGATTTGCAGTCTTATACGGGTACTTTGCATACGGAATTTAATCTGATTGTGGAGATGCTGGAAATAGACCGCAGAATTGAAAAGTTATATTATGACATAAAAGTACCTTTAAGCGCCTTTTCCCGTATGGAGAAAGAGGATAGGCTAAGAATGGATACAGAAACCATATTAAATAACTGTGTGAATAAACTGGATCTAAGAACACCTTATACGAAAAGCTTCTATCATACCTTGGAAGAAGCGGACAGATATTTGAAAAAAGCGTTATATGAAGATATGGCCGGATATCAAGACGTTATAGCAACCTGCATCGGCCATACCCATATTGATGTGGCATGGTGGTGGACGGTGGAGCAGACCCGCGAAAAAGTAGGGCGCAGCTTTGCCACCGTATTAAAATTAATGGAGGAATATCCTGATTACAAGTTTATGTCCAGCCAGCCACAGTTATATTATTTCTTAAAAGAGAGATATCCGGAGCTCTATGCACGCTTAAAGGAGCGTGTAAAGGAAGGACGCTGGGAACCGGAAGGCGGTATGTGGGTGGAAGCGGACTGCAATCTTACCTCAGGGGAATCCCTGGTGCGTCAATTTATGCATGGAAAAAAATTCTTTCATGAAGAATTTGGAATAGATAATAAAATATTATGGCTCCCTGATGTATTCGGGTATTCGGGAGCACTTCCCCAGATTATGAAAAAATGCGGAATCCATTATTTTATGACAACAAAATTAGCCTGGAACCAGTTTAATAAGATTCCCAATGATACTTTCCTGTGGAGGGGCATTGACGGAACGGAAATTTTTACCCACTTAATCACTACATTGGGAGTGGGTCAGGATACCAAGGAATTTTTTACTACCTATAACGGTATGCTCCATCCGGATTCCATTATGGGAGGCTGGTTCCGCTATCAGAATAAGGACATCAATAACGACATTTTGATTTCTTACGGATACGGGGACGGCGGCGGCGGTCCCACCAGGGAAATGTTAGAGAACTCTCTTCGTATGGAAAAAGGAATAAAAGGAATTCCAAAAGTACGGCAGGAATTTGCAGGCACCTATTTTAAGGAACTCTATGACAGGGTAAAGGATAATAAAAGACTTTCCGTTTGGGAAGGAGAATTTTATTTTGAATATCACAGGGGAACTTATACTTCCATGGCGAGAAATAAGCGTTCCAACCGAAAAAGCGAGCTGATGCTTATGGATCTGGAATTATTATCCGTGCTGGCGCTGGGACAAAAGGCGTATCCTGCCGAAGAACTGGATTCCATGTGGAAGACCGTATTGCTTAACCAGTTTCATGATATCCTTCCCGGTTCCTCCATCCATGAGGTTTATGAAGTAACAAAAAAAGAATATGCTAAGCTTAAGGAAAAAGCCGGAGAGTTAATACAGGAACGGTTTACTGTTTTAACGGATTCGGGAGATGGAATTACTATTTATAATACTTTAGGATTTGAACGCAATGATATCGTGGATTTGGGAGAATGCAGTGCAGAAGCACTGATAGATAAGGACGGGAATTGTTATCCCATTCAGAAGACTTTATGGGGAGCAGTGGCTTATGTTACCGGTGTTCCGTCCAAAGGCAGTAAAACTTTTGCATTTGCCAAAAAGGATGCCGAGATTCCGTTTCAGCTTAACGGCTCCCTGCTGGAAACACCCTTCTATCGGATTACCATAAATGAACAGGGACTGTTTACTTCCATCTACGATAAAGAAAACGGCAGAGAGGTGTTAAAAGAGGGACAGTGCGGCAATTTAATGCGTATGTATGAGGATAAGCCGATTTACTACGACAACTGGGATATTGACATCTACTATACGGAAAAATATTGGGAGGCCTGCGAGGCGATCCGGATGGAATGGACGGAAATGGGTCCGGTACGGGCGGCTCTGGAAATTGACCGCAGAATCAGCAATTCCACAATTAAACAAAAAATCTATTTTTATGGAGACAGCAGAAGAATAGATTTTCATACTTATGTGGATTGGAAGGAGCACCAGCACTTATTAAAAGTGCATTTTCCGGTTGACATCCATTCCGATGAAGCAGCTTTTGATATCCAGTTCGGCAACGTAACAAGAAAGGTTCACACCAATACCAGCTGGGATAAGGCAAGATTTGAAAGCTGCGGGCAGAAATGGATTGACCTGTCGGAAGGACATTATGGGGTCAGCTTACTTAACGACTGCAAATACGGGCATTCGGTAAAAGACGGCAATATGGCAATTACCTTGATTAAATCCGGCATTGAGCCAAATCCTGTTACGGACCAGGAAGAACATTTCTTTACCTACGCCCTGTATCCCCATGCCGAAACCTGGAGAAACGGCAAAACGGTTAAGGAAGCCTATAAATTAAACCAGCCGGCCTATGCGGTACGTGGCGGAATACCGGGAACGGAAAAATCCTTCGCGGCCGTTGATAAATCCAACGTCATACTGGAAACTATTAAAATGGCCGAAGACGGCAACGGAGTCATCCTTCGTATGTATGAATGTGAAAATGCTCTGACCAAGGCTAAGGTGAAACTGGGAATGGCATCTGCTTCCGTTGAAGAGTGCAATCTGCTGGAGGAAAAAGTAAGCGACATACCATTGGAGGAAGACGGTTTTAAAATAAGCATAAAACCCTATGAAATAAAGACCTACAGGATTATACTCAACTAGAGCGTGTTTGAAAAATTATTGCACCGTTTTGACCGCCCCACTTTGCGGTATACTGCGTCGCAATTTTGGGAGCGTAGCACCACTACGCACCCCAAATCGCTCCTTGCCTCCCGCAAAGTGGAGCCTCCAGCCCCGGCACTGGGGTACTTTCTGACAATACCTACAAAGGAAACGGAGGGCATAAATATGGCCTATTTATACCAGGATAAAACTTTCCCGGCGACCAAGCGGGCGGAAAATTTATTATCACTTATGACGGTAAGGGAAAAAGTCGGGCAGTTAAACCAGAGGTTATACGGCTTTTCTATTTATGAACGTAAGGGTGAGAAAATAGAGTTGACCGGTGAATTCAAAGAGGAAGTGGAAAAATGTGGAGGGCTGGGCGTTTTATACGGCCTTTACCGTGCAGACCCCTGGTCGGGAAAGGATTATACGACAGGACTTGCCGGCATTCTTGCACCAAAGGCTTATAATATGGTGCAAAGATATGTCCTGGAACATTCCAGGCTGGGCATTCCCATGATGTTAAGTACCGAATGCCCCCATGGACACCAGGCGCTTTCCGGTTACCTTTTGCCTGTTAATTTAAGTGCGGGTGCAACCTTTCACCCGGAACTGCAAAAAAGTGCTTATCAGGTATGCGCAAAGCAGTTAAAGGAGATGGGGGTCCATTTGGCTTTGATTTCTGTTCTGGATATATTAAGAGATCCCAGATGGGGGCGGAGTGAAGAGTGTTACGGGGAGGACCCTTATCTTTCCTCGGAATTTGCCGCAGCGGCCGTGGAGGGGATACAGGATAACGGTATTGCAGCAGTTGCAAAACATTTTTGCGCCCAGGGGGAAGGCACGGGAGGAATCAATGCCAGCGCGGCCCGTATTGGTGAAAGAGAGCTGCGGGAAATTCATCTTCCCGCCGCAAAAGCCTGTATCCAGTCGGGAGTCAAAGGAGTTATGGCCGCTTATAACGAAATAGACGGCATTCCCTGTCACGGAAATAAGAAGCTGTTAACGGACATTCTCCGCAGGGAAATGCAGTTTAGGGGCGTAATTATGGCCGACGGGGTGGCAATCGACCGTCTGGATGTCATGACCGGGGATAATGTTTTATCCGGTGCCACGGCACTGAAAGCCGGTATTGATATCAGCCTATGGGATAGCGGTTTTGCAGGACTTGAGGAGGCACTTGACCGGGGATTGATTTTAACAAAAGACCTTGACGAGGCGGTCTTTCGGGTACTTACCCTCAAGTTTGAGCTGGGACTGTTTGATAATCCCTATATAAAAGAAAAGGATTCCTGGACAGGCTATACCTATGAGAAATACCCGGAAGCTCTTAAGCTGGCCAGGGAAGCCGTCGTTTTACTTAAGAATGATAAAAATACTCTTCCCGTTAACATCAAAAAGCTTCACTCCATCGCAGTAATCGGTCCCAATGCTGATGAGATTTATCATCAATTGGGAGATTATACCCCTCCCATAGATCAAAAGGATGGAATTACCGTTTTAAAAGGTATTGAGGATTTTATCCGTGAAAGCAAGGAGACGGTTGAGGTAAAATATCACAGAGGCTGCGGCTTATTCCAGGGGACGATTCGTAGAACGAAGAAAGAAATACAAGAGGCTGCGGACCTTGCCGTTTCCTGTGATTGTACCATCCTGGTACTAGGGGGCTCTTCAAGCCGTTTTAGCGGCGCTGACTTTGATGCCAACGGAGCTGCCAAAACGGCCGGAACGGTTCATATGGATTGCGGCGAAGGTGTGGACTGTGCGGATTTAAGGCTTCCGGGACTGCAAAGTGAACTGGCACAGGCCGTCTATAAAACCGGACGCCCTGTCATAACAGTTATTATCCAGGGGAGGCCTTATTCCGTTACAGATATTGTAAAATGCTCCCATGGAGTTCTCTGCGCTTTTTATCCCGGTATGCTGGGAGGACAGGCTATAGCAGAGATCATATTTGGGAGGATTAACCCTTCCGGACATCTGCCGGTTTCCATTCCAAGGCATCCCGGTCAAATTCCGGTTTATTATAATTATAAAAATTCTTATGCCGGTATGAATTATTATGATATTGAAAAAACACCGTTATATGCTTTTGGTTACGGTCTAAGCTATACGGAATTTAAGTTTACGGATGTTACACTTGTATACATTTCATCGGAATCGGATCAAATAAATCATAAGAAAGTAACATATGAAAGTGACAAAGGAGAAGGGGATTTTTTGAAGATTACCTCAAGGGATCTTCATTATGGGGAAATCAGGGTTGATTTTAAGATTACAAACACTGGTGATTATGATGGTTATTCCGTTCCCCAGCTTTATGTAAAGGATATACAGGCCAGTACCATACGCAGGATCAGGGAATTGAAGGCCTTTCAGAAAGTGTGGGTTCCCAGGGGGAAAACCAGATACTGTACCTTAAGTTTAAATGAAGAAAAACTGTCCGTATGGAACAAGAAAATGGAGTTTGTAGCCGAACCGGGAGAGTTCCGGTTAATATTGTCGGATGGCTGTAAGGATATATGGACCGGAAGTTTATACCTGGATTGACAGAGAGTTTATGCACATAATAAAATACAGAAATTTGAAAAGTAGTCACGCGGCTGCTTTTTTGTCGAATAGGAAATTGCCTCCTAGAGCGTGTTTGAAAAATCATCGCACCGTTCTGACCGCTCCACTTTGCGGTATACTGCGTCGCAATTTTGGGAGCGTAGCACCACTACGCACCCAAAATCGCTCCTTGTCTCCCACAAATTGGAGCATCCAGCCCGGCACAAGCATTTTTCAAACAGACGCTAGCTCCCATAGCATAACACATCAGCTTACAGATGTGTTATGCCTCAAATCAGGGTTTTCACATTAACCTTCATTCCGTACAAGCTTAATAGCTTCCTTTGCGAACGAATGTGTAGATAAAAATTCTCTTACTCCATAACTCCATACTTTCCACATAGCTGCCTTCGGCAGCCGCAAAGGTTGTATGAAAATTCACACTTTACCCGCTATTCTTTATAATTCAACAAACTCTCAATAAAGCCGGTGTCTGTTTCACCGGCGCAAAAATTGGGATTTTTAAAAATCAAATACTGGAAGTTTACGTTTGTAGATATACCCATAATCACTAATTCATCCAGTGCGGTCCGCATTCTGTTTATTGCGGATTGCCGGTCTTTTCCGTGTACAATGATTTTAGCAATCATGGAATCATATTCCGACGGTACCAGGTATCCTTCATAGATTGCCGTATCCACCCTTACGCCGTTTCCGCCGGGTAAATGAATATGAGTAATCAATCCCGGACTTGGCCTGAAATTCTTTTCCGGTATTTCGGCATTAATTCGGCACTCAATTGCATGACCTGTTAACTTTATATCTTCCTGGGAAAAGGATAGTCTTTCACCTGCGGCTACTTCAATCTGAGTTTCTATCAGATCAATCCCTGTTACCATTTCTGTTACGGGATGTTCTACTTGTATTCGTGTATTCATTTCTATAAAATAGAAATCCCCTGTTTGAGTAACGATAAATTCAATCGTACCGGCACTGTAATACCCAACGGTTTTAGCGGCCAGGGCCGCCATATTATACATTTTCTGTCTTATTTTATCATTTATGGCAGGCGACGGAGATTCTTCTATCATCTTCTGGTGATTCCGCTGCACGGAGCAGTCTCTGTCTCCCAGTGTTACAACATTACCATGTTTATCCGCCATTATCTGAATTTCCACATGCCTTGGTTTTATGATGTATTTTTCAATATACATTGTGTCGTCGGCAAATGCGTGAATGGATTCTCTTTGGGCGGTATTAAAGCTAAATTCAAATTCATCCTTATCTTCCGCCACACGCATGCCTTTTCCCCCGCCGCCGGAGGAGGCCTTTATCAATACCGGAAAACCGATCAATTTCGCCTGTTTCATCCCCTCTTCCGCGTTATATACGGGCTCTATCGTTCCCTGGACCACGGGAATTCCGGCTTCCATCATAGTTTTTCTTGCATGGGATTTATTTCCCATTTTATCAATAATATCTGCTCCCGGTCCGATAAAATCAATGCTGTAAGTCTGACATTTTCTTACAAATTCGCTGTTTTCCGAAAGAAAGCCAAATCCAGGATGAATGGCTTGTGCTTTGGTAATTAAAGCGGCACTGATTATTCTATCCATATTTAAATAGCTGTTTTTTGCAGAACCTTCTCCTATACAGATTTTCTGGTCCGCCAATTTCACATGCAATGCATCCTTATCCTCTTTGGAATATACCGCAACGGAAGCTATTCTCATATTTCTGCATGCGCGGATAATTCTGACCGCTATTTCGCCTCGATTGGCGATTAATATTTTGTTATACATGCCTCATGCCCCCTACAATTTTCTTATTTTAAACAGAGGTTGTCCATATTCTACTTTCTGTCCGTTACTTACAATGATGGATACAATTTCAGCTTCAAAATCACAATCAATTTCATTCATAAGTTTCATGGCTTCAATAATGCATATTGTCTGCCCGGTTTTTATAACATCGCCTACATTAACGAAAGCCGGCGCGTCAGGTGCCGGCGAATTATAAAAGGTGCCGACCATTGGCGACATAATATAGTCATACTCTTCCCTGCTTCCTTCCGTTGCTTTTTCGTTATCCCCTTTATTTTTCCCCGTACTTTCTGCCGTTGGTTGTTCCGGTGATTCTGCCGTTGTGCGTTTTAATGTTATGGAATTTTCTCCCTCTGTTAAAGTAAATTCGGTAAAGGATGATTTTTCGATGATACGCACAATTTCTTTTAATCTTTCCAGATCCATTTTTCTACCTCCTGTACATTTTCATCAAAGAGTTTTGATACCCTAAGTGACACCTGCCTTGGCTCCAACACTTCTTTGCACGGATGATGTATGGATTCGACTATCTTATCATACGCTTTTTCTTCATCCCTGTATAATTTCTGTGCATTTTCAATATCAATCTTTTTGAATTTTATTATGGTGTCCTCCCTGCTCTGTACGAACCTGGGTATGTCTATACTTATTACGGTTCCTATTTTTGCATATCCGCCGATGGTTTGCCTGTCCGCTAACATTATGATAGGTTGACCGTGGGAAGGTATTTGAATGGCGCCTAACGGAATTCCATCTGAAATAATATCGGCAGTGTCTTTATGTGCAATATAAGGTCCGGCCAAACGATATCCCATTCTGTCCATATCACTTGTTACTTTATATTCTTCTTCAAAAAATGTTTTAATACCTTTCATTAGAAAATAATCATCCTGGGGCCCCAATATCACTCTTATTTCCTGCTTTTCTCCGCTGAAATCTTCCGGTTGTATGTTTCTGGAAAGAAACGACGGCAAATATCTATTCTTAGCCCTGAACCATATTTGATCCTCCTTTTTAAGTTTTCTGCCATGAAACCCGCCGATGCCGCATTTTGTATTTGTGGATCTGCTTCCCATATATACGGGTATGTCTAATTTACCGGAAAAGGCAATATATCCCCAAACTCCGGTTTTTGCATATTTCAGTTCCAAAATATCATCTTTATGCGCATATATCGCGGTGTACATTGGTACGGGTTTGTCGTTGATAACCGGATCAAAATTACCGCCGGTAATAGCAATGATAGTCGGGGACGTAAATTTCAATTTTGGTCCAATCATCATGAATTCCAATACCGCTTCATTTTCCGGATTATCTATTAAAATATTTGCTAATTTGGCGGATCTTGCGTCCATTACGCCGGATACGGAAAAGCCGTATTTTTGATAACCAATCCTTCCCATATCCTGTACTGTCGTAAACAGACCGCTTTTTAAAAGAAGGATACCCATGCAGTCACCTCGTTTCTATTTGGCATTCATATGTCCCGGCCTTAACGGCATCCCGGATATTACTATAATCATCCGGGGATATAGGGTCGAATTTAATATAATCGCCGGCTTTATATAATATAGGATTTTTTCTGTTTGCGTCATATGGTTTTACAGGTGTCCTTCCAATAATTCTCCAGCCTCCAGGCGAATCAAGAGGATATATTCCCGTCTGCTTTCCGCCGATTCCTACGGAACCCGCCGTGATTTTTTTACGAGGATCAGTAAGTCTGGGTGTTTCTATTCTTTTATTCATTCCTCCCAAATAAGCAAAGCCTGGTAAAAACCCCAGCATATAAATAAGATAATCTTTTTCTGAATGACATTGAATAACCTCGGCCTCCGTCATGGAAGCATTTGCCGCAACATCTGACAGATCAGGTCCGTATTCTTTACCGTAACATACAGGAATATGATAGATCTTTTTTATTTCGGATGGGTACTTAGCCGACTTTTTAAGTAATTCAAGTAAACACCCTTCGAGTTCTTTATACAACAAAATATTGGGATTGTAGTTGACCAAAACGGAACGGAACGTCGGTATCTCATCGATAATTCCATACGGCCGGTTATCCATTAATGTATTGGTAAATGCTTTTACTCCGGCATTTATCTTGGGTGTTATTTCAGTGCCAAATTCTACAGTTACCGCACTGTCGCCGCAAATCAATATTCTTGGATAATTCATTTAATCACCTCTTTTGGACATATTACAAGAAAGAGTCTGGCTTGCCAGACTCTGGCGCTGACGCTTGGTCGCTTTGCGACATGATATCCTGCAAGTGTCATGTACATCCCCCGGCGGGTTTTTTATCGAATAGGACGTAATTTCCCCCTATTCAATAAAAAAGAGCACAGTAATTTCATTTTCCAGCGCCCTTGCAAGTTTCTATATAATTATTTTATATCTGTTCTTTCTATTTAGTCAACCACCAACCGATTTAATTTTCAAAATTATTGGATTGTATGATTTTTTCAACATTTTTGTGCAGTTCTGTCAGTTTAATAGTTTCATTATAATTCACAGGGCAGTCAATGATGCTCTGTGTTACTGCCATAAAACGGGATACGCTATTCATGTATTGACTGATTTAAATATATTCCCTTTAAAATACCCCATGGCCGTTTATAAATTGGCAATTGGCTATAGATCGAACTATTACTTATCTAATGCAGCAAAGCAGTTTATAAATTTAGTAAAAGAATTATCTTTTATAACCGGCGAACACCCTGCCGCTGACAGGTTATAGTTAAATTTAGCCGGATTTCCTATATTTTTCTATCAATGGTTAAAAAATAGTAAGAAATCTGAAAAAACATGTAATAATTATATTGACAAATACTAATATTCTAGTAAAATAAAGATAAAGAAATGAGGAATGTAACTGCTGTGCAGGCATAACCAAGATCTTATTCGTGTATAATACACATAATAGGTCGGGTTATGTCTGTTTTTTATTTATTTTACCTTGCAGGCAGCAAAGCGGACCCGGAATATCCGCTTTGACGGTTGCTTTTCATTTAATACTTCTTAGGGGACAAGGAGGTCGGGGCATGGTAATCATACGAATTTACAATAACAATGTGGCAATTGTGAAAGACAGAAATAACCGGGAAATGATTGTTATCGGTAGGGGAATCGCTTTTCAGAAGCATACGGGAGATTTTATTGAGGAAAGTAAAATTGAAAAAAGATTCATGTTCCAAGACCAATCCGTTATGACCAGGCTTGAAGCATTAATAAAAGATATGCCCTCCGTTTATCTGACTATTTCAGAAGAAATTGTGGAAATGATCCGTAAAGAATCGGATTTAACATTAAGTGAAAATATTTACATTACCTTAACGGATCATATCAGTATGTCGCTGGAACGGGAAAAAAAAGGCGTTATTTTAAAAAATCCTCTTTTATTGGAAATTAGGCAGTTCTACAAATTGGAATACGGTCTCGCCTGCAAAGCATCCGAGATTATAAAGAAGTATCTGAATCTGGTCATTTCAGAAGATGAGATTGGATTTATTGCCCTTCATATTGTCAATGCGTCCATGAATCAGCGGCTTGAAAATACCATGAGAGCTACCCAAATGATTCAGGATATTTTAAATATTGTAAGGATTTACTATCACACGGAATTTAATGAAGAATCGCTGCGTTATAACCGTTTTATCCGCCACCTTCAATTTCTGGCAAAACGGGTACTTGGCGAGCATGCAAAACCGTCCGATAATGATTTTTTATTTCATCTTGCACGCAATCAGTTTCCGGAAGCAAATCAGTGTGTCAAATTAATTATGGAACATTTGGGTAATCGGTTTGGAATCAAGGTTTCCAACGCAGAACAGGGATTTTTAATTTATCATATTATGAATGTTACGACAGAAAAGAAAATCAAATGAGACTGAACAGTCACAACGAATGATAGAATCATCGCGCGGGGTTCTTCAGATATATTAATTACGAAGGAATCATTAAGGAGGAAAAAGTATGGCAGTTAATACAGATCAGCTGGCCGTTTCCATTATGGAAAAAGTCGGAGGCCCTGAAAACGTTTCTATTATTACCCATTGTGTAACGAGGTTGCGCTTTATCCTAAAAAATAAGGATGTGGCAGATACCGAAGGCATTAAAAAACTGGAGGGAGTACTTGGAGTTGTTTTTGGCTCCGGACAGTATCAGGTTATATTGGGAGAAAATATTTACCCGGTATTTGAAAAAATAGTGAAGGATTATAAGGTGGAGACAGAAGCCCAAGTAAACGAAAATCATAGGGAAGATTACAAGCTCAGCAATTCTCAAAAGAAAAAAACGTTTGGATTTTATGCGGGCATAGTTACCCAATTTCTTTCCTCTTCTCTGACTCCGTTTATTACGGTACTCTATGGAGCCGGTATGTTAAAAGTAATGCTAAGTTTAGTAACTTTTTTCTGGCCGGAGGTTGCTTCTGGTACCACTTACCTGATGTTTAACTATCTGGCTAACACGCCGTTTTATTTTATGCCCGTTCTGATCGCATACGGCTCGGCCAAGACATTAAAATCAAATCCTGCGTTTGCAATTGCTATGGCTTGTATGTTACTTTATCCGGACTTTGTAGCACTTGTAGACGGAGATCAATCCATGCAGATTTTTAGCCTGCCCGTAACGCTTGTAAAATATTCCAATACCTTGCTGCCGGCTGTTTTTTCAGCAATTTTACTGGCCTATCTCGAAAAGTTTTTTTACAAAGTTATACCTGCCGTTTTGCGGTCCGTTTTTGCACCTCTTTGTACCCTGGCGGTTGCACTGCCAGTGGTAACCGTAGTGTTGGCGCCTCTTGGGACGATTATCGGTAATTATGTGGTTAAATTTTTTGTTGCGACTTACGAAGTAACAGGCGGATTTGCAGTGGGACTTCTGGCCGCGGTATGGCCTTTTATCGTTATGGGCGGTATGAATATGCTGTTTGTAGCGCCTATGATGGAGCTGCTTTCCAAAACGGGAGCAGATAACTTTTTCAGACCGAGCTGGATTCTGCATAATATTGCAGAAGGCGGAGCCTGTGTAGGGGTTGCGCTTCGGACAAAGAATAAACAGCTGAAATCGGATGCCATTGCAGCCGCTATCGGAGCCATTGTATCGGGTGTCTCAGAGCCGGCAATTTACGGCATTAATTTACGGCTGAAGAAACCCTTGTATGCAGTTGTAATCGGCGGACTGGCGGGCGGCTGTACGGCAGGCGTATTGGGTGCAAAGGCATATGCTCTTGGTTATTCCAGTATTCTGGCAATTCCTATCTTTGCCGATACAATGCTGGCAATTACAATCGCAATCGTAGTGACTTTTATCGTAGCCGTAGCCGCCACCCTTATTATGGGTTTTGAGGATATGACGGAAAATGAGATATAAAAGAAAGTAAGGAAGTTATGATAGAATTATTTAAAAAATTTTTACCTGTGGGAACGAATACGGATGTTACAAATGAAATTAAGGCGGTTGCAGACGGCATATTAGTTCCCATAGAAAAGGTACCCGACGAAACATTTTCTCAGAAAATGCTGGGAGACGGAGTGGCAATTGACTTGCAGACAGATATTATTGTAGCTCCGGCAAACGGCACAATAACCATGATTTTTCCCACTCTTCACGCATTTGGCCTGTCTATGGAGAACGGGATTGAAATCCTTGTGCATATAGGGTTAAATACGGTGGCTCTTAATGGAAAAGGATTTAAGCAGTATATAAATACCGGCGTTCCTGTGAAAAAAGGTGACAGAATTATCAAAGTGAATCGAAAATTTTTGATTGACGGGGGATATAATCCCATAACTATGATGATTTTTACGCAGACAGGCGGACTTCAATTAAATTACACGAAGAATGGAAAAGTATATGGAGGAAGGAGCACAGTGGCAACCTTTTAAGGTTGGCAGATTATAACTATGAAAACAACAAGAAAAGGATTTCCCGATAATTTTTATTGGGGCGGTGCAATTGCCGCCAACCAGGCGGAAGGTGCGTATAGGGAGGATGGAAAGCTACCGTCTACCGCGGATATAAAAGCAAGAGGCTTTTTTGGAGGATTACGCAGAGACGCGGATTATTATCCAACCCATAAGGCAATTGATTTTTATCATACCTATAAAGAGGATCTCGCGCTTTTTGGAGAGGCAGGATTCAATATATTCAGGACTTCCATCAACTGGACCAGAGTTTTTCCCACCGGCGAGGAAACTGGGCCCAATGAAAAAGGGCTTCAGTTTTATGAAGATATGTTTAAGGAAGCAAACCGTAATGGGATGACGGTCATGATTACCATTTCCCATTATGAAACGCCCCTTAACCTGGTGGATAAATTCGGCGGCTGGGATAACCGAATATTTATTGATTTTTATTTAAAATTTGTAAAGACGATTGTCACAAGGTATAAAGGTCTTGTAAAGTTCTGGCTTACTTTTAATGAAATCGGAAATACCGCGGTGATACCTATATGCTGGGATGCGGCGGGAATTTATCCGGATAGCGAAAACCTTGAGCAAAGAATGTATCAGGCTGCCCATCACCAGTTTGTGGCCAGTGCGCTTGCTACAAAAATGATTCACGAGATTGATCCTAAAGCAAAAGCCGGAGCCATGATTGCTTACAAAACGGTATATCCGTATACCTGCAAAGTGGAGGATGTGAAAGCGGCGGAAGCGGCGAAACGCAAGGAATATTTTTTTTCTGACGTACAGTCAAGAGGATATTATCCATCTTATATCTGGAGATATTTTGAAGAGAAGAATATTCATATCCGGATGGAACGGGGCGACGAGGAAATTATTAAAGCCTTTCCGGTTGATTTTATTACCTTCAGTTATTACCGTTCCCGTGTTGTTTCCGCCGATTATGAAGAACCGGCTGAAAAAACCTCCGGCAGCCTTGAAGGCTTGGTAAATCCCTATCTGCCGAAAACAGATTGGGGATGGACCATAGACCCGGAGGGGCTTAGACTGGCATTAAACGAGCTGTACGACCGTTATCAGCTTCCTTTGTTTATTGTGGAAAACGGGCTGGGCGCTAAGGATACGGTTGAAGCAGACGGCTCCATCCGCGACACATACCGCATTGAATATATGGCCGCTCATATACAAGCCATGAAAGAGGCTGTGAAAGACGGCGTGGATTTAAGAGGATACACAATGTGGGGGCCTATTGATATTGTCAGCAACGGCACCGGTCAAATGTCTAAACGATACGGAATCATATACGTCGACCTGGATGACGATGGCAACGGGACCGGCAAAAGGATAAAGAAAGAATCCTTTGAATGGTATAAAAATGTGATAAAAAGCAACGGTGAAATAATATAATTTGTGACTGACAGGATTTTTTCCAAATCTATACGGATTAAAAAAGAAATACGACGTTAAATAGTTTGAAAGGATAACCGCCGCCTTTTGGGTAAGGAATTAAATGATATTCTTACTCAAAAGGCGGTTTTAATTTTATGAGGTAATTAAACATGGTTAAAGATTGTGCGGGCTTTGCATAGAAAAGTGAGAACCGGGCTATTTCTAATAAAACTTTAATATATAGTTATTGAAAAATATTGTTATACCCGATAGAATAGTCATAGGTACTTTTTTGCAGATAGGAGGAGTTGTGTGGTATGGCTAAAATATTAATTGTTGAGGATGAGAGTAAGATTGTAAGATTTGTTGAGTTGGAACTGAAGTATGAAGGCTATGAGGTTGACATTGCATCGGAAGGTAGATCCGGATTAGAAAAGGCCTTGCAAAAGGACGTGGATTTAGTAATTTTAGATATTATGCTGCCGGGAATAAGCGGTATTGAGGTATGCAGAAGAATAAGGATGGAATCCGCCGTTCCCATTATTATGTTAACGGCTAAAGATGATGTTACGGATAAAGTTGCCGGCCTGGATACAGGCGCCGATGACTATATAACAAAACCCTTTGCCATAGAAGAATTACTTGCAAGAATCCGGGTTGCTTTAAACAGGCACACCAAACTAATGCAGCCCAGGACGGATCTGCTTCAAATCGGTGATTTAAAGCTTAATTTAACAAGCCACAGTGCTTACTACGGTGAGGATGAGTTAACGCTTACAAAGAAAGAATATGAATTGCTGGAATATTTAATCCGTAATAAGAATATTGCCATTACCAGAGAACAGCTGTTAAACAATGTCTGGGACTACGAATATCTAGGAGATACCAATGTTGTCGATGTATATATCCGTTATTTAAGGCAGAAGATAGACGATAAATATGGAATCCATTTAATTAGTACGGTACGAGGGGTAGGTTATATTATTAAGGATGAAAATTAATTTAATGGAAAACATCAGGCAGCTTTTAAGAAAGATTGTACTGCCCTTCAGAAGAAAAAAAGAAGAATGGCTGGGGAATTTCCGCTTTTCCATTGCCTTTCGTATCTCACTGCACTACTTAAAGCTGCTTATCATAAACGGAGCTGTATTTGTGGCATTTTTTTCACTGCTGTACTATGGTGCGGAGTGGAAAAGCTGTAATAAAAAGGCGGAGGATATTGTACAGCGCATTGAGAATTCAGGCGTGACCTCTATGAGCAGGGAAACGGTGATTAATCCATACTTAATCGACGGTATTACATTAAGGATTATAAATAATCGTACCAAATCAGAAATCTATAATGATAGAACGGATGATTTTTCCGGAGAGAAGAAAATCTTAGGGCATATTTATTATCAAAATAATGAGGATACTTTTTTGCCGGCTGTTATCTTATTTGAAGAAAGAGAAATAACCCGGGGCAAGGAGGATTATCATATATTTTTTCAGTATGATCTTACAGGTAGTGTGGAAAAACTGGAATGGCTGCTTGGTTTTATGGTCCTTTTATATTTTCTGCTGATTTATATTATTATTAAGCAGGGGAAAAAAAGCGACCGGAAATTATTGGAGCCCATCTATGAAATGTCCGCAACCGCCAACCGGCTTACGGTCAATAATTTGCACAGCCGGAGGTTAAATGTGGAAGGGACTAAAAATGAACTAAAGGATCTGGCAAATGTTATCAACAGCATGCTGGACCGGATTGAAATTTCTTATGAAGGCCAAAAACAATTTGTATCGGATGCTTCCCATGAACTTAGGACGCCTATTGCCGTAATCCAGGGCTACGGAAATCTGTTAAGCCGCTGGGGCACCAAGGAGGAAGAGGTATTGTCCGAATCCATCGAAGCAATCAATAACGAAGCTAAGTACATGCAGGATTTGGTGGAGAAACTGCTATTCCTGTCAAGGCACGATAAGAAAACCTTAAAGCTGGATAAAGTGAAGTTCAATATGTGCAATGTTATGGAAGAGATGGTAAAAGAAACCCGGTTGGTAACCGCAAACAGAAATATAGAAAGCCCCGTACTTGAAGATGTTGTGGTATACGGTGATAAACAGGCTCTGAAACAGGCAATCCGTGTATTTATTGATAACGCTGTAAAATATACCAGGGAGGGGGACACTATAACCATTCAATGCCGGAATGATGACGGGGATTGTGTTATTACCGTTTCCGATACCGGTATCGGTATGACCAGAAAAGATGTGGACAATATTTTTGAGAGATTCTACCGCTCCGACCAGGTTAGAAATGAAAAAATCTATGGTCACGGGCTGGGACTATCCATAGCAAAATTAATTATCTTAGGGCATACAGGAAGAATCAAGGTCCGCTCCCAGCTTACCAAAGGGACAACCTTTACCGTAACCCTGCCGAGAAGGTATTAATAAATAAAAGAAGGTAAAAATCACCTTATTATTCGTAAAAATTATTCCCTTTTTGTTATAAGTATTAACCTGACCTCATGAGGGTCTAGGACTGCTTCGTAATCAAAGGTTTGGTTAATAACGGTACGGATAGTTTTCTTAAGAAGGGGCCGGGATAATTGTTTCAGCGTATCTATTTCTTCCGGCGTTTGAAGGGAAGCGGCACCCATTTCCAGCCATTTGTCAAAACAGCTGCCATAGCGGCGGTTTACAATCTGTTCCGTCATGATATAATCTCCGTCTGCCGGACCGGACAAAGAAAAGGATAGTTCTTTATTTACCGCATCAGGAAATACCTGGTACCGGTCAGTAAAAGTGAAGTTAAAATTAAAACCTTTACCGTATAAATCGGAAAAGTGGCAATAATTATATAAAATGACGGCATAATTGTCCTTGCTTTTTTCTTTGGTTATAAAATAACCTTCACCCTGGGATACCATTTCCTCTTTTAATTTTGATAAAAAAAGGCAGGAATAGTATACGGGTTTTTTTATTCCGTTCTTCGTAAAATGGCCGACTCCGCCATGGAATAATTCCCCGGGAAAGGGCAGCTCTTCAATCCAGTCGGATAAGGCCCAGTGGCAGAAGGCTTCGGCCTTATCATAATTCATTAAAATATTCCGGATAAAATATGCACCGGCATAGCAGGTATCATTGAGGAGCTCCCTGTGGGAAGGGCTTAAATTCCATTCCGTAATATAGAGAGGTTTTTCCGCCCTGTCAGGAAGGATACGGTTAAGCTTATCCAGGAATTTCCCCAAAGCGTCGGGGTCTTTGTCAAGGGTGGTTCGGTTATTGAATATATATTCCATAAGTTTATCATTATCGCAATTTCTTAACTTCTCTGCATGTGATTCCGTGAAGGGGTAAAAATGAAACAGATATACATCCGGTTCACACTTATGCTTTCTTATGTAATTAAAAAATTTTTTCATATTTTCAGAAGATAAACTGTCGTTTATAAAGGAAGTGTTTGCAAATTTTAAAACCGGGTTTACTTTCTTAACAGCCTTTTGGGTAAGCTCATACAAACGGAAAGAAATTTCAGGAGTTTTAAAGTCAAAGGGGAAATTGGACAGAGTTTCGTTCCAGAAGGTGAATATCCACCGGGAAACCTCCGTAAGTCCGTATCTTATGAGAACATGATTGGTAAATTGGGTCACAAGGTATTCCCATTTTATATCTTCTTTTGGTTCACTCATAATAAAAGGGACCGTAAAAAATTCCTTCTCCGGTGTTTTAGCCAGTGCCTTCGGCATAAAGGAAAACTGGATCAGGGGGCGAAGGCGGATGCTTAATAAAAAGTCAAGTATTTCATCCAGCATATTAAAATTTAACACAGGAGTGCCCGAAGAATCCTCCCTGTAAACCATTAAAGCATCGTCAAAAATGCCGTGGAATTTAATATAGCGGAATCCGATTTCTTTTTGCTGGATTGTAAGCATTTCCCGAATGTTTTGGTATAGTATTTCTCTGGCCCGGCCCACGGAACAAAAAGTAAGCGCGGAATTAACAAAGGGTTTTGACGGCCGGACATGGATAGTGCCAAACTCCTGTCGGTTGCTTTTGAATTCTGATATGCCTGTGTCCTTCTCCGTGTTTAAATAGGCGGCTAGTTTTCCGAAAAAATCGTATTTTTCAAGGCTTAAATAGCTGCTGCTTTGCATGGATTCCTTGCTGGCAGGGATAGGAGGGCTTCCCTTTTTTTCTTTGCGGAACCGGCTTGGAAGCATATTGTACTCCCTGCGGAAAAAAGCGGCGTAGGAACGGGGGCTGGAAAATCCGCAGGCTTCTGCAATTTCCTCAACGGATTTATGGGAATATAACAAAAAATTCACGGATTGTTCAATTCTGATTTTGGTTATGTAATGAAAGACGGAGATATTCATGTTTCTTTCAAAAAAATGGGACAGATAAGAAGGAGATAAATATTCCCTGGCTGCCAAATCCTTTAAGGTAATTTGGTTTGCATAGTTTTCTTCTATATACCGGATGATGTTGCGCAGACGTTCCATCTGTTTCCGGGTGTGTACAACGGCGGGCTTTTCCCCTTTAAAATAAATGAAAAGGTCATAGATAAGGCGGCAGGCATAGGAAAAGCTTAGCAGCTGGGTGTAAGAGGCGGTGCTGGAATTTAGCTGAATCAGCTGCGCTATCATACGGCGGATATTATCAAAATGCCTGTTATTACCCTGGATAACAGAATTACATAAAAAGAACGGAGTTTCCGCAGTAAGCCAGTCCATATGAAACATGGACAGACGGATCTGCAGCGCGATTAATACGCAGTCGTTGCTGTAGGTTTCATGGACCTGGTTGGAATTAATCAGAATCAGATCATTTTCCTTTAAAGTAAAATGTTCGTTTTCCACCCATACCTCCATATCTCCGGATAATACCAGAAGAATTTCGATACTTCTGTGCCAATGCTTCTGAACACTGCCAATACGCTGACAAAACAATTTAATCGGAAGATTCTTACTGTATTCAATAATTTCATGATTGCTGTTCATTTTTATACCCATTTGCATACCACATCTGTTTGCAGATGTGATACTGTCCCATATTTAAAAGCAATAGGAAGCGGCATCCTTTCTTACCGCGGACGGTGTATTAACAATATTATAGCTTAATATAGCATATAAGAAAGAAAGCGGCAAGGATAACTGTAAATTTTTTAGATTTTATTATAGAGGAACTTATTTTAAATTTCAATAAGAAAGCAGGATTATGCAGGTAAATGCTAATGTTTTGGCATTGTAAGAGTAAATATATTACTGTATGATTAGAACTATATACGAAATGAAAAAAGGGAGAAGGTAAAGATGGGAAAGATAAAAGGCTTGTTGTTTGATTTAGACGGAGTGATAGTAGATACTGCAAAATATCACTACTTAGCATGGAAAGAGCTTGCGGATATGCTTAACATACCTTTTACGGAAAAGGACAACGAAAGGCTAAAAGGGGTAAGCCGGATGAAATCCTTTGAAATAATTTTAGAAATAGGCGGACTGGAGCTATCCGAGGATGAGAAGGAAAAGTACTGCGGAATTAAAAATGAGATTTATCTGGAATATATCCGTAAGCTAAGAAAAGAAGAGGTTCTTCCGGGAGTAAATGTGTTTTTAGCCGATGCCAGAAGAAAGGGATACCGGATGGCATTGGGTTCCGCCAGTAAAAATGCAGGGGTCATTTTATCCGGGTTAAATCTGACAGAAGCTTTTGACGCCGTAATCGACGGTACAAAAGTGAAAACAGCAAAACCGGATCCGGAAGTGTTTCTTTTGGGGGCAAAGGAGTTAGGACTTAACAGGGAAGCCTGTATTGTGTTTGAAGATGCCAGGGCAGGAGTGGAGGCGGCTCATAACGCAGGAATGAAGGCGGTAGGCATCGGCACGAAGGAAAGCCTCCCTAATGCAGATATCTGTATACCGGGACTTTTTGGTACAAACATAGAGGAATTAATAAGACAATTAGGCCCATGGAGGAAAGGGTAATTGTACAAAAAGCAAAAATATAAATAGAAAGGAAGATTTTCAATGCCGGATTATAATTTACTGAAAAAAAAGCCGTTTTATTTAACGGAGGAAGGCGTAAAATGGGTTAAGAATACTTTGGAGGGTATGACAACCGAGGAAAAAATCGGCCAGTTATTTTGCCTGATCGCTTACAGCAGCGAAGAAGAAGTATTGGATTCCTTTGTGAAAAAATACAAAATCGGAGGCTGCATGGGAAGGCCCATGCCCCTTGAGGAAACCTGTAAGACCGTTGCTTACCTGCAGGAAAATTCCAAAATACCGCTGTTAATTGCGGCTAATTTTGAAGCGGGAGGCGATGGCCTTGTTAAGGAGGGCACCAACATCGGGCCCAATATGCAGGTTGCGGCGGCAGGAACTTCCGAATTTGCAGGGAAAATGGGCTATGTATGCGGAAGGGAAGGAGCCGCGGCAGGTGCCAACTGGGCTTTTGCACCGGTTATTGATATTGATAAAAACTTCCGCAATCCGATTATGGCCACCAGGTTATTCAGTTCGGACCCGGATTTGGTAAGGGAATGCGGCGTTGCTTATACAAAAGCCTGCCAGGAGCAGGGAATGGCCGTATCCATCAAGCATTTTCCGGGGGACGGAGTGGATGAAAGAGACCAGCATTTGGTTACCAGCATAAATTCCTTATCCTGTGAAGAATGGGACGCAAGCTTTGGCGAAGTATATAAGGCTTGTATAGAAGCAGATGCCATGACGGTTATGGTCGGCCACATTATGCAGCCGGCTTACAGCCAAAAATTATGCCCCGGTATTAAGGAGGAGGATATTATGCCTGCCACCCTGGCGCCGGAGCTGATAAAGGGATTATTGAGGGAAAAGCTTAAGTTTAACGGTATGATTGTAACCGATGCCACGACCATGGCGGGCATGTGTATTCCCATGAGCCGTAAAAAAGCGGTTCCTTATACCATTGCGGCAGGCTGCGACATGTTTTTGTTTACCAGGAATCTGGACGAGGATTATGAATTCATGAAAGCCGGTGTTAAGGACGGAATTATTACACCGGAAAGGCTTAATGAAGCGGTCCTTCGTATACTTGGATTAAAGGCGGCCCTTAAGCTTCCCGAAAAACAGGCGGACGGCACCTTAATTCCGGATTTGAAAAAAGCAAGGCAAATCGTAGGCTGTAAGGAACATAAAGACATGGAACGGGATTGCGCGGACTATGCGGTAACTTTGGTTAAAAATAAACAGGGACTGATTCCCTTAAAGATCGAAAATTATAAAAGAGTGCTTCTGTACCCCATTATTTCCGGTGAAAACGCACTTGGATATGCAGGGGGCGAGGATGTAACCGAAAGCATGAAAGCAGCGCTGGAAAAAGAGGGTTTTGCCGTAGACGTATTTGAAGCTTCCAAAGGAATGGAAGGTAATGCATCAAAGTATCAGGATATGCTGGATAAGTACGACCTGCTTATGTATGTGGGAAATATGATTACAAAAAGCAACCAGACCGTGGTCCGGATTGAATGGGCCCAGCCTATGGGTGCCAATTGTCCCATCTACCAGGCGGATATTCCCACTCTGTTTATTTCCTTTGCAAATCCCTATCATTTAATTGACGTGCCCAGAATCCGAACCTACGTCAATGCCTATAAATTCAAACAAGTCAATGTGGAAGCCGTCATGGATAAAATTCTTGGGAGGAGTGAATTTAAAGGCAAGGACCCGGTTGATTCCTTCTGCGGAATGTGGGATACGAGACTGTAGGGGTTAAACTTAATTCCCTTCACCTTAAAGGATTACTAAAAAAAATCCAGGGCCTAAACCTTGGATTTTTTTAGTATATTAATACCAGAGCGTGTTTGAAAAATCATTGCACCGTTCTGACTGCCCCACTTTGCGGTATTCTGCGTCGCAATTTTGGGAACGTAGCCCCGTTACGCTCCCAAAATCGTTCCTTACCTCCCACAAAGTGGAACACCCAACCCGGCACAAGCATTTTTCGAACACGCGTTAGGGTTATTTTCCCAATTACAAATTATTATTTATAATTAAGAAGTATATAATTATATATTTTTAAACTGTGCCATATATAAATCATAATACATACCCTTTTTGGCAAGCAATTCCTCCGCATTACCCTCCTCCTTAATACCGCCGCCGTCAATTACAAAGATACGGTCGGCCTTTTTAATGGTGGATAAGCGGTGGGCGATAACAAAGGAAGTCCTTCCCTTTAATAAAGCCTCAATACCCTGCTGCACCATACTTTCCGTATGGGTATCGATACTGGAGGTGGCTTCGTCCAGGATCAATATCTTTGGCATGGATACCATGGTTCTTGCAAAGGCCAGAAGCTGTCTCTGGCCGGCAGATAACCCCACGCCCCGTTCTCTTAATGTTGTATCGTAACCTTTTTCCAATTTCATAATAAAATCATGGGCATTGACTGCCTTGGCAGCCGCAATGATTTCTTCATCCGTAGCATCTAATTTACCATAGCGTAAATTGTCTTTCACGGTGCCCGAGAACAGGAAATTATCCTGGGTCATGACACCCGTCTGTCTGCGAAGGCTTTCTATGGATACATCTTTTACATTATAGTCGTCGATAAAAATATTGCCTTCCTGTATATCGTAGAAACGGCTGATTAAATTAACAACCGTGGTTTTTCCGGCTCCCGTAGGACCGACCAGAGCAATGGTTTCGCCCGGTTTTACATGAAAGCTTACATCTTTTAATACCTGGGTATCTTTATCATAAGCAAAGGAAACATGCTCAAAACGGATAAATCCTTTAATGTCAGGGAGATTGATAACCTCATTCTCGTCCGTAATATCAGGCTCGGTATCCATAATTTCAAAAATTCTTTCCGCACCGGAGATGTTGGTCACCATCTGATTATAAAAATTACTTAAATTCATAATCGGGCGCCAGAACATGGAGATATAGGTACCAAAAGCAATCAGGGTGCCAATCTGTACGGTGTTGCTTCCGGTTAGCTTAACTCCGGCATAATAAAGGGATATCATGCCGAGCCCCCAGCAGAAATCAATTACGGGGCCCAGGGCATCACTTAACACGACCGCCTTTACAAAGGCTCCCCTGTGTTCCGTCAGCAAATCACCGAAAGCCGCGGCAGTTTCCTTCTCAGCCGTAAAACTCTGAATCACGCGCATACCGGATAAATCCTCATGGATAAACGCATTTAAGTTGGAATTTTTCTTGCGGTAAATCTGCCATCGTACATGGGAGTAAGTCTGGATCAGCCACATGCCGATAATCATGAAAGGCAGACTGATCATGGCTGCAAAAGCAAGCTTATAATCCATTATGACCATAATTGCCACAACGGCACAAATAGTAATAAAATCCGGTATTAAGGTAGTGACACTGTTGGATAATACATCTTTTAAAGAGTTGACGTCCCCGATAATCCGTGCCAGAATTTTACCGATAGGGCGGCTGTCAAAAAAATGGAAACTTAATTTTTGTATATGGCTATAAAGCTCCTGCCTGACAGTCAGTAAAACAGTATTTGAAATTTTTGCCATGATGTACATTCTCAATTTTACAAGGAAGATAAAAATGGTGTTTAACACGATTGCAAAAACACCTAATTGAACCAGGCCCTTCATGTCGCGTTCCGCAATATTTACATCAATGGCATGTTTCACGATTAATGGATTTATTAAACTGATTGCGACCGTAAAGGCCATAATAATCAGTACAAAAATTATTTCCTTCTTATAGGCTAATAAATACTTAAAAAGCCTGAGAAGGGTTTTTATTTTACCGGTGCTGACGGATTTTTCGTCAGCACGGATTGCATTAACTGACATTTATTTTCCTCCTGGAAATATTCCTTTCGGCTGTTTATACGGCCATGGTATCGTTTTTTAAATACTCTCCGTACTGAGCCATATAGGTTTTATAATAAAGCCCCTTTGCCTGTAATAATTCCTCATGGGTACCCCGTTCTGCAATGGTGCCATCATTCAGAATTATGATTTCATCCGCGTTTCTTACGGCGGAAATACGATGGGCGATAATAATTTTTGTAGTATCATCAAGTTCATTCAGGGCTTTTTGAATCATAAGCTCTGTTTCCATGTCAAGGGCTGAGGTCGAATCATCCAGAACAAGGACGGGAGTACTCTTAGCCAGGGATCTGGCTATACTGATTCTTTGCTTCTGACCGCCGGACAGACCGACACCCCGTTCTCCGATAACGGTTTCGTATTGGCTATCCATCCGCTCGACGAAATCTTTGGCCTGGGCGTTGGCAACGGCATGTAAAATTTCTTCTTTGTTGATGAATTCCCTTTTTCCTAATTTGATATTTTCCGCAATGGTATCGGAAAATAAAAAGACATCCTGCATTACCAGGGATATATTGCGGCGGAGTTCTTTTAAGGATAAATCTTTAATGTTTACCCCATCCAGCCGGATTTCACCTTTGCTCACGTCATAAAATCTCTGCAGCAGGTTTATAATGGAAGATTTGCCCGCACCGGTGGTTCCCATAATACCTATGGTTTTTCCGCTTTCTAATTTAAAATTAATATCCGATAATATGGTTTTATCGTCCAGGGTAAAGGACACATGCTTAAATTCAATGGTCCCCTTTACTTTGCCTAACCGGGTGCAGGCTTCCTTCTCTTTTATCACAGGTGATTCCCCTAAGATTTTTTGGATTTTTTTATTGGAAGCAAAGGCGGAAGCCAAATCGTTGCTTAACCAACCTAACATTTCCATAGGCCATACGATATTGTTGGAATACTCCGTAAAGGCGCCTAAAGTACCGAGAGTTATTTCTCCCTTGATAACCATGGAGCCGCCGAATATGATTACCAATACCGGAAGTAATTTGGTGATAAACTGAAAATATGGGTTATATTTAACAAACACTTTAGATTGTTTCATATTCAGTTCATAATATCGTTTGTTATGGGATAAAAATTTGTTGATTTCAAATTTTTCCCTCGCAAATGCCTTTACGGTCCTGACTCCGGCAAGGTTTTCCTGTGCCACTGTATTAAGGACTGCATTTTCTTCGCTGATTTCCTCGTATACGTTGCCTAAGTTTTTTTCCATAAAGATTGCGATGCAGGCGACGGCGGGCATTGCAATCAGAGGAATAATGGTTAATTTGGGACTTAAGCTTATCATACAGTAGAGTACGATGGTGGTATGGATTACTACTTCAATGATCAGCATACCCACAAAACCTAAGGCGTTCCAGATTTTTTCCACGTCATCCTTAACACGGGACATTAATTCGCCGGTGTTGGTTTTTTCAAAAAATTGTACGGATAAGGTCTGTATATGGCGGAATAAATTTCTTCTGATATCACATGCAATCTTGGAGCTTACCAGGTCAAAAATTATTTCCTTTAAGTATCCGAAGATACATCTTCCCACACCCACCATAAGAATCCCCAGTAATAATTTCGTCAGGATCTTCCTGTTTCCACCGATAATAACATCGTCGATAATCCGTTTGGTTATCTGGGGCGACAGCATATCCAGGGCTACGCTGATGATCATGAAGATCAGTGCAAAAAGATACGCATACCAATATCTGCTTATGTATTTTGTTATTTTATTCATAAATTCCTCCCACTCAAAAGTCAAAGCGGATATTCCGGGTCCGCTACGCTACTTGCTCATAACCATACCAGTTACGCTGAAATGGTTAAATTGTAAACAGAAGACTTTATCTCAATAATAATATTTAACTGCTTTTATTTCCCATCGGCTTTTTTAGGCAAAAAAAAGCCGCGGTAAATTACCACGGTAATAATAAAAGGCAATCTCAAATAATTGAATCCCTAATACGGAGATAAATCATTCCGTACGGTTTTTAATCATTTAATGGTAAAACCCTATTATTGAGGTAATTTTACATAATGTTATGGTTGTTAAGTTACGGTGTATGGCTATTGATTTCATCATGGTTTTTACCTCACTTTCTTTTATAGTCTTTTTTTATTATATATCATCCTAGTAAATATTGTCAACCACAAAATAAAATATATTGATAGAAAATTATCAATTTATAAGATTCATTAATATTTTATTAAGTTTCTTATTATTCAAAAATTGTTCATATTTGTATGCTATAATAAGGTGAGATGGGCTTTTAGGGATGTTCCTTATTTAAGGAGGGTAACAAGAACTTATGGATTTACCAATGTTTTATAGCGAAGAAGAGGAATGGAAAAAAGTCATGCTGATGTATGACTCGGCTTTAAAAGAAGTGAGTACAAAACTTGAAATTTTAAATGAAGAATTTAAATTGAATCATCAATATAATCCCATAGAACATATTACCTCACGTATTAAATCACCGCAGAGCATTGCCAAAAAACTGCACCACAACGGCCGGGAATTGACGGTTGAGAACATTGTTAAATATATTAATGACGTTGCCGGAATCCGTATTATCTGTTCTTTTACATCGGATATTTACCGGATTGCCGATTTGATTGCAAAACAAAGTGATGTTCAGGTGCTGAAAGTAAAAGACTATATCATGTTTCCAAAGCCAAATGGTTATACCAGCTACCACATGATTATATCCGTACCGATTTATTTATCCAACACCATGGTCAATGTTAAGGTGGAGATTCAGATCCGGACCATTGCCATGGATTTTTGGGCAAGCCTGGAGCATAAGATATATTATAAATTTGAAGGAAATGCACCGGAAACAATCCGCAAGGAATTAAAGGAATGCGCCGATATTGTATCCTTCCTGGATCATAAAATGCTGGCACTGAATGAAGAAATTAAAATTTACAATCATGAGGATGAATTAGAGCAATATAAAGAAATTTTATCGGATAGTTTTCAGAATATGATTAAAGATTCTTATGGGACTGTTATTGATGATGAAAATGAGGAAACAGACGGGCAGATTATTAAGGAATCCATAAGGCGGGAAGAGGAGGAAGCTTTATTAGAGGTGGCAGCTTATGTGGAGCAACAGGAACAAGGGGAACAACAGGAACAGGAGGATCGGGAAGAAAAGAATAAGGATAAAAATCCGAAGAAAAAAAATAATAAAAAATCAGATGGAAAGCATACAAAATTTTTCCGTTTATGATAACAATTATTAGAGCGTGTTTGAAAAATGCTTGTGAGGGTTAAGTATTCCGCTTTGTGGGAGGTAAGGAGCGATTTTGGGAGCGTAGTGGTTTTTTGGGGCTACGTTTCCATAATTGCGATGAAGCATACCGCAAAGAGGGGCGGTCAAAACGGTGCAATGATTTTTCAAACACTCTCTAGAGTAAATTTAGAAATAGGTACGGCATTTTTGATTTTGTGTATTACAGGTAATCTTATAATCATAAAGTACCGTACCTGTTTGAGCAATTGGGCTCTTTTAATACAATTATAACTTGATTTTAGAAAGCAGGCTGGCCAGATTGGTAGAAGCTTCTCCGCGGTCGCTGTATTCAAAAGGAACTTTATCCACATTATTAAGTACATCTGCCTTGTCATCCACGGCTTTCATGCTTAAGCTTACTTTGCCGTTTTTCACTTCTATAATTTTAACCTTTACTTCTTCCCCTTCTTTTATAACTTCATTAGGGGATTTAATCCGTTTGCCGCTGATCTGGGAAATGTGAACCAGACCGGATAGACCGTCACCAATATTGATAAAGGCGCCGTAAGGTACGATTTTTTCGACGGTACCCTTAGTTACCAAGCCTATCTGAAGCCTTGATATTTTGCTGTTTTTATCCTCCAGAGCTCTATCACGCTCTACTTCTTTGCCGGAAAGAACTAATTTTTTATTATCCTCATCTACGTTGATAACAATAACATCAATTTCTTTATTCACCCAGGATTCCAGATTTTCAACATAGTGCAGGGATAATTGGGAAGCAGGTATAAAACCCCGGATACCTTCCAGATAGATTATTACGCCGCTTCTAACTGTCTGGGCAATTTTAACTTTTAAAACGGTCCTGTTTTCCAAGTGATTTTTAAGGGTTGTCCAGGATAAAATGTTGTCTGCTTCTTTCTTGGACAATAGGATGTTGCCTTGTCCGTCGTCTTCCTTTAATACGAGGGCGGTAATTTCCTGGCCTGGCGCCACATCGGTTTTAATGGAAAAGCGGGGGTCATTGCTGAGATCTTCCGGTTTTATGACGCCTTCCGCATAATAGTTCAAATCTACCGTGATCTCTGTGTCGGATATACCGATGACGGTACCTTTTACAATTTCTCCTTCTCTAATTTTAATAAAGGATTTACTGATTTGATCTTCGAAATCTTCCATGGAAGGGATGGGGTCATTTTTGCTTTTTCCGGTTACCTCAACGCCTTCCGAGGTGACTTCGCCGGTTTTTGCAGTAGTTTCAACGGCTTTTGAGATAACTTTTTCATCTTCCGCAGCAGCTTTATCGGTTTCTGAAGAGACTTTCTCATCTTCCGCAGCAGCGTTAACGGTTTCTGAAGAGACTTTTTCATCTTCCGCAGCAGCGTTAACGGTTTCTGAAGAGACTTTTTCATCTTCCGCAGCAGCGTCAACGGTTTCTGAAGAGACTTTCTCATCTTCCACAGTAACTTTATCGGCTTCTGGAGTAACTTTTTCAATTACCGCAGCAGCTTTATCGGCTTCTGAAGTAACTGTTTCTGTTTTCGTAGCAGTTTCAACGGCTTCTGAAGTAACTTTCTCATCTTCCGCAATAACTTCACCACCTTTTGCAGTTACCCCCTCTGCCGTAGAAGCATCTTCACGGGGTGTTTCATTTAATACCGGTGTTACTTTTGTTTCACTGTCATTATTCATAATTTTTCTCCAATCTGAGCTTAACAAGCACTAAAATAATTAAATTCATTATACCATAAAATTTTGTGGTAATTCAAGGGCGGAAAACCTTTGATATAATCCTTGGGGGAAATATTTTTCCTATTAATTAGGACGTTAATAATGATGTTAACTAAAAATAAATGCTATAAACATGTTAAAATAATCAAATTGCTATAAATGTATATATATGATACAATTATTATATAAATACTCTGAATATAGTCCGCCGGTGCGCTGACCAGCTGATTTTTTTGACTAATTCTTCCGACAGCTTTGTACCATTACGGCGTTAAAATACTTGATAATGTTGCGGATACATTGTCTTACAAATCCGGTGCGCTGCCTTCCAAATTTTGTCTTGGACCGGCAAGAAACCTAAGTTTATGAGAAAGATTGAAAGGATATGCAGGGAAATGGATAATAAGGATAATAAAAATAAATTTCAGGAAATGTTAAGGGAGATACTTGAAATAGCAAGGGTCCAGGGAAACCAATTAGGGATGAATGAAATTAGAAATTTATTCGGAAACTTGAATTTAAGGGAAGCGCAGTATGAGCATATTTTTGCTTATTTGGCAGCAAATCATATTAAGGTTAGAGGTTATACCGCAACCGAATCCGAATATACACAAGCTTTACTTAAGGAATCCCAAAATACGGAGGATACGGATTACGGACAGGACAGGTCAAAGATAGATACGGATCATAAAAAACAGCCGTCATCACATATCTATGATGAGGATTCCGCATATTTAGAAATGTATTTAGAGGACTTAAAAGCAATTAAAGAAAGTACTTACGAGGAAGAAATAATTTTAATAAATAAAATATTAAAAGGTGATGATTTTGCAAAAAAGCGGTATATTGAAGCCAACCTTCATAATGTGGTAAAGATTGCAGCGGATTATAAAAACCAGGGAGTTTCTATGGAGGATTTGATTCAGGAGGGAAATATAGGCCTTATCAGTTCCATGGAAATGATGTCTGAGGTTAAGAACTGCAAACAGGGAAAGGAAATGGCCTTAGATTTTATAAGAAAATACATGGAGGCTGCTATCGCAGAACAAAAGGAAAACAGCAGCTTTGAAGATAGTATAGTTGAGAAAATCAATCATATCCGCGAAGGGGCCAATGAACTGGCAAAAGATTTGGGAAGAAAAGCCAATATTCAGGAATTGGCGGGCTATATTAAGATACCGGTGGAAGAAATTGAAGACATGCTCCGCATAGCGGCTGACGGAATTAAATTAAACGGTAAGGACGAACGGGAAAGGTCGTAAAGGCAGAAGCCATTCATTTCAGGCGGAAATACAGTCGCAGCGGTTAAGGCGTGTCTGAAAACACATTGTACCGTACTGACCGTTCCACTTTGCGGTATACTGTGTCGCAATTTTGGAAATGTAGAACCACTACGCTCCCAAAATCGCTCCTTGCCTCCACAAAGTGGAACGCCCAGCCCAAGCAGTTTTCAGACACACCTTAGTAGCAGGAGAAGGCACGGCAAAACATACGGAAAGGAATGGTTTCCCATGAGTGACAACCAGGGTATGGATATTAATATATTAACAGAAACGATGGTGAAAACGGACAATGTGAAATGGTATATGGCTTTTCAAAAGAAGAGAACTCTGCTGTTGATTTTTATACCGGTTTCTTTCTTTATTTTATGGGTAGTTCGAAATAATCCAGGTATTGCAGAATTTGTGTTTGCCAGAGGCATTTATAAATGGATTTCCCAGGGAATCAGCCTGATTTCCGGTATATTCCCTTTTTCCCTCATGGAGCTGGAAATTATAGCTGTTCCCATAGCAGTGTTATTTTTAGTAATACGATTTTTCAGGAAAGTATTTATACAGGTGCACAAAAAAAAAGAAGAAACAGGCTATACCTTTACCACGGGCATATTAAATGCAGCCTGTACTTTAGGAATCGTTTTATTTATGTATGTTATGCTTGCAGGCGTCAATTATTACCGATATCCCTTTGCCGTTTACAGTGGTTTGGAAATAAAGGAATCCACGGTTGACGAATTATATAACCTCTGCCTGGAATTAGCGGATAAGGCCGCCGGTATCAGGGAGCAATTGCATCTGATGAAAGGCGCGGAAGACCAGAATGGTGTTTTACAGATAAGTAATACCCACTGGGATGAGGTATCCCAGGATTTAGAGGATGCATTTCAGAAAGTAGCGAAAGAATACCCTGTGTTAGGGGGTTATTATCGTTCCTTAAAACCCGTAACTTTCTCCAATTTTATGTCAAGGATGGAAATTTACGGTATATTCTGGCCTTTTACCATGGAGGCAAATGTCAATGTCGATGCGGCGGATTATTCTATTCCTGCAACCATGGGGCATGAATTGGCACATTTACGAGGATTTATGAGAGAAGACGAAGCCAATTTTATCGGGTATCTGGTATGCAGGGAATCGGATAACCTAAAGTTTCAGTACAGCGGCATTATGTTAGCCCTAACCTATGCCGGAAATCAGCTGTATGAGGAGGATCCGGCATTGCTTCAATCCGTCAGAAAGCACTATAATGCAGAAATGGTTGCAGATATAAGGGATGAATATTATTATTGGAAGCAGTTTGAGGATACGGCGATCAGCACGATTTCCAATACCATGAATGATAATTATTTAAAGGCCAATAACCAAAGTGACGGCGTAAAAAGCTATGGCAGGATGGTGGATTTACTGCTGGCGGAATACCGGAAAAATCAGCAGGAGAAATAAAGCCTAAAGGTATGCTGCGGTTTTATCTGGAATAGAGATAAGCCCGCCCTGCTTTTTCCAGCCGTTTTACTGCCCCCACATAATGAAAAATATTTAAAGCTGTAACAGCGCTGCGGGGGCGCAGTCCCGCGGTACATAGATAGGAGTTAAAATGAATTATAATACAATTGCGGTTGAACTACTTGAATTTATTAAATCGGCAACTTCCCCATACCAGGTAGTGGAGGAGGGATATAAAAACCTGAAGGGATCCGGCTTTCAGGAAATTAAGCTGAAAGACCCCTGGAAACTTAAGGCAGGAGGGGCATACTATATTAAGCCGTACGGAACTTCTCTGTTCGCATTTACAATAGGAACTGATTGGAGGGAAGGGCAGAACCTCCGCATAGCGGCGGCACATACCGACCACCCCGGGTTTCGCCTTAAGCCTAATGCAGAGATGACGTCAGGGGAATACTGCAAACTAAATACGGAAGTCTACATTTGATACGGAAGCAGTTGCCATAGTCCAGCAAATCTGCGAATTATACGAAATTAAGTATCAGAAATTCGTAAATCGTTCGGATATGCCGGGGGGAATGACTTTAGGTCCCATAATCTCATCCTGGCTTCCCATGAAGACTGTGGACCTGGGCGTCCCCCTGTTTGGAATGCATTCTTCCAGAGAATTAATGGGCGCCAAAGATCAGGAACATCTTGAAAGATTAATAAAAGGATTTTTCAAATTATAAAAAGTTACTTGGCGATATAACCAAATTATAAAAAAATTATTACAATCTGTTGACAAATCTTACAAAAGCTGATATTATTTAATAAGTCAATACAAGAAGGTATTGTACTAGAGGATGTAAGCACGTTGGGGAACGTGAGAGGGCAGAAGCTATTATAGAATAAGACTAACTGATGCATGTACTTGGAGTTCGGGGTGCATAATTTGGTTAGTCTTATTTTATATCAAGCTCTGAAATACCAGCAAGGCGGATAAATGCCAGCAAAGCAGGTATTATAAAGATAAAAGGATGGGGAGTCCCGGGATGGTTGTGCAAATAGCAGTATGCGACGATGAAAAAATCTTTTTAGAGGATTTAGTCGTTCAAATATCTACACAATTTAATGAGACAGGGAATGAAATTAATATAAATTCCTATATGAATGGACCGGAATTATTGGAAGCCAGTGAAAACATCTCCTTCGATGTCTTATTTTTAGACATTGAAATGCCGGGCATCAATGGAATTGCCGTAGCTGAAAAAATAAGGGCTACCAATCCTTTTGTATCTATAATTTTTATAACCAACAGGGATGACTTAGTATTTCAAGCAATCCATTACAGGCCCTTCCGTTTTATACGAAAGCATTGGTTAAAAGAAGAACTCCCGGAAGCCATTGAAGCAATATCAGAAAAAATCAAAAGTGAAAACCAGTATTATACGGTAAGCTTTAACAATTCCTCCGTACAGATACGGATAGTGGATATCGTGTATATGGAAAGCTTTAAACATGATATTTTCCTTTATACCGAAGAGGAAAAATACCGTATTAAAAGTAATCTTCGTAAAATGGAAAAGGAATTTGAAATCCATGGCTTTATACGGGTACACAGCGGATTCTTAGTGAATTACCGGTATATTTATTCCATTGACAGGACGAAAGTGGTTCTTATCAACAAAGATATGGTTCCCTTAAGCCGTCACCGCATAGAAATAGTGAAACAGAAGCTTCAATTATTTTCGAGGGGTACATAAAAGATGATATGGTTAATAATCGAGTATTTAGCAACCTTAATACAATGCTTTGTATCTACGGAATTTGTTACCCGATATTTGGAATTTAAAAATGGTATAAATAAAAAATATATAGGGTTTATTGCAGCATTTTCAGCACAGGTCTGCGCGACTTTGATTTTGAATCGAATTACTATTTTTGAAGGTATTACAGGGCTTATATATCCTGCCATCGTAATTACATATGGCATTATCTTTTTAAATGGGTCCTTATATGAAAAGATAGTCATAGCCTGCATAGACAATGGGCTGAAAATGATATTAAGTATTTCGGTATTAACTCTAATCAGTTGTCTTTCTCCCCTGGGGGTGACTCGTCTTTTAACGCAACAGGGAGTAGAAAGGCTTGCAGTTTTAGTAATGACCCAGTCAAGCTATTTCTTTTTAACACGGATGCTGCTTCGGTTACGAAGGAAAAACAAATTTGCCCTGTCCATAATGGAATGGAGTGCGGTTTTAGGCGTGTTTATCACCTCCTTTGCAGCGGGGGTTTTTGTTTTTGAATTATTGATAGCCTGTCCCAACACCAAACAGAATGATTTTTATGCCGTATTAATTATGGCATGTTTAATACTGATAAATGTATTGTGTTATTATATCTTTGTTAAAATGAATGCCATAAACGAAGAAAAACTCCGATATTCTTTAATGGAACTACGTCTTAAGGAACAGGAAAAAAGTCTTTTGGAGATGAAGCACTCTTATGAAAAAATCCGTAACCTCCGCCATGACATGAAGAATTATGTGGAATGTGCCGTAACCCTTTTACATAACGGAAAGAGTACCGAGGCTAAGAACTACTTAAACTCGCTGCTGGAGAACAAAATAAGCTTTGGAACCCAGATAGTACTTACGAATAGTAACGCGGTTAATGCGGTCGTTAGTTCTAAAATTGCATTGTGCCAAAAACATAAGATAGCATTTCGCTATGAAATAACCGGAAATGTGGAGCAGGTCCCGGAGCTGGATCTAAGTATTCTGCTTGCCAACCTCTTGGATAATGCAATTGAGGCAAGTATAAAAATAAAAGAGAACAGGGAAATATCCTTAAAGATTTACAATGAACGTAATTATATTGTTATATTAATCGTTAATTATATAAAGGAATCCGTATTGGATAAGAATCCCCATCTTAATACAACCAAAAAGGATAAACTGCAGCACGGAGTAGGAAGTTTAAGTGTAAAAGATATTGTTAAAAAACATAGCGGAACGATGAGTATATATGAAAAGAATCATTATTTTTATGTAAATATCTGGCTTACAATCAGCTTGCCAGTGCACTAGAGCGTGTTTGAAAAATCATCGCACCGTTCTGAACGCCCCACTTTGCGGTATACTGCGCCACAATTTTGGGAGCGTAGCACCACTATGCGCCCAAAATCGCTCCTTGCCTCCCACAAATTGGAGCATTCAGCCCGGCACAAGCATTTTTCAAACACGCTCTGGAATAAATAATAAATACCAATCGTGCCTGATGGAAGACCAAACATGCTAAAGGTATTGAAAAAAATAATGGAATCGGTTATTATCAAAATAAATTCAAAGAGATTAAAAATTTAAAGAGATTAAAGAATTATTTAATGCATTAGGAGGAGGGACTTGTGGCCCATCGAGCTGCCGTCAAGATTGCTGATTTTTTGTGCAAAAACAATACAATTCAGGATGAGGACAAGGACATTTATATTTACGGATTTGAAATTTTTCTTTCTAATTTAATTAATTTTACCATAGTGGCGGTATTAGGATATTTGCTGAATCAATTTAATGAGGCGATGCTGTTTTACGTAGCCTTTGTAACAACCAGGTCGTATTCAGGAGGCTATCATGCCAGTACTTATTTAAAATGTAATATTATATTTGCTTCGGTTTTTTTAATAACAATGTTGGTATCCAGAATATTACTTCCTACAATATCACTGGTTTATTTATTAGTATTTATGGCTATTTATATCGGATGTATTTTAGAATATGCGCCCATAGAAAATAGTAATAAAAAGTTATTGGAATCGGACAAAATCAGGTACAAGAAAATCAGCATCGTAATCAGCATTTGTTGGACGGTGTTAGTTACAGTGGTGTATTTCATAGCAAAAGAATATGCTACTACATTAACAATGACATTGGTTATGGTAGCCATGCTGATGTTAATTGAAGAAAATAAAAGAAAGGAGATGTATTAGAATGAAGGTTAAAAATTGTTTATTAAAAGCGATAGCACAATTTGGATACAAAAGTGCTATAAAGGCCGGAGGAGCTGCTTCTCAATATGGTACATATCAGGCCGTAGAACCTAAAGCAGTTTCTGAAATCAGAAGCAGGAAAAACGCGTAACTTAAGGTAACTGAAAAGTAGAGGGGAGTACGTTGTTATAAAAAAATACCTTGAACCGAAGTTTTATAGGCTTGAGGTATTTTTTGTATTACCGATCCACTGTCTACAGTGGATGGAAAGCAGGATGGGAGTTTTTTCATTGATGCAAACAAGAGCTTGATGAATGTTGCAGTATCCTGCGCAAAGGATAATTTTTTCGTGTTCGGAGACATTAATTGTTTAAGCGGCCTCACTGAAAAACTTCGTGAGGCTGTCTTTTTGAGGTACGGGGGTGTTCCACCGCTTACCATAGAACACATAATCGACATAGAAAATACATATTAAATTCTTGCTGAAAGATGATTTTTGCTGGAGCATTCAGTTACGGAGTAAAAAAATTTACACCCTCTGGTAATGAACATACTAGACATTTACTTTTAACGTCTGCAAAAAATCTATATTTTCTTTCAGTAATCGGTAAGTTTTCTTCATATCCAATTTTGCCAGTCCCAGATACAAAAGATCCATAATAATCATCAGAGAATAGCGCGCAGCAATGGAACCAAGACGAATTTCTTCTTCCAAATGTGGTACGCAGAGAGGAATTGTACAGTTCTTGGTCAAATTTTCAGATGTAATGCGTGTTACAACAATAGTAGGTACACCCAGCTCAATAGCTTTTTTTAAAGCAATGTTGGCAATATTGGTTTTACCGGAATAGGAGATTATAATTACAACATCATCTGGGCGCATGCATAATAATTGGGTTAACTCAATATGGGAATCGAAAATGGAGATGCATTCATAATTAATATTAATTAGTTTCCAACAAAAATCCATACCGATCAGAGACGAATTACTTTCACCAATTACAAAAATCCGATGAGATTTATGAAGCAGTTCTATAGCGGCTTCTAGGTTATTGACATTTAAAATGCTGTATGCTTTATCAAATGTCTGCTGGTTTAATTGCTTGGATTTCTGAATCATTTCATCCAAGGTATCTGTTTCATGAATGACATCAAGAAAATTTCCGCTTTGAAGAGTATTAGAATAATCACGTGCAAGTCCTAACTTAAAATCGGCATATCCGTTATAGCCCAGCTTTTTGACAAAACGCATGATACACGAGGTGCTAATCCCTGTGTAGGACGATAATTTTTGTATAGAATAATTCATACTGAAAGGATAATTTTCTTTGATATAATCTGCTACCTGCTTTTCATTTTTGCTGAGCAAATTATACGATTCGTTAATTTTCGCTATGCAACTCATATTGATACCTGCCTTTTCAAAATAGTATTAATATAATTGGTTATTCCAGTAAAGAAGGAGTTGTTATTAAATCATAGACAGAATTAATTTCTTGAATTGGGAAAGGCAGTGTTTCGGATAAATAATTTATCCAGAAACAGGGAATACCGGCATTATGTGCCCCGATAATATCTGTCTCACAGTTATCGCCAATAAACAGATATTCATCTTTTTCGCAATGCATCTGCCGTAACGATTCTTCAAAAATAGAAACATCTGGTTTATGCTGTCCCCACTCTTCACTGATGATAATGCTATCAAATATGGAAATGTCATCAAATTTTGAAAGCTTGCCGCGTTGATAAGCACTTCCGCCATTTGTAACTAAGGCCAACCGGTAACCATGATTTTTCAGAGTACGCAGTACCCGTTCAGTCCAAGGAAACAGTTGTGCATATTTTAGAGCATGACGTCTCCAGTATGCAAAAAAGTCATTAATATTCCAGTTTTGAGCATAAGGAATATTTGTTATATACCAATTATGAATTTCTTCTAATGACCTGTGACCGTATTCGTTAAATGCCGTAAGGTTAATTAAATGTTCTGCTATTGCTGGCGGCGTTCTATATGAGGATTTCATGAAATCTCGTAGCAAAATATGCATTCCTGTCTGATAAGCACTGATTTGAGTGTCTAATAATGTGTTGTCTAAATCAAATCCAATTACCTTATATTTCATAATGCCTCCTATCTAATTACCGGCAGGAATCCATCCTTCTCTCTCTTGATTAGGGTCTATTAAAGTGTTCCTACGGAAATTCCATGATTGTTCCGGAAGTATACTACAAAAACGTTATTTGGCCAATACAGAAAGGCAATGAATTTGATATCGAATCCGTTCTGTATCGTATTCCTTTATGGTCAATTAGCGCAGCCGCTCTAAAAACAAAAACTGCATAAACAACGTCATGACGAATCCCATTTATTCTTTTGTTATGTTATAATTTATTTGATATCTATATTATTGCCAATTCTTTGCTTTTTGACTTTCGTAATTTACTATTTAAGAAAAGTAAGGTAACGAAAATGTTATCTATATTATAAATGATTTTTAATGAAACGCAAGACTAAATTTACTAATGCCAAATATGTGATAATTTTTAAATTGTTAATATCTAACAAAAAGGATGGAATAATCAGGGATCCTATTTGGGATTCTATTGTTAAAGGAGAAATCAAGCCTAATTCATCTTTCAATTTAAAAACATTGTCTGTTTTTTGTATAATTTTATGTAAATTTGGAAGATTAGATGTTGCAAAAAACGGAATAAAATATTAGCTTGCTAATAGCATTATTATATTGGTCTGGAACCAGCCGTTTATGGTATGGTATAACGCATTTAGCCCGACAGCCATTGATTTTAGCAGTACCAATAGGATTAGTAATGGGTGATCTTCCGACAGCAATGCTTATTGGTGGAACACTGCAGTTGATTTATTTTGGAACAATTTCTCCAGGAGGAAATATTCCGGCCGATGAAGCTTTTGCAGCATGTATTGCTATTCCAATTGCAATTCAGACAGGTATCTCAGCTGAAGTTGCTGTTTCTCTTGCAGTTCCAGTAGGCCTTCTTGGAGTATTACTGGATACCTTAAGGAGAACATATGGTACTGTATGGGTGCGTATTGCAGATAAGGCTGCTGAAAAAGGTGACCGAAAAGCATCCGCTACGCCTCATTCCTCCGCCTCGCAGAATGAAAATCCATTCTACGCCATTAATCCAAGTATCAACTTGTCAGCACACTGGCTACAATGTTGTTGATTGCGTAGCGGCAAAAGAAAGAAAAATTCCAGTATGTAATATTCTTTGGGAGACCGATAGTAATGATATTTTACTGTCGGTCTCCGGTAAGTAGATGGTTTTGAATAATTTTGAAAAAATTCAAGACTATTTTATTAATGAGAAGTCAAAAGTATTAGCGAAAGATTCTAGATCGGAGGATGTGATCTTGCCATTGTCATCTAGAAATCCATGCTCAGTTCCTGCCAATACATTAATTGTTATAAAAGAATCACCTAAATCAGCAATTATCAAGGATTTATTAGGGCTGATCGCCAGATTAACGGTTATACCGCTGGTTGTTGTATATGTCCATTCATCATAATCCTTTATACTGCCAATATTTAAGATTGTGTCGGTAAAAGCCCCTTTCTTGCAATTCATGAACTGATATTCAATTTTCAGGCCGTTATCTAAATTAGCACACCCATCGAAATGAAAGGTGCCGTCCTCGTACATGTAGGTGCTGTAGGCAGTATTTGCCATACCTAAGAAATTACCTGAACCGGCTTTTTGAATCAGCTCGTCTGTATTAGTAATATCTATTATTGAACTATGAAGAGAAAGATTATATTTTTTTACAATTTCATCGAGTTTATCTGCCATTTCCTGAGTATATACCAAATACAGATCATATTTGGAATCCAGACCTGTCGGGCCATTGCCTACCTGTGCCAGAAGGACTCCGTCCCGGTCATAGCTTTCACAGAAGTTGGTCCATTCAGCGACAGCTTTACTTTCATTACTATCAGCAAAACCCTGGAGTGAAATGTATTCATATGGTGAAGCCACTGGCTTATCAGTTACTCTATTTTCTGAAACAGTATTATCATTAATGGATTCTGAAGTATTATTCTGAGCAATATTATTTTCATCAGAACTGTTACTCTGGCTTACATTACTGTTAGCAGATGTGGGGGTTATAATCCCGATGAGCATATCTTTCAGACCAAACATATTCGATGCATATACTGATGAAGAGGTAACCAAAATGATGCAGACAAAGGCTGCTGCAGCTACTATTTTATTGATGCGTTTTTGTTTGATTTTCATTTTTTTATAATCCTCCATATTAAAGTTTTTTGTGGTATGTAATTGTGAAAAAGTGGTTTTATAGAAATCTTTGTTATTCATTCTTCCAAACCTCCTTTAATTGGTCTCTCGCACGAGAAAGCCTGGTTGTAACAGCGGATACTTTTATTTTCTGCATTTTGGCAATTTCTTTGACTGAAAAATCTTCATAATAATATAAATATAAGACGGTACGATATTTTTCCGGTAATCCCATGACCGCCTGATACAGGTATTCTTGTTCTTTTTGCTCAAAAGCAGTTGTTACTGCGATTTTTTTGGTTTTCCAGGAACTTTTTAATAGATTTTTACATGCATTAAGTGTTACCCGTATCAGCCAGTATCTTGCATGGTCATCACTTGCGAAATGTTTATTCGTTATATATAATTTCATAAAGACATCCTGTACTATATCATCTGCATCATATGTGTTGCCTAAATAACTTAATGCTATTCGAAACACGGTATCTTTATACTTTTCTGCAAGCACAAGAAAAACATCGTGCTCCAACAAAAACACCTCCTGTACATTTTAAAAGCTTTCATTAATAATACACTTATCAAGCCGGCTTTGTCACATTATTTTTATTTTTTTAAATAAAAGTTAATTATGCTTGATGATATACGCCTGGTCAATATCATCATCAGTTTAAGACAAAATGTACTAAGACTAGAAAAATACGCAGGTTTTCCCCTTTTACATAGATGTCGGGTAAATGTAAAATAAATTAGTGCTCTATTTTATCCAGCCAACGAATAATTTTTACAGTTGTGTAAAATTGATATAATTCTTCTCCACCTGAAAGGTTAATTTCTGAGATCTGAATAATCTTTTCCAGTCGATAAGCCATTGTGTTCCTATGAATCTGCAAGGTTTTAGCAGCGGCAGATAAGTTGTTGGCCGCAGCTATGTATTGATAAAGGGTATCACAATATTCCGTGGAATTCATTATATCATATTGATGCAGCAGCATATAGTGAGGGGAACATAATCCTGGCAAATTGCAGGTGTCCATACAGCTAAACAAATGATAGTAACCATAATCTTTATAATAAAAGAACCGGGTTTTATCCTGCAGAAGTCTTCCTAAAGTCAGAGCAGTCTTTGCTTGATTATAATGATTATAAATGTCGGTCAAATTTGAAAAGGGATTACTAATACCAAGATACAGCTGATATTCTTTGAGGAGTTTAATAATTTTCTCAAAAATAATATCATATTCATTCCCATCATTATAATTCAGAATAACCAGAATATGTTCTTCAAAACGTATGGCTTTCGCATAAGGGTTAATATGCTGAAGCTGACTACAAATATAATCAAAATAATAGTTTAAGGTTCGCAATGCGTCAACTTCAATATAGATAAGGCGCAGAACAGGCCGGATTAACCAGTTAGAGGAAATAATCCGGTCAGAAATCGATAAATCAGACAAGTTTTTATTCAGTAACAAATCGAAAATAAGACTTTCATATATTTTGTCTGTAGTATATTCCGCCAGGTTGTTTTTTATTTCGAACACCAGAAAATTACATAGAAAATCTGTCATCTCCAAATGATTTTCATTTAGCGTACGATTTACTTCAAAGACGACGAAATATCCCATTGTTTTGTTTTGAGAGGTTAGTCTCTTTAAAATTCGGGGCATATTCTTTCCCAGTCCGGTTTTATAGATGAAAGCTTTATTACTGTTAAATAACAGGGAAGAGGCTTTATCGTTTTTAAAAAGCAGGATGGATTCTGCGCTGCAGTTGCCTAAGTTCTTTGCAAGGCCATAGTGTAACGGTATACGAAAAAGCGGATAAGTTAGGCGGACAGCTTCGCATAGCTGGAATGCCGCCTTCAAAACATTTGATCCTTAGCGCGATAAAGTATTATATAACAATGGGGAATAAGTACGGCGTGATTTATAAGACAAATACAGAAGTTACCAAGGCACTGGTTCTTCAGGAAAAACCGGATACAGTTATTATTGCAACCGGTGGCGAACCTTTGCTGCCAAATATTCCGGGGATTCATAATTCCGAATTTGTTAATGCAGTTGACGTCTTAGCGGGTAAAAAGACAGTTGGCAGGAACGTTCTTATCGCCGGCGGCGGTATGATAGGAAGTGAAACCGCAGGTTTTTTAGGAACCCGCTATCGCAAGTCCACAATAATCGATATGCTTCAGGATATTGCGATGGAAAGCTTTTTGGGCGTAAGAGAACATCTGGTAGAACGTGTTATGGGATGTGACACCGATTTGATTATGAATGCCAAAATCAAAGAGTTTTTACCGGATGGTGTTATCTATGAGCAGAACGGTAAAACGGAGACCAGGACCGGCTTTGACAATATAATTCTAGCCTTAGGTGTTAAATCCGTAAATTCACTAGAACAAATATTGCAGGATATAGTGCCTGAAATTCACGTGATAGGAGATGCAAGTAAGGTCGGTCAGGCAAATGCAGCAACGGAAGAAGCATTAAGAATTGCTGACAGTTTGTAGGTAACCCGGATTGCATCCATGGAGGAGTATAAATGATTATAACGGATAAAAATATAGAATTAATCCAAACATTTGCAAAAACTCAGATAGGCATGTATCCGGATGGTGTACTGTTTGCCGTCATTAAGGATTCCAAAACAGTGTGGTGCATTGCTTCTTCTGATTTAGAATTAGAAGACTATCAGGAAGGTAAAGAAATCAATAACGGTATTATTGATAAGGCAATTGAATTAAATATTGTACAAACAGACAAATATTTTGATGACAGGGTGAATAAAGAGCTTCAAATAACAGCAGTTCCAATCAGCAGGGATGAGCCAAAGCATAGAAGTGCTTTTATCACGGTCATTCCTGTCATACATCCTTTACTGAAGGCTTTTCATGACTTTGCTCCTATTGTTGCGGAATTATTTTCCGAAGGCTCATTGATATCAATTACAAATAAAAAAGAGGTTATTGACGTAAGACGCAGTGAAAAGTATGATATACCCACCGTAGTTCCTGGATTTGATATAACAGGTACAGAAGTTGATAAGCAGGCAATAAATACAGGAAAGTGTGCACAAGCCGATGATGATACCCTTATCTATGGGCCGCCTATTCGGGTGCTTGCTGCTCCGTATTTTGACAGTGAGTCCAAGGAGGTTGTAGGGGTAGTAAATATACTAAGACCGAAGCAGGCAGAATTAAGCTTGAAAAATCTGTCATCAGATTTGGAAAAAAACTTATCGGATGTTGTAGTTACCATACAAGAAATTGCTGCTGCCTCCAGCAGTATTCACTTGAATGAGCAGGAACTGAATCATGAGATTGAAGAAATAACAGATTTGGCAAATCAAATAGCTGAAATCAGCAATCTCATCAAGACAATCGCAAATTCAACGAAAATGCTGGGACTCAATGCTTCTATTGAGGCTGCAAGGGCCGGTAATATTGGTAAGGGCTTTAGTGTGGTTGCGGAGGAAATTAATAAATTATCAGAGCAATCAAAAAATACGGTACCAAAGATTCAAAAGTTTACTGACGATATTAAGGCAAAAGTAGAAGAGGCAAAAAGAAAAAGCAACAATTCTCTTTCAAGAAGTCAAGAACAGGCGGCATCAACGGAAGAAATATCGGCTGTCATAGAAAGCATTCAGTCAGCCTCAATGCAACTGTATAATATTGCCAATACCATATAGCGGTTTAGATTACCGGTGAGGATGCAGTTGGTAGGCTTTGGACATTATTAGTACGATTTTTAAAATTTTATCCTGCCGTCAAGGAATGACCAGGTCTTGGCGGCATCATTATTATCTCCTCAAGGCATATTAAGCGCAGAACTATATATTTGATTTATGGAAAATATATAAAAATGGAATGCATATTAAATACATATTAGAAGAGATGCAAATAGGATTAAAAAAGACGATAATTTATATTGACATAAGATACAATTCCATAGTATAATATTTCATGTAGATAAACCATTTGCAACTTTGGTGTTGTAAATTAAGGAGTGTTACTGAAATCAGGCAGACCTTATACGTAATGTTACTCTATAACATTACGTATGGGTCTTTTTTATTGTAAATAGGGGGATAATATGAAAATTAAACAAATCTTAAATAATAATGCTGTACTAGTTACCAAGGGAACAAATGAACTTGTAGTATTAGCGAACGGAGTTGGATTTTCGCGAAAAATTGGCCAAAAAATTTCAGAATCCGAAGTTGATAAAATTTTCGTATTAGAAACCCATGAAATGGTGGAACATTTTAGCTATCAGCTTAGCAAAACTGATCCTGAATTATTGCTCCTGATTGAAAAAATAGTACAGTATGGGAAAGATAAATATGGAATAAAAGTAAGAGACTATATTTATCTCACCCTTTTAGACCATGTTGACTATACTCTCAAACGATTTCAAGAGGGAATTGAGTTTGATAGTCCCCTTCATTGGGAAATCAAACGATTTTATAAAGCAGAGTATGATATAGGAAAAAAGGCTTTAGAATTCATATACGACTATACAGGATGTCTGTTGCCGGAAAAAGAAGCGAGTTCCATTGCTCTTCATTTTGTAAATATCAGATCGAATAAGATAAATATGAATGAGACGATGCAAATCACGAAAATCATTCATGATCTGACGAATATCGTCAAATATGAATTTAAAATAACCTTTGATGAAGAATCTTTTGATTATTCCAGATTTATCACACATCTGCACTATTATGCACAAAGAATTGTATATAAAGAAACCATTCCTGAAGATAAAGAAAATGACTTATATCTTCAGCTGAAAAACTTATATCCGTTGGCATATAAATGTGTTCAGAAGATCAAATTATATGTTTATAATACACATCAGGTATTGATGTCGGATAATGAAGAAGTGTATCTAATGGTACATATTCAGAGGATAACACAACGAAATAAAGGAGAATAAGGTGAAAAGCAGTTAAAATATTATTTTTCACCATACTGATTTGTATGCGTGCAGAGCACGCAGATGGGAGTTAAGATGAATTATAAAGAATTAGCATCAACGCTGTTAAAAAATGTCGGCGGAAAAGAGAATATAGAAAAAGTAATCCATTGTGCAACAAGACTTCGTTTTACATTAAAAGAAGAAGGAAAAGCAAGAGCAGACGTTATCAAGGAAACAAAAGGGGTATCCGGAGTGGTGAAAGGAAACGGGCAGTTTCAGATCATCATCGGACCGGATGTTGCCAGTGTTTACGATGAACTGATGAAACTTGGTATTCGGAGTGGAGAGGACTTAGAAACTAAGAAAAAGGGCAAGACTTTTGACGGCCTTTTAGATTTTATTGCCAGTTGTTTTACTCCTGTTGTTGCAGTTATTACTGCAGGCGGTATGCTGCAGGTCCTTTTGTCGATTTTATCTATGGCAGGTATTTTATCGGATACCAGCAATACCTATCTGGTATTGTATCAGGTTTCACAGGCAGCTTTTTATTTCATGCCAATTTATTTAGGATATTCGATTGCAAATAAATTTAAAATTGATCCATTTTTAGGTATGTTGTTAGGCGGAGTACTTGTGCTTCCCGGTATGACAAGTTTATTAAGCCAGGAAAATGGAGTCACCTTATTTGGATTAACGGTACAGAATGTTACCTACAGTGCTTCTGTAGTTCCGATTTTACTTGGCGTTTGGTTCATGTCTTACATATATAAATTTGCTGATAAATTTGTTCCAAATTTTTTAAAGTTTATCTTAAGACCACTTATTACCATAGCAATTTCAGCGCCGGTAGTGTTATTGCTTTTAGGGCCTTTAGGAACCTATATTGGAAATTATATTGCTGATTTCTTATCGTTTTTAATGAATGGATATGCTCCGTTAGCAGTCATGTTTATGGGAGCCTTTGCTCAGCTATTGGTTATGACGGGTATGCATTATTGTTTGATGCCTATTTTAATGGCAACCTTTACTTCCTTTGGGTATGATAACCTGATTGTTCCGGGAATGCTTGTCGGAATAGCTTCCGAAGCGGGTGTTTGTCTTGCAGTTGCATTAAAATCAAAAGATAGCGAATGGAAACAGTTGGGATTTTCAACTGCAATTACTTCCTGTATGGGAATATCAGAACCAGCTTTATATGGTGTAACCTTAAAATTAAAGAAGCCGTTAATCGCAATCATCGTTTCTGGTGCTTGCGGTGGTCTGTATGCAGGGCTCACAGGAGTAAAAGCATATGCATTAGTTGCCTCCTTTGCAGCATTGCCAACCTTTATGGTTACCATGCCTAACTTTGTAAATGCTTGCATCTCTGTTGCCACTACACTTGTTATCGCATTTTGCATGACTTGGTTCTTGGTGAAAAGAGAAGACTTATCACCAAAGAATACAAAGAATAATGAAAAAGTAAACCAGGAAACAACAGTCTCAATTGGAAAAGAAGCAGTGATACATGCAAGTACAGATGGAAATGTGGTAGCATTATCTGACGTAAACGACCCGGCTTTTGCTTCCGGTGCATTAGGAAAGGGAATTGCCGTTGAGTCAGCTAACGGAAGAATTGTTTCTCCTGCAAATGCGACAGTAACGACAATTTTCCCAACCAAACATGCGATAGGCCTTACAACTGATGAGGGGGTGGAAATTCTGATTCATGTAGGCATTAATACCGTAAATCTAAATGGAGAAGGCTTTGAAGTGCTTATCAGGGAGAATCAGAAAGTAAAACAAGGCGATTACCTTTTAAATTTTGATGAAAAATATATTAGGGAGAAAGGATATGATCCAATTGTAATTGTAGTGGTTACAAATACAGATTCTTATTTGGATGTAATTCCTACAATACAAAAGCAGGTAACATCTACAGATGGATTATTAACGGTGATAGTATAATGGCATTTTCAAAAAGTTTTTTATGGGGCGGGGCAACTGCCGCAAATCAGTATGAAGGTGCTTTCAATGAAGATGGAAAAGGCTTAGCCTGTGCCGATTTAATCACAAGCGGTACGCATAGTACCCCAAGAAAGATAACGGAATATATCGAAGACAAGTATTTGTATCCAAGTCATGAAGCAACGGATTTTTATCATCATTATAAAGAAGATATCCGCTTATTTGCCGAGTGTGGCTTTAAGGCATTTCGCTTTTCCATCAATTGGACGAGAATCTATCCACTTGGAATTGAAGAGCAGCCGAATGAAAAAGGGTTACAATTTTATGACCATGTCCTGGATGAATTGAATAAATATAGAATAGAACCGGTGGTAACCATTGCGCATTTTGATATTCCGGCATATTTATCAGAAAAATACGACGGATGGAGCAGCAGAAAATTAATTGATTTCTATGTGAAATATTGTAAAACGATCTTTACACGGTATAAGGGAAAAATTAAATATTGGCTTACTTTTAACGAAATCAATACGGCAACATTGAATATAGGAAATTTCCTGTCATTAGGAATCCACACAAAATCATGTGATTTTACAAATCAGCCGGACGATATACAAAAAAGATATTCCGCATTGCACAATCAGTTTGTAGCCAGTGCCAGGGCAGTAGCACTGGGACGTTCCATCGATCCGGAATTTAAAATAGGGTGTATGATTTCTTATATGCCAAGATATCCATATACCTGTAAACCGGAAGATGTATTATTAGCAAAACAGGAAGAAAACATGCATTCTAAGTTTTGCGGTGATGTACAGGTAAAAGGTAAATATCCGTATTATGCATTGAACTATTTTGAAAAACAGGGAATAAAAATTGATATTACAGAAGAAGACAAAAAGATTCTTTTGAAGGGATGTGTTGACTATTATGCGTTTTCCTACTATTTAACCTTATGTTGCTCTTACGATAAGAGTGTAGAGAAAAATGGGCATAGTATGATAGGGGGATCAGGTGTAAATAACCCTTATTTAGAGCAGTCGAAATGGAATATGATGATTGACCCGGTAGGCTTAAGAATTGCATTAAATGATTTGTATGACCGTTATAATATTCCGCTAATGATTGTTGAAAATGGAATCGGAGCCCATGATACTTTAGAAAAAGACGGCACGATACATGACCTATACCGTATTGATTATCTGAAAAGACATATTGAACAAATGGAAAAAGCGATTGAGGATGGAGTAGACTTAATAGGATATACAATATGGGGATGTGCAGACTTAGTCAGCGCATCTACCGGTGAAATGGCAAAGCGTTATGGTATTATTTATGTAGATAAGTATGACGATGGAACAGGAGATTTGCATAGGAGTAAGAAAGATTCCTTCTATTGGTATAAAAATGTTATTTCTTCAAATGGAGAAGAACTGTAAAATTTTTTTAATATATTAAAATTTTGGAACTTTAGAGTGTGTTTGAAAAATGCTTGTGCCGGGTTGGATGCTCCACTTTGCGGGAGGCCAGGAGCGATTTTGGGCGCGCAGTTGGTGCTACGCTCCCAAAATTGCGACGCAGTATACCGCAAAGTGGGGCGTTCAGAACAATCAGCTTTCAGAAAAAGGCATGAATAAAAAAT
>JAATFT010000090.1 GCA_015655075.1 Clostridiales bacterium | reverse complement strand
TCTTATAATGTCTTTCATCTTCCGAAAAAAATTCGGTTACATTTTCCCAATTACACAAATCTACACACCTCACTTTTAATTTCGACATAATTCAATGCAAACCTAACAAGGTCTTGTTGCTGCAATTCTGATGACCGTGGTACCTGCCCCCCCCTTGGTGTCAGGATATATTTTCAACGATTCCGACGCTCACCCCTTGTTTTTTATTAAATAGCTATGCTAATTATAACATGACAACTCTCATTTTTCGATGTCTAATTTAATAAAGATAAAAGCTGCCAACAATAACCCCCCAGCACCAATACACCGATGATACGCCATCAAAATCTTGACTGCTTTTCTTAACCTCGGCCAATGTACACAATAGAGAAAATCTCTGGTTAAATAGTGCCAATAATTTGGTCAATAAATTGTTTGATTCATTTTAATTCCTCACTTTTTACCTAGCGTATCTGGCAACCGCTTTTTAACATACCCCTGAGGCTCCTTATTGGTAAGTTCCAATGCCCGCCCCACCAGTTCTACTGTCTTAGCCTTTCTACCTTTATTACCAGACGGTCTTTCAACTCCGCAGGTATACTATCCCTTAAGCCTTCAAAATAATTCTTTTCTGTTTCCTCCGTATAAAAGATGCCGCTTGAACATAGTGGGTCCTGGATGTATTTGTAATATTTTCAAATTAGTTACATTAATTTGTTTTATTCCTGTTCTATATTTCAACTTTCGTTAAAGTTAAATTCATTGCACTCCCCCCAACCTTGACCTCAAGAATTTCATTTTCTTTTACTACTAACGATACTCGGATTTCAGATGGTTTTTTCATGGAATAACCTTGTTCAAAGATAATGTTTAAAGCTTGCTCGTTGTTGATTTTTCTATGGTGATACAGGTAGCAGCCAAGTGCACCATTCGAGGTCCCTGTTGCCGATTCCTCGGGGATATCATATAATGGAGCAAAGTTTCTGCAATTAGCGTTAGTACCATGCATGGATTCCAAGGTGAAAACATGATACCCGACTGCATTATATTTTCGGCTAATTTTTTTAATCTTTTCCATCTCCGGTTTGATTGCATTTAAAATCTCAATGCTTTTTACCGGAATCATAATATCGCGAAGCCCTGTTGATACGACTTGAACCAGCAAATCTTCTGGAATTTGCGAAGTCTTTATATTCAATGAATCTGCATTCATTACAACACCTGCCACATTTCCGCCTTCTTTTGTCTTAGCAAATGAATTTAACGTATATACGTTTACCTTCATATTCAATCCTCCTATAAATTCCGACATAATTTTACAACTACTTCTGCATGCCTTGAGGATACAAAAAAGATGACCGATGAAGTGGATACCCCCTTGGCGTCAGCTTATACATAATAGGCTCTCCACTGCTCCAATTACCAGCCGCAAGATACTAATCCTCCTTAAAATATACTATCTTTAATAATGACTTACCCCACCGTCACTGTGGCTTATACAAGCTTCACATAGGCTGCATCCGAAACATTTAACTATTCTTAAAGATTTCAAATTTTCTACCAAATACTTACTATTACTAATGACTTATTGGTTATTTATTTAAACTATATAATAATCATTATTCAAATGCAATTTTGCGTGATAATAGTATGTTCCTAATTGCTTTATCCTGTATTGCAAAATCATATAATTCTTGGTTGTATTGGTGTATATCATCTAAATGCATTTCCAAATCATTGAAAAAGTAACTAATAATATCCTGATCCGTAATAAGAGAATCAAAATATAACTTCATAATTCCTACTGCATTATTTAAAAGTTCTTGAGCCGCAATTTTTAATCTTGGAAAATCACTTGTAACGTTATCATAATAATATTCCATTATATTTAGGCATCTTACCAATGGATGAGGATGAGAATTTTCTTTTATGTAAAAATTTACTTTTTTAATTGAATATTTCACCTCTAATTGATTGATAACTCCAAAATAAAATAAATTTATTGTTATGATCATACTAGCACAACCGATGAACAGTAAACATTTAAGTTTCGCATCATTTTTAACTTTAAGTTTTGAATATATACTAAATACATATTTTAAAACTTCAAAACTCGCTATTTTATCTGCATCAAATTCCCATACATGTTTTTTCAAATTAAATTCATTCATTTCAATATTCTCATGTAGCAAACATTCTTCCCTGATATTAGAATCATAATTTAATTGTAGAATATGCTCAAATTCGTGATTAAAAGTAAATCTTATTGAACAATCCAATATAAATTTACTGAAATCAAAATCCGAATCCTCGTCTAAATCACAATATGCTTCAGATATAGGCTTTTCATTAATAATGCTAGCCAATAAAATACTTTGGAAATATTTTTTGTCTAATTTTCTTTTTAACAGAATAGGATATCCATTTGTAATACCTATTATATTATAGCCTTTTCTCTTTGAAGCAAAAGCATTACATATATTATTGCTTTTAATATAAAAACAACAATCTTTTATATTAAATAGACTTGCATAGCTCTCAAATAAATTTTGAAAAGATTTTTCAAAATACGCATATACCTCAGATATTTCTGGATCAATATCATGGTATTCAAAAACATCTTCTATCACGTTATAACTAACTAGTAATTCTTTTTTCACAAAGCTCAAATTCTCTCCTTTGTAGTTCCTCTATATTCTGCTTCCTTGAAAGGTAAAACGCTTAAAATTGGTTCCCTTTGTGTCATATTATTCATACTTAGGAACCGGTAACTTTTGAAATTCAGAGACCCTTAATTTGACCGTAACTGGAATTTCAAATTCAATCGTTTCTCCGTCCCAATTATTGAACATTGACTGTATGTATGAACGATATTTTCTTTTGCTCAAAGCCGTTTTGAGTCTTTTCGCTAATGCAGTATCAATACCATCTAAGTACTCAAGAATTGTAATAGCATTTTCCCAATGTCTAATTCCCTCTACAGGACATCCATATTTTCTGATTTCCTTAGTAAATGAAACAATTTGGTGACGACATTCCTCTGCATGCCGACCAAATAACGCCTCATTTAGGGTATTACATGCTGAAAAAATATCTATCGAATTTGCAGCTTCTTCGACATTCACCGGTTCATCGCCATCACTTTCTCCCAGTCCATCTCCAACGTCATCATATTGGAGATTTTCATCATCGAGTTCTTCCGAAGCAAAATCATCTAATTCATATAATGCCTCTGCACGGTCATTATATTGTGTAATTTCCCGCCAAACATACTGACATCCTACACTTTCACAAAGGTTATCCAAGATTATAGAAAGCACCCAAATAATATTGTCTTCTAACACTCTCAGTTCATCTGGTGTACATTTATAACAACTATCTCCTATTTCATCAATTTGCTGTCTAATCAGCCTAAAAAGCTTCTCAGCATTTAGATTCAACAGCATATCACTGAAACCATTATATTTAAGTTCAATCAGTTGTGCATCTTCAACTGTAAAAACAAAATTGCAACATTTACATGATCCAATTTCATAAATATGTTCAGAATCTATTATATAGTTAGCAGATTTCATAAATAAATTCTTTCCGCAAATTGGACATTCACTATAAATTGGTTTCTGATTAGCGGGTAGGCTTTGATCAGCATTAAATAACACCTGATACAACCTTGAATCCTTATCAAACACTTTAATTTTTGAGTTTGCATTTTGAATTTTTAAAAAGAGTGCTGCCGAAACTTTTGTAAACCAATACAATCCTTTATTCTGTAATGCGGTGATATCTTCGTACAGGCCACATCCACTAGCAAATTGATCAAAATTAGGTATGTATCTCTCGTAAATTATTATCAAATTCTGAAGTAATACCGCAATGCAATGTTCTTCATAATCATAATCAAATTCATATTCAAAATGTGTCAAAGCATTTCTAGTAAAATTTAATTTTTCATAAAGCCCATTAATTACTTTATCAATTTTCAATCTTTTTTTATTGTCACTAACCTTTTCGCAGTCTAAAACATAAATCCTATGAATTGCATCCAAAAATTCAATAGTATTTTCTGCTTTAGCAGGCTTATTTTCTAAGATCGTTCTGAATTTATTATCAAATGCTTTCTCTACATCTTTTAAAATCAAATATGGGTTGTTCTGCATAATAATGTATTTAAAAAGTGTCTCTATCGAATGATGCAAATTGAGAATTACATCTTTCATTGCTGCATCTTTTTCACTACAGTTTGAGATTTCGGATACTATCTTCAGGGTTTGAATGCTTTTTTTCAGTGAATCCAAACCATTATCAATCAACTTCATACATCGCCGTCCTTTCTCTACAAATTTTTTATCAAGTGTTATGATTATTTTGAACTTTCAATTTTTCCTGAATTATCCGTTCAGCATATAGCTTCTTTCCAGTATTATTTACTGGAATATCGAATGGTGTTAAACCATAAATAAGAAATATATCGTTTTCATCTATTTCAGAAATATCTTTAATAATAATACTTTCAATTTTTTTGATAAATGACAACTCAGTTCTTAAGTTTTGCGTCTCTAAATCTTTTATTAATACTGGTAGAAACTTATAAGTTTTATGTTTTGTTACAGCTTGCTTCAATAACTTTATATTAAAATCATTTTTTGCCTGCATAGTATGTAGCCTACATATATTATTTATAATAGTAAAATCTCCATCTTTATTAGTATAAGAATCTAACGTACCATCACCTATAATAATTCTGTACCAATATGGGCTATTCTTATCAATCCCTGTAATTATTCCTATTGAAATCTTATCCGTTTTTGATTCTTCTTTCCATTTTCTGAAAATATTTAGTCCTTCAGCTTCTTCAAACACTAATCCCACCAAAGGTGTGTTATCAAATTCCTCATCCGATAGAACGAAAAGGCCCTTCCACTTAGCTTTATCCCATAGCGGTATATAAATAATGTCACTTATTTTAATTTTATCATGATGGATTTTTGAAAGAGCAACCCCCTCCGGTAACTCTCCATAGTGTAATGTTTTTATTTGTTCCTTATCTTCATTATTTTTTTCTTCAACTTTATTATGTTGAAAAACAGATTTCTCTCGAATGTATTTATAGATTTTAACGTCCTTTGTCATATTATTTGTTAAAAAAGTATCTTGCTCGTATACAACAAATGTATCTAACGTATTAGAGCAATTAAGCGTTCTAAACATAGCTTCCTCTGCTTCGATAGATTTTTTAATTTTTTCAAACTCACTTGACAAAGGTATCATTTGTGCAGTAAACATTGCCAAAATAAGATTTAGCTTTTTAAAAACGACTTCTCTATGTACATATTCAGTCAATTCATTTATATTTGAAATAATTATCTTAATGGTATTATCAGACCTCATGAGTTCAATATCAAATTGTTTTGACTCTATGTCTTCAATATCAATGGTAAATTCCGCGAGCATAGGCATTATATTTTCTGAAATAGATGTTGCAAACATATTTTCAAACAAAGCTAATATAGTTGCTCCTAGTTCTTTATGAAAGTTATCTCTTTTGGCATTTATAATTATACTACAACCCATAATTTTCGATTTCAATTCCATTTTTTCGAATAAAGAATTTTCTGCTAATCGTTCTTGAAAATCATCTGAAACTGGCTGTTCGAACAATTTTTTCATAAAACCATCTAATGCTTCTTTAGAGCCGATTGCTTGAACATATTCGTCATCATAATAGCCAAGATTGTATTTTAATGCTGCAGCTGACGTCTGTAATCCAATTCCACTCAAATAATCAGGTAATGCTTCATATCTTTTTATATTACATTGTTCCAAATTTAAAAAGGCAACTGATAACAGACTATCGTACTGTAGATAGCTTTCGAATTCCTTTTCATCATCAATTTTATATGCATATAAATTCAATCCAGTTAATTCCAATTCATTAAGTTGAAGAGAATAGTTAATATATCCCAACCGTAATTCTAAATACTTAAGTGCTCTCGCCGACAAAAACAAACCAGGAATGGCATTTCCATTATTGAAGTACAAATTGAATGAATCCATAAATGCTCTTATATAATAACTTCTAGCCCTCCATAGCAATCCAATCTGTTCAAATGCTCCACCCAATTTCATTAAAGTTTTTATTAAATCAATTTTTGAGCTTTCATGATATAATTTTGTTAAAGCTCTACCATAGAACTTAATTGATTTATAAATATCATTTTCTATGTAATCATCTCCTCTATTCAATAGCAATTGAGACGATTCAATATTTTGGGATTGTTCACCCAACAAGTGAATAAGAAGTTCAAATAATTCATCATATTTAAGACATTCCTTTAAAACAGGAAGTTCTAATAGTTTTTTCAACTGAAATAAATCGATATCATTATTAAAATGCATATCTTGAAGTATTTCAATATATGTTTCAACTACACCAGACCACAATTCAGGATATTGTAGTCTCATCATCTGATAATCATATTTTGCCAGTTTGGCTCTTTTGGGATTCTCATTATCTTGAATAAATTTAGAATATGATTTTACCAGTAATTGAGTATGATTTTCCATATCCGAAATAATCTTTTTTTCTTGATTATGATTAGCATATAAAGTAATCCATAAAGTACTTAGGTCCTTTAAAATTGGATATTCCTTTGAGTTTTCTTTATAAAGATTTTCTAGTTGTACATATATTTCATAGTATTTATCACGATCCTCATACCACCATATAATCGTCCAACAATAATTATATAATGCATCTGCGTAATTTCTCAATCCGCCATATTTTTTAGCTAATCTTATATTTCTCTCTAAAGCATTCATGATCGTCGATTTATCAACTTCTAATTCCCTCAATAACTCAACCGACTCTTCTGAAATTTTAATAATCCTTGCCGGCTTCAAATCACTTATATTCTGTAACTCTTTCTCAATTTCATCTAATCGTCTTTTACGTCTGGTATCATTTGTCCCCTCTTCAATTACATCGTTTAATTCATCCGACATATTAAAAGAACTAATTGCAATTTTTTGATTATCATTCTTAAATGTATTATCTAATAGCCATGTCTTGTCCAAAATTCGTATATCAATTTGATACTCTCTTCTCAAATCGTCTTCCGCTTCTGCTCTTTTTTTATCGGACACAAACTGGTTGGTAACAAAAAATATTCTTGTGTATCCCCTCCCATGTTCTTTATTCGTTGCGATAATCTTTTTTACATCCGATTTTAGCTTTGGTTTCCAATCTTTCTTTGCACTGATAGCAAATGCCCATCTTTCACTATGGGCTACATTGTTATATCCATAGAGCCACCCCTCTGCAATAGATTCGGAAACTGGATATGTTTCTGAATCCACTTTACTGTCTCCACCTCCTGTCGGACCTGTCTGCGGAAGTAAATTCGGACAAATAGTTGCTTCAATTATCTTGCGGCAATATTCTTCAAACTCCTTTTCCTTACTTTGGCTTGTTAATGACTCTAAAAAACGAAAAAAAATGTTTTGAAAGTTTTCCTTCTTTTTTAATTTTCGAATCTGAAAATAGGCTTGGATGAATTTTCTTGTAGAATGTTTTTTCACTCATATAGGGTAGCTCCCTCCCATTATAGACACAAATCATAACATAATTTTATGCTATGCTAGTTTTATTGGTTCCACGTTTTCGCTTAATATAAAAAGCAAGTCTTTTTTCATTTCTTCAAACTGAGATATGATTGTGTTAAGACTCTTTTCTATATTCTGAACCTGAACCTCCGACATTTTCCCGTATTTATACGCAATCAAACGCTCAGCAATAATTTGGTAGCTCCAGCTATCGGAATACTTATCTTCATTGTGGACAGCAAACCCGATGGGTAGTAGGTCATTTCTCATACCAATAATAACTGCCATTGGCGATATTCCAAGATAATCAGCTTCAATTTGCATGTAATTTTGAGGAATTTTCTTATATCTTCATCCTTATACCTTCCCATGTGTTATTCCTCCATGCTAAATAAATTTTAAAATTCGCTCACATAGCTTCACTTAATTCAATGAATATTTATAAACCTTCATCTTAATAGTATTATTTATTGTCCTAAACTGCCTGACCAAAATCAAATAAGTTCGAACTAAGATATAAATTCATTGTTCTTTGAATAACATTTACTAATAAATTTGTTTAAAAGAATTCTTTCACTTGGCTCAAGCTTTATATTATCTAAAACCCATAGATGAATGGCTTTCCCAACAGCATATGAAAATTTTTCAGCATCACTCTTTTGTACGTTGTTTCTGGATACATTAGGTATTATCGCTTTGTTCTTAATATTGAATAGCGCAGATTTTAAGTTTATTCCATTAATAATACTTGGAATAGAAATTGAAAAATCAGGAATAAGTACGTTTTTAATAAATACCTTGTCTGTTCTATTCCACGAGTATTGGCCAAAGCCCTTTGATTTCTCATATAACAATACTTTATTAATATCATCACTGATAGCAAAACAACAAACTTTTTTTGTGCGAGTTGGTGAATTGGATGAATGTCCATGTTCAATACAGAGATTTTCAAAGCGGTATTCTCCGATTATTGAATCGCCAGAATCCCCAATTGTTTCCTCTTCGAGTGCATTTTCATCTGTACAGAATATTTCCAAATAGTCCACGTCATTTAATTTGTTTATCGCCTCATCGAAGTCATCCAAAACGTCTAAGAAATTGTTGAATTTATCTGAAACTTCGTTTGAAATAATAGGCACTTTAAGATAAGCTATCTGACCATCATGAATGAAATCATTTATATTCAGCTCTATCTCAGATTCCTGCACTAGAATATCTTTATCGCTTATATATACATAACTCGTATCGCCTTCAAAATCTTCTAAAGTGTCCACGCAACCAATTGTTTTACAATTCAAATCAACATAACCCTCAATATTATCTAAGTATTTATCTAGCCTTGCTATAGTATCCGAATTTTCTTTTAATCCAATTAATTCACATGCGGTTTCTAAAGTATCTCCATTTTCATAGTTCAATATTTTTATGGGTATGCTGCAATCAACAAAGTTAAGTTCTATAAATTCTTTAGTCTCTTTTACATCAGCGAAAACCTCTGCAAATTGCTCTAAATCTAATATTATATCTGTTCCTTGCATTCTAGTGCTTTGATCCTGCGTTAGACAAATATATTCACTATTTCTTTCAAGTTCAATTTTGTTTAGCTTTTGATCATCATATCGCTTAGATTCAACGTTTACGTTACTTGATAGCATAAAACACGAAAGAAATCCTATTCCGTAATTACCAATCGGATTATAAGCATATCCTTTATACTTATATTCATTTGAAGAATAATAAGAGACTCCAACATTCAAGAAATATTTTTTCAGAATATCCAGAGACATACCAACGCCATTATCAATAATCATGACTTCTTTTTTATCTCTATTAAAAATTATATTGATATAAGGTTTGTACTTTTCAAATTGATAGTCCTTATGCTTTTGAGATACCTCTTTCATTAGCATGCAAGCATCTATGGAATTTTGCACAAGTTCCCTCAATCCATATCGTTTTTCCCCATAAATATGTTCACCCATTAATAATTTAGTTACCGCATTATAATCTAAATCAAGCCTAAAATCAGAAAAAGTAAATGTTTTAGTTTGAATTTTATTTTCTATATTTGATTTAAATAAAATAGCATACTTTTTATTTTGAAAAGTATCAGATAGATTGATAGCATCCAGTAATTCCTGATTGACATAATCAATGTATTTTAACAATTTTCTATGTACTTTAGGATCAGCACTTTCACCGTATAATCTGATGACTTTTTGCTTGGTAGTTTCATTTAAATATATTTTAGGTGTATTTGCAATTATAAAATGCTGACGCCATTCCAAATCGCCATGACCTTCGGGATTGATTAACTGATACAGATGCATAGGGGTTCTATTTTCGTCAATATCTAGCAAGTCGGACAACCTTAACAGTAATGCAATAAACTGTGCATTATATGAATAACTACCTTTATAATTATCTTGTTCCAATTCAGTTTTCAACCATTGAAATGACTCATTATGCGATTGACAAATCTTTTGTAAATCTTCAGTAAAATTTATATTAGTGCTATTCGGAAGTACAAACCAATTTTGTTCCTTTTTATCTATATTCGCAATATGATAAGCTGATCTTTTGGCATGGATAGGTCTAATGCATTCTTGCAGGGCAAGTTTATCATCCTTTAGTGCTTGTAACACAACAGAATATTTACATTCGATAATATTGGGATCATCCTGTCTAATTCTCGTAATTTCTTCATTTGTGACAATCATTCCAATATCATGCAATAAAGCAGAATATATCATCATTGATATTTCCAAATCATTCATTTGGGTGACATCATCAATGATATCATGCATATAGTTTGTAATCATAATTGAATGGTCTACGTCATGTTGAGTATAGTTAGAAAAAACATTTATCACTTGAGGCAATAAGTCTTTTGCATAATTGAATACATTGTTTATGTTCGGTAGAAATTCACTCTGCCTTTCAATAAGTATTTTATATAATTTAGAATCATCAATATCCATTCTATACTCCTTTTTTGTTTTTTAGCCTTAGTTTTTAGATTATAGGATTAACCATAAGTAGTGCCTATCCAGCTTGATTTCCCATTAATGGCCTTATGCTAAACACACTACTCAAGTATACAATTACAGGAATGAAATAAACATTTTCTCAATAACATTCGTTACAATTACTTTACTCTCCTGTATCCATGTAAAAGGTTTTGAAATACAAATCCTTGACAATATTACAGTTTATTTCTAGGTTGAATCTGAAGCATATACCGATGAGATTTTTAATTTGCAATAGTAAACCTTCAGAATACTATAAAAGAATTTTTTTTAAATTATTTTTAATAATTTTTGAAATATCCTCTAATGATATATTCCTTGTTTCAGTTAAATAAGCATATATTTCATTCACAAAAAATAAATCATATTTGTCTTTTAAACCATACGTAAATGGAGCATCACTTTCTATCAGTATTCTATCTACCGGAATAATATCAATTATCTTCTTACCTGAACTACTACGAACCATTTGTTGATTAATCGAAAAATAATAACCTCTTTCAAGCGCAATCTTTAGTTCCCCTATCGCTCCAGTATACCAATGCAAAATAACAATTCCCTGAAAACCTTTCAAAACATCCATTACTTCTTTATGTGCTTTACGTGAATGAACACTAAGAATTTTATTCTTATATTCGCTGCAAATCTGAACAATCTCTGTAAATATTTTCACCTGGCCCTTTCTGTCATTCAAATCAGACGTTGAAAAATCCAATCCAATCTCCCCTATATATCTTGTTTTATCAACATTTTTAAAAAAAATAGATAACTGATCCTGATATTCACAAGCAAGCTCTGGGTGAAATCCAAGAGCCAACTTCATAAATTTATACTGTTGATAATCTGGATAATACTTTTCAAATAACACTGGTAGGTTAGTAACAGCAATTGTATATGATCTCCTGCATTCAATATAATCCGCTACAGTCTTTCTATCTTTATATAAGTCAAAGTGCATATGTGCATCCATGGAAAATGAAATCATTCTATGTCCTCCAAATATTCAATGACCTCATTCATTCCTCTAATATATAGCTGTGTAAATTGGTCGATATTTTCCGTAATAGCTCCAGATTTCTGAATGGTCATAAATGCATACTTAGGATTGAATTTGTCAATTCCCATTCTATACGAATTTAAATTTATTTTTGCAGTTTCACCACTAACAAATCTATTATCTCGATAAGAACTTTCATCATGCAAACCTGACTTTTTGATTGCTGCCTGTCTGATTACACACGGCAAGCAATAGCCACAATGCCTTGCCTGAGTTTCCTTTAACATTCTCCCGTTATCTGGATGTGAACATGACATTGTGTTATCCAAGTTATTTTGTAAAAAGTCTTGATTCTGGCAATTTAATAACATCTCACCTTTTGTGTAGAATTGATAAGGATTCTTTAATGTTATAGAAGTTCCTAAATTAGTTAATAGTTCCTGAAAAAGTTTCAAATAATATGGATGCGTAGTTCTTGTACTACTGGTACCAAATCTTGAGAATGTGAGCGGAATATTTAATGATATCAAACCATTTTCGGGGATTAATAAATCTATCGGTTTCCCTAAAGAAGAGGCAACAGTAATAGCATGTGCAAAGAACATAAATGAGCGTGTTCTTGTTGTATCCTCCACCCCATTTACTACCTTTGCATAATATTGATGAAAATCCCGTGTTTCTATATCATACTTTTTAATGATTTTTTCTTTTAATATGTCTTGGTATTCTTTTGTTCCTTTTCCACCACCATAATGGCTAATGAATAGATTATTACCATGACTGTTTTCTAAAATATCAACCGCTCCAACAAAAGAATCCAAACCGCCTGAGAACATACAAACTAGATCGTAATTTTTTGCAGTTTTTTTAGATTTTTTCATTTTTTCTTTATGGTTAATCTCTTTTGCTGTAAGTTCTCTCTTTCTAAAATAAAACGTCCAGTAATCACCACTTAAAAAACTGATCATTTTTTGGAGTAATCCACAATTTAACTCCCATTTTTCAATTTCCAATACAGGGATATATAGTTCTATCTTCCTGCTCCAGCCATCTGCCGAATTACTACGTAATACTAGTCGATCAGCTGCGAAAACCGCTAAGGAGATGTATAGCAAATCAATGGATTCCAATCCATACCACTGCGGCATTTTATTTTTATTGTTCCAGAAAGTAAAGGAGAAACTACTGTCATTTGCAAAGTTTATCATAATATCTTGATTTTCCGGGACAAATTCATCGTTATTATCTGTTCTAAAATTTATAATCATAATGTACCCTCCAATACTTCAAGACATTTACCATAAAGTTCTGTAATGGATGTGCGAACATCCTGATTTATAATATCTCCTTTTTTTCCAAACTCAACTCTAACAGTACTAAATATATACCCTTTGAATTCTTGTTCCAGTGATTGAGTTTGTTTAGAATCATCTATATATTTTTCAAATCTACTTCCCAAATCTTTCATTATCAGCGACCATATATATGATCCAACATATTCGTAAAGAGCCTCATTCATTAAATTGAGCGGCATCTTATCTAAGCATTCTAAATCCATCTTATTATTCTCAACATAATCATATACTTTTGATAACGCTTCTTCTGCAGCTTCTTTTGCAACAACATCTTCTTTTGTATTAGAAACCGGAGCAAGGACATTTATTAACTGAGAAAATATATCCTCTACACTTCTACCTGAGAATTCTATTCCCAGATTTCTAAATGTTGTAGCAAATCCATCGGTTCGGATACCATTGAAAAATGTACCTAATGCACTACCTGTACGAATACCTGAAGTTGATTGAGCTGCCATCCTATGGGAGCCACCAGACGCTTTAATATACTGTTTTGCAATATGGCTTGCAGAACCTCTGTGACCGCCACTATTAATAAATTTTGACATATTCAATTTTACAGTCTTCCATTTCACTGGAGCATTTTGAATAATATCACTTTTCTCGTCTCCATCGTAGTCATCTGGTAACAAAGGATTTCTATCATTTTTGCCATGATATATACTTGAAGTTCCCATACACTTCCCCCCTTATTTCAATTCTTTAAACACAGCCTTTAACCTGTCGTTGTCTAGAATCCAAGCATCTGTAATTTCTTTCATTTCTAAAACTTTATGGGCTTTTTGGGCAAAAGCAATAATCATTGGTGCGAACCCCATTGTAATCTGACTTCCTTTAAGTGATTTAAGATGTGCAAATGTTTCTGCATACAAGCTTTCTCTTGAACCTCCCCAAGCAATAAAGGCATCAAATTTAACTTTATCTACACAGGTGTCTGCAATTATAGAATTAAATACTGCTTCCAAAATTTTCGCTGCCTCACTGTCACCAATCGTATTAGCTTTACTAATAGCATTTTTCAATTGTAAGTCAGACTTAGAAATTAACTTATTAAAGATATCTTGTGCTGTCGGAGACAATTTTGAACTCATATATTTTACTTTTTCATCAAGTGATGTTCTGGTAAAATAAAAATATAATGTTAAATCTTCATTTGCTAATTTAGGTTCTATTTTACACCAGTTTTGTACCCAAACATCATCCTTCCAAATTTTAAGAGCTTCTGGCTCTTCAGCCTTTTCTTCTTCAAATACAGATAACTCCTTAGATAACATACCAGTAGCAGACAATTCTGCAATAGACTTAAATAAGCTTGGCTTTATATATTCTATCATCATAACTTTTGCCAGCACTTTACGATCCAGCGTTTTGTGCTTATACTTAGCCATTTTAATGCGCATATCAAGGGAATTCAAAAATCTTTTGCATTGTCGTGGATTTCCGCTCAATCCCCTGGACAATACACTTGCAAGCTGTTTTGCAACGACCATACCTTCTATAGCTTTTACTTTTAATTCCGCTTCTTCAACAACTTCATCAATAACTTTTTTAAGAGAAAACTGTGTAAAATCTTCAAGTCTGTCATTATTAATTTTTTCTATTATGGTATTAAATATTTCATTTGGCAACTCTTCCTGAAAAAGTAGACATGCGATATAAATTTCAACCTCATCTTCATTCAATTTTGGTATTCTGATCGGATATTGAATTAGTTTTTCAAGATATTCTTTGCCAATACTAATCTGACTGCCTTCAATTTCTTTATACTTACTATTTACAGCATAAGAAATGTGACGTTCATCTGCCCCAATAACAAAGGCTACTTTCCCATGGAACATAAATAGTTTCATAGCTTCCAAAGTATCCAAAATCGTATTAGGATTACATCTATCTAATTCATCAATGAATACAACCAGCCTTGAAATTTTTGTGGCCTCTAGTAATTTTTCGAATTCCTGTTGAAATTTACGAATATCCTCACGCAATTCTTTGTTATTTAATTCATCATTAATTGCTGCTTTAATTTCATCCAAATCAATATGATCTGCTTGATCTGATATCTGCTTTAATACAGAATTAATTGTTATATCAGCAAGAGTTCCTAAACCGCCTGTAAGCAGTAAATCTGCCCCTACTTTAACCCCTTTTCTTACAAGTTTAAATTTATCGACACTATCATATAAACCTTTTAAGATGCTTTTTGCCTTTGAAGACATTCTTTTTTGCTTTGCTATCTCATCTAAAATAGAACCTAAAATTGCAGACTTAGCATCGTCATAGCTTTCAAAGAGCCATCCATTAAACACAAGGCATTTAATTTTTTCATCTTCTTCCTCAAGTCTTTTCTTACACATATACATAAGACTTGACTTACCACTTCCCCAATCCCCATAGACGCCTATACTAGCAGGAAGTAAATTATCATCAGTAATGGTATCTTTTAAAACATTAATTAAATAATCATAATCTAAAAAATCAAGCTCCGTTTCATTATCTTTCCACATAATACCATTCTCCTACTCTAATTGATAACCTATAAGTTTCCCACCCAAATCTGCCAATGCTTTTTCGAATCAATGTACTATAATTGTATAACTTTTTCTTCCATTTTACAACATTAAACAGCTTCCTTTGACAATAGTTAACAGCTATTTTTTACAATATAAACTTTCCAACACGAAAATCCTCAACGTACTGAGGATTTTCGTCTTAGCAATTTTTATATCTTAGTCATAATATGAAACTCGCTGTTTCTTCACGATTCCGGATTTAATTTGAATTTCGAACAGTTCTTCGTTGATGACTTTAATATTCTGCAGAAGCCTTCGGACTAAATCGTTGTCAACCTCCCGAGCCTCACAGATGGTTTTCTTCAGGCAGGGGTCCATGTCAGTGATCCTTTGCTACAAATTCGCTGCCAGTTTTTGTTCTCTGATGGTATCCAGGTTCTTTTGCTTAAGCGTACTAATCTGTTCAGCGATTTTTTGATACTGCTTACAATTCAGATACTAACCTTTGAGTACGAACTATCGTTCTTCTGTACGATGATATATTTATTAAAAACTTCTATCTTATTGACTTTGTCTCTAACAATCCTCTCATCATAAGGACCATCACACAGCATTTCACTCAATCTTTCTTTAATCCAATCTTCATCCAAAGTGGGAGAATTTAAACACACCTCTTTGCCTTTTTCAATTCTCTCTGCACATCTCCAAACCACCTTACCTCTTTCCGTCCTCCTCCGAAATGATGCTCCGCAATCACCACAGACAAGTAAATTTCCCAAAAGATATTTTCCGTTATATTTTCTGGAATTAGACTCGACTGTACCATCTTCTTTCCGAACTATCCTTGCCCGTCTAGTCATTTCTTCCTGTACCTTATCAAATACTTCATCAGCTATTATAGCCGGATGACTATTTCTTACATAGTATCGATTACGCTGTCCTACATTCCTTGCCTTCTTACCCGTCATAAAATCTTCCGTGTAAGTCTTTTGCAACATGGTATCGCCCTTATATTTCTCATTCTTAAGCATTTTCTGAATAGTAGTCGTGTCCCAATGATCGTTACCTGTAACAGTCCTAATTCCCATGGACTCCAGATAAGCTTTTATCTGCCCGAATGATAAACCCTGTAAATACAAATCAAATATTTTTCTGACAACCTCAGCCTGCTCTGGGACAATGACAATTTCACCATTAACACAGGTATATCCCATAAAATTCTTATACTTCGTGAAGATATTACCTTTTTCGAATTTGCGTTGAAATCCCCACTGAATGTTTTCACTGGTATTTCTGCTTTCGTCCTGTGCAAGCATGCTCCTAAGTGTAATTTCAAATTCCTTGTCTAATCTGATAGAATCTAAATTTTCATTTTCAAAATACATGTTTATGCTCCTTTCTCGCAAATATCTTACTATTTTTAAAACTTCCATAGTATCTCTTGATACTCTACTGATGGATTTTGTTATGATATAATCAATTTTCCCTTTTGCCGCTATCTTTAACATTTTGTCCAGTCCGGTCCTTCCACTCCTCCTTAAACCGCTTTTTCCTGCATCATAAAATACACCGGCAAAAATCCAATCCGGATGCTCTGTAATCATCTTTGTATAGGATTTGATTTGCCAATCAAGGCTACGCCTCTGAGTCGGACTCAATGTACTGACTCGACAATATGCTGCAACTTTCAGCTTCTTAGGTTCTGATGGTTTAGATGGTATGACTGTAATCTTTTTCATAAAATAGTTCTCCTACATCTATGTAAAATGGGTAATCCCATGTATTTTCTATTAAAAAAGGACATGAAAGTTTTCACTCTCATGTCCTCAATGCTAGTGGATCTATATTACTTATATTCCATAATTCAACTGTTTTTCTTTTGCAACAGGATTATGGACTCCACATGCGCTGTAACGCAAAACATATCATCAAAATCTTCGACAAAATATGGCATTACAATCGCTCTACTTCACGGACGTAACGCACAAAGCATCCGCCATCTGGCGGCACCAAACCGCCTTACGCTTTTTCACGATTAATAATCCCTGTTTCATCCGGCAAATGTGCTGTCAATCTTGCTCAAAGATAGCACAGATATCTTCTTTCCTGCCACAGATCAGCCGTCCGTTTTCATTGCTTCAATCGCACTGATTTTGGTAGCCCTGTTAGCCGGATAATAACCGGATATAATACCTACCAGCATGGCAAAACCGGCGGCTAAAAACGGCAGCCATATTGGAATAACTGAAAATTTTGCACTTTCCATGTCATACATATAACTGGAGGATAATAAAGCCTGGAATAAAGGCTGACCGAATTTATTGATGGCCCAGGAGCCGATATAGCTTATTATAATTCCAATTACGCCGCCTATTAGACCGATCATCCCCGCTTCAAATAAAAACAATTTTCTAATATCCCGGATAATGCATCCCAGTACCTTCATAATGCCGATTTCTCTGGTACGTTCATAGATGGACATGATCATGGTGTTGGCAATATTAATAGCAGATACCAGCATGGCTACCGCTCCGATACACCCCAGTACCAGCTGCAGCATATTGGAAGTCTCCTGCATCGGCTCCAAATACATGGCCAAGCTTGAAGTCTGATAGCCCAATTCTTCAATTTCATCCTGTACCTTACTAACATTTTTTATATTATCAACTGTCATCTTAATTCTTTCATAAGAATCGACTGCAGCCATTGCCTTTTTACGATCCTCCGCTTTTAAGGTATTGGTATACTTTTTATATAAGGATCTGAAGTAGTTTATATCCATATAAATATTGTAATCATACTCCCAATTATCACTGCGCTCCATAACGGCATAATCCGTGACTTTTAAGGAAAACGATTTTTTCTTCTCATCCGCCGTGTACTCATATGGATTAAAGGAAAAAGTTATTCTATCCTTAGCGGGATCCTTCTGTTCCATCGTATAATTTCGTCCGGTGGGATTGTAAAAATTCATAAGCGAATCACTGCCAAATACGATAAAGTGATTACTTTCAGACGTGGGATAACTGCCGGCAGTTAAAGCCGGAAAGTCAAAATCCTCAAAAGCAGTGCTGTCCATGGCATATAATTGTACCTGGGATTCATACTTACCGCTGTTTAACATTGCGCTGGCAGATAACATGGGGGCCACCGCTCTCACATGTTCAAGTCCTTTAATCTGCTCCACAAGGGAATCATCCATACGCTGTTCCTTGGAATCGACATAATTGCCGTCTTCATCTATAATATCGGCATACTTCTCTACCGTTATCGTCGTTAAACTTCCCAGCTCCATTACCTGTGATTTAAAATTCGTATTCATTCCTATACCGATAGAAACCATAACCACAATAGAAATGGTACCTATAACCACGCCGGTAACTGTCAATGCCGTTCTGGCTTTTCGGCGACTTAGATTTCTAAGTCCCATTTTTATTAAATCGCTAATCCTCATACAGCTCATATCCTTTTTTGATTTTTCTTCTTGCCAGCAAAATGCCAAGTAAAATACTTACTGCTAAGGTTATGGTGGTTATACCGATTACAAAGGCCCAGTTTGACAGAAGCGGAGTCTTACCTTCGCCCGTGGCATCCCCGGATATTTCACTTCCTGTTTCACCGCCGTCTGTTCCTCCCTCATATATAACCATACCGCCTTTTGCCGTGCCGGTTTCCGTATCGGTTGTCTCTTCACCGGTTGTTTCTTCATCAGTTGTTTCACCGCCGGTTTCCGTGCCGCTTATTCCACCGCCGTAAGTTGCTGTTGTGCCGCTTGTTTCCGTACCAGTTGTTTCTTCACCGTCTCCTGTTTTTGCATCGGTTGTTGCCGTATCATCTGTTCCTGCGTCGGTTGTTTCACCGTCGCTTGTTTCTGCATCGGTTGTTGCCGTGCCGTCTGTCCCCGCATCGGATGTTGTCATACCAGTTGTGTCTGCACCAATGGTTCCTGTACTTGCACTGCTTGTTCCTGAATTGCTTGGGGTTGTACCGGTTGTGCCCCCGGCGGGTTCTGCTACGACGGTGGTTTCCCGGCGGGTTGTTGCCGTGTCAGTTGTGCCCACACCAACGGCTCCTGTACTTGCAGTGTTTGTTTCCGCCGAAACAGTCTTCGTCATAGCGGCATTCCACAATACCCGTACATTAAAATCCTGATCCATGAATATATTCATAGTTACCTCCATTCAGGCTTATTCTGCCTCTTCCTGCTTTCTTAATTTTCTTTTATATAAACCTAATCTGATTTTTCTTGTCACCGGAATTATAATTGCCAGAATTGCCCCTTGTAAAATAATAAACGCCCCGGCAGGAAGAATTGGTGTTTTCGTATTATCAATAACAGGTAAATCGCCGTCCATATTTCCTCCGTCACCGCCTATAACAGATTCACCCTGTACTGTACCTTCAAATTCCTTTGTTAAATTCACTTCATCTCCGTTACTGTCTTCAAAGGTTACTATCAAAGTTCCTTTTGCCTGCCCTTCCACAGTAGGGATTACCTCTAATTCTGCATATTCCTGACCGCCGGCATCTATATTTCCAATAAAATACATATTCCCCGTGCTTAAATAGTAATCTCCCTCTACCGCCGCATGAACATTATTCAGGGTGGATTTACCCATATTATAAAATTCAAAGGTTAAAGCAGTCGGCTGGTTGACAACCGGCGCATCCCAGGAACCCACTACAACATTGTCAACGACAGGCCTGGAATTCTCCACTGCCTGCAGATTAATTGTCTCTTTTGCCGTCTCTCCTATTTCACCCGTGGCCGGATTAGGTTCCGCTCCCTCATACTCATATTCCATGGCTATTTCCAGGGGATAAGCCTTCGTGGTCGCATCCGATTTTACTTTTAACTTCAGAGAATTTTTAACGGCTTCCCCGGCGGGTATTTCAGTTATGTAGAAGGTATTGCTTCCCTGGGCAACGGAAAAAATGTTGTCGGCCTGGGATATCGTAACTTTAATGTTGCGTGCGGCCACACTGGAATGAGTGTTTTTAATATCAAAATTAAAGGTAACGGTATTGCCGGCTCTTAATTCTTCCTCCTCTGTGGAAAAATCACTGATGATTAATTTGGGCTTGCTGGTTCCAAGCCCGCTGTTTTGAACATTCTGAATGAACAGGGTTGCCGTATCTGACTGTGATTTGCCATTTTTGTCCTTATAATCATACTTGATATTCAGACTGTTGGTTCCCTCTGCTATTGTTTCCGATGCTTTCAGGGGAATTGTAATCCTTCTCTTTTTACCGCTGCTTAATTTATCGATATATTGGTAAGGCTCCGGATCCATAGGAGTAAAGCTGGCTCCCTCGGCACTGACTACAGCAATTTTTACCGTGTTTATATCAATTTTACTTTTATTCACGAAATCAAAGGATACATTCATACGGGCCCCCGCATTGGGCTGCTCCGGGCTTTGGGACACATTATCGATTATAATGTTGGGCTTACCGTCCGCATCTACGCCGTCCGTTGCAACAACCTCCAGATATAATGTTGTGGAAGTGGTATTGGAAACCCCGGATTCATCTTTATAACTAACGGTTATGGAAACCTCTTTTATTCCCGCGGCAGCTTCCTGGGATACAATCAGGGGAATCTTGACATCTGTCTTTTCATTAAACTTAAGATCCTTAACGGAAATCGTTTTGGTAGTATAACCGGGCAGAAAACTGGTCTTACCCAATCCTTCCAGGCTTACTTCGATTTTATCTGCCTTCGTATCTCCCGCATTGCGCAATGTGGTAACCAGGTTAAAGCTGTCGCCTGCTTTTAATTCACTGGCATATTTAGTACTGACTATATCAATTTGAGGAGCCATACTGTCCGTTTTCAGATTTACATAAATTTCTACTGAATTTTCGCTGTCCTCCCCTTCTTCATTTTTATATTCCATCTTTACGGTAAGCTTTTTACTGCCTGCAGTGGCGGTGGTTGCAATGCTCACAGGTAATTTTGCATAATAAGTGGAACCGGAAGGCAGCTTGCCGTCAGTGCCTATGGACTGTTTTAATTTAGAATATTCCGGTGCAATTCCCGCTTCTTCGTATCCTGAAATACTGAAATAAGCATTATGCGCGGTTACCCCGCCTTCATTTTTAATTACAAAGCTTAAGTCTGTTTCCTTGCCTATAAAGGCATCGTCAAATTTTATATTATCAACCGTCAGCTGGGCGGGCTCTTTTTCTTCATTTATTACCAGATAAGCGTTGGGAAGATCCAAGGTAAAAGTATCAATGGATTCGTCCTCCAGATCCTTGGCGGTGAATTCCACGGTTACCAGTATTTTATATCTTCCTATTTTTGCAGATTCTTTTAATTTTACGTCAAATTCAATATAGGTGGTTTCAGTCATCGAAATCTCTCGCTTCTTGTTTTCTGTCAAACAGCTGATGTTTGATACCGTAAACGGCAGATCATCCGTTGCCACCCTGATTACAGGATCCGATATATAACCGTTAATTGCCCTGACCGGCAGTAAAACATGAACGGTTTCACCAGGCACTCCTTTGAAGTCGTCCACTAATCCGTCAAAATTTATGGCTGTCGCTTTACCTTCATAAGTTTCCGCCCTGACCGTAATTACATTACCTGCAAGAGTGCTGATGATTAATGCTATCGTCAATATTGCGGCAAAGATTTTTCTGGTTCTTTTCATTTTCGCTCCCTCTTTTCCTTTCTTATTCTGAAACCCTTTTATTACTCAACAAATCACCTGTATGAGTAATTTAATTATACGCATAATGAGTCAAAGCGAATATTCCGGGTCCGCTGTGCTGCTTGCTCATAACTTATACCTGCTGCGCTGGTATTTACCTGTTATTCAGATATTCACCTGCTGCGCTGATATTTCAGCCGGGACCCACCCCGACTGAAACAAGTAGTCCCAAACCCACCGCTTATGCTTCGCTAAGAAACGGGAGAATTACTTGTAAGATTATATTCTAAATATTGCAGGCTTTGCTCTTTTATTTATGTATTATTCTGCTATAAGTTATCCGATGCCGCTATTTCACTTTCAGCAAGTTTATCCGGAATTATTTCCTTTTCCTTAATTTCTGTCTTTTCTTTCCTCACAACGTCTTTTGCGGTCTCTTTTCCGCTATCTTTTGGTATATTTATTTTATCCGAAAATATAGTATCATCCGCCTCAATTTTTATATTCGGCTTATTTTCTATATTTATTACTTCCCTGTTTATTATTACTTCCCTGTTTTCGATTCCATCAATTGATCCATTTCTATCTTCCGGCTTGTTCCTGCCCGGATTCACTTCAATACTTTGTATTTTCCCGTCCAATATATGAATAATTCTGTCGGCAAAATCCGCCAGCCTTCTGTCATGGGTAACCATTACTATTGTCTGATTATTGTCCTTGGCAATGGTCTTAATAAGATTCATTACTTCCATTGCGGTTTTTGTGTCCAGATTGCCGGTTGGTTCATCCGCAAAAACTATTTCCGGTTTCGCTACAAAAGCTCTTGCAATACCCACTCTCTGCTGCTGACCGCCGCTCATTTCTTTTGGTTTATGGGATAATCTGGAGCCGAGCCCTACTTTTATCAGCATATCCCTGGCTGTTTTTTTTCTGGCCTTTACTTTAACTCTTTTAAATACCAGTGGAAACTCCACATTTTCCAAAGCTGTCATGGAGTTCATCAGATTATACGACTGGAATACAAATCCTAAGTACCGTTGTCTGAACTTTGCAAGACTGTTTTCGTTCATTTTATGTACCTTCTTGCCCTTAATAATAATCTGACCGCCCGTCAGTTTTTCAATACCGGCCATCAGATTAAGCAGGGTTGACTTACCGGAGCCTGAAGTACCCAAAAGACAACAGAATTCACCTTTTAATATATCAAAGTTTACATCGTCAACCGCATAAATTTTTTCCCTGCCCATCCGATATATCTTTTTTACATTTTTAACCTCGATTATCTTTTCAATCTGCTCCTCCACTCTGGCACCCTCCTCTCTTTCCTAATTTTTGCCTAGATTATTTTACTCTAAATATCTTAAATAAAGACTATCTTATTTCTTACGTTTTTATGACTTTTTGTTAAATAATGTCAACTTTTCATGATTATAGTAAATGCCAGTTAATCCGAAATAACATTTTCCTTATTTTTCTCTTCTTCTTTTCCCTCAAGCCTGTGATTAATATATCTTACGAATATGACTTTAATCAGAGCGCCAACCGGAACGGCTAAAAGCATGCCTAACAAGCCGCCGATGGCATTCCCAAATATTAATGAAATAATAACCAATACGGGATGTATCTGAATGCTTTTGCTCAAAAGTTTGGGGGCTATAATATTGCCGTCAACTGCCTGTATAATAAATAAAGTAACAACTGCTATAATTAATTCCTTGTACTGACCGTTTATAACACATACAATCACCGTACAAAAGTAAGCTATGAAGGGCCCGCAATAGGGTATAAGATTTCCGATACCGGCAAATATGCCAATAATGATTGCAAACTTAACTCCAACCACGGAAAGAGTAAAACTGATTAAAATCATCATGACAAAAGCATCTGCCAACTGTCCCCGGATATATCCGGAGAAAACATCGTCTGCATCCGCCAGAAATTTTTTTATTTTTAGATTGCATTTTTCACTCATTAAAGCCCTTCCTACCTTCTTTAAATATTCCGTAATCATTTTGCCGTCTATCATAAAATAAACTGCAATAATAAAGGAAAACAAAAAGGTCGTAATATAAGAGGATATATTACTGATAGAAGTGACCATGGAGCCTCCCAATATCTTTAAATAATTTAAAATATACGTGGCCGCATCCTTTACATATTGTGAGATTTCATTGGATTGAATATTCAGATCATCCAGTTTCTTCAAAATGGAATCCCGGAAATCGTTAAAGGTATTCATGTAAGAATTAGCCAGTATAATAAGATCATCAAAATTAGCTAACCGCAATTGATCGGTTACGCTGAATACCAACAATGATATGATTCCAACTACAATGATAAAAAAAAGGATAACGGTTGTAAATACCGCCCAAGACCGGGGTGATTTTAAGCCCCTGCTTTTTATTTTTATATTTTTGATTTTAGCTTCTAAAAAATCATTTAAAGGATCAAAAAGATAAGCAATTACAAAACCAAACATAATTGGCTTTGCCACTTTCATAAACCAGTTAACCCGTCCCATAATATCCATTATAATGGCCGGTACACTTTTTGCCACCAAGCTTAAACAATAAATAATAATACAGGTTACAATTACATAAACGGCAATTAAGGTATATTTCTTGTTTAATTTGTCATTCCATTTCATTTTAATTCCCATACCTTTCAATCATTTCGTTCCATTCACAAATGGATCAGACCCCGACTTAAAACCATGCCGCCTGGGTTAATTATATTGATAATATTCTGGGTAATTACGGCATGTTCCTGTAATATAGCTTATCAGAAGATTGCTTTTTATCTTCTGATAAAAGGCGGTGCTTTTTACCGCCGTCCATCCGATTACGGGAACATGCTTTTTGTTCCTGTAATATAGCTTATGGGAAGATGCTTTTTATCTTCCCATAAAAGGCGGTGCTCGGTAATATTTAATCTTTCTTATTTCCGTACTCTATATATGACACAATGCAGCAGGCGCATCCGTCCAAACCCACATAATCACTTCGGAGGGATAAATGGTAATTTTCAGCCCTTCCCCATTTTTCAGAAGAATGATAATTATAATAGTTGGCCCTTCCCTTATCCATCTTATGGATTTTTTCCGCTGCTTTTGCTTCCGTAAGATTATAAAGCTCCATAATTCTTTTTATCCTAAAATCAATTTCCGCCCATACAAATATATTAACAACTCCAGGAATATCGTTTAATATATAATCCGCACACCTGCCCACAATAACACAGGGGCCTTCCTGCGCAACCTTCCGGATTATATCGGACTGGGCTAAATAAATCCGGTCATCCAAGGATAAATTTCCAAAGCCCAATTCCTGGTATCCATAAGCGTTCATCCCCATGGCAATGGAGTATAACAAGCTGTTCGAGGCTTTATTTTCTGCATTTTCAAATGATGATGGAGAAAACCCGCTTTCCTTTGCAGCCCGGCTAATCAATTCATTATCATAGAATGGAATTCCAAGTTTATCGGCAAGTTTTTTACCTATTTCCCTTCCGCCGCTTCCGTATTGCCTGCTTATTGTAATTACATTCTTCATAACAACACCCACGCCCTTTGCGTTCATGATCTTGTTGCGATCGTTGGAAATTTCAAGCAAGCTTGAATTTCCTCGTTCCGCCTTCATTATATCATAGTTATTCTGCTCTGTGAACTCAATTTTCATAATTTGAGCTTTGAGAAGTCAGTGAAAAACTTTAATAAATTTTAAAATAATTCTTTTCCCTGGAGTGGTATTTTTATAAATAGAGTCAACAAGTTCCTTATAAAATTCCTCCGCTTCCTCGGATTCTTCCTTTGAAATACAGTATTGGCCAAATCTGGCCTTTAAAACAATATCGGTAAATCGTTTAAACCTTCCGGGTTTTATAAGTTCCCAATTCTTCTCAACCTGAACCGCCGCCTCCCGATACGTTAAATCCTCATTTATCCCTATACGGTAATAGTCTAATATCCGCCTGATTTCATTATACCGGAGTAATACTTTCTTACTGAAATCTATAGTTTTCTGGGCATTCTCTCTCTTTTCCATAATCAGGAAAGCCCTCATCAAAAGGAACAGAACAACACCCGCGGCCAGTATAATACTACATAGGATAATCCATCCGATTTTTTTCAAATAGGAATATACTAACATATTATCCCCTTTACCGGAAATAACCGCACCGGTTCCCCAGCTTTCCTTTTCCTTATCATCAGAGGAGGAGGCTTCGGAATCTTCACCGGAATCCAACGGTTTTTCTGACTCATCCTTCTTAGTATCCTCTGACTGTTCGGGAGACGATGAAAAATCCTCCGGTTTTACAGAATTCCCCTCCTTCTTTTGCAGACCGCCGGAAGCTTCGCCTAAATCACCGCTGCCCGTAAATCCCGGAGTAACGTCCACCGGAACCCATCCAAATCCGTCTACGTAAATTTCAACCCAGGCATGGGCATTGGCATCCGGTATATCTATGGACTTCATTGCCACCTGCTTCTCACTTACCATTCCGTTCCCATATTCCTTAACGGTCGCCGTTTCCATATCTTGACCCTTAACGATATCGGTTGGTTTCACAATATAACCCTCCACGTATCTGGAGGGAATCCCAATGGTCCGGAATATTATAGCTGCCGCAGAGGCATAGTGGGAACAATATCCGGTTTTATTTTCATATAAAAAATATTCGACAAAATCCTTTCCCTTAGGCAAAGTACCGGGTGTCAGGGAATATGTGGTGTTATCATCAAGGACATCCCGAACCATATTAATTATCATATTCAGTGCATTTACACCATATTGCTCTTTAAACTCACTGTAATTTACCGTGCCGAATTCCATTTTAATATTTTCCAAACCGGTATCCGGGACCCGTGTATAAATATCATAAACAAATTTCCGATAGGCCTGCTCATAAGTCCGGTAATCCTCAAGGCGCTTTAAGAGCGTGCTATCGGTTTCACTGTTATCATATTGGTAATAGCCTCTCATCAGGGAATCGTTCAAAAATTTTTCATAACTTTCTTCTTCCTTAAATTGAAACAGATTGTTAAAACTACTGTAATAAGCAAGCTTATAAGACGTCCGCTTTTTCTTCGGAGTCACATATTCCGGATCCGTTACCTCCATTAAGGTATCCGGCGAATAATCCGAATAGTAAGGTGCGTAAATATAGCCTAAATTGGAATTAATCCCTTCCACTTCTATTTCGCCATAGGAAAGTTCAAAATCATCATAAGTTTCCCCTCCCGCCTCCTTAATTAGGGCTAAAAGATAACTGCTTTGATTTCCAATTGTAAAATCACTGTTTTCCCATGTTTTTGCTATTTCCTGATAAGCTTTAAGGTCCGCTTTGCTCAAACCGTCCCAACAATTACCTTTATACTCACTTCCGACATAACCCTTCAGATACAAGCTCGCACCCATTACAGGTGTCTTAATCCTAAGCGCAGTCCGGTAATTAAAGTTTACTTCTCCTATTCTGCCCAGTTTGCCGCCGCTCAAACCGCCGGAAGCCGTAACTTTCCGGAATACGTTTAGTCCGTCAAAGGAAAGGCCACTTATGTCATTCATTGCATCTTCAAGATTAAATTCCATCATTTCCTTTTGAATTTTGTATTTTGTATCGGCAACATCAAATTTTCTGGCATAAAAATCCGGTCTGAAAATAATGGAAATAACCAGGATCACAGCCAGCAGCAAAACGGATAAAAAGCCTCCTATTTTTAAACCGATAACATATTTAAAACTCTGTTCCAGAAACCGGTTTTCTATTTTTTGTTTCTTTAGAAAATTTTTCTGCTTCTTTAGAATATTTTTCTGTTTTTCATGGAAATTTTTTAGACTGGAAGAAACACGCCGGGGGAATTTTTTCTGATTGCGGACATGTTTTTCACTCAGTGTGACACCCTGGCCGACAATACTGACCGCACACGCCAGATAAATACCAAAAGGCACCGGTTCCGGAATATAACCCACGGTAAAAGGTAAAAGCACAACGGGCACCGTTATGATTACAAATAAAACCCGGAAGGTATTTCTTAAAATCAGGCGGCACAGCAATTGGCTTAGCAAAACGGCCACAAAGATAAAAAATATGGTAAGGACCGCTTTTTCGTTATTATCCTCCACAAGATATTTAAGAACATTCGTATTATAGTAAGTATTAAATTTACTGATATAAATATTTTCTATATGCCACAGGCCGTTTTTTATTTCATCCCAAAACACATACCCTGCGGCAAAATAAATCAGCAAGGATAGAGGAATGCTGTATTTTAGCAGATTTCTCATTAAAAACAACATGAAAAAATATAAGGAGAAAATAAAAATCGCCGCAAGCAGGACAGATGTATACACACCCATATCCAAACCGCTGATAAGGCTGAATAACGTCCCATACACCCCCGCAACAACGAGCAGATACTGCAATACCTTAAGCTGGGGTGACAGCCGTATACTATTGTTCAAAGTGATTCGGTTTCCTCCGGTAAATTCAATGCCGTTACGTATTTCCCCGGTATTTCTGTAAAACAAAGATTTCAGCCCCTTTCCCCTATAGATTTCCAATCGCTGCAATCGATTCTTTTAAATTGTTAATATCTATTTCATATAAGGTAATCTGTAAATTCTGAAGCAAACTTTTAAAGGTCTCATTGAAAGGATGCTTATCCATATCATTTACGTACAGCAGGTAAAGCAAGGTACCTTTCCGGCTGTCCGCCCATTCGTAGATCTCTTCTTCCTTAAGATCAGAGGTAATATAGATCATATGTGTAAAAATCTGCTTTTCAAAACTCCCCATATGTCCGGCAAGAACAGAAGGTCCGTCCTTAACTAAGCGAGTTCTTAGTAGGGTTTCGGCCGCCATCAGGCTGTCCGCCTGTTTTTGAATCGGAAGCTGCCTTACGGTATCCTCCCTTCCGTCATACCACGCTAATTTATGAATATGTTCGTTTATTAAAAGATTATAAGATACCGATATGGCGCAGTCCATTAGTCCATCCACAAGCCGCAGCCCTTTCTCAGACCTGCTCCCGCCACTTGCCGCAGGCCAATTTAAATCCAGTAATACTACAATGGAGTCCTTTATGGGATCGCTAAGCTCCTTAATCATTAATTGTTCCTGTTTATAAGTGAGCTTCCAGTGAATGCGGTTGGGTTTATCCCCTTCTCTGTACTCCCGGATGCCGAATACTTCCGACGGGTCATCCCCCGGTTTATATTCGGAATAAACGTCGCTGTCGGTCTGTAAAATAAGGTTTTCCGTAATCATGTCACCCGGTATTTCACAGATTTCCGGCATGACCGCAATATGGACGGCCTGCCTGATTTTTTTGTTCACGGACCAAATATGAAAATAATCATACAATTTTACACGTTTCACCTCAAACAGCAGATTTCCGCAGTATCTGGAGATAATCTGACAGGAAACATCCTGGGAGCTATTCTGGTCCAGGGCCACCTGTACATTCTCTTTCTTCATTTCGCCTGAAAACTCATTGCAATACTGGATGAAAAGATTCATCCGGGATATTGGAAAAACAGACGTATTTTTCAGATATACTGTAAGATTCAGGTGCTCGCTTTTTCCAACTGTCATTGTTGTGGTATCCAGCATTATTATTATTTTAAAGGAGGTATAAAATACAATCCCCAATAGAATAAAGGGAATTATGACTGCCGCTAAAAAAACAACTCCGATAAAGTACTCATTATATAATATAGCAAAAAAACCGGCAATTATCAGAAACAAAAGATATCCCAATTTATTCTTTACCATACGGCCGCCTCCTGTCCTAACCGACCCTAGTGCACTGACACGTTGATATCTTATCTAATGGCTAGCCTGAATTTTCATCTGCTTCGTTGTCGTCAATCGACGTAGCCACCGCTACGCCTCATTCCTCCGCCTCGCAGAATGAAAATTCATTCTACGCCATTAGTCCAAGTATCAACTTGTCAGCACCCTGGGGTTTGTACCTGGTGTAAAATAACATCAACCATCCGGTCCATGGTTATATCATTCAGTCTTGCTTTCGGTTTTAAGAGCATGCGGTGAGAAGCCACATCTCGAAAAACCATTTTAATATCATCCGGAATTATATAATCCCTATTATAAATAAAAGCATTTGCCTTGGCCATATTGGTCAAAGCAATGGTTCCCCTTGGGCTTAAGCCTAATTCAATTAACGGATGCTTCCTTGTCTCCAGTACGATATTAACAATATATTCATAAATACTGTCATGAATAAAAACCTTTTCGGTAAGCGCCTGCATGGCAAGGATATCGCTGCGATCCGCCACCGTCTGCACAAGGGACAAAGGATTGGTATTCTGCCTGCCTTTTAGCATATTTACTTCACTGCGGATATCCGGATAACCCATGGTTAATTTAATCATAAAACGGTCTAACTGGGATTCCGGAAGCATCTGCGTTCCAATGGAGCCCACGGGATTCTGAGTCGCAATAACCGTAAAAGGCTTTGGCACCTCTTTTGTGATACCGTCAACGGTCACTGTGCCCTCCTCCATAACCTCCAATAAAGCCGACTGGGATTTGGGCGAAGTACGGTTTATTTCATCTGCCAGAAACAAATTGCACATAATGGGACCTGGCTTGAACTGATATTCATCTCCGTCTTTACTCAAAAGATGATAGCCTACCACATCCGTAGGCAGAACATCCGGGGTAAACTGAAGCCTGTTATGCTCTAAATCCATCGCCTTGGAAAATGCAAGCGCCAGCGTTGTTTTTCCCACACCGGGAATATCTTCAATCAGAATATGGCCTTTTGCCAATATTGCTGTTAAAACCTTACATATAATTTTATTTTTGCCTATTATAACCTTACTTACTTCACTTATGATTTGTTTTGTAATTTCTGAATGTGTTGTCATTACATAATCCCCTTATTTCTCGCGTTTTTCATCATAATAAATAACTATAACTTATAATGTAAATAATTTCAAGTTAATGTTACATTAAAAAATTAAGAGCCGTAAATGTAAAAAAAGAACTGGCCAAAACCTATGGATAACCATAAAAGTTTAGGCCGGCTCACACGCTTTAAAAATCTGCTTTCCTATTGTTATATTATTATCAGCGAAATAAATGTATAGTACCTTCATCATTTAATTTTTTTAATATGGTCGCCGTAACCGGCAGCAGAAAAATACCCACCACTCCTAACAACTGCGCACCGACAAAAATACAGATTAAAGTCACCACAGGATGCAGTCCGATCTGCTGGCCTACCACTCTCGGTTCCAGTGTCTGTCTGACTACAGTAATAATAATATATAAAATCAATATTCCGATTCCCATGTTATTATTGCCGAAAATAAAAGAGATAATAGCCCATGGCAGCAAAACCGCTCCGGTTCCAAGAATGGGCAAAAGATCGACAATGGCTATCAAAGCCGCCGCCAAAAACGGATTGGATACTTTTAGAATCCAAAGTCCGATTGATAATTCCAAAAAAGTAATAATAATTAAAGTTGTATACGCTCTTATGAATTTGCCAAGGGTCCCGATTACATTATCCTTCACTTTTATTATCATATTTCTCTTCTCATTGGAAAACTGTCTCAGTACAAAATTCGCAATCCGGTGATAGTCAATTGTAAAGAAAAAGGAGGACACTATGGTGAATATAAACTTAATCAGAATGGAGGGGACTTGTCCGGCAAAACCGGTAATTGTTCCCACAACAGTGGAGGAAGCCGATGTAAGGAAGGAAAATATGGATTCATTAATACTCTTAACAATATCTTCCAGGTAAATTTCGATGTCCGGAAACCGGGTCAGTAAATCGTTGGTGGTGCTAATCAGCGCCGGTTCAATAGAATCTTTATAAAGTTTAGGAAGATGATAAAATAAATTTTGCAGGAAAGCAAATACCCTGGCGCTTACCATAACTGCCAGAAAGGCTATCATGCTATAAAAAATAAGAAGAATAAATATGGAAACAAAAGACCGTTTTAGATGTAATTTGCCTGAAAGAATATCGATCAAAGGCCGCAATAAGGCTGCAACTATCAAACCGATGACAAATGGCATCAATAAAGGCAGAAAATATTTAATGCTAAAGTACGCAAGTCCCAGTATAACTGCAAAATATACAAAACGTATAAGAAATGCCTTTTGCTTATCCAAGTTCATTCTTCTTCTCCTATTTTGGCGGATTCATGTTTGTTTAAAGAAGTCTGCTAATTCCTTATGAGTTTTTCATAACTATATTTTCAATATCGTCAGCAACATCTTCACATGCATCACAGCATTTTTCAAGTTTCCCGAATATTTCCGTCCATACCAGCAGTTCAACAGGGTCCTTTGTAGTTTTATACAGATTTCGCACTCCATTAATATAAAGGGCGTCTCCTTCTTCTTCCAAATGGTTGATTTCCACAATTTCAGAGTGTAATCTCTTTGACTTTTTGAAATTCTGGAATTCCGTTAAAGCGACATCCATAGATTTACAGCAATCTACAATCATTTCGGTAAATTTCAATATTTCAGGACGTATTTTCTGTATATTAAAGATATTAATACATATTAACACATCTTCAATTGCATCCGTAACATCATCGATTTTTTGTGAGAGACTGGTAATATCTTCCCTTTCAATGGGAGGAAGAAATTCCTTAACAAGTCTGCTTAACAGATCATGCTTGGCAATATCTGCAGAGTGTTCAATATTATGCATTTCGCGGATTTTCTCTTCCAACTTCTTCACATCATACTCACGTAAAGTCTTGTCTAAGATTTCAGCAGAATTTAACGAAAATTTAGATAAATATACAAAAGCCTCAAAATAATTATATTCTTTTTTACCTCTCATATCATTCCTTGCCGCAGGCCTGCCTGCGGTACATCCTTTCTTTATTCATCATCAGTAGTTAAAATATATATCCGGATCGGACATACTCTTAGAATATTTTCATAAATATGTAAGCCATGAGATATCCTACCACTCCACACCCCGGAAAAGTTAATATCCAGGCCGCCACCATTTCCTTTACAACACTCCAATTAACCGAACTGATTCTTTTTGATGCGCCGACACCCATAATTGCAGTGGTCTTGGTATGTGTCGTACTAACCGGCAAACCCAAAACAGAAGCTGCCAAAAGGCTTATGGCTGCAGCTAAATCCGCTCCAAAGCCCTGATAAGTATCCATTTTTACCATTCCCATACCTACTGTTTTTATGATACGGTAACCTCCTATGGAAGTACCAAGCGCCATAACCACAGAACATAAAACCATCAACCAGATTGGAATCTGAAAATCCGTCACACCACTTTGTCCGTTGGCAAGAAAAATACCTAACATAAATACACCCATGAATTTCTGCCCGTCCTGTGCCCCATGCATAAATGCCATGGACGCTCCCCCTGCTATCTGGGCATATTGAAAAAACGGTCTTGACTTACGTTTGTCCCCCCCTTTAAAAATAAATACTATAATCCTGGTTGTGATAAAACCGATTACAAATCCCATTACAGTGGAAAGAACCAGACCATAAATGACCTTAATCCATTCCTGACCGTTAATACCGGAAATTCCGCCCTGCAGTGCAATTGCCGCACCGGATATGCCGGCTATCAGCGCATGGCTTTCACTGGTTGGTATTCCGAAGGCCCAGGCTGCGGTCGCCCACAGTACGATTGCAAATAATGCCGCGCAGAGCGCGATCAGGGAATTTTTGGAGTCTCCGCCGAAGTCAACCATGTTATAAATTGTCTGGGCAACGGTTGCATTGAAAAGCGTCATAACAAACACGCCGCAAAAGTTAAATACCGCCGCCATAATGATTGCTTTATGGGGATTCATCGCTCGGGTTGAAACACAAGTCGCTATGGCATTGGGCGCATCGGTCCAGCCATTTACCAGCACGACACCCAATGTAAGGATTACAGTAATAAGCAACGGTGGGTTGCTTACAAGCTGCTGCATAAAATCACTTAAAGAAATTGTCATATTTTACTCCCTCATACTAGATTTTTACATAAACTTTTGTAACCATATAAATTTTAACATGAATTTTTCAAAATATCAATATTATCTTAATATTTGAGTTTCCGTTTTTTCCTCAAAAAACACCTTGAAAGCCTTGAAAACAGCACATTGCAGATTATTTTACAAGGGCCATGCAAATTAACAGGAGCATGAATTCTCAGCAAATGAATGCAAAATGATTAATGCAAAAATATGAGGTTTTTGCCCTAAAGACAATCCGATACCGGGAGTTAGTATGGCTGACCGGGAAATTCTGTTGAGCCGGAATAGATATTTACAGAAAATAGGCTGCCGGATGATTAAAGATGATTAGAGACGATTAAAAGATAATAAAAAGAGTCTTACCCAAAACTATTCTTCACATTACACTTAATTTAGCAGTTCTGTTTTAAGTATAAATGAAGAGATACGTTGACAGGCAGACTCTTTTCCTAGAGTGTGTCTGAAAACTGCTTGCGCTCCTTGTATACCGCAAGGTGGAGCGGTCAAAACGGTACAATGAGTTTTCAGACACGCCCTAATAAATATAGAATAAAAATACTCACCCTTTCACTGCTCCGGCCGTCATGCCGTCAATAAAATAACTTTGAAAGCACAGAAACAAAATAAATATAGGAAGAATGGCAAAGCACGAACCGGCAATTAACAGGTCATAGTTATTTCCATACGGCGTTAATAAAGTATTTAATCCAATGGGCAATGTAAATTTATCCGCATCCCGATACACAAGCAGGGGCCACAGCATACTGTTCCAGGCACCCATACCGGATAGTATGGCCATGGCGGCAAAAGCCGGCTTTGTAATGGGAAGCATAATACGGATACAGATACCAAATTCCGTGGCTCCGTCAATACGCCCGGCATCCAGCAGCTCCCTGGGCAGTCCTATCATATATTGGCGGAAAAAGAAAATGGTGGATGCGCCGCATAAACCCGGTAAAATTACACCCGCCGTGGTATTGATTAATTTTAAATCAATCATTTCCTGATACAGGGGCAGCATTAAAATCTCAAAAGGCACCATCATAGTGGCAATAACCAGGAAAAACAAGAGATTTTTAAGCTTATAATCATACATGGACAATCCGTAGGCGACAAAATAACAAATTATTAAGGTTAAGACTACTGAAATTACGGTCAGTACCATACTGTTTTTAAACCATACAAAATAACTGTGTTCCCCCGTAAAGAGATATTTATAGTTATTAAAGGTCATTTCGGAAAAATCCAGTTTAATGCTTAAGCCATACCGGATTAACTCCTGTCCCGGCCGAAAAGAAGCTAAAACCGCCGTCACAAAGGGAAATACGACTACAATGCCAAGAACCGTGAAAAAAGCGGTTAATATAGCCGATGCGATCCTGTTTTTAGCCGTCATTCCCATTTTGTTTTTTTCAAAGGAGATATTATGTACTCTTTCCATTTATTTTCCCTCCTTTTTAAAGGTTCCGTTCATAAATAACTGAATTACATTTATGGATAATGCGATAACCAGAAGAACCAAACCAACGGCGGAAGCATACCCCAACTGGTTCTTTTCAATTCCACGGCGGTACAGATACCCCACTATGGTCAGCCCGATATTATTCGGAGAACTGTTGCCGTTCCACAGCATAAAGCTTTCCAGGAACATGGCAAGTCCGGCGTAAACACTGATGGTCAATACATAAATTGTCGTCGGCTTTAATAAGGGCATGGTAATATAGATGAATTTTTTTAGACCATTGGCCCCGTCTATCTCGGCCGATTCATATAAACCGCTGTCAATATTTTTTAAGCCCGCAAGAAAATACAGCATATTAACCCCCGTCCATCTCCAGCACGCTATGGTAAGCAGCGCAAAATAACTGGTGGATTTCACTTTCAGCCATTTTATGGGTTCCAATCCAAACCAGGATATAAACTGGTTCATCTGGGAGCCTTCCATTTCACTGAACATAAGCCGGAAAATCGTGCCTGCCACTACTACGGAAGTCAGCGCAGGTAAATACAGCAAAGCCTTATATAAACCTTTCAGCTTAACTAATCTGCTGTCCATAAAGCAGGCATAAATCATGGGAAACGGAATTAACAATACCAGGGTCCAGATCATATATTCAAAGCTGTTGCGTATTGCGGTATGAAATGCCGTGTCCTTTAATAATTTTGAATAATTCTTAAGTCCGATCCATTCAACCTCTCCTGGCAGTATGGACTGAAAACTCATTTTAACCGTGCTAAAAAGAGGATATATCCAGAAAAAAGCAAAGCTTAAAATAAAAGGAAGAACTAATATATAGGGTGCCGCTTTCTGGGAATATAATAATTTTTTTAATTTCTCCATGTCCGTCCCTCTTTCCATTCATTTAGGAATGCGCCTTCTTATAGTCCGGGCATTCGAATAATTTCGGTCTAATATTCAATCTCTAATTCATCCTGGGCGGTTGCAAGTTCATCCTCAGCATCGGCGCCGTTTTCAAAGCAGTTATTCAGGATGGTTAAATTAAACTGTTCGGAAATAGCCGGATTAATGGTTCCCACCTTGATCTTGCCGATTTCATCCTTAATTTCATTTAAGGTATCAAAAGGGTTGGTTACAAAGTAGGAAATATACTTGTTGTTTGGATCCTTTGTAATGGTTTCGTCACTCCATATAGTGGTATTTAAAGGATCGAATCCAAGATTTTCCCAAATTTTTACCTCTCCGTCATAGGACAGCTTTGCCCAGGCTAAAAACTGTGCGGCTAAATCCGCATTGGGGGACTGGTTCGATACAACGGTGCCGGTACCGCCGATGCCCACAGAACGGGGCTGACCTTCTTCAAAAACCGGACAAGGGGCAATTGCCCAGGTATCTGTCATCTCCGGCATATAATTTAAGAATCTGGACATGAACCACATTGCTTTCGGGAAAGCTACGATGTTGCCGTCGGAAATATTGGCAAACCCTTCTTCCATATCCACCTGTCCACCGGGTGAAATCATGGCAATGCCGTCGTTTAACCAGCCCTGCTGCATGGTAATCATGTTTTTAATAGAGTCAATCTCAATATCGGGCGCCCCGTCATCCGTGGTATAATCTTCCCCATACTCGGCCATGGCCAGCCACAACCAGTCTGTTCCGCCCGTATCAACACTGGTCATATAAACCTTGCCGCCGCCGGCTTCTTTTAATTGTTCTCCCGCTGCCGTAAAATCGTCCCAGGTTTTAATTTTCGTATAATCAATTCCATACTGATTAAGAATTTTAGTATTATAAAACATTACGGTTGCGCCTACATGAAAATCGATGCCGTAATAATTGCCGTCCTTACTGTAGAGATCCAGACGAGACTGCACAATATCTTTTTTATATGGTTCAATTACATCATTTAACGGCCGGAATTGAACTTCGCCTTGTAAAAAGTTAGGGAATTGACCGATTTCGATATCGCATAAATCCGGAGCACCGGAGCCGGATTGGATTGCCAGCATTAACTTATTATGCATATCCGCGTATGGATAGGTTGTAAATGTAATATTAAGCTGTTTATCGGGATTGTCCTTGTTCCACTGTTCCAGCATTTCCGCATAGAAATCGGAATGCAATTCAACAAAGGTCCACATCTCTAAATGGGTGCCGTCTTCAGGACCGGCAGTCGTTATGGCCTCCGCCGTCGCTTCCTCCTGTGTACCGGTTTCTGACGTTTCCTGATCTTGCGACGCTGATCCGGTACCTGTCGCAGGAGTTTTATCAGAACTACAGCCGATTAATAAAGATGCGGCCAACACGAAACACAATAACAGGCTAAATAAATTTCTTTTCATACTTTTTTTCCTCCCTTTAGACAATTATATTCATTTAGTTTTATCTAAACTTATTTATAAAAGATATGTATTGTTTAAAAATAATTAAATTATTACATAATAATTTTTACCAAGCTTATATATCGTTGTATAAATTTAATATTTTTAATCAATATGCTCATCTTTTATATGCAATATTATACAGAATATCATTTTCTTTGTCAACTCATTTTTAAATTAGTTTATATATGTATAAATTAGTTTTGTTGTATTGCTTTTGATAAACTATTTGCAAATAGACTATATTATTTTATTTTTTTACTTAGCCAAAACGGATATTTACAGTCCGCTGTGCTACCTGCTCCTATTAAACAAGAAAAGAGTCTGGCTCGCCAGACTCTGGCGCTGATGCGCCGTCACATCAGTGACAAACTACCTCCGCCGCGTCATGCGCATCCTCCGGAGGATTTTTTTTCGAATAGGACGCAATTTCCTATTCCATAAAAAAGGAGTTACGGTTCACAGCTCTGCAAAAATCAGCAGATCTGTGAACCATAACAAAAAGGACCCATTTTCAGAAACGGATCCATTTTTAATATTGCAATTATAATATAAAATTAATTAAGGGTTATCCAAATATTTCTTTTAATTCGGTGCGGCTGGCTTCATCGGTTAATGCAAGAACATCATCACCCACAAGTATCTGGGAATCCCCCTTGGGAATAATCAGCTTCTCATTCCTGGTAATCGCAATCAGTACGGTTTTTTTCGGAATTGATAAATCTTTTAACAATTGATTGGCCGCTTTTGCCATATGTCCCACTTTCATCTGAACAATGGAATAATCACCGCGGTTTAGTTTCATAAGGGTAAACATATCCTCCAAATCCATCTCTTCCACTACGAAGTGGGCCATTAAATCCGCCTGGTTTATCCCGATATCCACACCCATTCCGCCATTAAAAAGCCATGCATTTTTCGGATTATTTACCCGCGCGACAACCCGCCGGATACCAAACTCCATTTTAGCAAGTGTTGAAACCACTAAATTTATCTCATCCGCAGCTGAGACTGCAGCTACTACATCTGCAGAGGTTATTCCGGCCTGCTCCAATACCACAGGGTCCGAACCATTCCCGTGGATAAGGATTTCTGCCGGCAATTCTTCCAACAATTTATTATAATTTTTTTCCCGATGTTCGATTAACTTGACTTCATGTCCATTGGATATTAATAAGGAAGCCAGATAGGATCCTACCTGTCCGCCGCCCACAATAATTACCTTCATCTCAATCCCTCCTTTTTTATACCAGATCTAACATTGACTTTAATTTACCGGTGGCAGAAGAAAGAACAATAATATAAAGAACATCTTCTGCTTCCAGAACAGTACCCAGGGTTGGTATAAAAGTTTTATCATTCCGGCTGATAGAAACCACTAAAATTTCTCCAAGAACCGTCAAATCTTTTACTTTACGCCCGACCAGCAGGGAAGGAACCTCAATACGGATTATATTAACATTGCCGTTCCCAAGTTCATATACATTGTCTAACCGATTATAGGTTAAAAGCTCCGTCGCCCTTTCAATTCCCCAGGCTGTTGTGGATATTGTCTGAATTCCCAGCCTCCTGTAAATCTCTGCCTTTCTGGAATCATACAGTCTGGCAACCACATGGGGTACACGGTAAACATTCCTTGCCACTCTCGCAATAACAGCATTGATTTCATCACTTTCGGTACAGGCTACCACAGCGTCCACTTTATCAATCCGTGCTTTCAGCAAGACATCCCGATCAAAACCAAAACCCATGATTTTTGTACCCGCAAAATCTTTTCCCAAAAGCTTAAAGGCCTCCTGATTTGAATCAATCGCAGTAACCTTATGGCCTTTTTTTATAAGACTGAGCGATAAACCCGTTCCCATTCTTCCTAAACCTACAACAATTACTTTCATATTAACCTCCATTCCGCGCAAACTTGATAGTCCGTAATACAAACTATTGCGCAGATCAAAGCGGATATTCTTTAGTCCGCTGTGCTACTTGCTCATAACATAAAGTTCCCAAACCCACCGCTTACGCTTCGTTAAGAAGCGGGCTTACTTGTAAGGTTAAAAAATAAGTTTCTCCACATTAACCGGCGCTCTGCTTTTTATGCCGATTCTATCTGTTCTTTCTGCGAATCCATGCTTTTCTTGCTTCTTCTATAAATAAAATCAACGGCGGCCAGATACATAATAACAGCCAATCCCATATATCCAAAGCGGTGGTATGGAAAACAGACTGTAATGGAGGCAAATAGACCAGCGCAATAATTAGAAGAATTTCTAATACAATTCCTAAATTAATCTGTTTATTTCCAAGCAATCCCACCCGAAAGACAGATTGTTTTTCTGTCCGGCAGTTAAATACTGCTCCGATCTGGCTGAATACAATAGCCGCCAGCGCCATTGCGGTTGCTTTAATATAAACAGGGTCCTCTCCTCCTGCTAACGGCACTCCGGGCCAGCCATTTTGAATATTAACAAAGAAGTAAGAAAAAATGGAGGCAAAGGAGCCTAACATACCGTACCACAGGAAAGCTTTTATAAGCAGTTTCCGGTTCAGCAGAGTTTCTTTCGGGTTACGCGGGGGCTGATTCATAACACCTTCCTCCGGTTTTTCTGTTCCCAGTCCAAGGGCAGGCATCATATCAGTGCCTAAGTCAATGGTAAGAATCTGCATTATGGTAAGGGGCAGCGGAACTGCTCCTCTCGAAAACAAAAACAGGGCGGACGGCACGGCCTCCGGCATATTGGAATTCAAAATATACAGCAGGAACTTACGGATATTGCTGTAAACCGCACGTCCTTCTTCAATAGCATGGACAATGGAAGCAAAATTATCATCCGTTAAAATCATATCCGCCGCTTCTTTAGCCACATCCGTGCCGGCAATACCCATGGCGACACCAATATCCGCTTTTTTCAGAGCCGGAGAATCATTTACCCCGTCACCGGTCACCGCGACAATTTCTCCCATCTCCTGCAAATTGGTTACGACCCGCAATTTTTGTTCCGGAGCAACACGGGCAAATATAATTTCATCTTTTAAGTACGCCTTTAACTGTTCGTCTGAAAGTTCTTCCAGTTCAAGTCCCGAAACAACCCGCGGTTTAGGCCCTTCCACAATTCCAATACGTTTTGCAATGCTTTCCGCGGTTAAACCGTAATCGCCTGTTATCATAATGATCCGGATGCCGGCACGGCGGCACTCTTCCACCGCATCCGCGACTTCCGGCCTTGGAGGATCTGCCATGACAACCAAACCCACAAAAACTAATTTCTGTTCTATGATTTCCGGTGTATAAGCGCTCATTGCTCTCGGAATGTTCTCTTCTTTATGAAGCAGGCGGTAAGCAACTGCCAGAACGCGCAGTCCGTTTCTGGCATAGCCGTCATTTGCGTCCATAATTTCCTTACGCATTTCCTCCGTCACGGGACGTGCCGTACCGCCGATACGGATAAATTCACTCAGCTTAATAATTTCTTTGGGCGCTCCTTTTACATAAGCAATTAAATTAGTTCCTTCCACAGGTCTTTCCAGCTGATGAACCGTGGTCATTCTTTTACGGCGGGACTCAAAGGGCAGTTCCCTAAGTCTTGGGGTTAACTCCTGTTGTCTATGGATGTCAATTCCTGCTTTTTGTGCTGCAACACCAAGACACGCTTCGGTGGGGTCCCCTAAAACGGTATAACGTGTGGATTCTTCATTTGGAGGAAGCAGGCGGGCATTGCTGCACAGGGCCGCTCCCGTCAGCAGAAGTTTCATGTCCTCGTCATCCTTTGCCGTCACCTTTTTGCCCCCCGCTAAGATATCCCCGTTGGGGCCATATCCCACACCAGTCACTTCATATTCTTTCTTCGCCAGCCATAAATGGTTTACCGTCATTTCATTCTGGGTCAGCGTACCCGTTTTATCGGTGCAGATGACCGTCGTACTGCCTAATGCTTCCACGGAAGATAATTTTTTAACCAAGGCATTCCGCTTTGACATCCGCTGTACGGCCATTGCCAGAGACAGGGTAACCGTGGGAAGCAGGCCTTCCGGTATAAACGCCACCACCATGCCCAAGGCAAATATAAAGGAAGAGGCAACCGGCTCCTTTACTAATAATAGCGCGGCGACAAAGAAAAATACACCAAAAGCAATTGCTATAACTGAAATTTGTTTTGTCAGACGATCTAATTCTCTTTGCAGAGGACTTTCCGCCTCTTTCATATTTTGAGTCAGGCCTGCAATTTTACCAAATTCCGTTTTCATACCAATTTCCAGAACAACAGCTTTTCCATTGCCTTCGGATACGCTGGTACCTGCAAAAATTAAATTTGGGATTTCCGCCCGCGTCAGATCTTCTCTGAAGATGGCGTCTTTCGTCTTGCGTACCGGATTGGATTCGCCGGTAAGGGTGGATTGATCTACCTGCAGATCACTGTTCTCAATCAGACGCGCATCTGCAGAAATCTTATCCCCCTCTTCCAATAATATTATATCACCAATTACCAAATCTTCGGCAAGTATTTTTATTTCTTTATCCTCCCTTATGACACGGGCATAAGAAGGAAGCATATTCCGCAATGCATCCGTCGCCCTGCCGGCACGGTATTCCTGCCAAAAGCTGAATACGCCGTTAATTATATTTACCAGCCAGACTGCGACGCCTAATTGAGGCATCCCCGCCAGAAAAGCCATTGCGCCGCCAATCCACAGCAAAATTGCCATCAGATGTATAAAATTGCTCAGGAAAACAAGTATAACGGATTCTTTCTTCTTTTCGGCAATGAGATTTTTCCCCTGCTCTTTTTGCCTTTTTTCTGCCAGCGCCTGGGTCATCCCTTCCGGACTGGTGTCCAAAGCTTCATAGACTTTGTCAACAGCCAATTTATAAATATCCTTTTTTATTGCTTCTGTAGTATCTTTATTATCCAACTTTGCCTACCCTTCTTTCTCCATAATGTAAAAGAGTATGATATACTCTATAGTATACTCTGTACATAGACGAGCAATATTGTAAACCTTCAGCAATTTAAATACAATCTATATAAGAAAATCTTTATAACATCTTAACACCGCCTTTGTACCGCTTAAAAAATCCCTGCCGTTTCTAAAATAAATTATCTGCGGCCGCTTCATTATTATTATGGTACAATTTAAATGAATCAAACCTCCGGATAAAATATTTTAAACAGAGTATGTGCGAATGCAGACAAAAAAGGCACTCTCTTTATTTGTTACCAAATATAAAGGAGTGCCTTTTATTTATACTTACTTTAAAATATTTTATTTAAAAATCTTAACTCTGGCATCAATATCGGAAAAATCCTTCTCTCCAGGTTCTCCTAAGGGCTTCCCAAAAGGCATCTGGGCCACCAGCTTCCAGCTGTCCGGTATATTCCATTCCTTCTGAACCGCGCTGTCAATAAGAGGATTATAATGCTGTAAGGATGCGCCAAGCCCCTCTGCCTCCAAAGCCACCCAGATTACATACTGATGCATTGCACTGGTTTGCTGTGACCAAACAGGAAACTTATCTTTATATAACGGAAAATTATCCATCAGGTTTTTTACCACTGCCTCATCCTCAAAGAACAGTACCGTACCGTAACCGGAGGCAAATCCTTTATTTACTTTTTCCTCCGTCTCTGCAAATTGTTCTTTCTCTGTAAGTTTTTTCAGCTCTTCAAGAGTAAAATTCCATAATTTCCGGTTATTTTCATCAAATAGAACCACAATCCTCGTACTCTGGGAATTAAATGCGGAAGGCGTATACTTTATCGCATCCTTCACAATCTCAGCAATGCGTTCCTCACTTACAATCTTTTCATTACTAAAACCATACATACTTCTTCTGGTTTTTACCGTATCCCAAAATGATTTTGACATAATAATTATTGACATAATAATTACCTCCTTTTAAATTTATCCGGCACCGATTCTTATGAAAAATTTATTGCTGTTATACGAAAATATAATTGATGCTTTACAATAATATAATTTATATGATTTTCTTTGATAATAACATAGCCGCAAATAATATACAAGTAATAACTAAATTTATACATACTATATTTTTTATTGTATACGATTTAAATTTTTACAACCGAAGAGATAGAATAAAATTTTATTAACTTTCATCCCCTTATTTTTAAGTCCCAAACCAGGGGCTAACTATGGGTTCCGCCTTAAATAAACTATCGATTATCCACTTTTTCCGGATACAAATCATGATTTACCAGCCGGTTGAATGCAACCTGTTCCCATTTTGTGTTAGGTTTTCCGTAATTGCAGTACGGGTCGATGGAAATACCTCCTCTTGGGGTGAATTTTCCCCAGACTTCAATATATTTAGGCTCCATCCGCCTGATTAAATCCTTCATTATAATGTTAACGCAATCCTCATGGAAATCCCCGTGATTCCTGAAACTGAATAAATAAAGTTTCAGAGATTTACTTTCCACCATTTTCAGGTCCGGAACATAGGATATATAAATCGTTGCAAAATCGGGCTGCCCTGTCATAGGACACAGACTCGTAAACTCCGGACAATTAAATTTTACAAAATAATCATTTTCCGGATGCTTATTCATAAAGCACTCCAGCATTTCCGGTGCATAATTATCGGGGTATCTGGTATTTTGGTCTCCCAAATAGGTAATACCGTGAAGTTCTTCCTTACTTCTTCCGCTCATTATAATTTTCCTTTCTTCTTAAAGATGCCGGCGCTTTAGCCAATACTTTGCTCAAGGCTTTTATAAGTATTACGCCGACTATGGCGGGGACAATTTGGCCAATGCACAGACTTATCACCAATAAATAATAGGGCAGTGAATTTATAATAGACAGCCAGATTGGCACAATTGTTCCGGGCACTAAGCTAAGCATAGAGACAGAACCAAAAAGGGGTAAAGATAGGCAAGGACATAGAGTGAAGTTGCAATTCTTACCTGGTACGGTCCAAACGAAATGGATTGGGTGAACTACATAATATTTCTTCCTTATTCTTTTAATGCCGGATCGGACACATGGTTGCTTTCAAATGCCCTTTTCCTGTCCAAACAGGTGCCGCATTTACCGCAGGGAGTGTCCTTACCTTCATAGCAGCTCCAGGTAAGCTCATAAGGCACCGATAATTCAAGGCCTCTGGCAATTATCTGCGCTTTATTTAAGGATATAAAAGGTGCGGTTAATTTAAGCTTCCGGCCGCTTCCCTCATAAACAGCTTTGGACATCCCGTCAAAGAATGCCTTGCTGCAGTCCGGATAGGCATTCCCTGCGGCATCATCCATATGGGCGCCGTAATAAATATAACTACAGTCATTTGAAAGGGCAACACCCGCCGCGGCCGACAGAAAAATTCCGTTCCGATAAGGGACGTAAGTAGAAACCGGATTACCCCCGGTTTCCTTAAGCTGTTCTGAATAGGACTTTTTGGGTATGTCCTGATTGGAATGGGATAATAACGAACAATTGCTAAGGGCAAATACACTGGTTAAATCCAGAGTTAAACCTCCGATACCATAATAAGCGACGATATTTTTTGCCGCTTCTAATTCTTTCTCATGTTTTTGACCGTATGAAACAGACAGGCTAATGACATTTTCTTTACCATAAGACCTGATTGCCATTGCCAGACAGGTAGTGCTGTCAACACCACCGCTAAATAGAACTAATGCTTTCATAAAATTCCTTTCTTAAGGCATAGTTCACAACCCAGTATTTCAGACTTAAAAAAGAAAAAAAATAGGGCCTAAGCCCATAAACAAAGTAGCCTCAACTACTGATCCCTAGTTTTGTTTACCGACAGGATGGTCACGAACTGTCTCTTTATATAAATATTAGTAGTAAATAATGTACCGTCTCTTTAGTATAATCAATTATATAAAATATTGCAAGTCTGAATTATTATGAAAAGGACCATGGAAAAATTGATTAAATTAATCAATATTAATTAATTTAATCAATAAAATGGGTGAATTGTATATCAATTGTAATTAGATTAGCTATTATTTTTCAATATTTTTTAAATTTGTATTGCATTTTAAAATTATTACGTATATACTAAAAATAGTAATGATTCTTAATTTAAGGAGGATAAAAATATGCCAGCTTTTGCAAACCCATTTCAGGGTAATGTTAAAAGGAAAATGACAAAGGAAGAACTCATTCAGGCTGTCCGTTTGGACATCGCAGGGGAATTGGAAGCAATCTACCTCTACGATTCACATGTCCAGGCAACGGATGACGAAATTGCCAAAAAAGTAATCGCCGATATCAGGGATGAGGAAAAAGCGCACGTGGGAGAATTGATGACACTGCTTCGAATCCTGGATCCTAAGGAAGCGGAATTGTTTGTATCCGGAGAGGCAGAGGTAAAAGAAATGCTGGAAGAATTGGGCATAACAGCTTCCGATTCCGGACAAGCAGCAGATACTGCAGTCCCCAAGACAGTGGGCAGTTTATTGAAGCAATAAATTTTATAAAAGGAGGGTGCACACATGAGCTATTTATCAAGAGAAAATTCAAACTTACCAACCGAGTTATGGGATCAAATTGACTACACTGTTGTTAATACTGCCCGTAATATTTTAATCTCAAGAAGATTCCTGCATATTTTCGGACCTCTTGGCATCGGAATGGAAAGTATCCATATTGATGATTCCCAGTCTCTGGATGAGGTCTTAGAAGACGGTTTCATAACCACAAAAGGAAGAAAATATGTGGAAATACCTATTATATATGATGATTTTACCCTTTTCACGAAAGATTTGGAAAACAGTCAGAAATTTGGATATTCCGTTGATTTATCGAAAGCGGCATCCGCTGCCGAAAACTGTTCCAGGAAGGAAGATCTCTTAGTGTTTTTTGGTAATTCAGCCCATGGATATGACGGATTACTGACTGCACCCGGTATCAATAAGATAAAACGTACCGACTGGTCAACCGGTGAAAACGCATTTTCCGATATTGTTACCGCTCTGGAGATATTTTCGGAAAAAGGTATATTCGGAACCTATGCACTGACACTCAGCCCGGATCTTTACACGCAGTTACAGAGAATACAGCCGGGAACCGGTCTGCTTGAAATTGATCGTATCAGTAAGCTGTTGAATGGCAATGTATTTTCCTCACCGGTTTTAGGCACCGGCAAAGCCGTTCTGGTCTGTCCGGAAGCGAGAAATATGGATCTTGCCATTGGTCAGGATCTGGCAACTGCCTATTTAGAGCAAAAAGATTTAAATCACAGTTTCCGTGTTTTGGAAAGCGTCCTGCTTAGGATTAAACGCAAGCAGGCTATTACTATTTTTGAATAAATAAAAAGAGCACTTTCGGAAACTCCCCTGTACACATCTTTGCGGCTGATTTTTCGAGAGTACTCTAAAAAACAAAGGAGAAACCTAAATGGCAGATGTAAAATTTTTTCGTTGTAAAAATTGCGGGAATTTAGTAGCTTTGGTTCATAACGGAGGCGGGACTCTTACCTGCTGCGGAGAAAATATGACTGAATTGAAAGCCAATACTTCCGACGGGGCAAAAGAAAAACATGTCCCTGTAATAACAAAAGAAGAGAATAAAATTAAAGTTACGGTCGGCTCCGTACTTCATCCGTCGCTACCGGAACATTATATTGAATGGATTGCCCTAGTTACGGATGATAAAATACAATTAAAATATCTGAAACCCGGTATGGAACCAAAAGCAGAATTTGAAAAGTTGGATTCCGGTACCGTATATGAGTACTGTAATTTACATGGGCTTTGGAAAGCGGAATTCTAACAATTTGATGATTGTTTATTTTGTCTTCGCACTGCCTTTGCGTAAATAAATCAGGCTGCCTGCAAAAATTGCAGACAGCCTTTATTTTTTGTTCTATTATTAATTATTTATTACTATTATGTTCTCCAGTGTACCTACATTACTTGTAGCCGCACTGTTCTGACCCGTCTATCTTCCGGGGCCTCCGGGACCGCCAGGACCGCCTCCCTGCTGCCCGTTGCTTGTTACCACGGATGTCAGCGTTATATCGGCAGTCTGATCCCCGCAGGTTAAAGTATAGGTATTACCCTTAGTAAGATCCGGCGCACTGATCACTACGGACTGATATTCCTTATCCGGCGTATAAGAAGCTATTACATTACCGCCTTCATCCGTTAACTTTATTTCTGTTCCGGCTTTAATCGCTGTCGTAAAGTTATACAAAAGGGAATATTGAGTGGAAGTATCCGAGAATGCCTGTGCCATGCCTGAGCTGCCTGCCGCAATAAACGTTCCCCCTGTTATCTCTGCTGCTCCGGCATAATCAAGGGCCCCGTTATCTCTAGCGGTAGGACCGCTGACATACGTACTGCCGCCTGATACATACAGGGAACCGTTGGAGTCAATTCCGTCACCGCCTGCATTTACGGTAATTAATCCGCCTTTAATGGAAATGTAGCAATTCGTATCCTCTTCAAAAGCACCTCCGCCTCCGCCAAAGTCGCCTCCGCCAAAGTCACCGCCTCCGAAGCCTCCGCCAAAATCACCGTCCGCCGGCGCCGTATTTTCATCCGAAGTATCTGCTGTATCTTCCGTTGTATCTGTTGTAATTTCAGTCGTATCTGTTGTTTTTGTTGTTTTTCTTGCCGGCCTCTTCGCTCCCTGATTGGCCTCTTTATTTGCCGTTGGATTTCCTGATTCAGTATTTACCGTAGCGTCATCCACTGTCCCACTGCTGCTGTCGCTTGCTGCGTTCATTCCGTCATCTTCAGCCGTAATATTGACTGTACCGTCTTCAATCAGGATGACCGTACCTTCAATTCCTTCATCGCTTTCTAAAACGGTAATATCACCGCCGGCAATATAAACATATCCCTTTGTGGCGTCATCATCGTTCTTTGACTGGATTCCATCTCCGGAAGCCGTCAGATTGAGAGTGCCGTCCTTAATCTTTACACAGTCTTTGCCGTTTAGGGCATCCTTTACCGCCGTAATGTTTAAGATTCCTCCAGTGATTACAAGGTCATCTTTGGACGCAATTCCATGTTTATAATTACCGGTGACATTTAAAGCTCCTTCCCCGTTAATGGTTAAGTCGGCTTTACTAAAGATAGCGCCATCCACATTATTGTCATCCGTCTGAACATATTCGGCACCATCGGTTAATGTGTTTTTAGTACCCTCCTTCAGGGTAATAAATACTTTGTCTGCATTTTTAATATAAACCGGAGCATTTTGCGAACAGGATATGGTTATCCCATTGAAAATAATATGCACCTTATCCGAATCACCTGCATCCACAAGGATCTGTCCGTCATTTAAAGTGCCGCTTATCACATAGGTGCCTTCCTGGCTGATTGTCAGTACACCGTCCTCTGCGGCTGCCCCGTCTCCCGACACCTCTATACTGCTTCCGTTTAATGTAATATTAGTCGCCGTACTTTCCTCATATCCTACCTCCAGATCCCTTGCTGTAAATTCAGTATCTACAACCACCTGGGAAGAGGAAGTATCTCCTGTTTCCGATACACTGGCCGTGCTGCCCGTACTGTCTGCAGCCGGTTCCGTCTGATTATCCGCCTTTACCCCGCATCCGTTAAATAACAGAACTGCAATTGTCAGGACGGAAGTATAAATTTTTAACCTTTTACTCATAAACTCACCTCATTTTCATTATTTTAAAGTTCATCGCTTCCGTATGTAATCTTACCGAGAGCAATTTCCAAGTTTCCGTTTCTGCAACGAATCTCGTCAATAAACGCCTTTTCTTCGTCCAGATTTTTTAATATAACCCGATAATTTAATTTATAAAGGCTGCCCATATTGGCAGTTTTAACATGAATCAGAACATTTTTCTTCGTATACTTGGAAAACAGATCATCAAAAACTCCGTTATAGTCCAAGCTCTCCGGAATAGTAATCCTAAGCTCTTTTTCTTTCTGTTTCCACTCTCCAAAGCTGCTGATATTATATATGATACTTATACCGCCGAGGATGATGACAAATAGAACCGCTGCTGCCAGATACCCGGTTCCCGTTGCCAGTCCCACCGCCATAGCCATAAAAATGCTGTTGATTTCCTTGGCATTCCCAGGTATGGAGCGGAAACGGACAAGGCTGAAGGCTCCCATTACAGCAACTCCGGTACCAAGATTCCCGTTTACTAACATAATGACCATTTGGACAATAGCCGGCAGCAGAGCGATGGTTATGATAAAGCCTTTGCTGCTGTTGTTATATAAACTGTGGAGTAATGCCATCACTGCTCCTAATAAAACAGAGCATATCATGCAGATTAAAAATGTTTCCATTGTAAATACATCTGATAAAATTGAATTAAACATAAGCTATTTCCCCTTTTCTTTTTTCCTTTCTTAACAGTAATGCCTTCTGATATCCTTGACCGTATTTGGAAAAAGAACCTGGAAATATTTCCAATTCATTTAAAATATGGGACAGCCAGAGAGGCATAGCGCCGGGTACCTTAATCTCCATAAGCCGCAAATCTTCTTCCAGTAATGGGGTACCCCATACACCTCGTTCCAGCCAGAGTTCTTCCTCCCGCCATATAATATTGCTGTCAAAGGTTACCCTGATATTCTTATCCTCTTTGCCATACAGGGCAATCCGGTTATAAGATATATACATGGCAGGTTTAACCTCCCCGTAGAAATTCAAAAACCAGTCTATTTCCCTGGTAATCTGTGATGGTTCCACTGTCGGTTCCAAGTCATATAAATAATGTTCCGCCGTAAAAAGCTCTGATTTTACCCGTCTTTTGTAAACAATCCCCTTATATTTCTTTTTTAATTCAATAAAAACAGTATCCAATTCCTGGGGAGTTCCGTAACTTCTTAACCTAAGTTTCTCTTTATATATTGGCTTCTCCATGGAATTTCGGATCAGACGATGGTCCGGCGTATCAAAATATATATTGCAGATCGTAGTTTCACCATAATCGTCTTCTATCAGATAATCTTGTAATCTTAGTTTTAATAATTCATATTTCTCCCCTTCCAATAAATATTTTTTTTCAAATCTTTTAAATGTTTCTTGATTTTGATTCATCTATACTCCTCCTTTCTCAATTATCTGATAGACCGATTATACTCCCCCTACTTAAAATGAACCTTAAAAATTTACATTATTTTTACAATTTCTTAAAAAAAGTACTCCATACGTCAAAGCGGATATTCCGGGTCCGCTTTAACTTCCCATAAATGAAACTCTTTAAGGCTGAATTTTTATACTAGAATGGGGCTGTTGCAGGATAACTTAATTTACTTCGAATAGATTAATTAAGCTATTTTTCAACAGCCCCGTTTATTTCCTGCTTCATTATAAAAAACCGTAAAACAAATGGATTTCCCATTCTCACTTTTAACCGAAATTTTACCGTGATGAGCTTCTACAATGGATCTTGCAATAGAAAGTCCGATTCCATATCCACCGGTTTCCCTGGATCTTGAAGAATCCACACGATAAAAACGGTCAAATAACTGATTTAGATTTTCCGTATAGATTTCATCCGTTGTATTATATATCTCCAATTTAATACCCTTTTTTGAGGCACTTAAAGATACCTTAATGGTTCCGTTTTTATTGGAATATTTCATGGCATTATCCAAAAGCGTGGATACAAGCTGGTGGATACCGTTCTCATCCCCATATAATACAAGACCCGGTTTAATATCCATCTGTAATTTTTTATTCTGCGTCTCTGCAAGAGCCGCAAAGGAACCGGCTATTTCTGAAACCGCCCTGCTGATATCAAAATCATGAAATGATAATTTAATACTATCCTCATCCATTTTGGAAAGCATCAACAGATTTTTAACCAGCTTATCAAGACGGTTCGTTTGATTCCGAATGCTGGTAATCCACTCATTTTCTCCCCCGGTCAGCTCCAGTACATCTGCATTGGCCGAAATTATGGCCAGAGGAGTTTTAATCTCGTGACCGGCATCCGTAATAAACTGTTTTTGCTTTTCCATACTGATAATAATCGGTTTTATGGCCCTTCTGGAAAAAACAGATACTAAAAGGAATACAAGGATGAGGGTTGCAAGTGCAACACCCACTGAAACCCGTAATAACAAAGTAGCGGTTCTAAGCTGGCTCCTGCAGTCAACAAATATAACCATGGAGCCATTCTCCTTTTTTACGACCGCATATTTATATATGCCTTTATATCCGCTGCTGTTACCGTTACTTAATACTTTAGCGGTATATTCTGCGGCATCTTCCGAAGTTACGGCGGTGATATGGCTTGTATCTATCTTGCCGATACTGCTGTTTTCATTGACCTCAACGGAGAAATACCTTGTTACATAAGGAGTTTCCTCATTCATCAATCCGGAATCCGGCTTATTGTGGGGCGGTTTTTCCTTCTCAAACTTGGGGAACTTACCCTGGTTATCCGCTAGAAGCTTAATTGTCCCCCTTACCAATCGATCCGTCTGATGAAAATTAATGACATTAATGGAACCTACCAACAGCGCCATGACCAGGGTCAATGACATCATTGTAATCATGATGAACTTTCTTTGTAATTTTCGGATCATCTGACTTCCTCCAGGGTGTAACCGACACCTCTGACCGCCTTAATTTTTACATTGGCATTTAAAGATTCCAGCTTTTTACGCAGATAAGAAATATATACCCATACCACGCTGATTTCCGCCTCTGCATCATAGCCCCAAATCCTCTCCATAAACTGTTCCGTGGATATCAGGCGTTTCGGATTATTTATGAGCATTTCCAGCATCTGAAATTCCTTATTGCTAAGCCTTAATGAGGTTTTCTCGTTGGACAGTTCGAAGTTTTCTTTATTCAGTCTGATATTGCCCAGACCCATTATGTTTGGCGTAAATTCCGATTTACGTCTTGACATGGCACGGACTCTTGCAAGCAATTCCCCCATGGCAAAAGGTTTCCCCAGGTAATCATCCGCACCCGTATCCAAACCGATAATACGGTCTTCAATCTCCGTTTTGGCCGTAAGTATTAAAATGGGCGTGGAAATTCCCTTTTTCCTTAATTTTTCCAAAACCTTAAGACCGCTCATCTTAGGCATCATAATATCTAAAATAATGATATCATAGTTCTCAGACAATCCGTAGTCCAGGGCATCCGCTCCGTCATAAACCGCATCCACCGAATAATTATTATGTTTTAAAATCGCAACTAAAGCATTCGATAATTCCTTTTCATCCTCCGCAAGTAAAATTCTCATACCCATCCCTCCATACGCCTTTGGATCCGCCCTTTTGTATTGCTTCCGTTTACTTTTATATATTACAAAAATACAAAACCATTTGAAATTTTTACCACTTGTTTCTTAAAAATCCCTGTTTCATGATATTTTTCCTGTTTTATAAAAGAATATCATTGTAACTTTAAAATTACTTAAATTTTTGAAATTCTAAAATATTCTCTTTCCAATACCAGAAGTCACCTTTTCATTCAGGCACCAAATGTCATTTTTTCATAATGTTTATACAAGGAATGGAATTCTCCGCTGTAATTTTTATGCCAGGGCTTTTTCTTTCCGCAAAAATGAAGTATCACCGTATTTTGAAAATATAATCCATGTTAATCTGCCCCTTGCTTAAAAGTTTATTATATCTGTAGAATCTTGTGTCATAATTGTATATAAGCTCGTCCAGTTTCCTTATTTAAAGAATTTTTATGGGTTGCATAATACTATGACAGTTTTTTCCCTTGTACTAGAGCGTGTTGAAAAATCATTGCACCGTTTTGACCGCCCCACTTTGCGGTATGCTGCGTCACAAGCATTTTTCAAACACACTCCAGGAATATTCTATCGTAACAATATAACGCAGGCAAATATGGAATACAATATCTTTAATTATTTATCAAATCAAAGAATTGCTTCAGTGTTTTAATCTCTTTTCCGTATCTCTTTTATATCAATTTCTGCTGAAATTAATGCAGATTCCGGTATTAAAACAGCCGTGACAATAAAATGGCCGGAAACGCCTTCCTGTCCAAAATTAAATCCGTAATTGCCTGACGTAGCAGTAAAAGCATACATTCGTTCCACAATACCACCTCCAATTGTAAATCTTTTATGTACCAGGTTACCGTTATTAACATATTATAACACTGATTTACGGCTTTTTACATATCTTTTACTGATTAATGCCCATGCATTTTTTGCCCAAGATCCTTTCTTATATAAGAAAGAGTCTGGCTTGCCAGACTCTTTTAAGCTTCTCGTGTTTTATATCCTTTTAACTTGTTCATTCATAATGAAAGTCTCTTTAATTTTTCATTTGCCTGAAGGCTCACAAAATTTATAATGTGATTATTAATCTTTGTTATCATAATTCTTTCCGCAAAATTAATATTCTGCCTGTTGTTCAAGCAGACGACCGGCAAGAGCATATAGCCCCTTTTCATAATCTTCATCAAAGCTGTTTGATATCTCAATCTGCGGGATGGCTTGTGCAGGAAGGTTATTGGCACATATCCTGCGGATTTCATCCGCTTTCCCTTTAATAAGGTCATTTTCATAAAGAATGACCCGATCAGGATTCAACAAAGCCGCATAGGACCGGATTATCTTACCGTAATAATCTGCAATATTTACACCGGAAAAATGTGTCCGCGCGTATTTAAGATTATCTTCAATCGGAAGATAGTGCAGCTCTCCTGCAAATTCAGAAGCGCCGTGCCAGGCATTTCCTTCAATAACAATGCCGGAACCAATTCCTCCCTCGCCTAAATAAATACAGGCAACTGCTTTCGGAGAATGGTTACAATTTGCCCAATATCCTGTGGAAACCACATGCATATCGCCCTCCACACTACAGGGAAGTTTGGAGATATCCATAACATGCAAAGACAAGTTCACGCCCCGCAGCTCAGCATGAGTAAAACATTCGGTTACAGTTCCATAATGAACGGTAGCCGCCAATCCCACTGCAATAGCCTTAAGCTGCGGGTAACGCACCTGTACACGCATGATTAGCGTGTCGATTGTCTGTAATACTCCCTCTGAACAAAGTTCCAATCCAGATTCTAAGCTTCTGCCAAGCAGGTCGCTAACAGACCAGTTTAATTTTTTGGCTTCTAAACGAAGCAGTAAAGATACCATAAAAACCGGATTTATTGCAAAAAGCTGTGCGCTGCGCCCACCCGTGGAATTGCTTGTTCCCCTTTGTTCTAATTCACCCGCCGCAACCAATTGCTCAATGGTACGGCTAATAGTGGGGAAGCTTAATCCTGTTTCACGGGCTAATTTATTCTTACTTATAATACCTTTTTGCTGCATTATACGTCGTACAGCCTTTGTATTCATATTTTTAATTTCACCTGCATCAGCCATTATATTTCGCCTCATTATTTTTATATTATTTTCATAGTTTTTAAAACTCTTTTAATAACTAAAATGATTATAGCACTATAATATTCATATTTCAAGTATTTTCAAAATAGAGCAATAAAAAGTAAATAGACCAAGAATAATAAAAGCAATAATAGTAATAAAAGAAAAGTAAAGAAAGAGTTAGGAAAGTTAGTGTGTTTCTAGAAGGAGATACTCTATCTAAAAGCAATACAGCTTGTACCAGGTAGATATTATAATATGGAAAATCCGGTACATAAAAGCTGTGCTCCAAGGCCTAAGTCGGAAATTTTAAGCATAAAAAAAAGGCTTCAAGCCCGTTAACAAGCCAGAAAACTTAAATTTACCCTCGGCGCCACCACCAATTCAATGTACGTAAGCGCATTCCTGCAGGTTTCTTCCGCTTTCTTTGCATACTTCTCGTTTTGACGAATCTTTTTTTGAAGCCTGTAAATCATTTCTTTTTCAATCTCGTAGATACTTTTTGTGACAATATAATTTCTTGTATCTTCTTTGTAATCCTGCCTAATGGAATATACCACCGCGGCACATTCATAGATTACTTTTTCATTTATGCTCTTTTGCGTTATTTTCCCATACGTTTTCAAGATTTTTTTGGCATTATCATAAATTAAATCCTCTTGATGCATTTATTTCCTCCTTTCTTCTTTCTTTTGCTTAATAATTATTACGATTATACTTTACAAGAGTTATATATACAGAGCGTTTCCTCTATGTAAAGTTTTTGAAAAATTCTACTTGATATCAAACCTGTCGTCCCTTATCTTACCTGAATTTTGCAGTAGACGAAAAATGTTGCACAGTTTCAGCATCAGATACAGTACCTTCCGTTTTACAACGGTCTTTGCTATGCTTTAAACGCGTTAACCTGTATAGACGATTTCATATTACTTATAAATAATCACCTCTCTTTCTTTTATCCATAGTATAACACATTTTATTTTATTCGGCAATCAAATAGAAGGACACAGTTGAGTAAATTTACATTTCATAAAATATCTGTTCCAGTGCAAAATAACAGGCATTAAACACCTTTCTTTGTCTCTTATAAATTTGAGAATTTTTCTTATTCGGCTGTATTGTAGTATTTATTTTAATAATTTTCTCAGCAACATCAAAATCCTCAAAAATTCCCACACCTACACCTCCAATTATAGCAGCTCCCAAAGAATTGGCTTCTTCCAGCAGCATCTACGATCAGCTTTCTTGTTGAATTGCAAACTGCATTCCACCAAATATCGGGATCTTGTTCCGCCCAATTTCCATTAAAATAATTTACGGTATAATGATATGTTATACTGCCAAGAAGTTTACACTTTCATCAAAGACAGAAGCTTTATCTCCCGATGTTCCCAAATCATGGGACATAATCAATTTCATCAGCACCTTCTGTTATCGCCTCATTGGTTTCATAAACTTTTGTTTTAACGGTAGTCTGTCCCAGGGGAAAAGAAATTGCGACTCCCACATGCACATTCGTATCCTTCAGTAATTCTTTGCAATATTTTACAGGTGATGAATTAATTGCAACCATTGCAAATCCATATTCCTTTGCTTCATTACACAACTTATCAAATTCCTTCTTCTGGGCAAACACTTTTAAAAAGGTATGATCAAACATTCCTGCCAACTGTAATTTTGTTAGTGTGTCCACATTCATCTTAGCTCTCTCCTTCTATCTCTTATGCTGGTATGTAACTGCCTTAATATCCAACATCCTGCATAAATGCAAAATTTGTTTTTCTATAATTCCATATGTCATGACACTATGATTGCATCTTATATTACGATAAAATTTCATAGAATCGCAATCCAGTTTTATAAAACCCTGCGCCCAATTTCTTACTTTCTTTAATTCTTCCATTGGCTGTTCAAATGCTTCACCGGTTGCAATGTTCATTTCATACACCCCGTTTACCCGTCCAAGAGTGCCAAATGTTACTTTACCTGGCTTGCAGCAGAATAACGTACAAACGCCTCTTCCTGTTCCCATATATTCATATTGGGTAACAAGCCGGATATCCTGATATGTTTTTGCCAATTTTCCCGGAATACTTCCGCAATTAATTATCCTTGCAGTATTATCCTCCTTCAAAACAACATTCACATCTCCAAAGAAACATCGATTTCCTGACAGCTGAGACAAGATATAAGAAGAGATCGTGGCATTTATATTGCATTGGCAGGTTGCCGTAAATTTTTCGTCATTTAGCATGGATAAGGCCAAACATGCCGAGCAGTATTCATCCATAAATTCACCGATGCATTTTACAGACAGCATGTCCAGGCCATATTCTTTAATGATTTCTTTTAATGCAATATAAATTGTTAAAGCCTTCTTTAATCTCTCCTTACTTGTCTCAATGATGCCATACTGTTGTTCTGCCGTTTCTAAAAGTGCGTTGGCGGCTTCTCCTGAAACAGATTCCGCTTTCTTTAACAGTACCAATTGATCAATATGCTCCACTTCAACACCGAACATTTTCTTAATCTGATTCGGGTCCGCGGTAGTGGGATAAGCACTGATTGTTCTGCCGCCAATCAACCCCATTCGGGCTTTACGCAGCTTTTTCTGCGTCCTTGCAGCATATGCAAAATTTTCAATCTCATCCAGCACCTCGGCATCACATATATTTCCATAAAATAATTCGTGTGAAATATCCATTTCGCCCAAAGACCCATGCAGTACATTTGCTCCAACCGATGAAAATGATGCGGGTTCCGGGATACCCCAAATTCCAAACGGAGTTTTCAAAGCGTAAACCGCATTAATCACATGATCAGCCAAAATCCAGGTGCCGATTAAATATACTATTGCATCAGCGCCTTCCTTCACACAATGCTTAGTCTGCCAAACGACCTCATCACCCTGCAACGTATATATATCGGCACTGATTATGTATAGATTTCTTTTGGACAATTCTCGTTTTGCTTCCTTTAAAAAGGATTCTGCCAAATCAAGTCTTTCTCCCTGTAATCCTATACATACCAAACCTATTTTTGCTTTATTCTCTTCCATACCGAACCTCCATTACGCCGTCTTGTTGCGGAGCCTATCATAGATAACAGAAATAATAATGATGGCACCTGACATTACGCTCTGCATCCAATCCGGAATTCCAAGCATAACCATTGCATTATTCAGAATTGCCATTAAAATGCATCCGAATACTGTGCCGACAACACTGCCGTCTCCGCCGGTAAATGATGTTCCGCCAATAATTACCGCAGTAACAGCCGAAGTTTCAAGACCCACGCAGGAAGAAGGCAAACCTGAAATCATTCTGGCCGCTAAAATCGATCCCGCCAGCGCCGTAAATATACCGCTCATACAAAATGCAAAAACCGTAGTTTTCACAATATCAATCCCCGAGAATTTAGCCGCTTCCTGGTTGCCGCCAACCGCATAAATATTACGTCCTATATTCGTCCTCTTTAAAATAATGAAACTTATAATAAATACGACGGCACACAAAATTAAAACATTTGGAATAGCCAATACGCGGCCGTTTGAAAAACTAACCCAGCCGTTTGAAATGTCAATTGGTATTGGATAACCGCCGTTGACTGCGACTGCCAAACCGCGAAGCACTGTTGTCATACCTAATGTAACCACAAAAGAATGCACATTTGCCTTCGAAACAATTGTTCCGTTTAATATACCTATCAAACCGCCGGCAGCGCAGGTAAGAATTACGGCAATGGGAAATGGAATCTGAAGCCTAACCAATAATGCGAAAATCATTGTTGCAAAGGCGGCCAACGCACCTTGGCTCAAATCGATGCTTCCGCTTAGAATAACAAATGTCATTCCCAATCCGGTCAAAAAAATACTATTATTATTGACCAGTAATTGTACAATATTTGAAGATGTAAAAAATGACGGCCGAATAATCGTTGTAATAATCATCATAATAATAATTACAGATATTAATCCGCCATAAGCATTGATAAATCCTGCTAAACTCTTATTTTTTATTATCATGTTTGCCTTTCCCATGACTGCCCTCCTATTGTACAATTCAATATTTTTTCAACCGTGGCTTCTTTTCCCGTCAGTTCTCCCACAAATGTATTATTTGACATAATCAAAACTCTGTCACATGCAATTGGAATTTCCGAAATATCAGATGAAAATAGGATAATTGACATACCATCTTCTTTCAATTCTCTAATCAGTTTATAAATCAATGTTTTAGCACCCACATCAATTCCTCGTGTCGGTTCGTCCAGCAGCAATATTCTGGGCTTTGCAAGCAAAGCTTTTGAAATGACACATTTCTGCTGGTTTCCTCCGGAAAGTCTGTTGGTTCTCTGATGTAAACCGCCAATTTTAATAGCAAGCTTTTCAACAAAATCAGAAGCATCCTTTTTTTCCTGCTTTGCATTAAGAAAACCCGCCTTTGTAACTGTTTTTCTGTAAACCGGCGTCAACGTAATATTATCCAGTACAGAACCCATTAACACCAGTCCTTGCAGTTTTCTATCCTCCGGGACAGAACTTATTCCTAATTTATAGGCTGCTGCGGGACATACGATTTTGACTTCCCGTTCATTTATCTCTATTGTGCCGGAATCGTATTTGTCAATCCCGATTAAGGTTCTCATTAATTCTGATTTACCCGCACCCACAAGTCCCGTAATTCCAAGTACTTCTCCCGGATAAAGGGAAAAATTGATTTCTTTTAAATTACCGGCCCTTTTGAAATTCATGACTCTCATTCTAGGAGGTAAACCGGTATAGTCTGCTTCTTTGCTTACGATACTATGCCTTAAATTCTCCTGCGCTTTCATAAGCTCTTCACCGACCATCAAGGAAACAATCTCTCTTTGTGTTGTATCATTCACATTTTTGGAATCAATAAAGCAACCGTCACGTAAAACCATAATCGTATCCGCAATATCAAAGATTTCATCAATCAGATGGGAAATATAAATGATGGACTTGTTTTCTGCTTTTAATTTACGAATAATATTATGCAGATGTAATACCTCCTCCTTACTTAGGGAAGAGGTGGGCTCATCCATAATAATTACCTTTGACTCGTCCGCCACCGCTTTAATTATACATACCAGCTGTCTATAAGAAATCGGTAAACTGTCAACTCTTGCTCTTGCATCAATTTTAAAGCCAAAATCATCTATGAGTTTTTGGGCTTTTTTAAACATGCTATTCCATTGAATTAATCTGCCCCGATTTGCTATACGGTTGCCCAATAAAATATTCTCTGCCACTGTAATTGCAGGCACCAAAGCCAATTCCTGGGGAATAATTGCAATACCGTTTTTACGGGCAGCAGCAATGTCATAGTGGTCAAATTGCTTTCCATCTATTTCAATTGCACCTTCATCTCTTTGATAAACTCCCATAAGGATATTCACCAAGGTAGATTTACCGGCGCCGTTTTCTCCCATCAAGGCTAAAACTTCTCCCTGTCTAAGATTTAAATCCACACCTTTTAATACGGGATTTCCGTTAAAACCTTTTTTTATATTCTTTAATCTGACTGCATTTTTTTCGCTCATAATTTACCCCTGTATTTACTTCCTTAATGGTAAGTGCTTCGGAGTCGAAGCACTTACCGGTTTCTGTATTAATTTTACTTTTCCACTGTGAGCAATTTGAAATCACTGTTTTTTTCAAGGAATGCTGTCGGATCATTTTTAAACTCTTCAATATTATCCTTGGTTACGGCAAGCACCGGAATTTTTACCACGGAATCTGTCTGCTCACCGTTAATTGCCTTTAAACATTGGACAACAGACATATAGCCCATTGCATAAGGAAATTGTGTAACTCCGCCAACTAAAGCAGTATCCGAAGCAATTGCAGCGGCAACCTCGTCTTCGATATCATAGCTTAAAACTTTTACTTTGCTTTGAAGACCTGCCGTATTTACAGCAGAAAGACATCCAATAGCCGGATCTCCTTGTGAACAGAACACGCCCGCTAAATCGCTATATTTTGTTAAAAGAGGAGTTATCTTATTGATTGTGTCTTCACGTGTTCCATCCTGTTCAACAGCATCTACCAGTGTAATGTTGGAATCCTTAATTGCATCCTCAAATCCCTTATATCTATCATCCATTGCTACCGAACTATATTTGAATTTTGTCATAAGCACCTTGCCACCATTTGGCAACAACTTCTTTATTAACTCACCAGCTGCCTTACCACCTGCATAATTGTCAGACGTTACCGTACTGGCGGCAAGCTCCGTCTTATTTGGTACCGTATCTACTGCAACCATAGGGATTCCAGCGTCTTTTGCTTTTTGTAGACATCCTGTAATAGCGTCGCTGTCTACTGTTTCAAGAATTAACCCGTCATATTTCTGTGAAATAAATGTCTCTGTCAAACTCAGCTCTTTTTCGATAGCTCTTTTCGTATACTGGATATCTACAGTTACTCCGTAATCCTTTCCGGCTTGTTCCATACCTTTTGCCAATTCCTGAAAAAACGAAATATTGGAATCAGCCGGCATAGCTCCGATTTTAATCGTCTTGGCCGAATCGGATGAAGCAGGGGCGTCAGTCGCTTCCGATGTGTCCGCCGTTCCGGCATTATCTTCTCCAGAAGCCGTGTCTCCAGAGGCCGTAGCTGTTGTGTCCTTGCTTGAATCATCGGAGGACGAAGTATTTCGGGAACTGCTGCAACCCATAATACTTGCCATAGCCATACATAAAACCATCGTTAATGCAATCATTTTCCTGTTTTTCATAGTTCTTACCTCCTAAAAGAATTGGGTAGTGTCAAGTTGACACTTCTGTTTTTATTAAAGCCTTTTATCTTCAAGGGTTACAAAGTTTTTTTATAAAAAAACAATGCCCTCTATTTTCGTGTATAATGTTAATCGCCAAACCAACATTTGCGAAAAGAAAATCATTGTTTATGGCTAACACTATACCTCATTTATTTACTATTATCCCAATATCCATATAGACAAATCTGTCGGCTTTTAACTTTATCTACGGATATATTTCTCTTAAACATTGTACTTTTCATGATTGTCCTCATTTCTGCGCTGCTTTTTGCGCATCTTAAGTTTACGGTTGCAGCGCAGACACAAGCTTGCTGAATGAAAGAATTAACAAATTCTTTCGTGAATACCATACTTTTCTTCCGCCTCTGCGATACATCTGTCTAATACATCAATTACCAGATCAATATCTTTTTCCGTAATGATATATGGGGGCATAAATGTAACTCTATTTCCATAATAGCTTGAAAGATTAATTAATACGCCATATTCCAATGCCCTCCTGACAATAAATTCTGTTTCTTCCTTAGCTGGCTCTTTTGATATGGGACTTTTAACAAATTCAACTCCCAACCCTAATCCAATACCTTCGACACAACCAATCAGCTTATGGCTCTTTTTAAGTTGTAATAACGAATCTTTAAAATAACTGCCAAGCTCCCTGACCCGATCAAGTAAGTTTCTCTTTTTTATTTCCCGAATTGTGGTAGTAGCCGCCTTACATCCCAAAGCGCTTCCATGCCATGTGCCCATATGCTTATCAGGACGGTTCTTCCAAGCCTCCATGATTTTTCTCCTGCCGACAACCGCTGACATGGGCCATATACCTGCCGACAAGGCCTTGGAGGTAATTATCATATCCGGAACAACCTCGTAATTATCCATGCACCACCACTTTCCGGTTCTTCCCATTCCAATGGCAATTTCATCTGCAATCATAACGATTCCGAACTCATCACAGATTTCTCTCACTCCTTTGAAATACTCCTTCGGAGGATATACCCCGCCTCCATGAAACTGCGCCGGTTCAACAATTAAGGAAGACACTAAATTTGTTTTTGTCTCAGGAGCATACAAACCACATTCAGGAGTTTTAAACATTTCCTTTAACGCTTTTAAACAGTACATTTCACAAGACGGATATTCTCTTCCGAAAAAGCATCTGTAACAATATGGGAAAGGAATTCTTGTAATATCGTTTTTAATAGTAGGAACCTTTTCCCTATAATAAGCGCAAGGTGTACAGGAAAGGCCTGCAGACATTCTCCCGTGATATGCGCCATAATATGAAATGATTCCGTTTTGCGGATCCGGCGTATGGTAATTCGAAATCTGTAAAGCCAACTCAACCGCCGCACTTCCTCCCAATTCTGTATGCACAACGGGATCCATACCTTCCGGTGCAATACTTGCAAGTTCTTTTACAAATTCAACCCTTGGAATATTCGGCATATCCGCCACATGCATCAATGTTTTTGCTTGCTTGTACACCTCTTCAATTACTACATCCGGTACATGTCCTAAACAAGAGGCTGCAAACGGTCCGTATGTATCTATATATTCATTTCCATCCGCATCCCACTCTCTAACCCCTTCCTGCCTTTCAAAGACAGGAATTGTCTCCTGACTTCCAAATGTAGCCCTCCAATAAGTTCCGCCGGATTCATATTCAAATAAATCCTTTTTAATCTCAGCGGATCTCTTTCCCGGCAATTCTCTTAACTCACCGCATTTCTTAGTGCATTCTGGACATTCACTTAATTCACACATAATTATTCTTCCTTTCTTTTAAATATTAAACACGCCACACCAATCCGCCATCATCATTGTCATCGCTTTTGCTCCTTCAATTAACGCAGCAATGTCAACAAACTCGTTTGGTGCGTGTGCCATTGCTAAATCCCCAGCTCCAAACATAAAGCCCGGAACACCGAAATTGTTTCTTAACAGTCTCATGTCCGTCCCTGCTTCAAAGCCATTTACAACAGGAGTCCTCTTCAAAACTTTTTCAAAGCTCTGTTTTGCCATTTGAATAAATGCATCATCTTCCGGTGTTTCAGAAGGCTCATATAACAAACCGAACCAATCAATTTTGGGAGGATGATTTTCCAGCCATTCATCACCGACACAGGCATTTTTAACCGCCGCTTCAAAAGACTGAATGACATCTTTACTCTTTTCACCCGGAACATATTCAATACATCCTTCCAGCAGGCAGTGCTCCGGCTGTCCGCTTGTAAATTGTCCGCCATTGAAAATTCCTAAAGTAACAGGAGCACTTAATGGATAATCTTTATAAAAATGTTCCTTACTACAAATAGTTTCATTTCTTACTTTTTCTAATTCTATTAATACTTGGGCTATTTTGATACCTTTTTCAACCGCGGAAATACCTTTGTATTTGGTTCCGCCATGGGAAGCTTTTCCATCTATATAAATTCTCCAGAAAGCAGCGCCTCTATGTGCAGGCTGAATCTGATTGGAAGTAGGCTCCGGGAAAATAGCTCCGTCCGCTTTCGTATAACCTCGCAGTAATGAAGCAGCTGTCCCATTACCTCCATTTTCTTCTGCTGGTACACTCACAATTGTGATGTCTCCGTCGTTTCTGCCAATCTTCTTGGTAAGCAATTCTGCACAAAACATTGCCATTCCTAAACCTCCCTTCATGTCAGATGCGCCTCTCCCATAAAGCTTACCTTCTTTAATAATCGCCTGAAACGGGTTTGTTTTCCACTTATCTAGCGGTTCAGGCGTTACAACGTCAACATGACCGTTAATCAATAACGATTTGCCTTTTCCTGTGTTTTGACCTTTTAAAATTCCTACCACAACGGGCCTATTCTGAAAGGATTCCCCGTTTTCAGAAAAATAGGAAGATTCTCTAATCTCTCTGTCATCGGGAATCCAGAAATCAGTTTCCATATTCATCTCCATCATCAATTTCTGTACTTCTAATTGAACCTTCAATTCATCGCCAGTAACGCTTGGAATATTTATGAGACGTGAGCATATTTCAATTAAACGATCTTGACTTTCTTCAACCAGCTTTGAAATTTTTTCTTTTAAACTATTGTTATCCATTTTTTCTCCTTTATGTAATGGTATACATTCATTTTTATTACATTTTTACTATATATATCTTTATTGAATCCGTGATAATGTATACGTATACATTATGTCGTTTTAAAAAACACATTCATGATGTGTAATATAAAGACGGCTTCTTTAAATTGTGAAAAACCGCCTTTGTTTATTATTAATTAATTATAAAATAGCATATGCTTTATGAAATGTCAATAAATTTTATTTGGAAAATGAAGTTTTTATATTTAATATTGCTATAAAAGCATCAAACATAGCCTGAATAAGAATTTTACAATACTTGTATAAGTGCTTGCCTGATTGCCCCTCTACTGCGTTGTCAGAAAATTACAGGATTTATTGATTTTAAGCTTCACAGGAAGCACAATACGTCTTGTCTCACCTATGTATTTATTTTCTAATCTGTCAAACAGCATTTCACCTGCCATTTCACCCATTTGGTTAATCGGCCGGTCAATTAATGTAATGCCTGGCTCCAGATAATCAGCAAATTCAAAATTATCAAATCCTATAAGGGATACATTATCCGGAATATTTATTTTTAAATCCTTTAATGCTTTATAAGCCCCAATACACATTAAATTATTATGGGTTATAATTGCCGTGGGGGGATCCTTTAGCTGGAGTAATTTGATAGTTGCATAATATGCATCCGGCTCATTGTAATTACCACAAATTTTATATTCTTCCTTACTTTTTAAGCCGTTATTAGCCATTCCCTTTTCAAAGCCGTTTAGACGCTCTTTGCCAGGTGAATCCAGTTTTCCATAAATCACTGCTATTTTTTTATGTCCAAGTGAATGTAAATAATTCACCTGTTCAATTCCACCATATTCATTGTCAATTACAATTGTATCAAAATCTAATATATCAAATTCACGATCTAAAGAAATAACATTTTTTTGTAATCTTTGCAGTTTATTAAGTATTTTGTTATCCACATCAACAAATGAACCTATTATCCCGCTCACTTGATAACTCAAAAACAAATCTATCGCTTTTTCCTGTTCTTCCACTCTTTCATTTGTAATACCTATGATTACTATATATCCATGTTTTCTACAGATAGATTCAATGCCCTGATAGATCTTAATGAAAAACGGATTATTGAAATTAGAAATTAAGAAGCCCACCGTATTGGAAGATGAAGCTCTCAAATTTCTTGCATTAATATTTGCAACATAGTCATATTTTTTGATTATCTCTCTAACATATTCTTTTGTTTCAGGCTTCACATTGGGATCATCATTAATAACCCGCGATATGGTAGCGCTCGAAACTCCGGCAATTTTTGCTAATTCTTTTTGATTCATAAGTTTTCCTTTTTAAAACTAGATTATAATCTATTGTATACGTATACAACAGAGAAATATTTAATAGACTTCATTACTTCTTTGTAAAAATTTATTATAGCAACTTACTTCCAAATCATCCAAACACCTCACAAATATTTCATCTCCTTTTATTTAGAAGTTTTATTATTTTATAATAATACAAATCTAAATAAAAAACAAGTTATACCACCAAAAAATAATACTAATCGAATAGTAATTCTATGGCAAACCGTATTTTTCAGACAAGAACGATACCTGTCAAGTATACAGGTGATAGTCTGAACGGTATTTCTCGCCTCTTACGCTTCGCTAAAAAGCGAGGAACTTCAGTCCACAATCCTGTTTTCTGCGGCAGTATACCAGTCTGTTGTCTGGTTCTTTCCCGCTCAGTACGGCAATAATGGCCCGGGCTGTCTGGCTATCTTCCCGTAAGTTTTTTCCAGGTTGTAAATCCCCTTAATTTGCACAGTAACTATCCCAGGCCAATTTATTGGTAAGGCAATTAATTGCCTCTGCTTTTGTTACTGTAAAGGTATTGTATTATAAAATATGGAATAGGTCGAGAAAAACGAACATATGATTGCATTTGTTCGGAGAAATATTTGATAAGTCCTGTCAATATTCATATTCATTAGCGGTAAATTCAAACCAGTATTGTTAATTATTCAGCTTGCTATCGATTTAAAAATTAAATATAATAGTTAATAGTTATATCTTAAAAATAAATCACAGATAAATCACATTGAAGTGAAGCGTATCCTTGACACCTGTTAATCCCATTATACTTAATATGGATTGTATTTGAACTCAATTATATAAGGAGGCCGCTCATATTATGTCTATAAAATTAATTGCAACCGATTTAGACGGTACCTTGTTACAAAGTGACCATTTAAACGTTTCTAAAAAAAATATAGAAGCACTGACTCATGCATCCGAACAGGGAATCATAGTGCTGATAGCTACCGGAAGAACCTGGGATGTTATGTCGGATGTGGCAAACCAATTAAAAGTAATCGATTATGCCATTCTATCCAACGGTGCGGCAATCTATAATGCATCCGCCGGAAGCTTAAATCCATTGAATGAAATTCCATATGAATTGTGGCGCCCTGTTTACAGGTATTTAAAACAAAACCACTGTATTGTTGAAATTTACCAAAACGGGAAAAGTTATATGGAACAGGATATCCTGACAAATTATAAGAGCCCTTATTTAAAAAATAAGTTTATTGCTAAATTAAAGAGCCATATAACAGCAGTTAACGATGTTGAAACTTATCTGGCAAATAAAAACATTGAAAAATTCAGTATATTATCTGTCCCCGATGAAAATTATGAACAGATTTATAAATCTTTGAAAAACAATGTTTCCTATTCCGTAACCTCCTCCCTGCCGGGAAATATAGAAATTAATTTAAAAGGTGTAAACAAAGGTTACGCCCTGAAAAATTTATGTAAAAAATTAAATATCACTGCCGAGGAAGTAATGGTTTTTGGAGATGCCGATAACGATCTGGAGATGCTGGAATGGGCAAAATGGTCTTTTGCCATGGAAAATGCCAATGAAAAAGCGATGAAAAGAGCCCGTTATATTACGGGCTCTAATACGGAAGACGGTGTTGCCCAAGCAGTTAATAAATATATATTTAATGTTGCTTCAAATAAGCGTCTCAATCATCTCTAACATAATTTTCGGAAAAATTCTTCCACAAAATGAAGTGCGGCTCCCGTTGCTACCGATTCTATCTTATTTTTACAAGGGATTAAGTAACTCGACGTATCCTCTCCGAACGGGCTTTTGGCATCTACTTTTTTATATAATACATCCATATAATCTTTCATATAAGCGCCTACATACCCCCCCAAAATAACCGTACAGCCAAAGAGCATCCTAATATCATTTACCGCCACAGTCAGGTAATCCAAGTATTCATCCCACACCTTTTGCAATTTTTCGTCTCCCTGCCCCAGCCTGTGGAAAAACAAGTCTAAGTCGTAGCCGGTATAACCGGCAAGCCGTTCCGCATTACAGTATGCATCGAAACATCCTTTTTGTCCGCAATAGCACGGTTCACCATTTGGTATCAGGTTTAAATGCCCTACTTCACCACTATATAAGCCATCGCCCATATATACGTTGTCATTCAATAAAACGGAACCGCCCACACTATTACATAAACTGATATAGAAAGCATCATGTATTTCAGATGACATCCAGATTTCGGAAAAACCGGAAGCGTTGGAATCATGAATCAGTTTGGTAGGATGCGGTATATATTTTGAAAAGTCTTTGCAGCTCATTCCCGTATTATCAATTACTCTGCCGTCTACCACATAACCTTCCTCCTGATTAATAAGACCCGGCATAGCGATTCCTACTCCTAAGATTTTTTTATTATCCAATTGTACACTTTCTATAATTTTCTCTACTGTCTCTCCCAAAATTTTTAAATATTCATCATCCCGCCGATAGTCCTGTCTTTTATAAATATATTTAACAACATTACCATCCAAATCTATAATTATGCTTTTAATATGATGCTTGGTAATATCCAGTCCGATTGCAACTTTTGCATCGGCAACATACGAATAGGCAACAGGATTTCTACCGCCTGAATTATTAGATACTTTGCAGTTTGAATTTATCAGCCCCTGTTTTACCAAATACTCTAAATTCTGCGTAACTGTAGGCAGACTTAGCTGCAAATTATAGGCAATCTCCTGCCTCGTTGCTAAATTATTTTTGCGGATATAAAAATATATTTTTTTCCGATTATTTTGTTTAATGTCGAAAATATTCATTGAATTCTCCAGCATTTTTTCGTATTTATTTATTCTTCTACCTTTATTATAATCATAGAAGTGAACTCCTCGGCAATTGAATTACCGAGAATAAGGCGTAAATAGCGGGCACTGAATTAAGTGAAATCTATGCAGCGCTGTGATTCCTCCATTATGTATTTATATCTCATTATATTCGCAGTAGCAAATATAAGCAAGCGGCAACTTTCCAATTATATTTGGTTGTCTGTATACTTTTAGATAAAATGTAATAGATACGCCATAAATAAAAATCCACCGGTTTCTACCCGTGGTTTTTATTTAGGCCGGAAGTCGCTAAGCAGGGGAAGTCAGGTTCATAACATCAGCTGTTGTTTGCTTTATTCGATAATAATTTTGAAGAAACTCTTTTGTTCGTTGGGATTTCGGATGATTAAATACCTCATTGGGAGTTCCTTCCTCAATAATTTTTCCTTTATCCAAAAAGAGAACCTTGTTTGCGACTTCATATACAAAATTCATTTCGTGCGAAACGAGAATCATAGTTTGACCGCCTGCGGCTGTTCTTTTAATGGTTTGCAGCACCTCTTCCACCAGTTCAGGATCAAGAGCGGAGGTCGGTTCGTCAACCAACAGCAATTTGGGCTGCATGGCAAGAGCACGGGCAATCCCGACACGTTGCTGCTGCCCCCCGGACAAATGCTTGGGATAATAATGCGCGCGGTCGGAAAGGCCCACCTGTTCCAACTGTTCCCTGGCAATTTTATTGGCTTCGCTGTCACTCATTTTTTTTACAATTTTCAATCCTTCTTTTACATTTTCAAACGCTGTTCGATACGTAAAAAGATTAAATTGCTGGAAAACCATGGCTGTTTGCTGCCGAAGCTCCAGACGCTGTTTGTTCGTAATTCTGGTAAAATCCACCTTGAACCCATCCAAGTCAAGCTCACCCTCATTCGCCTTTTCCAAGCAATTCAAGGAACGTAAAAAGGTGGACTTTCCGGCGCCGGATGAACCAATCAGCGCCACTACATCTCCCTTTTCTATCTCAACCGATAGATCATCCAGAATTAAGTTATTATGAAAGGATTTTGACAAATGACTTACCTTTATCATTTAGATATCACTCCTTGTAAATGAAAACAATCGGCCACGGGTTCTATTTTGTTGACCTGGATCTGGAATCGAAAGCTTTTTCTCCAGCAATCGAAGAATTTGTTCAATTATAATCGTCAGCACCCAATAAATAATTGCCAGTGCAAGATAGACCTCAAAGAAACGAAAGGTGCTTCCGGAAATAATCTTGCCTTGCGCTGTCATTTCTATGACCCCCGCCACAAACGCCAAAGAAGTTCCTTTCAACAACCCGATCAGCGCATTCCCAAGCGGCGGAATAGCAACAACAAGTGCCTCGCGAAGAATTACTCGTTTTAAAACTTGAAAATACGTCATGCCTAAAGATTCGGCAGCTTCAATTTGTCCCTTGTTCACCGATTGCAGGGCCGCACGGATGGTTTCTGAATTATAGGCGGATTCGTTAAAGGCAAAGGTGACCAAAACAAAAAGCATGGCAGGCACCGCATTGATATTATAACTCGTCCCATACTGCGCATTGATAAATTTTAAAAGAAGAGGAATTCCGTTGTAAGTCAAATAAAGCTGTACTATCATGGGGGTGCCCCTTATAAATGAAATAAAAACAATAATGATTTGGCTAAGAACAGGAATTTTTTTAATACGTATAACAGCAAATATCAAACCGAATACAAGACCCACAATCATGGAAATAAAGGTTATTTCCAGGCTCACAGGAAGAACCCTTAACAGACTGGGAATCGATGTAAAAACCGCGTTGATATCAAAAATTTTTCCCATGAGACGCCCCCTTCCTTCCGCGTTGATTTGCCCCGGGATATCTCTCCCTTTTCAAAGGTGAGATACCCCTCAAACCGGCAACCAAATGTATACTGTTCCTCCGAATTGTTTTTAAAGGTTTCGATCCGTTTGCTTTCCGCTATGCTGGAAGCAATACAGGTAAGTTATTGCTGGAAAACAGCGCGTCACCTGTAACTAAAAATTTCATCATATACCTCTTATTTTATTGTTCTAATAATTCTTTTTTAGGCAAATAATCCCCGCCAAGCTGTTCCTCACTGATTTTTAACAGGGTTCCATCTTGATAAATTTCCTGAATCCGCTTATTTACTGCGTCGGACAAACTGCTGTCTGCCGATTTGGAAAACAGAATATAAGAACCCGGATCACTGTTGGCATCATCGGAGAACGAAACTACTTTCAGGTTTGTAAAACCGTGTTCTTGGATCGCTTTTTCCGCCGAAATGCGGGAAATGATACGAACATCATACTGCTCGGCTTCAATGCCCTCAAACTGCTTCACAAAGTTTTCGTCCGTGTAGATAATTTCGGCCTGCGCGTCCGGATTTTCTTTATTATAGTTTTCAAGAAGCGTCGCACCAGAATTTGCCACTTCAGTTACCGCTTTATAACCGGCCAAATCCTCAAGGGACTTGAGAGTCTCGTCATTCTTGCGAACAACAAATACGTTGGCATTTTCAACCACAGGCAGAGAAAAATTGTATTTTTCACGTCTTTCCGGACTGGAACTGAAATTGTTCACGCCTAACTGGTAGCGTCCATTGTCCAGTCCATTTAGAATCCCTTCAAATTCAACGATCTCAATTTCCAGCTTGTACTCAGGAAGACCTTCAAAAATCGCTCTGAGGACTTCGACATCGTATCCGGTTAGCTGGCCGTCCTTTTCATAGCTGAACGGATTGCTCACCCCGCTGGTGGCGGCCACCACAGTCGTTTGCTTATCATCCGCTTCTTCTGTTTGTGGTGCGGGGCTTGTCGCAGGTTTATTTGCGCATCCTGCTATCGCGGTCACCAGTATTACAGAAAATATTCCCAGTAAAAAAAGCTTTTTCATTTTTTTCTTTCTCCCATCGCATATAAAGTATATAAAATTCATCGGGCAAAATTCAAAGTAACCACCCTTCGAATCATATCATATTAAATATATATGTTTAATATGAAATATATTGTAGCATGGAATATTTTCTCTGTCAAGGAGTATTAGCATAATCTACACAGTAGAAGAGCAGTCTCGCAAGCACCTATGCAAATTTTAAGGTTAACAGGGTACCGGTATAAACCGTTCAGAACCCTATTAAACATCTGTATATAAATTTTTTAAATGTTAGCTATCATCCCTGCTTAAGATAGTCAATCAGGGTCCTGTTATTTCCCTGCTTGATACATACTGCGGGACGCATCAATAATAACTGCTACAAATATCATCAAACCGCCGGCTAACGTTATCATTGTCGATGGAATTCCAAGAATTGCAAGACCTACCTGAATAACCGTAAGCAACAAAGTGCCGCCAAGAACTCCTAAAATTGAACCTTTGCCGCCGGTTAAGCTAACGCCTCCAACAACCGCCGCCGCTATGCACTGCATTTCATAAGATTTTCCAAAGGAAGACGTTACTGCTCCCATATAAGCGGACAATAGATATCCCGCAAGCCCTGATAATAATCCGGAGATTACAAATGCGCCTATTTTAATGGCTTTTATGTTAATACCTGCAATGTAAGCGCTATGTTCGTTCCCGCCTACTGCAAATAGGCTGCGCCCAAAGATTGTTTTGTTCCATATAAAATAGAAAATAATAAATATCACAAACAGTACAATAGGAAGCACCGGAAAGATTCCGATTTTTCCCTGGCTGACGTATTTATAAGAGTCAGGCAGCTGTGAAATGGTATTCCCATTTGTAACAGCAAGTAACGAACCCTGCAATACCATATTCATTGCAAGGGTTTCGATTAAGGCATTTGCTTTTAGTTTTGTTACAATCAAACCGTTTACCAGGCCTACCAGACCGCCTACCGAGGGAATAACTATAATGGCCAACGGAATAGGTAAGCCTTTTTTCATCATCATTACACCGATTAATGCAGAAAATCCCGCGGTTCCTACGGTGGACAGATTAATATCGCCCAGGAGGATTACCATTGACACGGCAACTGCCAACATACCTAAAACCGTTCCCTGAACCAGTATATTAGATAAGATGCCAAACGAATAAAAGGATGATTTAAACACACCCATAATTAATATGGATACAACAAGTAATATCCATACCACATTATTCATGCAAATATTCAATATATTTCTTTTTGTTTTTATTTTCTTTGCTTCCAATTCACTTTTCTCCCTTTACCTGATCTCGAATTTCCGTTATGCGGTCAATACTTAAATCCTTGTTATCCACCCGTGCCACAATCCTTGCGTCTTTAAAAAATATCAGCCGGTCGGCTACCCTTAGCAATTCCTCATAATCATTTGTAAGATATATGACGCTCATGCCGGACCTGGTCATATCATTAATGGCTAATATGATTTCTTCCCTGCTTTTAATATCGATTCCAATGGTAGGTTCATCCAATATAAGCAATTTCGGGTCGGAACCCAAAGAACGGCTGACTACCACCTTTTGCTGGTTGCCGCCGGACAGGCTGCCGATAGGATCATCAATACTGTTGCATTTGATTTTCAGCATCTCTTTATATTTTTCCGATACTTCACGTTCCTTTTTCAGATTTATGAACCCAAAGGGTCTTTTTAATTTACTATGTAATATACTCATCCCAATGTTGTAATTTACCGTAAACTGTGGTGTTAAACCTTCTCTGTGCCTGTCAAAGGAAATGTATGCCACACCGTTTCGAATCGCATCTTTAGGGCTTTTAATCGGCAATTTTTTCCCTACATACAGTATTTCTCCTTTGACCAGTTTGTTAATGCCAAATAATGTACGGCACATTTCACGTGCGCCGGATCCCGGAAAGCCGACAATTCCAAGTATTTCTCCCCTATAAATATCCAGCGATACATCATTTAGGCCGACGCCTGTAAGATGCTTACATTCAAATAATTTGTCTTTGTCCTCATATTCCGTCTTATACCGCCTTTTTATCAGCTGTACTTCTTCGCCCGCCACCAGACTCGATAAATAATCTTCTGTCACCGCCTTCGGGTTTTCCACCGGATACATACCACCGTCTCTAAGTACCGTAATCTCCTCCGACAACTCCTTTACCTCACCCAGGTAATGTGATATGAAAATAAATGCGGTTCCCTCTTCTTTCAATTTTCTGATAAATACAAATAGTTCATCCCGTTCTCTATTCGTAAGTGCTGTGGTAGGCTCATCCAGGATGATTAACTTTGCTCCGCCGTGCATTGCACGGATAATATTCAATTTTCTGGCATCTATGGAACTTAAGTTTCTTACCATTTCAGTAGGGTCCATGTCCAAACCATAGTCTACCAGCTCTTTTTTTGCTATTTCGTTCATGGCTTTCCAGTCGACCAGTCCCCGTTTTGTTTTCGGCAGCAGCCCTACGAATATATTTTCGGCAACGGTAAGATTCACAAAGGAATTCTCATGCTGCGGCACCAGTCTGATACCAAGTTCCTGCCTGTTAAAGATATTTAAATTTTTAATATTTTTACCTTCAAAAAATACTTCGCCGGTTGTCTGCGGATACACCCCTGCAATAATGTTTACAATTGTAGATTTTCCTGCACCGTTTCTGCCTAAAAAAGAATGTATCATTCCCGGCCTGATTTGAATGGAAATATCCTTAAGTGCCTGCGTTGTTCCAAAGGATTTTGAAACATTTTTTATTTCAAGAAGAATATTGTTATCCAAACTTATTCAGCCTTTCTCATTTTTTATACGGGGCTGCTGAAAATTCCAGCCGCATGTTAGAGCGTATCTGAAAACTCATTTGTACCGTTCTGACCGCTCCACTTTGCGGTATACGTCGAGGTTTTGGAAACGTAGAACCACTACGCTCCCAAAATCGCTCCTTATCTCCCACAAAGTGGAACGCCCAGCACAAGCAGTTTTCAGACACGCCTTAGGTAAACTTAAAGAGTCAGCCCCAAGTTATATGTTTATAAAGGATTTATTTTTTCATTGCATTACCCCAAATGAGTTGGTTGTCCGCCGCCTCTTTTGTAACCTTAATAGGAGATAACATAATGGTCGGTCCGTTGTCTCCTTCCGAGAATTCAACTTCTTTGTTCAGGTATTTCCCTTTCGGTGTAAAAGTTCCCGAGGTAGGAACCGCTTTCCCCTTCACGGTATATTCATTCAGTACTTCTGCCGCTATACCGCCGACCCCAAATACATCAATTGCAATTTCAGAGTCTACATAACCCTCCTGTACGTAGTCAAGAATATCTCCTAAGCCGTCATGGGAAATAATAAATACATGTTTGTCCTCCCCTGCCCCATACCACATATCATTTGTTTTAAGTGCTTCAATTGCGCCAAGTGTGGCAGTATCGGTAGGTGTGTTAATCAAGTCGATGGTTTTACCCTGAGAATTTGTATCCGTTATAATATTGTTTAATGCACTTGTTGCCACATCGGCTTCCGGCGCGCCAAGTACGGAAATCAATTCAATATTGGGATATTGTTTCATCACATCTTCAAATCCCTGCGCTCTTTCTTTAAATACCTGGGATACTACTTCGCCGTATAAATCCACCACCACACCCTTTGGTTCACCGTATTTTTCCGTAAGTAAACGAATCGCTTCTTCCCCCGCCGCCTGACCGGACGCAATACTGTCAAACAATACGGAAACCGCTACATCCGCGTTATTTGCCTTATTGTCAATAACAGCTAACGGTATACCCGCCTCATTACATTTTGCAATAACATCCGATACGCTGTCGCTATCGTACGGATTCAGCACGATTGCGGCAGGTTTGACATTTTCAACCAAATTGTTCATTTGATCATTTTGCTTTGCCGCATCTGCTTCCGCCACCGCAACCTTACCTGAAAAGCCAAGCATAGCCGCCGCGTCGGTAACGCCTTTTGCCATTGCAACATGTACCGTTTCCGTAGAATTTTTAGTGGAATACCAGATTTCTCCCCCTTGTACACCAGCGGTATCCCCCGTTGCATTCGATTCTTCTGTTTTTGCAGTAGTATCGGTTTGATTTACCCCTTCCGATTCCGTTTCTTTTGAACCGCATGCCGCCAATGATAATCCCGCTACTACTGTTAATAAAATTGCCAATAATTTTTTCTTCATCTTTACATTTACCCCCAATACCTATCGCAAGCTTCCCTGCGATACTGCCACATACAATAGAATACGGACAAAGCGTGCATACTATTGTCAAAAATAAAACAGGCTGAAAGATTCTGTTTGTGGCATCCTTTCTTCGAATTTATTTTCTTTCAGCCTCCCGCAAAATAGCACCTTCTCTTATTGCAATATTTACAGCTACTGAAAATATAAAGTACATCTCTTCATCAATATCACCTCCCGCCTTCTTTACCCGGTTTTCTATACCGCTGTAAAACATCCGTCTATTAACATGTCGCAGCCCGATGTGTAAGTTGACGCGTCAGATAACAGGTAAATAACCGCTCCCGCTAACTCTTCGGGTTTTCCCATACGTTTAAACGGAATTGTACTTACCCAGAAATCCCGCCAGTCTTTACGAACTGTTCCTGTCATTTCCGTCATAATATATCCCGGACTTATTGAGTTTACACGAATTCCTTTTTCGGCCCACTCCACTGCCAGTGATTTTGTAAGATGAGCAACCCCGGCTTTGGACGAGTTATAGGATGCCTGCCCCTGAGGAATGTTTACTATGGTTGCAGACATAGAGGCGGTATTTACAATATTGCCGGATTTCCCGTTACTTACCAAATACCTTCCAAATGCCTGCGCTACAAAGAAAATTCCATTTAAGTTAACGCCGATTACCTTTAACCAATCCTTGGGCGTACAATCTAATGCATCTTTATGTAAGCAAATTCCCGCATTATTAAATAATAGGTCCAATGTTCCCATCTTTTCCGCCGCTTCGCCAATTGCCTTTTTAACATCCTCCGGATCTGTAACGTTACAAATAATTGCCCCGGTACGCACACCGTATTCCTCCGCGATTTCTTCTGCCACAGCTGTGGCATCATTCTTATCAAAAATAATTACATCAGCCCCCGCATCTGCAATATATCCTGCCACAACTTTACCAATGCCCTGATTGCCGCCTGTAACGATTGCCACTTTCCCTTTCAGTGAAAAAATATCATGTTTCATCACTTTCCGTCTCCTTTTTTATCGTATTTTAAATATAGGACCATTTTATAAAAACTATTTTATTAATTGATTTTATAAAATGTATTTATAAAATATGTTTATATTATATCCCCGCTTATTTTCATTGTCAATATATTTCATAATTTTTACATTTCTTTACAAAAATATCAGCAGGTCTTTGTTAAATATATCCAATAAGTTAAAGCGGATATTCCGGACCCGCTTTGCTACTTGCTCATAACCATACCTGCTACGCTGGTATTTATCTGCTATGCCGTATTTATCAGCTATGCTGGTATTTCAAGTCGGAACCCATTCTCCGACTGAAACAAAGTAAGTCCCAAACTATTGCTTACGTTTCCCTAATCATAATGCCGCCAATTGACTGTTCTACCTTGTAAAATTTATATAGTAAAAGGTACGTTAAAATGAAAATAATAATTTCATTCTAACGTACCTTTCTTTGATCAAAATTATATTAACTGCTTCCGACGCATGGCAGATTTGTATACAACACGTTGTTCATGGCCAATAGCATCTTATAATTTCATAGTCTTGCCAACACCATATATATTTTCAAAATGGAGCAAGGCCTGTATTTTACCTTACAGCTCCGTAAGATAGAAGCAGCTCCGAATAAACGAAGCTGCTTTTATCATTATTTGGTTCTACTGATCGCTTATCGTATCAATGATAGACATATTTTGAATTCGTTTTGCCGGGCTATGCACGGCAAGAATAGAAGTGATGATAACAATCGCTATAATCAGACCAAATATCCCAAGCGGAAGTTGCCACGGATCACCCCAATGCGAAGTTATCATTTTCTCGAACAATAATTTATGCAGCGGCGATCCCAGAATGCATCCTGTAATGCTTCCTGCAACGGAATATGTGACAACTTCCGCAGTAACCATTTTTGCAAGCTGATGGTTACTCATGCCGATGGCACGCATAGCGCCATACTGTTTGATGCGAGCCGAAACACTCATAGCAACGCTGTTCACAATATTGAATATGGTAATCAACGCTATAATTACCAAAAAGCCATAAACAAACAGCGCCATTGAGTAAAAAGCTCCCTTTGCCTCACGATTGCTTGCACGCCGATCAGAAAACTGAATATTGGAGCCTGCCAGATAACGTATCGAATTCACATCATCATCTGTAGCATTGTTAGAAAGTTGTATATCAATGATGGTATAGTCTGTTTTGCCGGTCAGGCGCCGAAACGTTGTTTCAGAGCAAATAACCGTCTCTACACCTTGCACACGGTCAAAGGGGCTGGTAGAAAGCAATCCTGCCACGTGAATTTCTGTTTCTCCCCTTCCAAAACTGAGCGTAAGCGTATCCCCGACATGCAGTGAACTTTCGGAGTCGTAAACGGCCAATACCTGATTGTCCTTCTGCCTTACATCCTCAAGAGAGCCATTCAACAGGCTGTCCTCTGCCCATGAAAATTGATAATTCTCATAAGAAACCAGATTGACCACTTTATTTTGCCCATTAGATTTTACCGGGACATTATAAGCAAACATTCGTCCATATACCCGTTTTACTTTTGGATTATCCTGCAATCTTTTAACAAGACTGTCCGATATTGAGCAAGTATTATCTGTGCTTATGATGGTAAGCTCCGGCGTCCACGGCTTTAATGGTTTGACTGCATGGTGCATGAAATCAACTGTTGCTGAAAAAGAGAGAAAAAGGATAATACTTAGGGAAAAAGAACCAACCATTAAGAGAAAATTCTTCTTGCCTGATGTCGCATGATGGATGCCAAGGGCCGTATCTATTTTAAAAAGGATGGTATTTACCGCCGTGCGAACCGGCTGAACAGAATTTGCATTACCGGAAACTGCTGTGAGCGGAGACACGCGGGCCGCCTTTTTTGCTGGAGCTCTGGCAGCCAGAAGCACTGTAAGAAGTCCTATTGCAATTCCGGCTAAAATACTGAACCAACTGATACCAAATGTCGGCATTTCCGCAAAGTAACCGGGACTTAGAATTTTTAGAACGGCACAAAGTATCCAGACAACCACCATTCCCATTCCAATTCCTAACGGAATGGCTGTTTTGCACCATTGCAGTCCTTCCCGGCGAACAAACCCCATGATTTGTTTTTTAGTAGCACCCAGGCATCGCATCATCCCAAAAAATTCCGTCCTTTGCATGACATTGCTGTTCAGACTGCTTGCAATCATCAGTATGCCAGCCAGCAGCACCACAACAGACAAAACGGCGGCGGTACTGTAAAGTGCAAGCATATAGCTGTTATTGCTTTGACCAAGCACCCCAAGCAGGTTTCCATTCTGAAAGACTTGTTTGTCGGCCAGATGATATTGTTGTGTGATATCGGCAATCACCTTTTGCATATTGCAGAATTTGGATAGCTGAACTATATATTGGCTTGTGTACAGCTCTTGGGGGACGGACGAGCGAAATCCCTCTGTCGTGAGCAGCAAAGCATAAGCGTCCTCTTTTAATAATTTCGAAGTACCCTCAACAAAGCCCACAACAGAAAGCCGCACCGGTTCAGATTCTGAACATTCTAGTGTGATAGTATCTCCTACATTAATGCCCAAACCACTTTTCGCGTTTTCAGCCAAAGCAACCTCATTCTTTTTCGTTGGGTATACTCCCTCGGTAGTTTTCGTAAGGAGCATATCTTCAAATACATTTTTATCCAGCCCTGCCACACTGACGGATTTTCCTGAAACGGTATATTCGGCTTTCCCGTCAAGATAAGCATACCACCCGGAGACTTCAACCTCCGGTCCGGCGGCGATCATTGACGCAGTCTGTCCATCGATACCGGAGAACATCACATGCCAGTTCCCAGAACCTTTAATTGCCTGCAACTGCTGGCTGCGTATCTCCATATCAGCCATACCGAAAATGGCTGTGACCAGAAATACGGCAAGTACAATGCAGATCCGTGTCATTCTGCTTTGTTTTTTATGAACCTTGGTGGAAATAGAAATAAGATCCAGATAACTTTTCATTCCCGTAGCCCTCCCAAGTCGGTAAGAACACCGTCCGTCACCCGCAGGACACGATCTGCCGAAGAAGTCAGATTAATATTGTGGGTAATCATCAAAATGGTTTGCTGATAGTGCCGGGACGCTTTCACAAGCAAATCAACCACATCCTGGCTGTTTTTACTGTCCAGATTGCCGGTGGGTTCATCAGCCAAAATCAGCATGGGCTTGGTAATCAGCGCACGGCCAATCGCCACACGCTGCTGTTGCCCACCGGAAAGCTGGCTGGGCAAATGGCGGCGGCGCTCGGCAAGACCCAGCACTCCCAAAATCTCATTTACCGCTACAGGATCCGGTTTTTGATAATCCAGAAGAATAGGAAAAATAATATTCTGCTCAACTGTTAATTCCGGTACTAATTGAAAGGACTGAAATACAAATCCAATATTTCTGCGTCGGAAAACAGTCCGATTTTCTTCCTTCATAGAGAACAGATCCTTGCCCTCCAGAAATATTTTGCCGGAGGTCGGGTTATCCAAACCGCCGATGCAATTAAGCAAGGTACTTTTGCCGGAGCCGGATTCACCCACCACCGCCGCGAATTCACCTTTTTCCATAGTAAAGGAAACGCCTTTTAAGGCATTTACCTGTGCTTCTTCTTTTCCATATGTTTTACAAAGCTTTTCAACTTTTAAGATTTCCATAGCTTCATTACCTCCTTTTATCAAACTATAGCCGATAGAGCTTACATTGAGGTGAATATCAGCTTACAGTTCCGTAAGGAAGGATAGGGTAAAGGTTGTACCGAAATTTGAGGTACTTTGGACAGACAAAATTCCGCCTTGCCCCTCAACGATGGATTTGGCCAAGGAAAGGCCAAGTCCGATACCTTGTGTATCCTTGGAATTTTTGCTTCGGTAAAACCGCTTGAAAATATGGTGAATGTCTTCTGGAGCAATACCAGCTCCATCATCCGTAATTGTAATACGCACCATAGCCGGAGACCGTTCCCATGAAATGCGGATGTGACCGGCAGGGCTTGTGTGGTCTAAAGCGTTCTTGACGATATTCCCCACAGCCTCGCTAGTCCATTGAAAATCACAGACAAGTTGTTCCTCTGGTTGTCCGCTTACGATAATCTGTTTTTCTTCCCTATCGGCCCGTGTAGTCAATTCCGCAATAGCTTGAGCTATGATTTCGGATATCCGATGCGATGCTTTTTCAAATGTGACGCTTCCGGCATCAAGACGTGTAATTTTGAGAAGTGATTGTATCAGTTGCTCCATACAGCCGATAGCCACTGCCGTTTTCTGCGAAAACTCGGTGATGACTGTGGGGTTATCCGGCTCCTCCAAAATAATCTCGTTGTACATATTGAGCGCAGCGAGAGGTGTTTTCAATTGATGAGAAATATCCGAAATGGTGTTTTTTAAAAATTCCTTTACCTTATATTCAGTTTCTCCCTTTGCCTGTAATGCAGATGCGAGGTTATCGACGGAAGCAAACAACTGATATAGAGTACCCTCATCGGAGCGCGGCAAATGCGCTGTAAAATCACCCTCCGAAAACGCAAGAACGCCTTTCGCCGCCTGTCGGTACAGCCGTTCTCTTTTTATGAGAAAAACGCAACATAAGGCAAGGAGAATGACGATAAAGATCAGCATACCGAAAAGAACATACCGAAAAGCGGATGTCTCAAAACCGGAGACAGCAGGCAGAAAACGGGCGGCGGTTTTTTCTGTATAGCCAAGTTGTATGAGCAGGCTTTTCCCCTGTCCATCGTCCTGTGTGTTTGCAACAGCAGAAGCAATCACATCAGGGGATACACCTTGGTTTAAAAGAGAGGAGACAACGGCGTTATCGTGTGACAGCAGCATTTCTTTTACGGTCTGTGTCTGCCGTATACAAAATAGCCCTCCAAATCCAAGCCAAAGTATAGAAAAAGCTATTAAACCAAAAAAGAAATGACGGGACTGTTTTTCTCTCCAAAAACTCATTCCGCCACCTCTCTCCATCGGTAACCGAAGCCCCTCACTGTAATCAGGTGTTCGGGGTAGGACGGATCATCTTCTACCTTTTCACGCAGACGGCGAATATATACTGAAAGTGTATTATCATCCACAAAGTCCCCGGTTCCGTCCCACAGCTCATTCAATATAACGTTTCGTGTAACCACACGCCCGGCGTTGCGAACCAACAGGCAGAGCAGCCGATATTCGGCGCTTGTCAATTCCAAAGGATTTCCTTTAAGCAGAACGCGGCTGCCAAGCAAATCAATCGAAATATCTCCGTAACCAAGCGTAGTTAATTGAGATGGTTTTGCAGCTCCGGTCCGGCGTAGAAGTGCCCGGATGCGCGAACATAGTTCACCCAACTTAAAAGGCTTTGTAATATAATCGTCCCCGCCGCTGTCCAGGCCACGGATTACATTAACTTCTTCATCAGAAGCGGTCAAAAAGATAATAGGAACCTGATTTCCGCTTTTTCTTACTCGTTCGCACACCATAAAGCCGGTACCATCCGGTAAAGTAACATCAAGTAACAATAAATCGTATTGATTTTTTGCTATAAATCCCATAGCCTCATTGACTGTACGGGCTATTACAAGCTCGAATCCATTTTTCTTCAGTGAATACTGCAATCCATCAATCAGGCTTATGTCATCTTCTAAAAGTAAAATTCTATTTTTCATCACAGGTTCTCCTTGTTTTACCAGCAGGCTTTTTTTGTATCTTTCGGATTGTCCATGCACAACCGAAGCGGACAACTCCGCTGCTCCTGTTTTCCTCGCAGAGCTTCTGTATCCTTCTCGTGGAGATTCTCCATTGACCAGCGGCCTGCTGGATATATAATCAAGCATTTTGATTCCTCCAAACTGTAGCTTTCTTTATAGTATATACGCAATTACGAATGAAAACAAGAAACTGTTTTAAGATATAGCATTCATTATCACCGCCATTGTCCTATTATGCTCAATAGACGAAGTTCAGGAAGGCATTCTCATAACTTCAAATAATTAGACCATGTGATCGTAATATATGCAACTCCAAAAATGTCACATGGGATGAGGACAACATAGTTTCTTATCCTGAAAATCTGTCCCGACAATATTTAATCTTCCATCAAACTACCTCCGAAATCACCTTGTATATTTATGCTAAAAGAAATATACTAGAGCCAAGGGAGGTATCAATATGGATTACATGACTGCAAAAGAAGCCGCCCAAAAATGGGGCATAACAGATAGAATGATACAATAAACCAATAAATGGACGAAGCAAAGAAAGCAGGGTGACAAAAAATGAATAATATTCTGCTGGTAGAAGATGATGCTTCAACTGTGAAGCTTATAAAGCAGTATGTATCGGAGATGGGCGGGGATACAAAAACAATCTCATTTTCTAAAGCCGCCGAAGCATTACAGTATGCAAAAAAGGAAGTTATTGATCTTTTCATTTTGGACATACAGCTTTTAGACTACAAGGGTACAAGCCTTGCAATGCAAATTCGCTCTATTCCTGAATATAAATATACTCCTATTATTTTTGCTACCGCTTTAGCCGGAGAAGAATTGATAGCATATCGGGAAATTAAATGTTATAGCTTTTTAATCAAGCCTTTTACAGAAGCGGAGTTCAAAAAGTCATTTAGTGATGCACTGGGATTAAGCAAACAAATAACAACTACGCCTAAGACCATCCGAATAGAACAAAAGCAATTTGTCTTTGAGTATGAGGTTAAGAATATTGTGTATATAGAATCCTTCGGGAAACGGGTTGTCATACACACGAAAAATGACGATACCAACGGCGGCGATACAATATCAGGGTATTCACTTTCAAAAATGCTGGAGCTTATTGATAATCCAGGGGTTGTCCGGTGTCATAAAAGCTTTCTGGTCAACAGTGAATATATTTCCAAAATAGACAAGCAGCAAAGAATCATCTATCTTAAATATTCTACTGCTCAAATCCCTATCGGAAATAAATATCAGAGTGAGTTATGGGGGTAGAATTTTTATGGCATTGACACTGTCAAATTCAATTCAAATCATATTGGACGGCTTGTTATTATTTCTATGCTGTACACAGATGTTCGGGGAACCGGCCATCATGAAGGCGAAGGATTATTTTCTGCTTCCCCTATTGGTATTATATTGTGGAATTGCAAGAATTTCCGCAGCTGTATCTGTGGACGCGGAGGGATTATTCTTTTCGTTCACACGATATGGTTATGAGATACTGCCAGTAGATAACTTAGGATTTCTATTGTTTCTATTTCTGATTATCATGCTTACAAACAGCCTTTGGTTTAAGCGTGAAAACGGATATACATTCTTTGGCACATTAGGCGTATTTGCAATTTTCATTATGCTGCGGGAAATTTGTGCCATTCTGTTTTATGTGTGTGGTGTCAGCGGGGATATGTGGATGCTGTATGTCGGCCGGTTCCTTTCTGTCGGACTTGGAATACTACTGCTTCGCAATTCTCCTTTTGAATGGTTAAAAGAAAACCTGAAAGATGGGAATTTGTTGATTCGGCTTACTGTTGGTAATACAGCTATTATTCTGGTACTATTCATAAATCTTTTTGGGTTTGACTTATCCAATATGCTTTCCAGGTTACCAATCACAGCCGGAATATTGGGGATACTCATAGTCGGAGATTTACTGCTGATGCTGTGGGAACAGCGGCGGATTCAGGAACGCAAGCGTATTGATATGCTGGAGCAGTATATCCCTGTAATAGAGGAATTGATAACACAGGTAAGGGCAAGGCAACACGAATATAACAACCGTTTACTGGCAATATCCGCAGCGGTTGGCACCGCTGAAAATTTGGAACAAGCCAAAGAACAGGTAAATCAGCTCATTCAGGGGGTACAAATGAGCGAGATAGACCGTGAAATATTAAGCTGCGACAGCAAGATCATAGGTGGGATGCTGTACAGCAAAATAAAGCAAGCAGAAGCTAAGAAAATTGAGGTTCGTACTGAACTGAATGCACAATTTAAAAAAAGCCCCGTGCAGGAAGCCGATTGGATAGAGATTATCGGAATCCTGATGGATAATGCGATTGAAGCCTCTACCCCTTTGGATGCAATTTTAATGAGAGCCGAGATGAGTAATGGACATGTATCCGTTCTGGTTTCCAATCCCCATGAAGCATTCACTAACACACAATTTGTGCAGATGTTTCACCGAGGGTATACGACAAAGAAAAATTCATCTTATGCAAATGGGCATGGGTTAGCCAATATCCGTAAAATTGTGGAGCACTATCATGGAAAGATTATTACGCGCAATGAAACGATAGAGAATAAAAATCATGTGACCATTGGAGTGCTTCTATAATGAATTCACGGAATGAACAAGGGTTTTAGGGGAATGAAAACATGTTTGTTCCCTTAAAACCCTTGTTGGTTTCCAAATCGTTGAAATCAAATCTCAATCAGGTATACTAAAAGTAGAAAATCTTTGAGAGGAAGTGTTACGATGTTTCGTTTAATAAAAAATGAATGGAATAAAATTAAATTCGCAGTTCTTGGTACGATTGCGATACTTAGTATAGCGGCCTGTATTCTTTCAAGCACGCTGTATCAAAATTACGCATTATATTATGACATAGAGGCATGGGAGATCGGCACGGAGTTAATCGGGTTCCTGTTCCCTCTCTTTGTTGTTATTCCGATCTGTTGGAATATGTACTACGAAAGGAAAAATAATTTTCTTCTTTATACGATGCCGAGAGTAAGCAAGAGAAAGTACTTAACGGCAAAGTGGCTGACATCCTCAATATCTGCTTTTTTCATATTGTTTATCCCATACTTTTTGTCGGCGATTTTCGCATTATATGTAAAGTCCCCGATTGATATCCTTGCAGATGCGTCCGTAACGC
>JAATFT010000095.1 GCA_015655075.1 Clostridiales bacterium | reverse complement strand
TTGGACTAATGGCGTAGAATGGATTTTCATTCTGCGAGGCGGAGGAATGAGGCGTAGCGGTGGCTACGTCGATTGACGACAACGAAGCAAATGGAAATTCAGGCAAGCCATTAGACAAGATATCAACTTGCCAGTGCACTAGAGCGTTTTTAAAAATCATTGTACCGTTCTGACCGCCCCACTTTGCGGTATTCTGTGTCGCAATTTTGGAAACGTGGCCCACACACACTACGCTCCCCAAATCGCTCCTTGCCTCCCTCAAATCGGAGCGTCCAGCCCGGCGCAAGTATTTTTCAGACACACTCTAATATAATCAACCGGATTTTAAACTTGTATTTACAAGCCGGCAAATTTATGGTAAAACAATAAAAAAGAAGTAACTATACAGAGAAACAGCTTTTGGGAAAATACAACTGATTAGTTACAAAAATTACTTATGCAAGCAGAAAACGGAGTATTTATGATTAATAATGAACTTTCCAAACATGCTGTGCTCAGCCAGTGGATTAAAGAAAATATTGAAAATAATACCTTTAAAATAGGCGAAAAAATTCCATCCGAAAATGAATTGGCTTCCCGGTTTATGTTCAGCCGTCAGACGGTCAGACAGGCAATCGGGACACTGGTTGCCGAGGGTATTCTTGTCAGGGAACACGGCAGAGGTACTTATGTAAGCCTTCCGGGCAAAAAAGCATCTGCCGAAAAAGCAATGCGCATCGGGGTTATAACCACCTATCTGGACGATTATGTTTTTCCCAGTATTATCCATGGTATCGAAGAAATTTTAACGGATAACGGCTATACCCTGTCCCTTGGCATCACCCATAACAGGCCCTCCGATGAGGAAAACTGCCTGATTCAGATAATGCAAAGCGGTGTGGACGGACTTATTGTGGAAGGTACCAAATCAGCCCTTCCCAATCCCAACGGACGGCTATATGAACAAATAAAAGAAAAGCATCTGCCCATTGTTTTCATAAATGGTTATTACAGGGGTTATAACGATTCCTATATCATTTTAGATGATGTAAAAGCAGGAGAAATGTTAACGGATATACTAATTGATAACGGTCACTCTTTAATAGGCGGTATTTTCAAGTCGGATGATCTGCAGGGAATCGGCCGGTATGAAGGTCTTTTGAAATCCATTAAAAAAAATAATCTGACCGTCAATGACAGCTCTATAATATGGTATACTACGGAAGATTTCAGCTATTTTTTTGAGGGCCGTATGGATAAAATTATACTGGACCGTTTAAACGGCGTGACCGGAGTGGTATGTTATAACGACCTGGTTGCGGCGGCTTTAGTACGTTTATTAAAGAGAAACGGGAAATCCGTTCCGGAGGATCTTTCCATCGTAAGTGTTGATAATTCCTTTTTGGCAAAGCATATGGTCTGCAACTTAACCTCCATAGTTTATCCCGGAAAAAAGATAGGAAAAAAAGCAGCCCAGTTATTGTTACAGCACATTAATCATTCACAGAAACCCGAACATGTTATATTGGAACCCTATGTCAAAATCAGGGACTCCGTTAAAAAATTACCTTAGCGCGTGTTTGAAAAATCATCGCACGGTTTTGACCGCCCCACTTTGTGGTATGCGGCATCATAAAATTAACAAAATGTACTTTAAACCGGCTGTTACTACTTGCTTTTTTATATATTTTCATATAAAATAAACTTATATCAACTTGTACGTACATCTTTTTTGTATCATGTTTAACAGCTTTCTATTATAGTTTTAATACGTATTGGTTTACGCCTGTTGTTTATTAAGGAGGTTTTTACACCTTGCAAATAATCTAATATTAAAATTAACGAATTAGGAGGTATTAATAATGCCAAAGTATTCAATTGGTGTTGATTTTGGTACATTATCCGGGCGTGCATTGCTGGTTAATGTAGAAACCGGGGAAGAATTAGGAGATGCAACGTTAGAATATCCACACGGAGTAATGGATGAGGCTTTACCCGACGGTAAAAAACTTGCACCCGACTGGGCATTGCAGCATCCTTCGGATTACCTGGAAGTATTTGCAACAACCATACCGGCCGTGTTAAAAAAATCCGACGTATCGCCGGAAGACGTTATCGGAATTGGGATAGATTTTACCGCATGTACCATACTCCCGGTAAAAGCAGACGGTACTCCCCTTTGCTTTTTGGAAAAATATAAAAGCGAGCCTCATGCATACGTCAAATTATGGAAGCATCACGCGGCGCAGGACAAAGCAAACAAACTAAATCAGATCGCGGCAGAGATGAATCAGGATTGGTTAGCCAGATACGGAGGCAAAATATCGTCAGAATGGGTGTTCCCGAAGATATGGCAGATTCTGGACGACGCTCCCCATATTTATGAAGAGACGGATTTTTTTATGGAAGCTGCGGATTGGGTAATCTGGCAGTTAACCGGGGTACAGACAAGAAACTCCTGTACCGCAGGTTACAAAGCAATATGGCATAAACAGAAGGGCTATCCGGATAAAGCATTCTTTAAAGCTTTAGATCCCAGACTGGAAAATGTCGTTAAAGATAAATTAAACTGCCCCATCACGCCCCTCGGTTCCAAAGCCGGTGAAATTACGGAAAAAGCTTCTAAGCTTACCGGATTAAAAGTCGGTACTGCCGTTGCCGTTGCCAATGTGGATGCCCATGTTACCGTTCCCGCCGTTAAAATCGACGGTCCCGGCAAAATGCTTGCCATTATGGGGACCTCAACCTGCCACATGTTATTAAGCAGCGAAGAACATACCGTACCGGGTATATGCGGTGTAGTAGAAGATGGTATATGCCCCGGCTTCTTTGGTTACGAAGCAGGCCAGTCCTGTGTGGGCGACCATTTTGCCTGGTTTGTGGAGAATTGTGTCAGTGCCCAATACTATGATGCAGCCAAAGCAGAAGGACTTAATATTCATCAGTATTTAACAAAAAAAGCAGAACAGCTTAAGGCGGGGCAGAGCGGGTTAGTTGCATTGGACTGGTGGAATGGCAATCGCTCCGTATTAGTAGATGTGGATCTGACCGGTATGGTTTTAGGTATGACGATCCAGACAAAGCCGGAAGAAATCTATCGTGCATTAATTGAAGCCACGGCATATGGAACCAGAAAAATTATTGAAACTTTTCGTGCAAATGGGGTGCCGGTGGATGAATTTTATGCTTCCGGCGGAATATCCCTTAAAAACCCTATGGCTATGCAGATTTATGCAGACATTATCCGCATTCCCATTAAAATCGGCGGTACTACCCAGGGACCTGCGCTGGGCAGCGCAATCTTCGGCGCCGTCGCGGCCGGTTCTGAAAAAGGCGGGTATGATAATGTATTTAAAGCCGGCAGCGTAATGGGCAAATTGCGTGATACGGTCTATACCCCAATTCCTGAAAATGTAAAAGTTTATGATTTACTTTACGCCGAGTATTCCAAGCTTCATGATTATTTCGGCCGCGGAGAGAATAATGTAATGAAACGGCTTAAGAAAATTAAAAAACAACAAAGTAAATAATCCCAGAATCCCTTAATATTATATTCCTTTCCGTTTATATTAAGTATCACAAAAAGTATTATAATCGTAAACGGTATTATATAATAAAAAGTATTATATGCCATATTAATATATATATCGCTAAAAATAGTATGCATTAAATTTGATACTATATATTGCGCAAAGTAGTATGTACCATAAAAAATATAAAATATGCGCTGCACAAAATAGGAGGATTGTCATATGTCATCAATGAAACGTTACGAATTCTGGTTTATCACAGGCTCCCAGCACCTTTACGGCCCGGAAACCTTAAAAAAAGTAGCCGAGCATTCACAGATAATTGCAAAGGGCTTAAATGAATCCGGTGTTATTCCCTGCTCCGTAATTTTTAAACCCATTGTAACCACTCCGGATGAAATTACTAAAATAATCAAAGAAGCTAATTACGATGAAAAATGTGCCGGTATTATAACCTGGATGCATACCTTTTCACCGTCTAAAATGTGGATTAACGGTTTCGCAATTTTAGAAAAACCCTACTGTCACTTCCACACACAATTTAACCGTACCATTCCCAATGAGGAAATTGATATGGATTTCATGAATTTAAACCAGTCCGCTCATGGCGACAGGGAACACGGGTTCATCGGAACCAGAATGCGAATACCCCGCAAGGTTGTAGCCGGTTACTGGGAAGATGAGGATGTGCAGGAAAAAATCGGAGGCTGGATGAGAGCCGCCGTGGGAACCCTGGTCAGCAGAAATCTAAAAGTAATGCGTTTTGGAGATAACATGCGCCAGGTGGCCGTAACCGAAGGGGATAAAGTGGAAGCTCAGATAAAACTGGGCTGGCAGGTTAATACCACTGCGGTTGGCGATTTAGTGGAAGAAATTAACACGGTTACCGAAGAACAGGTGGATTCCTTATTAAAGGAATATAAAGAAAAATATATTATCGCCACCGATAATATAGCTGCCGTCCGTTATCAGGCAAAAGCGGAAATCGCTATGAAGAAAACGCTTACCGAAGCGGGTTGCGGCGCCTATACCAATACTTTTGAAGATTTGCACGGCATGGAACAATTACCGGGTCTTGCAAGCCAGAGATTGATGGAAGCCGGTTACGGTTACGGCGGCGAGGGCGATTGGAAAGTATCCGCCATGACCCATATTATGAAGCAAATGTCAGAAGGCCTGGAGGGCGGCACCGCCTTTATGGAGGATTATACTTATGATTTGACAAGGGGCAATGAATTATCCTTAGGCGCCCATATGTTAGAAGTTTGCCCTACCGTGGCGGCTGATAAGCCAAAAATTGAAGTACATCCTCTTGGCATCGGCGGCAAAGGGGATCCTGCCCGTCTTGTATTTGAAGGACATCCGGGCAAGGCAATTGTCGTATCCCTGGTGGATATGGGCGGACGATTCCGTTTAATCGTACAGGACGTAGAAGCGGTTAAGCCTATTTACGAAATGCCGAATCTTCCCGTTGCCCGGATAATGTGGAAAGCGGCGCCGGATCTTAAAACCGGAGCAGAATGCTGGATTCTGGCAGGCGGAGCCCATCACACTGTCTTTTCTTATCCCTTAACCGCTAAACATATGCAGGATTTTGCGGAAATAATGGGTATTGAATATATCCACATCGGAAAAGATACTACCGTAGAAGGATTAAAGCAGTTATTATTCCTTCAGGACATTGCCTGGAAGTTAAAATAAACAGGGGAAAGGACGTTTACCAATGTTAGAGAAATTAAAAAAAGAAGTGTTTGAAGCAAATATGCTGCTGCCTAAGCATAATCTGATTACCTTTACCTGGGGCAATGTGTCCGGGATTGACAGGGAAACCGGTTATATCGTAATAAAACCCTCCGGTGTGGAATACGATGTTATGAAGGCAGAAGATATGGCAGTGGTGGATTTAAACGGCAACCGTATCGAAGGAAATTTGAATCCTTCCTCCGATACCCCAACCCATATTGAGTTATATAAGGCTTTCCCGGGTATTGGCGGCATCGTACATACCCATTCCCGCTGGGCGACTACGTTTGCCCAGGCGGGAAGAGGAATTCCTGCCCTGGGTACTACCCATGCCGATTATTTTTACGGAGAAATCCCCTGTACCCGTAAAATGGCGCCGGAAGAAATCCGTTCCGCTTATGAAAAAGAAACCGGCACCGTTATTATAGAACGCTTTAAAAAGGGCAATATCAAGCCTGAAGATGTCCCCGGAGTTCTTGTATACAGCCACGGCCCCTTTACCTGGGGCACCGATTCCCACAATGCGGTGCATAACGCGGTTGTATTGGAGGAAGTTGCTTTTATGGCGTGGCATAACCTTGTTCTTTCCGGGGGGACAATCCCGCCCATGCAGCAGGAGCTCCTGGATAAGCACTACTTACGTAAGCATGGTAAAAATGCTTATTATGGGCAGGCAGTACCGCCGGCGGGCTGAAGGGGTATAATATAGAACGGTATGTTTTTTAAAAACGGGCTGTCACTCTATTATGTATTGAAAAAAATTACCCTTGCAGGGCTTCAAAATCCCGCAAAAGGTATAAAACTTATGTGTGACAGCGCCGTTTTATTGAACTATTAATGCGGTCCCTGCATCAGCCGGCCGCAGAAAAATCATCGAAAGCCGGTTCTTCATATCCTAAATAATCATCATAATCCTCAAAAGGTATTATATTGTTATTCCTCTGTTTGCGAAGCATATCATTTGCAACGTTTCTAACTATAATAGCGCCGAAACCTCTTGTCCGGTAACAGTCAACCGTATCAATTTTTTCAAGATTAGAAATTATTTTTATAAAAGCCTCCGATACCGCATCTTCCGCAAGATGAATTTCATGTAAGATGCTATTGGCTATGTAAAGCATGGTTCCGCTGTAACGCTTATAAATTTCCGTTACTTTATCTCGATCTCTATCATTTTCGATCGTCATCATAAAAGCAAGCAAAATATATCTCCTCCTGGTATCAATTGATTGGGATCTCAAAAGTCAATAAATCGCTCCTTGACACTTGACTATTTAATTTTTCACGTCTTACTTAATTTTTTTTAAGAAATTTCGTATTTCCCCATAGATCTGCTTTTCTAAACGAAGAGGGAACTTAAACAAAAGGAATATATTGACAATATATATATTTATAGTAAAATAATTACCAATATAACAAATAAGGAGGATACAAATTTTCTAAATTATTTATTTCCAGTGCTATGTTGCTGATTATAACACAGCTATTTATGAAAGTTTGTAAATTATTATGTTAACTTTTAATGTTTTGACTTTTTGGGGTATGTTTATGGGTATAGTACAATGGATTTTCTATTTGTTTGGTATTGTTTGTATGATTAAGTATTTAAAAGATAATAATCGATAAAGTAATAAATATTGGGTATAAAAAACCTGCTAATGAAAGTCAATAGTTTTTTACAGCTATAAGAGCGTTTTTGAGTATAGCAAACTGGCCGGGCTATATGTCCGTCCTGAACTTTGTTAGTCATATTGTTGATAGAAAGGTATGCCCTGCCGTTAAAAATGGAATAGTCTCAAGGTATAAATCTTATCGTCGGCATCCGCCTTAGGGGTATTTTTTATCTCACAAATTCTGTTTGTATTCTAATTTTTACAGATTTATAAATTTAAATTTTTTATAAAATCTCTTAATTTATCTTGATACAACCACAAAAATAATCTATAATATAGGTATTATTTTCATATACTATGCTTTGGCTATTCATAATAATTATGAAGCACGCTAAACTGCCAGAATATAACGGTTTTTGAATATTCATGACAGGTGAATCAGCAAGCTGATTTACTTGTCATGATTAAATATATACCGTTCGGTTCTATATTTGGTTTATATAAAATTTATATAAAGGATAAAGGAGTCATCATGAAAAAAACAATAGCTATTCTAAGCGCTATATGCTTATTATTTATAAATATCACCCCGTCCTATGCCCAAGCTGCATCAAATATCCTCACAGCCAGTAAAAGCAGCAATTCTGATAAATCTGAGTCCTCAAAAAAACTTTGGCCCGATAATGAGCCAAGTGTAAATTCCGACGCGGCCATTGTTATGGAAGCTTCTACCGGCGCCGTTTTATATGCTAAAAATATTCACGAAGCTTATTACCCCGCAAGCATTACCAAAATTTTGACGGCCTTGCTGGCAATTGAGAATTCTTCCTTAGGGGAAACCGTAACCTTCTCAAAGGAGGCCATCTATGACGTAGATTTGGACAGCAGCCGCATTGGTATCGACGTAGGCGAAAAGCTTACCATGGAGCAATGTCTCTACAGCATAATGCTGGAATCGGCCAATGAGGTGGCTTATGCCATGGCGGAGCATATATCCGGAGATGTGGATTCCTTTACCGATCTTATGAATGAAAAAGCCAAAGAGCTGGGCTGTACGGATTCTAATTTTGTCAATCCCCACGGTTTACCGGATCCCGACCACTATACTTCCGCTTACGATATGGCCTTAATCTCCAGAGCTGCAATTAACAATCCTATTTTCAAAGAGATAACCGGTACAAGAACCTATGTCATTCCTCCGACTAATGTACAGAAAGAGACAAGGTACCTGGCAAATCATCATAAATTCATTAAAGGAGATATCGATTTTGACGGTGCCATAGGCGGTAAAACCGGCTATACTTCAAAAGCGTTATACACCTTAGTAACCTTTGCCCAACGGGACGGCTTAACCCTTATTAGTATTATTATGCACTGCGACAGCATTGAGCATGAATATGCGGATACCTCTCGTATATTAAATTATGCTTTTGACAACTTCTCTATTTATAATATTGCGGATACGGCAAATTCGGAAGGATCGGATTCAACACCGTTATTTACCAAATACAGTCCGTTATTCAGCAAAACTAATTCTAAGCTTCAAATCAGTTCCAAGGGTAATATTGTACTTCCCAACTCCGCGGATTATAAAGATGCCGAAAAGGAAATCGTATTAAAACCATTGGATAAAATCGCCAAAGGCAAAAATGTTATCGGTACAATTCAATATACTTATGGCGGCAACTACGTTGGCTCCGCCGATATTATTTATAACAATGTGGCCTCCGATAATCTTTTAAAGGGTGCTAATATTCCCTCACCGACTGCAATACCAAAAGACCAGAACGGTAACGCCGTGAATTATTCCGGTGATTCCAGCGGCTTAAGACCAATAATAATCGGTATTATAATCGGCTGCCTCATACTTGGTCTGGGTTTATATATTATTTTTGTGGAAATACCTTTTCGAAGAAGAAGAACTTCTTATTTAGAAAAAAGAGGCCGTAAAAAACATTATCGCAGAGATGATTATATGGATTTTTAGTTTTATACCATTGAGAGCCAGGTATTATTACTTCTGCGTACCTTTCTTTCAATTCAAAAGCAATTCCATACTAAGTTTCAATACGGTAATAGACCTTATACCGTAATATAAATATATCCGTCTTCTCCGTTATAATGGAATTTTGTCCCATAGGCTTTACTGGCTTTTGTAAGATATGCCGCGATCTCTTTGCCTGCCTCCTGCGACGCAACTACAGGTATTCCTCTGTCTAAAACTCTTTCGCTGTTCATTCTTAAATCTATGGGTTTTAATTTAAATCCCAGTTTTCCGTCGACATAATCTAAAATCGCTATACAATTTTCCGAAAATCTTCTTTCCCCGTTAAAGCCTATAAAATTTCCATTTTGATCCTTTGCACGCTTTCCGTGTAAATCCGAAGGATAAGAATCTGCCGGGCATCCGTAATCTTCATACATTTCCGGCGAAATAATAGATTCTCCCGCCTCAAATTCCATCAATAAACTTCCCAGATTATAAAAAATCGGTGCTCCTTTATATATCTGTGCTCCTCTTAAAAAATGTGCCCCATGCCCGATTACCGCATCTGCTCCCGCATCTATAGCTTGATGTGCGAATTCCTCAATAAAAGCCGCCGGTTGCTCAGAATACCAGTTCTCATTGACTCCTTCATGGGTATGCATGCTTACTATTGTAATGTCCGCCCTTTTTGAAGAGTCACAAACAGCCCGTAAAATTTCCGTTTTATCTTTCTCATTCATATAAGTTCTTACATATGCCTTCTCCCCTTTTTCAATCTGGAGACTTCCTTCAAATAACGAACCGAACCGGAACTTATCCTTATCCGGAACAGGCATTGCTTCCACTCTCAAGCCTTCCAACATGCTGTCTCTCGTTCCCAGGGCTTTATCGATTTCCTCCAACTGCCTGAACAAATTCTCCGGAAGCACGTATGCCTGCTTCCATCTTAAGGGATTCTCCCCGGGCCTTGCCGGTACTCCGTTCCCCTCCTTGCTTGCCGCAAATAACTCCGACCTTGTTACGCCAACCGCAATTACTCCTATACGCCCTTTCGTCGTATCCAAAAACCGGGGTGCTCTGGCTTCGCCCAGACTTCTCCCTATTCCGCAGGGAATCAGCTTTCTCTTCTCCGCCGCTTCGATGGTATCCACCACACCTGCACTTCCATAATCGCCGGTATGATTATTTGCAAATGCCACCAGCTCAAAATTCAAATCCACAAATTCGTCCAGGATTTCTTCCCTCACCGATGTCATATATCCCCGTCCGGCTGCCGGCGCCGTCTCGCGCTTTGGTGTGCAAAATTCTGCATTTACGAATCTCGCATCCGCATTATTTAAAATTTCCAGCAACGGTTTTTCCAATCTGTTCACCAAGTTTTTACTTGAAAAAAGTGCATCTCCGCAAGCAACTATTCTCATGTCAGTCTCTCCTTATCTGCCTAATATTTCTTTTAGTTTTTTTTTAACATTTCTCTTTGTCGCATGAAAAAATTCTTCTTCGTCATATGCCGCTCTCGCAACGGCTTGGATTCATACAATTCCTATTGTGTTTATATGATTTATTTTGTACAGTTTATCCTTTAACTCCTGTTTTGTCAAGTGGTATCATCTTTACAGCAGGGCAACATCTTATGAATCTTATGAAATCATCTTATTTAAGAGAATACAGCAAAAGAAAATTCAAAGGCGCCGCCCAGAGGTATGTTCAAATGAAGAGATGGTTTCAGACCGGGATCAAACCGGATGAAGCAACATTCTTGCGAATCTTACCGATGAAGGTGTTGCCAGATGGGGTGAAATGCTCTATATCAAAGGAGAACTGTTGGAATGCTTTATTGTTCTACCCTGATGAACAAGAATAAGCATTGGTCAATGGAGACGAAAAAGCCGCTGTGGGACGCAATGCTTCTGCTCCTCTATCTCAACTACGACATATCGCTTGATTTTGCCCCACAGCTCACCTCAAACCTTGAGATGCTGAAAAAAATCACGCATCATTAAGAGCATCAAAAGTGAGATAAACCCAACTTGGGCAATCAAAGTAGCTGTTATTGGCTGTCACATATAGCGGCTGAAGGGAGGCGGACTTAACGCCTCTCCACGATTAATCAGTTGCTTTTTTTGTCGAAAATATTTAATAACCGGCAAAGATCTATCGAAACAGTAATAACTCTATAAAATGCGAATCATTGCACATACTATACTGTAACTGAAACTGATTTTTATATCAGTAATTTTATCAGTAAATCTGTTGACATTTTTTATAATGCCGCATATAATAAGATTAAAGAGGTGATAAATATGAGTTCTATCAGAAGCGTCATTGAGAACACAATCCCTATTTCTCAATTCAATCGTGGTCTGGCTGGTAAAATATTTGAAGAAGTAAAACGTCATGGAGCTAAGGTTGTAATGAAAAACAATGCTCCAGAATGTATTCTTATCTCCCCAGAGGAATACATCCAACTTTTAGATGAAGTGAACGATGCCCGGCTTTTGACTATGGCTACACAGCGTATGTCTCATTTTGATCCCTCCACTGTTATCTCCCAGGAACAAGTGGATCGCGAATTGGGATTCTCATCCTCCGATTTAAAAGATACTGATGAGATAGAATTTGAATGAGCTGGGATGTAAGATATCTTCCTGAAGCCCTTGAAGACCTTCGAAAACTGGATGGCAGCCAGCGAATTCTTATCCGAAAAGCAATTCAGAAAGTCTGCCAAAATCCACTACCGGAAACTGAGGGCGGCTATGGAAAACTTCTGGGAAACAAAAGCAATACCAATCTCTCTGGATTTTTAAAAATCAAACTCCGTGGTGCCGGTTTACGCATAGTATATCAGCTTATCCGTTGTGACGATAGTATGCTGGTTATCGTTATTGGCGCCCGTGAGGATGATGAAGTCTATGAAATTGCTCAGAAACGCATTACGCAACATGATTTATAAAACAGAATCCAATATCACTAAAGAAAATGATGGCATCGGAACTCCAAAGAACAGACTGTGTAGAATACAGATCTGTTCTTTTACAATTCAATCATAATCAATCGCCAAGGACATACTTTGAAGAAAGTTTTAAAATAGAGAGGCTTGATTTGGCTGAGCTGACACGCAATATTTTACAGGACTGGCTGCCTGTTTTTGAAAATAGCAATCTTTCTTACGATATCGATACGCCGGACATATCGGTATTTGTGAGAATGGACCGAGACGCCTATCTGCGTATCATGAATAATTTAATTCAGAATGTACTGCGGCACAGCGGAGCCTCTCAGATCGCCATTGCCGTACTTGTAGACGACCATAAGGCCAGCGTTACAGTTACGGATAATGGACGCGGTATTGCACAAGCAGATTTACCACATATTTTTGAACGGCTGTATAAATGTGATCCTTCCCGCTCAGGAGGCGGAAGCGGCTTGGGGCTCTCAATCGTACAACACTTAGTATCCAAATTAGGCGGCAAAGTTTCTGTCAAAAGTGAAGAGGGAAAAGGAAGTAGATTCCTCGTTGTTTTTCCAACTGTCCAGTGAAATCATTGCTTCGAAAGCACCTGCTTTAAGCTCGCGCTTTTTTTATGATAAAACTCAAGGATAACTCAATGTTAGCTCAAGGTTAATTCTAGGTTGATTCTAGGTTGATATGCTAAAATAAAAACATTATAGTAAGGAGGCATAAAAATGGATGAAATTGTAATTGAGACGAAAAATCTAACAAAAGTTTTCGGAGATCAAAAAAGTGTCTCAGGTTTAAATCTGCATGTCCAGCGAGGGCATATCTACGGTTTATTGGGACGAAACGGTGCTGGCAAAACAACAACTATGCGGATGTTGCTTGGATTAATTAGCCCGACAGCGGGCAATGCCTATGTGTTTGGAAAAGACGTTGCTCAAAAAGCGAGAAACATTTTACCCCGAATTGGTTCCTTAATCGAATCGCCTGGTTTTTATCCCAATCTGACGGGTACGGAAAATCTGGAAATCTTCGCTGATTTGCGCGGAGTGACGCGCAAAGACGCGGTACAGTACGCCATGGGGGTAGTGGGGCTATCTTATAAGGACAAGAAGCTGTTCAGTAAGTATTCGCTGGGCATGAAGCAGCGATTGGCCATCGCTAACGCAATTTTATATGATCCTGAGCTGATGATCTTGGATGAGCCGGTCAATGGGTTAGATCCGGATGGACTTATATTTACATGCAGATGCAGGAAACCATAAGGACCTTGAGTGGAGCAAAAGCCCCCAAGAAAGACGGGAAAGGAAACAGATATATTGATATAGTTAATCATCATATACTATTATTTGAAGGAATGCAGACAGCATCCAGAAAAACATTTAAAAGAGCATTTGGGTATTGATATAAGCATGAAATGTAAAGGCCCAATAGGGCTTAATTAGAGTACCTAAATTGAAGCTGTCGTGCCGATTGCAATTGAGAGTCATACAAATCTATAAAGATACTCATGCAACTGTGATACATTTTCTGATGATTAAACTTTGCTAACTAACGATATAGTTGGCCTGTCCAATTATCAACTATGTAACCCTATGTAAATTCATCCTAAAGAAGGTGTTTGTAATGTTTAAGCAGATCAATAGGTCTGTCCTTACGCCGAACGATATTTGCATTTTTTACGATTTTCCCCAGGACAACTGCTATTCTTGTGGCGGGATATTAGACGCGTGTACATCCACTGATGACTAATTTCCCCTAAATAAAGGCTCTTTAGGAAATATCAAATTTTCTAAAGAGCCTTTATTAATGAGATTTACATTCTTTTATTAACTATAATTCAGCAATATTCCTTTTGAAAAGAGAATAGGTAGCAGTAAAATAGCAAATTAGTACCAGCAGAAATATGCCGTATACTTCAAATATGTTAATAAGGACCTGGTTCATCGAAATATATGGGATATAGTCCTGATAGTTCTTCATCGCAAGATAGAATAGAACTACCCCCGCACCGAAAAATGCAACTATCCTTATTTTTTACCATTCGGATCAATTGATGAAGCGTATCGCACGGCATAGATTGATTGCCGCATATTTTATAATTATTCCATGAGCCATATAAACGTTCTACCGTTTCATAAGCATCGTCATTTAAATCAGTATCTCTGTATGAAACCGGTATTAATACCAAGTTTCCCTGACTGTCCAATAATCCAAAATCAGAACCCATTGAATCAACACCAATGCTTGAAATACAAGGGCCAAATAATTCAACCGCTTTTTTTAATCCAAAAAGAATATCCTCATAATATCTATAAATATCTCTGACCCGCTTATTAACCAAAAATATATCGCCTGTTATAAACCTATGTACCTCCTGCATTTTCAGCAGCCCGTCTTCCAGCCATCCTGCAATCAGCCGTCCGCTGGAGGCACCTATATCTACAGAAATATGTATTATCCTATCCGGCATAGTCTCATCCTCTATTTTCCCTTTAATTTCTTTGCCACTAGATTGGCCAATTTTTCAAGGCTTTCTTCTGATAAATTACATACGATAGTATTAAAATCACTATAGGATCTGCCTGGATCACGATTTGTCTCCTTTTCAGTGCAATAAACACGATTTTTTTCTTTTATTGGATGAAATCTATCCTCGAGCTTTTCAATCTGTTTCGAACTTAGTGCTCTATAATCACTAAAAAAATTTTTAATAATCATACAGCTTTTTGCATATGCTTCGGCTGATTCTAGTGTATGCCATGCAGCAAGAGGCGTTTTTCCCCAGGATATGGGGCCATGATTACTCAGCAAAACTACGGAATAATCATTTACATAAGGTATTATGGATTTCGCCAATTCTAGTGTTCCGGGACATTCATATGGTACAACGGGTATTTTACCGGAAATTAATATAGGCTCAGGTGAAGTAGCCATATCCAATTCAATGCCGGCACACGCGAATATACTCAGAAACATGCAATGAGCATGACATGTAGATACTATTTCCGGATTATTTCTATAAATATTCAAGTGCATTTGCAGCTCACTTGATGGTCTTAAAGTTCCCTCCATAATATTCCCGGCCATATCAACCTTGATTAACATATCCGGTATTAAATCACCTTTACTTACGCCAGTTGGTGTAAGTATAACTGAGTTCTCTCCGGTTCTGAGTGAAATATTTCCATCATTGGCCGCTACCATTTGCTTTTCCCACATTTTTAATCCGATTTTGCATATCAAATTTTTCGCTTCTAAATCACTTATATACATAATACTAATGCAATGAATCTTAAGTCCAATTCATTATCCCCCTCGTTATTTAATTAGGTATTTGTGATATTGACTATTATTTTATAAAACATCCGGCATCCGACCAGTCTTTATGAAATGAATTTATATAATAATTTGTTAACGGCATTGGGCATTCAAATGCATCTATAAATACATGATACGGCATTGTAATTACATCTGAACCGGCAAGTATAAAATCAATTACTTCCTGTGCTTTTTCAACAGACGCAACTAATACCTCCGATTTCAAACCGGCAGAATGTATTGTATCGCAAATTTGTTTTAATGTATCAACCCCTTTAAATCCAATTATATCATTTTGACCTGTATACGGGGCAACATAGGCTGCTCCTGCTGCTGCACATAAAAATGCTTCTGCTGCAGTCAAAATTGTCGTAGCACATGTACGAATATTTTCGTCTGTTAAGATTTTGATGGCTTTAACACCTTCTATTGTTGCCGGAATTTTAACAACTATATTTTGAGCGACAGCCGCAATCCTTCTGGCTTCTTTTACAATTTCGTCAGTTTTTGTTGCCACTACCTGTCCAAAAACCGGTATATCCGGCAATAATTCTGTAATATTTTTCAGTAGTGTTATTAAATCTTGGCCTTCTTTTGAAGCAATTGTTGGATTTGTCGTAACACCGCTAATTAATCCCATCTCTTTCAGCTCTTTTAATTCTTTTAGATTACCTGTATCTGCAAATAATTTCATATGCTTTCCTCCTTAAAAAGTTATGGGAGGGAGAAATAGATGATTCCCTCCCATCTTTTGTGCTGTCATAAGCTTTATTGCGGCTTAATGATTGCCTGAATTTCATCTGAATCAATATTATCTTTAGTTACGATTGCAGAACCTGTATCAATCATAGCATGTCCAAGATCCTTCCCCTCACTGACCTCTTTGATGCCATAAACCGCCTGATATCCCATCTGAAAAGGATTCTGTACGGATGTTGCAGCAATTGTACTATCTTTTATATAGGCCGCTACATCATCCGAACAATCAACACCAGTTACGATTACTTTACCAGACAATCCTCTTTCGGTAATAGCTGTTGCAGCACCGATTAAGGCATTTTCATTTAATCCAACAACGGCGTCAATATCACCATTGGTAGATGTCAGCATATCAAGTGTCTGGTTGGCAGCTTTTGTTTTATCATTGTCACAGAACAAAGCATCATTAATGATTTCGATATCAGGGTACTTATCTTTAATGGTATCTCTGAACCCATCTTCTCTGTCCATACATGACTGAGCTCCAGCAACTGCATTAATTAAGAAAATTTTACCTTTGCCATCCATTAAATCGGCTGTTTTAACTGCTAAATCGGATGCTGCCTTGTAGCAGTCTGTAGCATACAATGCATCATATGTCTTATCTGCGTCGCCGGCATCACAACAAGTTAATGGAATCCCGGCATCTTTTACTTCATGGCACGGCGTTGTTAAAGGATCCATCGCTATACACGAAAGAACAATGCCAAAGGGTTTTGCCGTGATAGCACTTTCGACTAACGAAATTTGTTTATCAATATCCCCCTCTGAGGGCGGATTTTGAACTACCAGCTTATAACCAAGTTCGTCGCATGCTTTCTGTGCTCCTTTTCCCATATCTGCAAAGAATACTGATGATGAATCCTTAAAGATTGCATATATCGTTTTTTCATTAGTTGAATCTTCTGTCTTCTCCCCTGAATCATTCGATGCCTTGGAATCTGATTTTGATGATGATCCACATGCACACAATGATATTAGCATAGTGCCAATAAGTAACAGAACCATAAATCTTTTTTTCATACAAATACCTCCTAATAATTTTTTATTTTTATTGTTTTTAATAAAAACCATTTTAAATACATCCTATGATCAGCTTGTTTTTCTTCTCTGGAAGGTATCAAACGCTACCGCAATTATCAAAATTAAACCAATGATAATCTGCTGCCAGAAAGAATTGACACCATTTAAATTAAGGCCATTTCTCAGCATTGCCATTATTAATGCACCAATAACCGCTCCAACTACGGTTCCTTCGCCTCCTGCCAGGCTGACACCGCCAATGACGCATGCGGCGATAGCTTCCAGTTCATATCCCGTACCGGCATTTACCTGACCCGATGTTAGTCTTGCTGTAACCATAATACCGGCCAGACCGCACGTCACGCCTCCGACTATAAATGCTAAAATAGTAGTTTTTCTTACATTAATTCCAGAAAGCCTTGCCGCTTCCGTATTACTGCCGGTTGCAAATATATTTCTGCCTAAAACCGTTTTATTTAAAATAATTGAAAGGACAATGGCAACTAAAAGCGCAACGATTACCGCTACCGGAATAATTCCACCTATTCTGCCGCTGCCGATAAATCGGAAAATTTCTGCAACTTCGGGATGATTTTCATTTCTAATAGTTACTGGCTGACCATTTGCCAGCAGCTGAGTAAGGCCTCTGAAGACCCACATGGTGCCTAATGTGGCAATAAAAGGCAGCAGCCTTAAGTAGGTACATGTAATACCGTTAAAAATACCGCATAAAATCCCTATAATTAAACCAATTAAAATTGCTGCCGCCATCGAAAAGCCGTAATCTCTAAGTAAAATAGCACATATAATTCCTGACAGACCAACAATAGAACCTGCTGATAAATCAGTTGCTCCAACAATCAATATAAAAGACATACCGGAAGCTATAACTGCATATATGGCAACCTGGAGAGTAATTGTTATCAAATTATCAGGTGATAAAAAATTAAAAGTAGATACGGAAAAAATCAGGAATAATAAAATCAAAATTGATAATCTGGAAATCAATTTAAATAATGGTGTTTTTTTGAAATTATCATAAAACAATGTAATCTGATTCATATCTATAGCCTCCCTGAAAAATCATTTTTAACATTTGTTGCACATTCCAATACTTTTTCCTGCGAAATATCATCAGCAGAAATACATCCTGTAATCTGTCCTCTGTAAAATATATAAGTCCTGTCACACATACCTAATATCTCCGGTAAGTCAGACGAAATCACGATAATCCCCATACCTTGTCTGCACAATTCTCTCATAAGCTTATATATTTCATATTTTGCGCCGACATCAATTCCTCGGGTTGGTTCATCAAATATAAGAAGCTTGCAGCCTTTACACAACCATTTTGCAAGTACGACTTTTTGTTGATTACCCCCGCTTAAGTGTAATGCAATCTGATTAATCGACGGTGTTTTGATATTGATTTCTTTAATATATTTTTCAGCATTTTTATTAGCCATATGCTGACTATAAAAACTGTTCCTGGTTAGCTGTTTGTAAGAAGCCATATTGATATTCTTTTCAATATCTAATCTTAATGCCAGACCATTTTCTTTTCTATCATCTGTCAAATATCCAATACCTTCGTCAATAGCAGCCAGCGGAGATTTGACAGTTATTTTTTTAGAAGCTATATACATATCCATAACATCACACAGATCGGCTCCAAAAATTGCCCTGGCCGTTTCTGTGCGCCCTGCACCAACAAGTCCGGCAAACCCCACAATCTCATTTTTTCGAACCTTAATATCCTTGATATCAAATACTTTATTTTTTTTAATTTCTTTTATCTCGAAAAATAAATCACCAATTTCGCTGTCCCGTTCCGGATACTGATTTATAAGCTCCCGACCTACCATTAATCGGATTAACTCATTTTTTGTAATATCTTTTCTGTTCCGAGTTGTTATGTACCGACCATCCCGGAGCACCGTCACACGATCTGCAATTTTATCAAGCTCCTCTAATCTGTGTGAGATGTAAAAAATTCCATGCCCGCTTTCCTTTAGTGTTCTGATGATTTCGAACAAACGGTCAATTTCATTATCTGTCAGGGCTGCCGTTGGTTCGTCAAATACAATAATTTTTGCATCAATTGATACTGCTTTGGCAATCTCTACCAGCTGTTTTTCTGCAACACTCAACATTTTTACTATACTGGTTGGTTTAATATCCAGCCTCATATACTGCATAATTTTCTGTGTTTCATTAATCACCCACTTATCGTCAACAAGCCCTAATCTTGTTTTATGCCTGCCTATAAAAATATTATCTGCGACAGTTAAATCGTTGCATAGGTTAAATTCCTGAAATACAATACTAATACCCAATGCCTGTGCTTTTTTTGTGTTTTCAATTTTGACTTCTTTTCCATTAACTTCAATCTTTCCTGAATCCGGCTGATATACACCGCTCATAATTTTCATTAGTGTGGATTTACCGGCACCGTTTTCTCCCACTAAAGCATGAACCTCCCCCGCTTTCAGGTTTATGCTTACATTGCTTAGTGCTTTAACCCCTGGAAATGATTTGTTTATGTCTTCCATATTCAAAATATATTCCATGGCTAAAATGCCTCCTCCTTTTTATAAGCTAAAAATTTTATTTTTCACATTTATTTGACTTGACAATGCTCTCAATTTTTTCATATGTATATTGAGCATTGTTTGCACCAACTGTAAGAGTACTTAATGCGCCAACCGCATTTCCAAACCTGACACAATCATATAGATTCGCATTCTCTGATAATTTCGCCACAAAGCCGGCTACAAAATTATCTCCCGCTCCTGTCGTATCAACCGGAATCACCTCAAATGCAGGCACTTCTATCACACCATCTTTTGAAGCCAGAACGCAGCCTTTGCTGCTGTTTTTTACCACGACAACCTTCGGACCCATTTCCAGCAGCGCGGCCGCGGCTGATTTCGGCTCGCTATAACCTGTAATGATACGAGCTTCTCTATAACTAGGTAAAAAATAATCCGTATGCATCAAGGCTTGTTTAATAGGCACTAGTCCAACATATTTTATATCAGGAGTCGCATCCGCTACAGTAATAACGCCCTTTGAATGTGCATATTCAAAAAGCTTTGCGGCTCCTTCACCATCTAATCCCGGTAGCGACCAAAGACTGCCCAAACAAACAATAGATGCATCATCCAGGACTGTTAAATCAATCATATCGATTGTTATATTATTATTTCCTGTCGGGCTATGAAGGAACACTCTTTCTCCATGCGGATCAATTATTACAACCGAAACACTGGTACCCATATTCTTCTCAACGATGACATGACTCGTATCTATACCATTACTTCGAAGCTGCTGTACTATTGTCTCTCCAAATGCATCTCCCCCAACGCATCCGACAAATACTACCTCTTTGCCGAGCTTACTTAATCCAATGGCCTGATTATTTGCATCACCGCCTGACAGCATTCCTACTGAATTTACCTTCAAAGTATCATAATGAAACATATCCGACGATACATTAGAAACAAGAATATCCATCATAACTAAACCTACGCATACTATTTTATTGCTCATAACAACACTCTCCTTTAATTAAATAAATTAACAGATTTATTTTACACCATTGAAAAGAGCGATGTATATACTAACTTTGTAAAACGAACAATCAACCATTTTTTACCTCTTTAAAATCGAACATACGATTTTTTTATAATTCCCTTTTATTTCTAACTATTAATCCATATAAAGCCATATCTGTTTGTTTTAATTGTGTGTTTTGTTCTATATAGTTATATTTATCATTTAAATCAACCATTGTCAAGATTTAAAATGTTTGTTTTATATGATTATTTTATATTTTTATATTGCAATTTTTGATTATTTATTGTATAATTCATTTATAATCAAACATGCTTTATATTCAATAATTTTTGATCTATAAAGCTTATATCAAATATACCTTTCATCATTAGTTCATTTTATTATTTATTAATCCTATAACAATGAATATCATTTAATAAAAAATGTCATTTAATAAAAACAAATCAATAATTTAGGGAGTATTACTATGAATGCAGAGCAAAGAAAAAAGGAAATTTATGAATACATTAAAAAACAAAATAAATGCAGTGTAACATCTTTAATTGATATGTTTGGTGTTTCCGCAATGACGATCCGAAGAGACTTGGACGCTTTAGAAAAGCAAAATTTAATCCAAAGAACTTATGGCAAGGCTATGATAAAGAACTCGCTTACTGAAGATCCTTTTTATGATCAGCGAGAAGCTACAAATGTCGAACCCAAACAGGAAATTGCAAGGAAAGCATTAAGATATTTAACAAAATTTAGTACCGTCTATATTGATGGCAGTTCAACCTGCAATGAATTAATAAAGTTAATCCCTCCGAATATTAGTTTGACTATTTTTACAAACAACCTTATTACAGTAAACCTTTTATCTGAAAAGCCATGGATTAAAACTTATATGTTTGGCGGATTGCTTATAAATGATCAGCGTGCTTTTGATTCTACTTCTACTATGACGTCAAATAAAGAGATTTTTGTAGATGCTTCATTTATTTCATGTTCTGGTTTTAACACATCCTCTATCGTAAATGCAGGTATACTGACTATTAATGAACGCAGAATGATGTTAAGTAATTCCGCGAATCGTTTTCTTTTAGCGGATCACAGCAAATGCAACGTTCGCGGTCTCTTTACAATATGTGATTGGAATAAAATAGACATATTTATAACAGATAAACCTTTAGATAGCGTGTATTCAAAGGCAATTGCTGAACATAACGTTAAAATTATTTATTAGCCTTAATTTAATGATTCATTATGCAGTCTATGCATATTAAATAAATTATTTATTCCAGAGGAGGCTATATTATATATGACCAATGAAGAATTACGCGAATACAATCGTAATCGGCAAATCGTACAAATTTGCTATGTAACAAAGGATTACAAACGTACTATTGAAAACTGGACACGCATTTTAAAGGTTGGACCATGGAATGTTATTCCGTTTAGTGAAAAGAACGCCAAGGTTAACTTCAACAAGGTACCTTGCAGTCAGCCATTTGAATTTATTGTATGCAATTCAATGATCGGTAATATTGAAATTGAAGTTATTCAACCTGTGAGCGATCCTAATCCCTATTCAAAATTTTTAGAAGAAAACGGTGAAGGCATTCATCACATAAAAGAAAAAATCATTGATCATAATAAGCTTGAAGACTTTATTAAAAACTGCGAGACAGAGGGCATGCCTCTTATTTTCAACGGCTCTTTTGACAGAGATTTATTTTATTATTTAGATGGACAATCAACCATTGGTTCATTGTACGAACTTGGAAACTGTCCGGGCGTTGATTTAACCCCTTATGAGCATTATTTATATCCAGAAGAGTAACCGTATTAATTAAGCCGGAGTTGATAGTGTATCTAGCGATATGATGTTATGAAAACTCCGAGATAAGAACATGTAATGGAATAATGTAATACCACTGGCATACAAAATCGACAACATGTGTTTCAAACAGTGCATTAAGAAGAGTGTATAAAGCTTCTTGTATCCTTGAAAGCAATTGTGGACAAGCCTCTCTTAGTTTGAATATAAAACATAAATGTAATCAATAATACAGCCCTATCTCGCACCTTTCGCAGCAGGCATAGGAAAGTGTACCCTTTCCAAAAATTTGCTCGTTGGGATGTATCCCAAACCCTCTTGATTTTTTTGCAATGGGTATACATTGCAAAGTTTGCAAAATTATGTGGAAGTATAGCAAGAAATGCAGTATAATTTTTCAATAACAATGAAAGCTGATACGAAGCGAATTTATATAATAATGTGGAGGGACAGTCGTGAATAAAAATGAAATACTCCTTCTTTTAACAGACCGCTGGTGCGATTGGGAAGCAAGCTATGCTATTGCTGTAACTAATTCATTTTCAGAGTATAACGTAAAAACCATTGGAATAGATACTACTGATCAGGTATCAATGGGCGGGATAAAAGCCGCAGTTGATTTCAGTATTAGCGACTATGACAATTTTGATAGCCTTTCGATGCTTATTATTCCTGGTGGCCTTTCATGGGAAGAAAATGATTATGACGAAATAGCGCAGTTTATTAAAAAAGTTAGAAGTTTAGATATTCCTGTTGCAGCGATATGTGGGGCAACCTATTTTCTATGTAAGCATAGATTCCTCAACAATATAAAACACACAGGTGATTCTTTAGAGCTGTTTCAAAGCGTAAAAGGATATGAGGGCGAAAAACTCTATATACCGGCTCAAGTAGTTTTTGATAAAGGTTTTATTACTGCCAATGAAACTGCAGCAGTTGAATTTGCCTATGAAATCTTTAAGATTTTAAAAGTTGATAGTGACGAAGAAATGAGTCAATGGTTTGATAATTTCCAAAATGGTGCTGTTCATTAGCTTTTTATGATTTCAGGAATCAGACGATTTTTGAAATAACTCTTTCATGTTCTTAATTGAAGATAAAACGTTGGCTAGATATTTTCAAAGCATATTATAATCAGGTTAACCTTTTTATGAGATACTACACGAACAATTAAATTACGCATTATGCTACAGACTGTGTCAAAACTGGCTCATCCCTAGAACTTGATTTTAGATAAAAGCTATAACAAACATGTTTACCACAAATGCTGTTTTTCTAAAAAAGACTTTGATACTTTCGCATTAGCTCCTGTGGAATTGGGACTGACCTTTTTCTATTTATGTCGTAAAAATATCCTGTTTGTTTGCCAAGGCACACTAATTTATCACTGGATTTTATTTCAATACTTACCGTCCAACGAGACTTTGTCATGTCAAATACCATTCAAGCTGATGCAGAAAAGCGAACATATTCCGTTCAGGAGGTTGCGGAAATCCTGCAGATTAGCCGTAGCATGGCATATACCCTTTGTAAGAAGTCGCTTTCTAAGACTGTAAAAGTCGGCAAATATGTCCGGATTTCCAAATCTTTCTTTGATGCTTGGCTTGACCACATCGAATAAAAAGAAGAATCAGTATGGCATCAATTGTAAAAAGAGGAAAATCATATGCAGTAGTTCATCCTTGTTCTATTTTACTTGCCATTGCTTGCACTATGCGAGGCGGTGAAATCGGTGAACTGCTATGGGATCATGTGTATGCTGAAAAAGGCTTGGTAAGCGTTGACAGGGTGATTGACCGTGTAGACAAGAAACTCATGGACAAACTCTCTAAATTGGAAATTCTATTTAAGTTTCCAAACCTCTATCCCGGAACCAGAACCAGTATTGTTTTAAAGCAACCTAAAACGAAAGGGAGTGTTCGAGATATTGAAATCCCTCAAAGCGCGCTCCATGCCCTCTTTGTCCTTAGAGAGATACAGGAGAAGTTAAAAAATGAACTTGGTTCCGAAGGATATATGGATTATGGTCTGATAATCTGCCAAGCAAATGGTCGTCCCATTATGACTGAACATCTAAACAAACGGTTTAAAGATATTTTGACCGAGATGAATGAGCCTGATATTAACCCGGAAGAAATTGTGTTTCATAGTCTTCGCCATACCAGCGCCTCCACGAAGCTCATTTTGTCGCATGGCGATTATAACTCTCGGGAGGATGGGCGAATCTGGAGATGCTGACAAGACGATATGGCTCTCATTCTTTTGAAAGTAATCGAGAAACTCTGGCTCAAAAAATGGATTCCTTTTTAGTAGGAAAAAGCGGGTACGAGCCTCAAACAACGAAAGATGGTACTCCAGATGCTGCTGAACAGGCCCTAAAAGTTTTGGCTCAAACCAATCCGGAACTGCTAAGGAAAATTGTCAAGTCTATCCAGTTGGCTAATCGGTAAAATATTTATTAGCAACTCAAAAGCGGAGCAAAAAAATCGTATTAACAAAAGCCCCTTACCATCGGAAAAAAACACTACTAAAATTAGCAGCTTTTTTGCTAATGGGAGGGGACAGGTCTTTCCAAACAGCTTGCTTTTTGAAAAATTCGATTAGCAAGCAAAAATATGTGAATTGCGCATGGCACAAGGTTTTCTGGCGCGCCTGGCGTGACTCGAACACGCGGCGTTCCGCTTAGGAGGCGGACCCTCTATCCATCTGAGGTACAGGCGCAAAAAATATTTAGTTTTGGGAATCGTCCTCTCTAAGTTCTCTTAGGAGGCGGTCGCTCTATCCTACTAAGCTATAGATGCATCATTCCCTGCAAATGGCAGCAAATTTATTCTACTATTTAATTTAAAATAAGTCAACCTTAATTCAAACATTTATCAGAATTAAAATCAATGTATCCCTGTAACCATACATTTCCCTTAAATCTTCTTCCGATTACAGGTTCTCCCAACAAATCCTTTTTATTGATGGCAACCTGAAAGATTACGTCATTACTGGAAATCATAAGATTAAAGACTTCTTCGCCCGTAAATTCATTAGTAAGAACATCCATATCTACAATGGTTCCCAGTACGGTGTAATTATCGGATTCCGAGCCATATGGGGTAAAGGAGGTTTCAACAATTGTATAAATATCCTCCACTTTAGCTCTTCTTGAAATCATCGCATACATATCGATATCATCTATTGTTAAGCTGTCAATTGCTTCCTGATTACCTTTCTTAGCCTCTGCTATTAACTGCCTCCGATATTGTACATCCGCACTATTATTCTTTGCCAGCTTTTGATCAAACTCCATAGGCAGAATAATTTTACCTGAAATTGAAAGAGCGGACAAATAAATAGGCAGAGGTCTTTCGATCTGTTTTTTATTTTTTTCTTCCATTAAATATTCTATTATGTTCTGTAAATAAAAAATCAAGGATACACCAAGTCTGATATCATCACACATACCAGTGTAAGCTTCCGTATCCACCCGTTTAATAATGGAGGTCTCTTCTTTTGTACTCATATATTGACTCTTAAAATAAGGGAAATAATGTTCCATATAAAATTTCCCTTCCGAATCAGTTTCTCCCCGTAAGGTAATTCCTATTTGTTTCGAAAACATTTTAGTAATTTCCGTAAAAATTTTATTATTTGGCATATTATACGTCTTTTTTTCTGTTGGCTGATCTATGATTATGCCCAACAACCGTTCTAACTCTATTCTGTCCATAACTTCACTAAATCCTATTGCTCTTAAATAACTATGCACAATCACCCACCACCTAACTAATATTATCAAACTAGATTACCTCATTATATGGAGTCTAGCTTATTTAATATATCCAAAATTTTTATTACTATACAAATTTATTTATTCTATTACTTATATCATATTTTTACGTTACTGGCAAGAAATATTCCTTGTTCCCGGCTTAGAAAATACTCCTATTCTCTACCTCTACTTAGAATATTTAAAATTAGCAGAATCCAGCAGTTGAATTATTATAACATGCTTTAGCGTTTTTTGTTTCCCCCTCATCTAAAATCGTTAGAAATCTACCTGCTTGGTCCTTGTTTCATTAGCGTAAATGTCAGTTAGATCTCTATCCATTAACATGAGTAGCCAATAAATAAGAAACTCCTCCGAAAGCCCATAAGACAAGCATTTACGGGGAGTCATTACCTATTTAAAATCAATGGTATCCTCAATTAATAATGTCAATTCTTTATTCAGATCTTTTTCTATCCAGGTTATATATTTTTTCCCGTTAGCATCAGAAATCATATGTAATACGGGCCGTGTCGGGCATTTTACATTCTGCCTGATTACAATTCCCTTTTCTCCTGTATTGGTAATAACTAAGGTACCATTGGGGTAGGCCGCAACAGATTCTATAAAACAATTTACAATATCAAAATCAAACTTTACCCCTGCCTGGCTTACAATATAGTCGATGGCATGATGGACTTTCATTTTAGCACACAAAAACCCATAGACATAACTGTCAAAAGCATCACATACGGCAACTATTTTACTTCCCAGTTTTATTTTATCCCCCTTTTTATGAAAGGGATATCCTGAACCGTCCAATCTTTCATGATGGAATAAAATAATGTCTTTCGAAGCCGGCGTTAACCAATCTTCTTTAATAACGAAGGAATAGCCATAGATAACATGTTTCATCAGCTCTTTCTTCTCTAATTTATTAAAATCATTATAACTCCTGTTAATATAGTCAAATTGCATGGAATTATATCCTATATCGTGTAAAAGACTTCCAACAGCTATTTCACGGACTTTCACTTTTGGAAGCTTCATTCTTAACGCCAATAATACAGATAAGGCACAAACATTAATGGAATGTGAATAGGTACTTTCACTTTTTCTTCGGACCCCTGATATGCTAAATAGAATCTCCGGCTGCTCAATTATATCACTAATAATCTGTTCCGCTACCTCCTTGATATGTTCAAGCTCACCATACCCTTGATAGGAATATTTTTCAATAATACTTTTTACAATATCCTGACATTGTTCTTTAATTTTTTCTTCAATATTATCCTTATCTTCTATTCCTGTGGATAACTCATCTTCGACATAGACATCATATATCTCTAATTCTGTTAGTCTTCTGATATATTCTTTTTTAATAACAGAACCTGCCGACATGATTACAATTCCACTGTTACTTAGAATATCTCTTGCAAGCAATTCATGTCCCTTGATAGAATCAAGTAACATTCTTCTCATATGAAGCACCTCGTAATTAAACATTTGCGGATAATGAGCATTTAGTATAATTGTAATTCTAATTTCCCGAGGCTTTACTTATCCACCTATGTAATACAATATCCAATAAAACAATTAATGTCAATAATATGATTGATTAAATATTTATTAATATTGTTATAAAATTAACATTTAGGTTTTATTCCTTAATCCATTTTGTAATATTTTTATAACGTTTTTTCATTGATTGTTTATTTTGTACGTTTTATCTGTATTTTCTTCTTTTAATTTTACAATCATTTGTTCAAATTTTATAAAATAAAGTTTGACAAATTTTGAAATCTTTGATATATTCAAAGTGTAATATTAATATACAAGTGTTTGTTAATAAATTAACATACTTAAAATAACTTTAAGAGGAGGCTTTATAATGAGCGAAACAAAACAACCAACACCTCAAGAGCATGTTGACTTACTTGTTAAAAATGCTCAGGTTGCTTTAAAAGAATTCATGAATTATGATCAGACTATCATTGATAATATTGTTCATGCAATGGCTTTAGCCGGTCTTGCTAAACAACAGGTATTGGCCAGGATGGCTGTTGAAGAAACAGGAAGAGGTATTTACGAAGATAAAATCACAAAGAATATATTTGCAACGGAATATATCTGGCATTCTATCAAGCATCATAAAACTGTCGGTATCATAGAAGACAACGAAGAAGAAGATTATATGATGGTTGCTGAACCAATTGGAATAGTAGCCGGCGTTACTCCTGTTACTAATCCTACTTCCACTACTATGTTTAAAGCCATCTCCTGTATTAAAACCCGCAATCCAATTATTTTCGGGTTTCATCCAAGCGCGCAGCAGTGCTCAAAAGCAGCGGCAAAGACACTTTTAGATGCTGCCGTTAAGGCCGGCGCTCCAAAAAACTGTATCCAATGGATTGAATATCCTTCTATTGAAGCTACTACTATTCTTATGAATCATCCCGGCATAGCCTGCATCTTAGCAACCGGCGGACCTGGTATGGTTAAATCGGCATATTCTTCTGGGAAACCGGCACTTGGAGTCGGACCTGGTAACGTCCCCTGCTTTATAGAAAAAACGGCTGTTTTAAAAAGAGCTGTTAATGACCTGGTACTGTCAAAATCTTTTGACAACGGTATGATTTGTGCTTCTGAACAGGCGGTTATTATTGAGGCGCCTGTATATAAGGACGTAGTGGATCTAATGAAAAAAGCCGGCTGTTATTTTGCAACAAAGGAAGAAATTAAAAAGCTTGAGCCGGTTGTTATTAATTTGGAGAAAAAAGCAGTAAATCCGGCAATCGTAGGCCAATCACCGGTAAAGATTGCTGCACTAGCCGGATTTACAATTCCAAAAGATATAAAAATTTTATGTACGGAGCTTGACGGAGTCGGCGCAGATTATCCCCTTTCTATTGAAAAATTATCCCCCGTTCTAGCGGTTGTAAAAGCTAAGGATGTGGAAGACGCCATGGTATTATGTGAAAAGATGCTGGCAAACGGCGGCATGGGCCATTCCTCCGTATTGCACTCTACGGACTCTAAAGTAATCGCGGAGTTCTCCAGCCGTATGAAAACCGGCCGAATCATTATTAACTCTCCGTCCACCCACGGTGCAATTGGGGATTTATACAATACCAACATGCCTTCTCTAACTCTCGGATGCGGGTCCTATGGCGGAAACTCCACTACGCATAATGTATCCGTTGTTGATCTTGTAAACGTCAAACGTGTGGCAAAGAGGAGAATTAATATGCAGTGGTTTAAAGTTCCAAGCAAAATATATTTTGAACCCGGATCTATTTCTTATTTATCTAAAATGCTTAATATAAGTAAAGCATTTATTGTAACAGATCCGGCTATGACCCAATTAGGATATGTAAATAAAGTTTTATATCAGTTAAGAAAAAGAGAAGAATATGTCCATTGCGAAATATTTGACCAGGTTGAACCGGATCCCTCTTTGGATACAATAATGAAAGGTGTGGATTCCATGAATAAATTCAAACCCGACGTAATTATTGCTTTGGGAGGCGGCTCTGCCATAGATGCTGCAAAGGGTATGTGGCTGTTCTATGAGAACCCCGAAGCTGATTTTAAGAATATGTCCTTAAAATTTCTGGATATCAGAAAAAGAACCTATAAATTTCCTCCGCTTGGCAAAATAGCCCAATTGGTAGCTATTCCCACTACTTCCGGTACGGGATCAGAAGTTACTTCTTTCGCTGTAATTTCTGATAAAGAGGAAAACAAAAAATATCCTTTAGCAGATTATGAATTGACACCGAATGTAGCTATTATTGATCCTGATTTTGTATTGACAGTTCCTAAAAACTCAACCGCATGGACCGGAATGGATGTTTTAACCCATTCAATTGAATCTTATATATCCATTTTAGCCTCCGACTATACCGACGCCCTTGCTATCCATGCAATTGAGATGGTATTTAAATATCTCAAGAGATCCTATGACTTAGGGGCAAAAGATCCCGTTGCACGTGAAAAAATGCATAATGCCTCTACCATTGCCGGTATGGCCTTTACCAATGCCTTCCTTGGAGTTAGCCATTCCCTGGCACATAAATTAGGGGGAGAATATCATATTCCTCATGGTTGCGCCAATGCAATTCTTTTACCACATGTTGTACGTTATAACGGTACCTCCTGCCCTACTAAATTTACTTCTTGGCCAAAATATGAAAGTTATATCGTTGGAGATAAAATATTTGATTTGATGAACAAGCTTGGTTTTAAACCAAAGAACAATGATGATGCGGTGGAAATCTTAGCAGCTGAAGTTGAAAAATTAAATGCCTCTTTAGGGATACCTTCCACTTTAAAAGAATACGGTATAGATGAAAAAGACTTTTTATCAAAAGTCAGCTTTCTTGCCGATTTGGCCTTCGGTGACCAATGCACTACCGCAAACCCGCGTCTTCCATTAGTATCTGAACTTGAGGAATTATATCTGTTAGCATACTATGGTAAAGATAATATTCCGGTAAAGAAATAGTTTTCAATAATTTTCTTAAATATGTACCTCGGCTTAATTTTATTTTTATAATTTTTTATTACACACAATCGTGCATAAAAGACTGCCTTATCTGTTCCTTGTATAAGATAAGGCAGTCTTTTTCCATATATGTTATGTCAAGTTGCTAATATTTTGCGTTTCATTTAAATATTTTGATAAATATCCAAATTATTCATTATTATAGCAAATTATTATACTAAGTTATTATATGTAAATAAATTCCAAGGATTTGTAGTCAACAAAACAAAGTGGTATTATAAGTTTGAGGTGATAAAAATGCATCTAAGAAAGTACCATGTTACTAGGATCAAGTTAAAATCACTTTATCCGATTATCAAATAAACTAACTTTTTGAACTACTAGTGTGCTGACAAGTTGATACTTGGACTAATGGC
>JAATFT010000037.1 GCA_015655075.1 Clostridiales bacterium | reverse complement strand
CGGTCCGGTTGCCGGGCATCCAGCTGCAGACCCCGCTCGGCGTCTTCCTGGCCGCGCTGTTCATCGCGACCCTGGTGCCGATTGCCGCCTTCCTGATCTTCCAGCGCTCATGATAAAAGGCGCTGCTTTTGCGCCGTGCATCCGATAATAGGAACATGGTCTTTGTTCCTATTATCTATTACGTGTGTTTTATTTTTTCCTGTAAATGTTTTGAAAGTATTGCCAGGGAAGCTGTCATATTCTCATTTCTGACCAGGATATTATCAGGAGCGGACAGATGTATGGGAGCAAAATTCCAGATTGCCAGAATACCTCCGGCGACCATCTGATCGCATACCGTCTGTGCCTGGTCTTTTGGGACGGTTATGATGCCGATATGGATGTTCAGACGTCTGCACATACTGCTCAGCTTGTCTGCGGACAAAACTTTTTTGCCGCAGATTTCACTGCCAACGACGGCATTATCTGTATCGAAAGCCGCTACGATATGCATGCCGCTGTTGTCAAAATCTTTGTAAGAAAGCAGCGCCCTGCCGAGGAAACCTGCGCCTGCCAGCACCGCATCCTTTACATTGTGATATCCCAGAATGTCTTCCATGTTATATATCAAATCCTCAATAACAAATCCGGCTTTGGGTTTGCCTTTGGAGGTGCTTACGGCAGCCAGATCCTTTCTTACCTGAACCTCATTTAAAGTCAGATCCGCTGCAATTGCCGGTGAGGCGACGGCGGTTACCCCCTCCTTTTGCAGTTGTTTTAAATACTGAAGATAATAAGGCATACGTTCCAAAGCCTGGGTTGAAATTGTAATAGGAGATTCTTTCTCTCTGCTCATAGCTATTCCTCTTTTTATATCAGTATCTGGATATCGATATTATAATACCCCATCGATTGTCTGTCAAGCAAACTTGATTTTATCAAGCCGACGCACTTTTTATGCCGTTTGCAGAACGGCCAGGCCGGTTTCTAACGCCTGTTCCAAACCGTTTCGATTAAGAAGTTGCGTTAAGTAATCCGTGGTTGATTCAATTTCCAGGCGGTTCATTGTTTTGATTTCATCCGTGGCTGATACGGTGATCTTTCTATATGGTTTGAGGTGCAGGGTGCCGGAACAATGGACGAAATTGGAGCTCTTAGCATATGCTTGCAAGAAAAATCTAATGGTTCATCCACCTGGACTACAATTGAAACATATAGTTATACTGATTACCCTCATATGCTTGGATATAATGACAACCTTTATATTTCAAGTGTTTATTATTCCGGAGAGGCCGGTTGTTCCTACAGGGCATATATAACTGTTTGGGCGGGGAAGGACGGCAATGGCGATTCGAGGGAAATACTAACTGATACTGTCATAGCCTGATTGCTGCGTTTCATTTTGAATTCATGTTAAAAGCCAGTGCTTTGGCATTGGCTTTTAACATGAATGAAAAAATTTATTTTAATGTCCTCTTTATGGGCAAAAATGGATATATATAGTAAAGAATTTAGTTATAAATAAAGTTCAGGTGTCTCTTGATTTTGGAAAGATTTTGACCTTATCACCTCATTTTGGGTGGTGTGAAATCGAGACCCTGTTAGGATACTATCATTACGTCAATGGTGGTGTATTAGTTGCTTTAGTCGTTGTTTTTGGTATATCCATATGGTAACATATTTTCATAAACAGTTTAACCCAAAATTTGACCAGGAGGATTAATTTGTGAAAAAAACTATAAAATATATATTACTGATGATTAATATTGTATTACTGTTAGTAGGTTGCAATAATTCGGGTATAAATAACGAAGCAGTTGATACAATGGTGAACGAAAGTATAGTGCAAACTAGTGGTTTTAGCATAAGTTCCGATTCTACGGAAATGAATACATCCGCAAAAGGAACAGTATTTGTCAAAGGTGTTGACGGAATTGTCCAGCATATACAGATTATTGCTTGGATTGAAATAGATCCTAATGATTGGGGTGGTATATCTTTTTATGTTCCTGATAATTGGCATATTTCCAGCATAATAAGCAGCTACCCCGAAAACGAACCCCAAAAAAAGCCAGAGGATTACATATCGATATTCACTACTGCCGATTCAAAATATAAATTAAACAAAATGATAGAAATCGGGAAAAATCGCGATTACGTACCAACGGGAGGAGGTATAGGAACTGTTGCAATTGATTTGATTTTAAAAGATGGAAAAGATAAATCTGAAACATTCAATATCGTGATTGGAGTAGGTTCCGATGAAAAAGATGGTGTAAAGATAGAGAATCCAGATTCTATTTCTATTGAAATACCTCTATCATCATCAACCGATTGGGAATAGTTGTTGAAAAATATGCATTTATTTATTCAATCTGTTTACAGTATTAGATTGAAGCACTTATCTGGTGCCAATAGAAAGGCTTTCTATTGAGATTATTGCATATCGTCCGTAAAAGTGGAAAGTACAATTTTACCAAAGATATGTAAGAGCAATCGACAAAATCGGTTGCTATAGCTTTAAATCCGATAATTATGTTTTAATTTACTACAGGTAATTTAATTTTAGACATAATTTGTGGACATATCGAAAGATAGTAACGACATTGTTAATACTTTAATCTGCATAGCATTTGATATCTTATCTAAAACACAGCGATACTGCTGACTCATCAAGTGTCACCCTCACTAACTAATTGTATATCGTCTAAAAGATCATTTAAAAGCGCCTGTTCAGCCTTGTTTTTTTTGATTATTGCAAGATCTTCCTCAGTAATGTTCTTAATATTTGAGAAAGCTTTAATAATCAGTTCATTTCTTTCCATCTGAGTATTTGTCTCTTTTATTAAAGAATCCTTTGTCACAGAATCGCTAGATTCGATTTCTGGCTGTTCTATTTTATATGCTGTTAAGTTATGCGCATAATATAATACTTCGTCGCCAGATTCATAGAATTCATCAACTATTTCGAGAGGTATACTAAGTTCTGCTGCTCTTTTGTCAACGTTTTCTACTGAGATTTCTTCAATTCCATACTTTTCTTTTTCTTCATCAGACAACATACCGGGGTTCCAATTTGCCGAAAGCGATTGGTTCTGAGGACCAGCGGCAATGAGATTCCAGGATGATGAGCCTGGATCTAGTAACTCATAACCAGGGCCAAATATCATATAGTCAGCAGCTATTTTAACTGTTTGATTAGGTTTCACATCAGCTAAGAACCAGAAGAATTGGCCGGTATCTGATATATCAGAAGACCATTCCCACTCTTTCCATATATAGTCCTCTTGTTCTTCAGAGCTATCCACAACACTGAATAAAGCAGAAACTAGCCCATACGCAGTCCATGCATATGACACCCCCTCACTGCCCAAAGCATCTATGGCGATACCTGCCAGTTCCATTGCAAGGTCGGAAAAATCAAGAGAGGTCCCCGTTTCAGGCTTAGACCCAATATACATACGGTCATCGCTTGTCCACAAAGCTAGGTTACTCGTATTTGAGGTCTCTTCGATTTGCATCGCTGCAATCCTAATTAAATCCGAAGCATCTCCGCCATTGTCACGACTAGCTCCTGTACCGACAATCCTAAAATTGAAGCACTGATTGGCTATATGTTAGAGATGAGAAAATTTGGTTTGATTAATACTTTGTTTCCTATGATATTTACATGGGCCGCACATCCTCTGGGAGCATTTTTAATGACTCAGTTCATTAAAGATTCTGTGCCGACAGAGCTTTTGGAATCCGGACGTTTGGATGGATGTTCGGAACCGGGACTTTTTTTAAGATCGTGGTACCTTGTATTAAACCGGGATTTTTAACATTGTCAACCTTGGTGTTTTTATGGTCCTGGAATAATTACATCCTGCCGTTAATTCTGGTTAATAAACAGGAGATGTTTACCATTCCATTGATGATATCTACATTGTCCAACCAGTTCCGTAGTGATTATGGTGCCATTATGTGTGCTCTGTCGCTGTCTATACTTCCAATGGTTGTAATTTTCAGTCTGTGCTCCAAGACTTTCATTAAAGGAATTGCGGCAGGTGCCGTAAAGGGATGAACAGTACACTAGAGCGTGTTTGAAAATCATTGCACCGTTTTGACCGCCCCACTTTGCGGTATATTGCGTCACAATTTTGGGAACGTAGCACCACTACGCGCCCAAAATCGCTCCTTGCCTCCCACAAAGTGGAGCATCCAGCCCGGCACAAGCATTTTTCAAACACACTCTAGCGGACTCTGGATTGCGCTATGATTTAACAGTTCCATTAGCAAGATATTATGCAAATAATATGAGCAAACTAACAATGCCCTTTAAATCATTACAAATAGGCAATGTCTTCAGAGCTGATAAGCCACAAAAGGGAAGATTTCGTCAGTTTATGCAGTGTGACATAGATATATTAGGTGATAATACAATACAATCTTAGCTGAAATAGAATTGATTGCCGCAACCTCGACAATGTTAACAAACATTTTTAAAGAAGTGAATATTTCTGAATTTACTGTACACATCAATGATAGAAAAATACTAAAAGCTATAGGGGCTTATTCTGGTTTTTGTGAAGATGATTTTAATGAAGTTTTTATAAGCCTTGATAAATTAGACAAACTTGGCGCAGATAAAGTCAAAGAAGAATTGCTATCAAAAGGTTATCCCCTCGAGAAGGTGATAAAGTTTATATCTATTTTTAGTAATAAGAATGAAGGAAGTAGTTGTGCAGAGTTTTGCGACTTTTTAGCGAGCGATTTTGTCGACACACAAGTTATAAAGAACATAGATACCATAATGGCTTGCGTTAAAAAGATGGTTAACAAAGATGTGAAAATGGTTTATAATCCGGCATTAGTAAGAGGAATGTCGTATTATACAGGGACCATTTTTGAGATAAGTATTACAGGTTACAATTTCTCAATAGCGGGTGGTGGACGTTATGATGAAATGATAGGAAAATTCTGTGGTCAGAATATTGCCGCATGTGGTTTTTCTATTGGTTTTGAGCGAATTATTACAATCCTACAGGATAATGCAAAGTGCAATAATTATAGAAACAAAAAGAGTATCGCTATTTTAGTTGATAAGAATATTAGTTCTGAAAGAATAATTGAAATATTTGAAGAAGCAACAGCATTAAGAGAATGGGGAAATATAGTTTTAGTTCAGCCGTTAAATAAAAATGTAAAATTTCAAGTTGAAAATCTTGAAAAAGATGGGTATACAGATATTCGTAAAGTATTAAACTAGGATTTGAAATCTGTCCCTTAATAACCACTTAATATTAGGTGCAAACTAGGTGCAACCAGTATCAGAGATTGAAAACCCTCCTTTCTATGCGGGTTTGCGACGTGTTTAAATAGTTCAAATCTGGTTGTCGCCTCTCTTAGAATGGTCTCTAAACCTTTAAAAGTAAGGGTTTGGAGATTTTTGGTTGTGATGGAAAATAGGTGCAGTTGGTGTAAGCTGTTTTGGGATTAAATTGCTATTGTTTTTGGAGAGCAATATAAACTGTATTGCTAGTACCGCATTGCATAGATTTCAGTGAATTCAGCACCCGCTATTTACGCCGGTGCTGCGTTGTCGTCAATCAGCGTAGCCACCGCGCTACGCCTCATTCCTCGCCTTTCCCCATCGCAAATATCAGGCACTAAATTTCATCGAAACTTATGCAATGCTGTACCAGAGTGTGTTTGAAAAATGCTTGTGCCGGGCTGGAGGCTCCACTTTGTGGGAGGCAAGGAACGATTTTGGGTGCGTAGTTGGTGCTACGCTCCCAAAATTGCGACGCAGTATACCGCAAAGTGGAGCGTTCAGAATGGTACGATGATTTTTCAAACACGCTCTAGTTTAAAATAAGGTTTGCCTTGTCATAGGTCTCCGGTAATTGATGTCCTTCAGATGATTATGTTCCACGATTTCATTTTCAATGGCATAATAAATAATGCTGTTCATTACGCTTTTTATATCATTGAAGCGTTTCCGGGTCAGGGTTCTGTCCTTTGTAATGGAGCGGAAATACTGGATTCACTGGTCTTAGAATTTATTTCTTCCGGAGCTTGAGTAATTACGTATTCTATTGTTTTTGTGTTGTCATTTGCTCCTACAGAGATTATCGTTTTGGTTCCGCAGCCAGTGGCAAATAAACATAATGTGATTATTATTAATAATTGTCGCTTTCTCATTACATGTACATCTCCTCTATAAAAAAATTTCATGTTTTTTCGCTGGATAAGAATATCTATTTTCACCCACGAGTACATACAGTCAAAAATATAATATACCGTTAATTCAAATTGTGCTATTCCTCACAATAACAATCCAATTTTTACTAACATCGTTAAATCATTATACATGACATAATGAAAATAGTGGAATTATGTAACAAAATGTTATATCATTTGATATAAGGGAGTCATCTTACGATAACAGAAAATATGCATTATGATGAACAGATAATTTAACCGAGGTGATGGTGATGGAGAAGTTTTACAAACAGTATGATATGCTTTTGAATCAGTTAGGAAATTATAAAAAAATGGTATTGTCCACAGCTTTAAATGATATAGTTACATCCAGAATGATGAGTGTGATTATTTCGGATGGACTTTTCTATTTTCAGACCGATAGGAATTTTAGAAAGTATGAGCAAATACAAAAAAATCCGAATGTTTCGCTATGCCTTGATAATATTCAGATTGAGGGAATATGTACGGAAGTTGGACATCCTCTGGATAATGATTTATTTTGCAAACGATATAAGGAATATTTTAAGACATCCTATGACCGTTATTCTGAATTACCGGATGAAAGATTATTTATGATAAAACCAATATATATACAAAAATGGATATATGAAAATGCAGAACCGTTTATAGAAAGCTTTGATTTGGAAAAAAACTTTTATGAAAAGAAGCCGTATTTAGGAAAGTGAAAATTTAATTTTTGGAGGTATTATGAATCGTGAAATTGAGAGAATGTTATTAGAAAACGGAGCATCTATGGCAGGATTTGCAAAGATTGATGAACTATACGGTAATGTGGATTTAAGTGGACCAAGAAGTGAGGATTCAGCCACAGAGCCTATCAGGATACCACATTATCCATTCGGGATATCTATCATTCTTGCTCATCCAAAAGATGTGATTAAGAATATACATAAAGCTCCAACCATGGATTATTATCATGCATATCACAGATTGAATAATAAGCTGGATGAGCTGGCAATTCTGTGTACCAAGTATATTGAGGAACAAGGTTATCACGCATATCCGCAGACTGTTTCAGCTACTAAAGAATATGGTATAGTTCGAACGGTAATGCCTCATAAGACCGTAGCCGTTCACGCGGGATTGGGATGGATAGGAAAGAGCGCATTATTTATCACCGAAAAATATGGTTCCGCCGTTCGTTTAACCTCAGTGTTGACGGACGTCCCATTGGAGTATAACAAATTTTTGATTGATACAAAATGTGGAAGCTGCATGCTCTGCGCATCAGTATGTCCCGGACAGGCTATTTCCGGGCATCTTTGGAGGCCTGAGCTTGACCGGGATGAATTTTTTGATGCTATGGCCTGCAGAAAAAAAGCAAGAGAAATTGCCGCTAAATCAATTGATAAGAAAATTACGTTATGCGGTAAATGTATTGAAATCTGTCCATATACCAGAAAATATACGCATGATATATGATAGCCAAATACAAAAATTTGCGGAGGAAAAAATGGATAGTGAGTTTTGGACAGCGTTAGATAATATAGTAATTCAATCTGAAATAGTGATTGACAGACCAATGAAAAAAGAGTATTGATGCAATCATGTGTATGGTTGATTAAAGTAATTATCGGATTTTTAAATATGGAGGATACAAATGATGGTGAAAGAATTATCAGAAATGACATTAGAGGAACTATGGCAATTGTTTCCAATTGTATTAAAGGAATATAACCCTGAATATCCAAATTGGTATAGAACGGAAAAAGAAAAACTAACCGAGAAATTTAATGATGGGACAATGATAAGAATCAGTCATATAGGAAGTACTGCAGTTCCTGGAATTATTGCAAAACCAATTATAGATATTCTTATGGAAATATCGTATACAACCGACATAGAACAAATAACAGATACATTAAAATCAATGCAATGGGTTTTAATGAATTACATGAACAAGCCGATTTTTAAACAGACATACAATAAAGGTTATACGAAATATGGTTTTGAAGAAAAGGTATATCATCTCCATGTACGATATACAGATGATTGGAGAGAATTATATTTCAGAGATTATTTGGTGGAACATCCAGAGGTAGCAGGAGAATATGCCGGACTAAAAAAACAGTTAAAGGAAAAATTTGAACACAATAGAGACGCATATACAGATGCAAAAGAAGAATTTATCAGTCAATATTCCGAAATCGCAAAAATACAGTATGGAGAACGATATAAGCCTTAAAAGAAAACCTTGGAGAAGAATATGTCAAATGATAGAACAGTGAAATCTACACTTCTAAACATGTGCATGATTTATGATGAAAAGAGAAATATGGTTTTAGTACAGGATAAAATAAAGGATAATGATATTATATCAATATAAAAAAGTAAAATTTAATAATACAGGGAAAACCCTGTAATTAGTACTTTAATTTACTGCTAGACTTTATGAGGATGTTTATGTATGATATGATCTATATATAAGTTGAATATGATATTCTTATAACAAAGATGTTATCTGCAGAAAAAACGGGTAACATCTTTGTTATTATCAGGAAGTAGGATGTGAAAAATGCAGAAAAGCAGTGAAAGGTATAAACAATTTATTCAGATATTAAAAGAAGAATTGATTCCTGCAATGGGATGTACGGAACCTATTGCAATTGCATATGGTGCAGCAAGAGCAAAAAAAATACTGGGAGCTAAGCCTGATGAGATTATTGTTGAGACAAGCGGCAATCTGGTTAAAAATGTAAAAAGCGTAACTGTTCCCAATACAGGGGGATTAAAAGGAATTAAGGCTGCCGCAGTTGCCGGTGCGATAGCTGGTAAAGTTGAAAAAAAACTGGAAGTAATTTCAGAGGTTACGAAAGAAGAGCAGAAACAGATAAAAGAATATCTGGATACTCATAAAGTAAATGTATTATATCTGGACAGTGTAATACCCCTTGACTTAATCGTAACGTTAAAAAGCAACGGACATGAGGCAAGAGTCAGAATTGCCCAGTATCATACCAACATTATTATGGAGGAAAAAGACGGAGAAATTATTTTTAATACGAAACTCCTGACACAGGAGGAAGGACTGACAGACCATAATATTTTGGCTGTAGAAGATATTGTAAAATTTGCAGATACCGTAATACTTGATGATGTAAAAGATATTATTAAACGTCAGATTGAGGATAATATGGCAATTGCTGAGGAGGGAATTAAAAATTCCTACGGAGCTAATATTGGAAGTACATTGTTAGCTAATGGTTCTGATCTTCGTACTAAATTAAAAGCCATGGCCGCTGCAGGGTCGGATGCCCGGATGAGCGGATGCGAACTTCCGGTTGTAATAAACTCAGGCAGCGGCAATCAGGGAATAACCGTATCGGTGCCTGTTGTTATATATGCCCGGGAAAAAGGTATAAATGAGGAAAGAATGTATAGGGCTTTGGTACTTTCAAATCTCCTTGCGATTCACCAGAAGACCGGCATCGGCAGACTTTCTGCTTATTGCGGGGCAGTCAGCGCGGGAAGCGCAGCAGGTGCTGCAATCTGCTATTTAGAGGGAGGCACTTATAAAGATATTGCCCATTGTCTTGTAAACAGCCTCGCAATCTCTTCCGGAATTATTTGTGATGGAGCAAAGCCTTCCTGCGCGGCCAAGATTGCAATGGCAATAGAGTCAGGTTTGCTTTCTCTGGAAATGCTGCAAACAAAGAATCAGTTCAGGGACGGTGAGGGAATTGTTAAAAAAGGGGTTGAAAATACAATCAGGAACGTAGGAAGACTGGGCAGGTACGGCATGAGAGAAACAGATCGTGAAATTATGAAAATTATGACAGATTGCTGAACGAATTCAAGTTACAGTAGATTAATTTCTTGATTTTATATTAAAGATCGATCATTCAAAAGCCATAATAAAATAGGATAGTTTATCCAAGAAAGATTATATATAAAACAATAAAATATAAAAAGGGTAGATTGAAAAACTAAATTCCATCATGGAGACCATACGCATTTATTCCACGTTTTGCTTGACAATGAGCCTTTCCCAATATGATATTAGGCATCAGGGGGGGCAGCTTATATCAGGGGGGCAGTTTATATAAAGTAATAATGCTGCCTGGCAATATAAAGCTTATTATATTGATTTCTCATTGTAAAGCAAACTTTCGCGGCATAAGAGCTCACATTTCCAAATGGAATTTGTGCAGGAATAATTCCGCCAGTTGATTTAATAACTGGAACTTAATTTTTATTCAGGGAAATATAAGAAGGTAACATTATGATATTGACAAATAAATATAAATGGATATAATTGAAATGATATAAAGTCTATAATTCATATCAAAAATGTATGAATTGCTTAAATATGGAAAATTAATGTACAGAGAAGAGGAGATTGGAAACATGACAAAATTAAAGAGTAAGAGATTTGTCGTATTTACACTGTTAATGACGTTGATGATTGGGAGCTTGTATGGATGTGCGACACCGGGCTCTACTGGAAAAACAGATCCGACGCAGTCAGACACTACAACAGCAGATTCTTCCGGAACAGGATCAGAGGCGGCAGGAACCAGTGGGGAAAAAACTGTTACATATGCACAGACAAAAGACGTAGACAGTTTTGATCCGAGAAATGCAACATCAACCATTACTGCAAGTATGATGAATATGCTTTACAGTTCCCTTGTTACGACCGATGCAGATTTTAATATTATATGTGATGCGGCAGAATCATATGAGCAAATTGATGAGCGTACTTATAAATTCACTTTGAAACAAGGAATAAAATTTCACGATGGTTCTGAATTGACAAGTGAAGACGTTAAGTATACACTGGATACCATCAGGGAAGAGGAGGCGACTTATAAGTTAAAAAGTGATTTTTCTTTCATGTCATGTGAACCGATTGATGAATACAATCTTTATATTAAGACGGATGAGCCGAATGTTTCAACTTTGCTAAGACTTAATTATGTTAAAATTATCCCAAAAAATTATGTTGAAAAAGTTGGAGATGAAGAATTTAATAAACATCCGATTGGATCAGGACCATTTAAGTTTGTAGAATGGAATAAGGATGAGTCCATTAAACTTGAAGCATTTGATGATTATTTCGGCGGTAAGCCAAAGATAGATGAAGTAATATGTAAGGTTATTCCAGAGGCATCAGCACGTGTAGCTGCACTGCAGGCCGGTGAGGTAGATATCATTGGTGCTGTATCCACAAGTCAGATAGACAGTCTGAAAGGAATGTCTGATATTGAAGTGGTAACAAAACCTACTACCAGAGCAGTATATTTTACGATGAACAGTTTTTCTGATAGTCCGGTTAAGGATTTGAAAGTAAGGCAGGCTATCAATTATGCCATTCAAAAGGATGCTATTGTAGCGGGTGTACTTGACGGTTATGGAACAGCGATACAGACCCTGGCACTTCCAATGTTTGAAGGGTACGATGATTCTATCAAAGGATATGAATACAATCCGGAAAAGGCAAGGGAACTTCTGAAAGAAGCAGGATATCCGGATGGGTTCAGTATAGAGCTGGAAGGTTCTTTCTCAGGCATCAGCAACGGTGCTGATGTGGCTCAGGCTGTAGGTGCACAACTTGCGGAAATCGGTATCAAGACAAGCATAGTTGAAAAAGACAGCAATACCATGATGGATGAATATGCGGCACAAACAACATCACCTTTAACAATGTGGAGTTTTGGAGGACCGTATAACAATATTAACCTGATTACAAAATGCGTATTGGGTACGGGAGAGAGATATTCAGCCTGGAGTGATACGGTATTTGACGGGCTGAAAGAAAAAATGGATACAACTATGGATGAAACCCAGAGATTAGAAGTTTATAAGGAAGTACAACAGTATATAATTGATATGGCGCCGGTGGTACCGCTTTATCAGACAGATTTGATTTGTGCGTATAACAAGACGAAAATAAAAAGCTGGTCACCTAGGACAGATGAAATGATGATAATGAATGATGTTGAGTTAGCCGAATAAATGGCACTATAAAATCTGGTACAGCATTCTGAAATTACTTTCCCAAATTATCTGGACTGATTTTCCTGATACAGCAACGGTCAAACCTCGGTGTAGCCCCCCCACTACACCTGCGTTTGCCCATTACTGTCTCAGGAAAATCATTCTCAGAAATTTGTAAAGGTATTTCGGGAATGCTGTACTAGAGCGTGTTTGAAAAATCATTGAAGATGCAGTAAGATGGAGATCATCCTACTGCATCATTTCATAAATGGGAGAGTTAGATGGGAATGGCTAAGTATTTAGGAAAACGCTTCATACAGTCCATTATAGCTGTATTTGGTATTACGATAATCGTATTTATCGTATTGAATATTGCAGGTGATCCTGTAAAACTTATGCTTCCTGATACGGCATCTTATCAGGAAATAGAAGAAATGAGACAAAAAATGGGATATAATGATCCGCTCATTGTTCAGTATCTCAGATTTTTGGGAAATGCTTTAAGAGGCGATTTTGGAACTTCCTATAAATATAACGAGCCGGCACTGCAAATCGTTTTGGAGAGAATACCTGCAACAGTAACACTGGCAGTTTCATCGATGATGATTGCGCTTGTGATTGGTATTCCGGCGGGTATGATATCAGCTGTAAAAAGAAACAGTATTACGGATACTGTGATTCGATCTTTGGCACTTCTTGGACAGTGTGTTCCGGCTTTTTGGCTTGGTATAATGATGATGCTTCTTTTTGCCGTAAAATTAAAATGGCTGCCGACTTCCGGATTTGATACATGGTCCAGTCTGTTAATGCCTTCTCTTACTCTGGGTGTTTTTACAGCTGCGACAATTACAAGAATGCTGCGTTCCAGTATGATAGAAATTTTGGGTAAGGAATATATAGATGTGGCCAAGGCAAAAGGCCTTGGACGTTATGTCATCATCATTAAGCATGCATTTAAAAATGCACTTAGTTCAGTCATGACGGTTATAGGACTGCAGTTTTCCAGTCTGCTTGGTGGTGCGGTTATTACAGAAACGGTATTTGCATGGCCCGGCATAGGAAGGCTTCTTGTTCAGTCCATAGAAAACAGTGATTTTATGGTAGTGGAAATAATTGTAATATTCATGGCATTTGCTATTGTTATTATTAATTTTATTGTAGATATTCTGTATTGCCTTATCAATCCAAGAATCAAATTGCAGTAAGGAGGTACCGGTAATTATGTGGAAAAGTTTAAAGGAAAGCAAAACCGGATTAGTTGGTGTAATTGTGGTACTGCTGGTTGTTTTTGCCGCATTGACAGCTAATATTATTGCTCCGTATGATCCGACAAAGCAGGATGTTATGAATAAACTTATGAATCCTGTTTTTGCAGGCGGGAATTTTAATCATATTCTGGGAACGGATCAGCTTGGACGGGATGTTTTATCCAGAGTAATTTATGGAAGCAGAATTACAATACTGGTAGCATTTTTCGGTACGATTCTTGCCGGGGTTATTGGAACTTTACTTGGGGCAATAGCAGGGTATTATGGTAAGTGGGTTGATGCCGTTATTATGAGAATTGTTGATATTCAGTTATCCTTTCCGTTTGTTTTACTGGCATTATTTGTAGCTGCAGTATTAGGACGAAGTTTAAAAAATGTCATTATTGTGGCGGCAATCAGCAGTTGGGTACAGTATGCAAGATTAGTCAGAGGTGAAATCCTTTCCGTGAAGGAAATGGAATATATTGAGGCAATCAGATCGGTAGGAAGTAAGAACAGCCGTATTATTATACGTCATATCATACCCAATATTATCAGTCCGGCTATTGTTCAGGCAACGCTTGGCATGGCAAGAATCATTTTAATGGAAGCATCTCTTAGCTATCTTGGACTTGGTGTTCCTTTGGAGATCCCTACATGGGGCAGAATGCTCTCAGATGGTAAAGATTTTATGTTGTCAAATCCATGGCTTGCAATTTTGCCTGGAATCGCAATCACAATAACTGTGCTTGGAGTAAACCTCATGGGTGATTGGCTTAGAGATTATTTAGATCCGAAGCTGAATGTATAAAGGGGAATGAAAAATGGATGATACAATTTTAAAAGTAGAGAATCTAAATGTTGTATTTAATACAAAATATGGTTGTGCAAAAGCGGTCAATCAGGCAAACTTTTCACTAAAAAAGGGCCAAAAACTTGGACTTGTCGGTGAGTCGGGATCCGGTAAAAGCGTTATATCCAAAAGCATAATCCGGTTATTAGCATCACCGCCGGCCCAAATAAGCGGTAAAATTCTGTTAGAGGGCCAGAATCTTTTGGAACTTTCGGAAAAGAAAATGGAGGTTTATAGAGGTAATAAGATTTCTATGATTTTTCAGGAACCTATGGTTTGCCTTAATCCGCTTTTTACCATAGGAAACCAGATGATGGAAGTTCTTATCAAACATGAAAAGATCACAAAAAAAGAGGCAAAAAGCCGAAGCATTGAGATGCTTCGTACGGTTGAAATTCCTTCACCTGAGACAAGAATGAAGCAGTACCCGTTTGAACTTTCCGGCGGTATGAGGCAGAGAATTATGATAGCCATGTCTTTGCTCTGTCATCCGGAGGTGCTGATTGCAGATGAGCCTACAACCGCTCTTGATGTAACAATACAGGCACAGATTATAGATTTGCTGAATAACCTGAACCGGGATTTCGGAACATCGATTATTATGATTACCCATGATCTTGGAGTTATCGCCGAGATGGTTGATACGGTTGCGGTTATGTATTGTGGAAATATTGTCGAAAAAGCACCGGTTGCAGACATCTTCGACACCCCAAAACATCCATATACGGAAGGACTTTTAAACTCTATTCCATCCATGGAGGATAGCGGAAAAGATTTGGAGGCCATCGAAGGCAGTGTCCCAAGTCTCTATGATTTACCCAAGGGATGTCCTTTCAGGAACCGGTGCAAATATGTAAGAAAAGTCTGTGAGTACCATATTCCGCCGACAGTAGATCTGGGAGGAAGAAGTGTTTCCTGCTTTCAATATACGGATCAGTGGGAGGTGAAGGAATAATGGAAAATCAGAATGAAGTTTTAATAGAAGTAAGACATTTAAAAAAATGGTTTCCGGTGGATGGCTTTTTTAATAAAGAAAAGAAATATGTTAAAGCAGTTGAGGATGTCGGCTTAAAAATAAAAAAGGGAGAAACACTGGGGATTGTAGGAGAATCCGGCTGCGGTAAATCAACATTGGCAAGAGTTATCACTCGGCTGCTTGAGCCGACGGAAGGGGAGATATTCTTCAAAGGAGAAGATATCACCAAATTACCGCCTGAGAAAATGCGTCAGATGCGCAAGCATATGCAAATGGTATTTCAGGATCCGTATGCATCCTTAAATCCCCGTATGAGAGTCAGAGATATTTTAAGTGAACCTTTTGTCATACATGGCATCTGTTCTGAAAAAGAGGCAAGAACGAAAGCAGCAGAGCTCCTTGAGCTGGTTGGACTGGGAAAAGAAAGTGCAAAGAAATTCCCTCATGAGTTTTCAGGAGGGCAGAGACAGAGAATCTGCATTGCCAGGGCACTTGCTGTGAAGCCTGATATTATATTATGTGATGAATGTGTTTCGGCTTTGGATGTTTCTATACAAGCCCAGATTATTAACCTTCTTGTGAAATTGCAGAAAGATTTTAGTATCGCAATCGTTTTTATTTCACATGACTTACGTATAGTACAGCATATTTCAACGAATGTGGCTGTCATGTATCTGGGGCAGGTAGTAGAAACGGCTGCAAAAGAAGAATTATTTAAGAATCCGAAGCATCCGTATACCAAGGCACTTCTTTCCGCCGTGCCGATTTCTAAACCGGGTATGGAAAGAAATAGAATTATCATGCATGGCGAAATACCAAGTCCCATTAACCGTCCGGCAGGATGTGGTTTTTCTACCCGTTGTTCCTTGGCTGATGATGTTTGCCGTCAGGTATATCCTGCAAGATACCTTGTTGGGAAAGAACATTTTTGCTGCTGCTATAAGGTTGGCGGAGAAATAGTTAACGAATGATAAAAGCGGGAGGACTTTATGACTAAATTTGAGAGAATCAGAGCAGCAATAGCCGGTGAAAAGGTGGACGAAATTCCTTATTCCATGTGGTCACATATGCCGGGAATTGATTTGGATCCGGTTCTGAATGCGGAAAAGACATTTGAATTTTATAAAACTTATGATATTGATTTTATAAAAACTATGAATAACGGTATGTATAGTATAGAAGATTTCGGATGCACAATAGACTATTCGGATATTGCCAACGGAGGTGTGGCAAAGATAACTTCCACGCCTATTAACTCCATTGATGATTGGAAGAAAATTAAACAGGTTTCTATTAAACAGGGAGCATTGAAACGTGAACAGGAGTACTTAAAGCTTTTACTGGAAAAGGTAAAAGGAGAAGTACCTGTTATTTTTACGGTATTTAGCCCTATAACAACTGCAAACAAGTTAAGCGGCGGAAAACTTCTGGAATATATTAGCCGGGGCGCCGGTGAAGATATTCACAAAGCTATGGAGGAAATCACCAAGACAACCTGTGAACTGGTGGAAAGAGTCATAGACTTAGGGGCAGACGGTGTATTTATGGCATCCCAGATGAGTTCGTATGCTGTTATGGAGGAAAATACATACAGGGAATATGGTAAGCCATATGACGTGAAGATACTGAATGCTTCCAAAGGATGGTTTAATGTACTTCATGCCCATGGTGATGATATTATGTTTAATATTTTAAAAGATTATCCGGTTAATGCATTCAACTGGCATGCATGGCAATCACTCCCAACGATTGAGGAAGTGAAAGAATATACACAGAAGTGTGTTATGGGCGGAATCGAAAGAATGGATATAACCCACCATCATAAAAATGAATTGAGAAATCAGATTTTTAATACAATCAAAGTAACGAAAGGACGCCGTTTGATACTTACACCCGGCTGTGTTATCCGATATCCGTTGGATGAGGATATGCTGGTATTTATTAAAGAGGTAAAAACAGAAACAGAGCAGATTTTAGCTTTATAACAACGATAAGATTGGAGGCAACTATGAAGTCAGTTATTAAAGTTTCAGGAACACCATATGAGCAGGGTAAACAAGAAGGCGGGCAATTAAGGGAAGTGATTGCTGCAAATGTTATAAGGGTAAAGGAAAAGGTGGATGGGGATCACCTTAATATGGAAAAGTACAGGGATTTTGTATCCAAAAACCTTCTCTTTATTAAAGAGTCCCATCATGATCTATATGAGGAAATGCAGGGAATCGCGGAGGGTTCCGGTATTTCGTTTGAAGACATTGTGCTCTTAAATATACCGGCATACTTTATGAAAGATTATTTTAATCAGGAATGCAGTATGCTTCTTGTCAGAGGTAAAGCTACGCTGGATGGTAAAACATATGTTATTAAAAACCGTGACATGGGTATGTATTTGGAGCAGGCCGTTATTCACAGGGAATACACGGACGGGCTGAAAATGGTTGAAATCAGCGGAGCAGGAACGGTAACATACCCGGCATGCGGTATGAACAGTTATGGTCTTGGCGTTACCAATACGGGTTTCTGGTCAGCAAAAGCACCGTCTGATGTGGAGCGTGTTAACTCGGCACATATTTTCCTGAATTCCCACATACTGCTTACAAATTGCAGGACAGCGAAAGAAGCATTGGAATTCTTAAAGAAAACGCCGAGAATGAATGGCCTGAATGTTATTATAGCAGATGCAAAAGATGCATTCTGTGTTGAAATGACAAAGAACGATGTGAATATTGAAGAAGATACCGGCAGGGGCGTACTTTTCCGTACAAACCATTATATTTCAGATAAATTCAGCCGTTTGAATCCGGACATTACTATGTACACCTCAACTTTCAGCCGGTATGACAGAATCCGGGAAATGGTTGAGGAAAGATATGGAGCTTTAAGATTTCAGGATTTATTCCGTATCATGTCGGATCATGAGAACGGTGTCAATAGTATCTGCCGTCATCCGGGGGAAGGCTATCCTGCAAAGACTGTTTCTACAAGCATGTTTGTAGTGGAGGACTTTGAAGCCTGGGCGACCATTGGGAATCCATGTGAAAATTTGAGGTTTTCCTCATTGATATAATGAAAGAAAGAAGGTTATGAATAATGGAAGCCAAGCAATCTGTCTACAAAAGGATTGAATGTTTAAAGGAAAAAATGATGGAGGAAGGATACAGTCTGGTCATCCTGCAGAAACCTGAAAATGTTTTCATCTTCAGTAATTTTAATCCGGTTATTAACAGTCACCCGGCTTTTATGATTATACCTCTTGAGGGAGAACCAGAACTGCTTGTGCATTGTATTCGCAATGACCATGCAAAAGCTGAGGGGGCTATAAATAAAGTTGAACTTTATGGAAAATGGGGAGCTAATACATCACTTGCAATGAAGCCCACAGATGCCATTAGAATGCTTACCGGTAAAATAACCGGTAAAATCGGTTTGGAAATGGACTATATCAGTGTTGATTTTTATCAGCAGGTTATGAGCCAATACCCGGATGTCAGTGCCAGTTCAATTTCCGAGACTGTCAATATGCTAAAAATCATCAAGGATGAGTATGAAATCAGCAGAATCAGGCGATCGGCAGAACTCGTTGACGAAGGTGTGCGTGTTGCTATAGAGAATATATCCTCCGGAAAATCGGAAGCGGAAGCGGCAACGGAAGGCCAGTATGCAATGCGCAAAATGTGGCATACGAAGTTCAGGGATTCTGAGGTATGCGGTTTCGGAACTTCTGAGGGGGGTATGATTGACAGCCTCCATGTATGGTGTATGTCAAATGGACATATTGCTTACGGCTGCGATTGTCCAAAACATTATCAGCCAAAAAGCGGAGATTTGACGCTTCCTATGGCCTGGGCGAAGACGGACGGTTATCATGCGGAAAATGAAAGAACAATTATTATTGAACAGTTGGATTCCTACAGGCAAAATGCATATGACAGTATGCTAAAAGCAAGAGAAAGTATATTTAACATATTAAAACCGAATGTATTGTTTGAGGAATTATATCATGCGGCTGCCAAAGTATATACCGATTATGGATTTGGTGCAATCCTTCCGGGACGTGTCGGACATGGAGTCGGCTGCTCTGCCCATGAATTCCCGTCTCTTGCACCGGGTAATAAGATACCCCTAAAGCCCAATATGGTAATAACGGTGGAGCCGGGTTTGATGGATAAATCATGGGGCGGTGTCCGCCATTCGGATACTGTTTTAATTACGGAAAATGGTTATGAGCTGTTGACAAAACTTAATAATGGGGAAATCAGGATTCCCATATCGTAAATTAAAAGAAGATGGATAAAAAATAATGAGGTCAGGACAAAATGAACAGTAAGGATTCTGTTTTTGCAGTGGACGCAGATAAATGTATAGGCTGCGGTGCCTGCCAGATTGCCTGCAAGGATAAAAACAACCTGGAACTTGGTGTTAACTACCGAAGGGTATTCACGACGGAAACGTATGATAAACAAAAACTTAAGGTTTGGCATTACACGGACAGCTGTTATCATTGCAGGGATGCGGCCTGTGTTAAAGTATGTAAATTCCACGCCATGTATAATACGGAAAATGGAGTGGTTGCTTTTGATGAGGAAAAATGTGTCGGATGCAGGGCATGTATAGCGGCTTGTCCCTATCACATTCCGGTATACAGGCAGGCGGTTAAGAAAGCAGGTAAGTGTGATGCCTGCATAGACCTCCTTGCCATGGGACGAAACCCTGTATGTGTGGATGCTTGCCCGGTACATTGCCTTACTTTTCATTTAAGGGATGATAATCATAATGAAAACAGAATTTAGGGAAAAAAGTATGAAAATTGAAAAGACATTGACTGTTTATCAGGAAATTGCCGATTTTTTTGCTCAAAAACCATCAGATAATCAAAATATGATAATGGGTACATCTTTTTGTAAAATGGATGGAAAGCAGTTTTCCCTGGAATATGATTCCCTTCTTCGGGGAACGGATGCAGATATTTACATCCCCTTATGGGCATCGTCCTGTATGGGGCGGGGAAAAATTCTTCTGGACAGGACAACAGTATCGGTTATTCAATTCTATTACAAATCAGGATACCGGCCATGCAAAATGGAGGGAAACCCACCTGATTATATAGGAGAAATGTTCCGTTACCTGGCATATCTTAAGGCAGTAGAAATTTATTATAACAAAAATGGTTTAGACCATAAAGACAGGGATAACCAAAGAAATTTATTTGTAGAAAAATATCTGCTCCCAACAATGAAAGAAATATCAGAAGCAGTTGTAAATGCAGGAAAGGGGACTTTCACTGAGTTTCGGTTATTTATGACATGCCTTAAAGAATTCATAATGCAAAAGCAGGCTTGGGAAATATGGATTGCATGGGAAGAATATTTAAAGACCGGTACCGGAAAAGAAAGAACAGAGAGAGCGTTAAACATCTGGAAGGACGTAATAGAAAACGGCCCCGGAAAATCAAAGGAATTAAGACCGGCCGAAACAATCAATACGGCCGGAATTAATAACTGCGGAGGAAAGTGTGTCATCAGGCCCAAAGTGCAGGAAGGATGTATGTTAAGTATTGCAACGGATGACAGCCGGAATAATCCTCAGCTGCGGGCCTGTGTCAGAGGAAGGGGATATCGGAAAACCTTTTTAAGCAGTGAACGTTTAAAGTATCCGATGAAACGGATCGGTGAACGCGGCAGCGGAAAATTTGAGCGGATCAGCTGGGAAGAGGCGGTTAGGATTATCGCATCGGAATGGAGAAGAATCACCGAAACTTACGGACCGTCTTCCCGGTATGTTATGTACTCAACCGGTGTAACCGGTGTTTTAAGACCGGCAAATCTGATAAAACGTTTGCTAAAGCTGGACGGAGGATTTTTAGACCATTATAATTCCTATAGCAGTGCCTGTGCGTCTTATATAACACCATACATTTACGGAACCGCGGAAAGCGGAAACAGTCCGTCGGATATATTAAATACAAAGCTGCTTATTCTTTGGGGACATAATCCGGCAGAAACCATTTTTGGATCCGAGCTGAATTACTATATTTCATTGCTGAAAGAAAAAGATGTAAAAATTATAGTAATAGATCCAAGGTTTAATGAATCGGCAGTTACCTATGCCGACCAGTGGATTCCCATCAGGCCGTCAACGGATGCAGCGTTAGCAGATGCAATGGCCTATGTCATATGGTCGGAAAATCTTTTAGACAAAAAATTTATGGATCGGTTTTGTATTGGTTTTGATGAGGAACATATGCCTGACGGAATACCCTATGGAGAAAGTTATTTCACTTATCTGTCAGGGGAAAAAGATGGGATTGTGAAAAATCCGGAATGGGCTGGGGGTATAACAGGTGTACCGGCCGAAACGATTATAAAATTAGCCGGAGATTACGCCTCCATGAAGCCTGCATGCCTTTTGGCGGGGCTTGGACTTCAGCGGACCAGAAACGGTGAACAGACAGTCAGATGCCTTGCCGCTCTTGCCTGTATGACAGGCAATGTGGGTATTCCGGGAGGCAGTGCAGCAGGTGCCGGATGGGTAAACGAGCATCCATTTCCGGGCTTTCGTAATGAGTTGGAAAATCCCTATCAAGGAAAGATTCCGGTTTTTCTCTGGAGTAAGGCAATTGAACATGGCACGGAGATGACATCCTCTGAAGATGGAATCAAGGGGGTGGAAAAATTATCAGGCAACATTAAACTGATATTTAATCTGGCCGGAAATACCCTGGTAAATCAGCATTCGGATATTAACGACACGATTCGTATTCTGAAAGATACTAAAAAGTGTGAATTCATTGTGTGCTCTGATATTTTTATGACTCCCAGTGCAAAATTTGCGGATATAGTTCTGCCCGCCGCCTCCGTATTTGAAAACAATAATATTGTGACGCCCTGGAAAGGGGCAAATTACATTTTGCGTAATAATAAAGTAATAGAGCCTGTTTTTGGATGCAGATTTGAATGGGAATGGATTAAGGAGCTTTCAAAAGAACTTGGAATGTTTGAAGAATTTATTGATAAAAAACCAGACATGGAGTTATGGCTGAAAGAAATTTATGAAAGATACCGGGAAAAAGAAAAGGAATTACCGGATTATGAGGAATTTTGCAGACAGGGTGGTTATCAGTTTAAGAACAATACGGTAAAAATTGCCTTTGAAAAGGAAATAAGGGAACCGGAGCAGTATCAATTTCAAACACCTTCCGGTAAAATTGAAATTTTTTCAAAGCTTATTTATGAAATGCACAATAAAGAGCTTCCGGCTGTACCCGCCTATGTTCCCTGTGAGGAGGGACCGGATGATTTATTACGGATGAAATATCCTCTTCAGCTTATCGGCTGGCATACCAGGCGGCGCTGCCATTCCATCCATGACAATAACGAATGGATGGAGGAATTAGAAATGCCGGCGCTTTGGATTCATACTGATGATGCGGAAAAACGCGGTATCAGCCGGGGGGACACAGTAAAGATATTCAATGATCGGGGCTGTATCCGGATTCCTGTATTCGTGACTCACAGGATCATGAAAGGGGTGGTCGCCATGTCCCAGGGAGGCTGGTATACTCCGGATATTAAGGGAACAGATATACGGGGATCCATCAATGTTCTGACAACGACAAGGCATCCGTCTCCATTGGCAAAAGGAAATCCGCAGCATACGAATCTGGTAGAGGTAGCTTTGGCATAAAAATTTTTTTAATCAGATAAATAATTTATAAAAACTATTATAATTTAAATGCTAATTTGGAGGAACAACATGAATACAGCACAGCTGATGGTAAAATGTTTGGAAAAAGAAGAAGTAAAGTATATATTTGGTATTCCGGGAGAGGAAAATCTGGAATTGATTAATGCCCTGAAGGATTCAGAACAAATCCGTTTTATTACGGTGCGCCATGAACAGGGAGCGGCATTTATGGCCGACATATATGGAAGACTGACAGGTAAAGCAGGTGTCTGCCTTGCTACTCTGGGGCCGGGTGCAACAAATTTGATTACAGGAGTTGCCGATGCCGATTCAGATGCTGCGCCCCTTGTCGCTATTACAGGGCAGGTGGGAACAGAGCGTATGCATATTACATCTCATCAGTACTTAGCCTTGACAAAGCTGTTTGAGCCGGTTACAAAGCGTACAAAACTTGTTATCGATCCCTCCTCTATTTCAGAGGTGGTAAGACTGGCTTTTAAATATGCAGAAAATGAGCGGCCCGGAGCGACCCATATTGATATTCCCATAAATGTTTCAAAAATATCAGTTGATGAAAATGAAAAACCTTTGGAAAAAGAGATAGCAGTACCGGAATATGCAAAATTGAGCTGCGTTCACAATGCTGAGAAAATTATTAAAAAAGCCGCCAGGCCAATCATACTTGCCGGTGCCGCAGCGGTTAGAGGACATGCATCAGAGGCTTTGACTGCCTTTGCCGACAGACTTAAAATTCCGGTTATTAATACAATGATGTCGAAAGGCATTATTCCATTTACAGATAAATATTCGATGCTTACCATTGGTATATCCCAGGTGGATTATCAGAATAAAATGTTAGAAAAAGCGGATCTGGTTATCTGCGTAGGCTACGACTTGGTTGAATATGCACCGGGGAAATGGCACAAATTTAATGATTGCCCGATTGTACATATTGATATGAGGCCACCCCATGTAAACAAGTATTATCAGCCCTGCGTACAGGTGGTGGGAGATATATCCGCATCCCTGAACTTAATAGCACAAAAGGTGACAAATAAGGATGAACCACTTGAATTCCTTGAGATTAAGGAAAAAATGCTGGCAGATTTACACCAGTATGACCACGATGGTTCTTTCCCGTTAAAACCCCAGAGGATACTAAGAGATGTCAGGGCTGTAATGGGTGAGGATGATATACTTATTTCAGATGTAGGCGCACATAAGGTATGGATATCACGTTATTATCACTGTTATAAACCAAATACCTGCATCATTTCAAACGGATTTGCTTCTATGGGAATTGGACTTCCCGGAGCAATCGGTGCAAGGCTTGTTTATCCTGAAAATAAAAAGATTCTTGCAGTTGTCGGCGACGGTGGTTTTATGATGAACTGTCAGGAAATTGAAACCGCCGTAAGAGAAAAAACGCCGTTTGTTGTTCTTATTTTTAATGATGCGGCTTACGGATTAATTAAATGGAAACAGATGGATCAGTACGGCTGTACGGAATTCTGCGATTTTTCAAATCCTGATTTTGTGAAAATGGCAGAAAGTATGGGTGCAGTCGGATACAAGATTACCTGTGCGGATGAATTAATGCCAATCCTTGAGAAAGCTTTTCTTGAAGCAGAAGAGAAACATGTACCGGTTATTATAGATTGTCCGGTTGACTATGCGGAAAATGTAAAATTAAGTCAGCATTTGAGAAATACAATTAATTAGGAAATAGATTAGGGAATATTTATACTTTACAAAAATGATTAAAATAAGTATAGTTTATAAGTGATTAGTAAAATTATAGATTATGCGGAATAATTTTAATTCATGCAACGGATAAGGAGGAATTTGTGAATTTCCTGGATTTACAATATTTTATTGCTGTGGCGGAAGACTTAAGTTTTACGAAAGCAGCCAAAGCTCTTTTCATTACACAGCAGACACTAAGTGAGCATATAAAGAAACTTGAAGAAAATTTAGGAACAAAACTATTTCTTAGGACGAATCCGCTGACTTTGACAGCTTCCGGAAATTATCTCTATGATAAAGCGAAAGAGATGCTGCTGCTGAAAGACAATATAAGCCAGGAAATAACGGATATAGATGATTTTAAGAACAGTATCTTAACAATTGGCTGTACTCACACAAGAACCCGGTTCCTTTTACCTGCTGCAATTAAGAATTTCTATCAGAAGTATCCTCATATAAAATTAAAATTATTTGAGGGAACATCGCCGGAAGTAGAGGAACAGCTTTTAAATGGAAAACTGGATTTTAGTATTGGCTTTATTCCGGAATATACAACGGATATTAAAAGCATTCCCCTTTATGATGAACATTTTGTCGTAGTAGTACCAATTTCCTTGCTGAAGAATAATAGAAATGGAAAATATGGGGAAATCATACGGCAGCTGGATACTAAGTTTGAAATACAGTTACTGAGCAAGTGTCCGTTTATTAGTATGACTTTAAATACCAAGCTTGGAAAGATTTTTTCCATGTATACGCAGCAATGTAATTTTAAACCGAGAATTATTTTTGAAACGCCTAATATAGAAACCATGATTGCATTTTCACAACAGGAAATCGGTGTTATTTTCTGCCCTGAGACATTTATCCGTTATGCCGGATATAATAAAGAAAATTTTAAATTTTATACCCTCACAACAGGAGCTTTTTCAATGCGGTCTATTGCTGTCAACTTTAATACAAACAGATATACATCACTTGCTGCGCAAAAATTTATTGAAACTCTGCAGGAAGTTCTGAAGGATGAATTTAATTATTAATCTTTTTGAATGATTTTTCCTTTAGGCAGATCCTTAATATTGCTTTTATTTGCCCATATCTATTTTCTGCAGCATACGCCATAAGGTTGTCCGGCTGATATCAAGATTTTTAGCAACTTTGCTTTGATTATTCTTTGTCTGATTAAGTAATATCTTTATAATGTCTATATTGATTTGTTCTAAGGTTTGATTCAGGTTGACATATATTTTTCCGTTATCATTTGTTACAGTATCCGAAAGCTCTCTGCATAGAAGAGTCGAAACTGCGGAAGCAGTGATATAGGAGGAAGCCGCAGAAGTAACAAGTTCGTCCAGGATACGTTTGAACTGATCATAATTGAATGGCCAGTTGTATTCCTGAAGCAGCTTCATGGCATCTGGTTCGAGTCCCACAATTTCTTTTGCAAAGCGCATATTCAGCACGCTGATATACAAGCTTGTCAAATTAGGGATGTCCTCTTTGTGCTCTCTTAGAGGAGGAATTCTCAAGGTAAGGCAGGAGAGGCTGTTAATGACCTTTTCACAACGCAGAATGGAGTCTTCACTTTCGACGGAATTGGTAAACAGAATACGATTCCTGTAATGAAGATTCAAATCTTTTATAATACTGCAAAGTTCTGAAAACTGGACGTCAGTCAGACTGTTCATATTTTGAATATAAATGGTGGTCTTTGTATCACTTAAAGGTGAATTGTTATCACTCGTTAAAAACTCCCAGCTGCGTGCACTGATTCTAGCGCAGTTTATAATGGTCATAGGACAGTTCTGCAGCTTGCTTTTGGCATAAAGCAGCCTTGCAAGCTGTTCTTTTCCTGTGCCGGACTCGCCCATAATCATAATAGGATAGCTGCTTTCGGCATATTGCTCAATGCTCATGAGATTTTTCTGGGTTGAGTGTGTAATACCATAAAAACTGTTGAAAAATTTATCATATGCTTCTTCCCTGTTCAGATGGTAAATTCCGTTTTTCGTTAAGGACAGTGGGACTTTGCGCTGATTTATGTAGTAAATTATATAGATGTTGCCGTTTTCCACATGCTTATTACCTATTAATACATAAAGAAGTCCTGAGTACTCAAAATATGATTTCTGATATCCTTCGTTCATAACGATTGGAAGCTGTTTTTGGATTTCATTCATTACAGGCAAAGGTTCGGACGATAATCCGGAATAAAAAATCTGCTGAAAATTTTTATCAAATACGACGTAGGGTTTCGGATGATACTCCAGAATCATTTTGTAGAAATTAACTTCACTTTTAATTTTATTTATAGATTCTGACATCTGGATGGATAGGTCGAAGGCCGCCTCGATGCTTTCGGAACCGGAGGTAATTAAAATAGCATTCATCCCATATTTTTGTACCAGAGAACTTGTAATCATATCACATAATACTATGCCGTAGCCTTCGGAACTTAGTTCCTTAAGTATATCAGAAGCTTCCGATTCATTATGGATGGTATAAATATTGATATTGTAGTTAAGCATATCACATATGAAGTGGGCGTTCTTCGTAATGGCAGGGAAGCCGATCACAACATATTTGTTTGTAGAATTCTCCGCTAATTTAATGGATCTGAAAATATCATAGATACTGAGCGAAATATCAATAACAGGAATTTTGCAATGCCGTCGGATTAATTCGGCCGTGCCGCCTCTGGATACGATAATGTCATAGCCGGAGTTTTCATACTTTTGTGCAATGGCAAGTCCGTCTTTTAAATCACCGGTAAATACAGTTAATTCTATGTCGGTCCGTCTTTCTGCAATTTGAAGCATAAGTGATTTAATCCCGTCATATGGAGCGATTCCTAATATTTTTACTTTATTCATAATAATTTCCTTCCGTTATAACTCTGGAACGTGTTTGAAAAATCATTGCACCGTTCTGACCGCTCCACTTTCAAGTAAGTAACCCGCTTTTTAGCGAAGCGTAAGCGGTGGGTTTGGGGCTTACTTGTTTCAGTCGGAAAGTGGGCTCCGACTGAAATACCAGCTTTGCTGGTATGGTTATGAGCAAGCAGCGGAGCGGACCAGAAATATCCGCTTTGATATCTTAACTTTTTGGTTGTTCAGAGTAATATCATTAATAAATTCTATTAAACACATGGTATCATAATTGAACACTTAAATCAATAAAAACCAATATGTTTCAAATTAAAACATATAATGCAAAAAAATTACTAAATAACGCTTGAATAAATTATTTTTGCCTGTTAATATATACATACAAAGAAAATAGTATAGAACATTTACGCCATATATTTTACAATAAAACTAAAATGTTCTAAAATGAAACAATCGGGAGTAAGAGGGAATGATAAAGCTTTTATTGATTTCAGACGATTTCACCGGTGCGCTGGATACGGGAATTCAATTCGCACAATATGGGGCTAATACTAAAATAATAACAACTTCAAATGCAAGGGAGGACCTGTTTATTGAAAATGGGGCAGAGGTATTGGTTATTGACGCTGAGACAAGGCACCTATCCGATGAACAGGCATATAAAACAGTCTATAAACTAGCTAAAAGTGCCGTTAAGGCAGGTGTGTCTCATATTTACAAGAAAACTGATTCAGGCCTGCGGGGAAACATAGGCAGTGAATTGAAGGCCTTATTGGAGGCATGTGATGAACAATTTTTACCATTTGTACCTGCATATCCTCAAATGAACCGTGTAACCATTCAGGGATATCATTATGTTGATGGTCAGCCCATCAGGGAAAGCGTATTTGGCAAAGATCCGTTTGAACCTGTTATTTCATCAGAAGTCCGGAATTTGTTTGCTTATAATAGCACCAGAGTTGAACTTTTCGGTCAATATAAAACGTATAAAACAGATTTTAATATACCGACAATAGGTATTTTTGATGCGGAATCCGATGATGATATTCAAAAAATAGCAGAATATCTAAATGATAAAAATCAGTTAAAAATAATGGCCGGATGTACTGGCTTTGCATCGTTTCTTCCAAAGATTCTTAATTTTAAAAAAAGAGAATTCAAGATGCCAGAGCTGAACCAATCGCTGCTCGTAATGTGCGGGAGTGTAAATCCAATCTCGAAAGCCCAGATAGTATACGCAGAGAAAAAAGGATTTGGACGGGTAGTACTGACACCGGGACAACAGTTGGAGAAAAATTATCTGTCGTCACGGGAGGGCGCCCGGTGGCTTCAGACTATGGAAAATAAATTTAGGGAGTATCCTGTAGTCATGCTGGATACCGGTATTTCCGATTTGGATTCGGTAAATACATATATTTATGAGAAGAAGCAGATGTCTTTGAATGATGTAAGGGTCACAATAGCTTCAGCCTTGGGAGAGGTCGTAAAGAAATTACTGGATATTAATTGTAATCATATGCTGATGATTATTGGAGGAGATACGCTTTTAGGTTTTTTTAATCAAATCCGCTGCAATGAAATTTTCCCTGTATGTGAACTAGAGGCGGGTGCTGTTCTTTCCTATATAAACTATAGGAATCAAAAGCTGTGGATTATATCAAAATCGGGCGGCTTTGGGAAAAAGGACATAATTTATCAGATTGCCAAAAAACTAAAATTAGAAGGAGGATGATATGTTAGAACAGTATTTACTTATGATGCCGAAAAAAGTAATTAACGGCAGTAAAGCTCTGGAGGTTCGTAAGAGATCTTTAACGAAACAGTCACAAATAATAAAGATTATATTACTGCAAAAGCACAGATTGGAGAAGGTATGAAGCCTGTAAAAGGAATTATTGCACCAATTATAACTCCTATGAATGAGGATGAAAGCATCAATGAAAAGGAGCTGAGAAATCAGGTTAACCGTCTCATCGGTGCGGGAATCCATGGTATATTTACAGCCGGGACAAATGGAGAGGGCTATATACTAAGTGAAAAAGAAAAGGAACAGGTATTGTCTGCCGTAATTGACGAGGCGGCCGGAAGGGTTACCATATACGCAGGCACAGGGTGTGTAGGTACAAAAGACACGGTCCGGCTTTCGGAAAATGCAAAGAAACTCGGCGCCGACGTGCTTTCCGTCGTAACACCTTACTTTGCCAGAGCCTCGCAGGAAGAAATTTACGGACATTATATGTCCGTCGCAAAAGCCGTGGATTTACCCATTGTTCTTTACAATATTCCGGACAGAACCGGAAATGGATTGCTTCCGGAAACCGTGGCAGGATTGGCAGACATGGACAATATTGCCGGGGTAAAGGACAGCAGCGGAAATTTCGATAATATGCTCCAGTATATAGAAAAAACCAAAGGTAAGAATTTTTCGGTTCTTTGCGGCAATGACTCGCTGATACTCTGGAATCTTATGGCAGGAGGAACCGGAGGAATCGCCGGATGTGCCAATGTTTTTCCTTATAATATGGTTGCGATTTATGAGAATTTTGTCAGCGGCAATTTAAAAAAAGCGAAAGAATATCAGGACAATATAAGAGGCTTTCGAAACTGCTTTAAATATGGAAATCCAAATACTATTGTTAAGACTGCAACTGCTATGTCAGGTTATCCGGTCGGAAAGTGCAGAAGCCCGTTTAATCAGGTGTCTTCGGAAGGCATAGCAGCGATTAAAAAGGTTTTGGATGAATATAAACAGCTTGAAATTCATTAAAAAGGTATAGAAGAAGCATTTACAGCAAATCATTATGGCAATATGTTTCGTTATGAAGGAGGCAGGTATGAAAAGACCGATTATTGGAATTACAATGGGAGATCCGGCCGGTATTGGACCTGAGATTACGATAAAGGCCTTAAGCAATTCCCAAATATATGAGCGGTGTGCACCAATTGTCATTGGTGATGCAGCCGTATTGGATAAGGCAAAAATAATTGTGGGCAGGGCAAAGATACGGATTCATCCTGTAAAGAGCGTAAAGGAAGCGGCGTTTACCTTTGGTACAATCGATGTTCTGGATATGGGGCTTGTGGATATACAAAACCTTAAAACCGGAACGGTATCGGTTATGGCAGGTGAGGCGGCGTTTCAGTATGTTAAAAAAGTAATTGAGCTGGCAATGAATCATGAAGTGGACGCTACGGTTACAAATGCAATAAATAAAGAGGCGGTTAATCGGGCGGGGCATCACTACTCCGGACACACGGAAATTTATGCCGACTTTACCGGAACAAAAAAGTTTACCATGATGCTTGCTTATAAAAATTTACGCGTAGTACATGTATCTACTCATGTTTCCTTAAAAGAGGCCTGTAACCTGGTTACGCGGGAACGGGTTCTTGAGGTGATTGAAATTGCAAACCGGGCGTGCGCCGATATGAAAATTGTCCGTCCCGTAATAGGAGTGGCCGGGTTAAACCCCCACTGCGGGGAGAACGGCTTATTCGGTACGGAAGAGCAAACGGAAATTATTCCTGCAATTATGGATGCGAAAAAAAAGGGAATCAATGCTCAGGGACCGGTTCCTCCGGACAGTATTTTTTCGAAGGCCAGGGGAGGCTATTATGATATGGTTGTTGCAATGTATCATGATCAGGGACATATACCTTTAAAAGTAATTGGTTTTGTATACAATAGGGATTTAAAAAAATGGGATACTGTGGAAGGTGTAAATATAACATTGGGTTTACCGATTATCCGGACTTCGGTGGATCATGGAACCGCTTTTGACCAAGCCTGGACAGGCACGGCGAGTGAATTAAGTCTGGTAAATGCGATTGATTATGCTATCAGTTTTGCAAGTTGAAATTGATGACGGTGAATTGACCGACGGATGTTTCCAGGCAGTTAACAAAGTATACAAGGCGGACTGATCATAATAAATTTCCCGGAAGATGCTTTTAATCTTCTGGGAAAAGGCGGTGTTTTACCGCCGTAATATAATAAAGTTAAAATTAAAAGGGAGGTATTTTCATGAAAAGCATTAAAAAATTTATGGCATTATTTCTTGCAGTCATTATGACGGCAGCAGTATTTTCCGGCTGCGGTTCTTCTTCGAAATCGGGAGACAGCGAAAACTCCTCCGGTTCGGGGAATGAATCGGGCGGTTCGGCAAAAACAACGGACGAAACAGCCGGAAGTACATCAAATTCCTATACCATGTTCATGCGTTCCCAGTATATTGACTGGATTAAAGAACTGAAATGGTATGATGCAGCAGAAGAAAATACGGGAATTCATGTTGAATATGTGGAAGGACCGGAAGAAATTGACGATACTTATACGGAAGTTGATCAGAGGATTGCCAGCGGAACCCTTCCGGATTCCGCAATGGTTAATCTGGCACAGGCAAAGGTATATGGTGGACAGGGTGCTTTTGCAGATCTTGCTCCTTACATTGCAAAGTATGCTCCGAATTTGCAGGCTTATATTGATGCAAATACTGATTATGCGGCGTATGTTACCAGCGAAAACGGCGCTATCTATGGATTGGTAAAGGAATCACCTATTTTTGCAGACTTAATCGGTTATCGCGCCGACCAGTTCAAAGAAGCAGGTATCGATGCCTCAAAAGTTAAAACGGTCGATGATTTTACAACGGCATTGGAAACTTTAAAATCATATTACGGCGAGGAGGATGATAATTACTATCCGCTATCGGGCAGGGACAGCGCATTACGTTTTGCAGCATGGTTTGGTGCGGCAAGCTACGCCGATGCCAACGGTTCGGGCGGTGTATACTATAATCATGAAAAAGATGGTTCCTTTAATATAAAGGCGGACGGAGCATACGGCTGGATTGAAACCATGAAGCTTTGGTATGACAAAGGACTTATCAATCCATTGTGGATTTCAGGAACGAATAGTGAAGGAGATTGGGAATCCCAAACGTTAGAAGGTTCGGCAAGTGTATTCTACGATTATTATAACCGTGCGGAATGGTTTATGGAAAACGGCGGGCCTGATAATAATCCGGATTATGATATGCAGGTATTAAATTTCTTTCAGGATGCCAATGGAAAAACCATTCCTGTAACTACTTCAACTTTATATCAAAGCGGATGTGTTACGGCAGTAAATTCTTCCTGTGACGAAGAAAAAATTGCAACGATTCTTAAATTTATTGACTATTTCTATAGCGAAGAAGGTATTACATTAGCTAACTGGGGTGTTGAAGGCGAGAGTTTCCAAACGGGAAGCGACAATACCAAATCCTTCCTTGCGGATTATACGACAGAAGAGTCGAAAGAATCCGGTGAAAAGAAATGGTCTTTCTTAAGCGACAGATTTACCGTATGTAAACCGGTTGACCAGACGGCATTCTACAGTTGGAATACAAATCTTATTTCAGATGCGGCAAACAAATATTTCATTAGTGAAAACTTCCTCGAAAGACCCACTTTAATTTATACGACAGAAAAGGAAGAACAGCTTACCGGCCTGGTTGCATCCGTATATGAAGCAGAGTGCTCCGGTCTGACACATTTTATTACCGGCGATAATGAACTGAATGAGACAAACTGGAATGCATTTGTTCAGGAAATGGACGGTCTGGGATTATCCGATATTGAAAAGATTCAGCAGGAAGCGTATACTGATACTTTTAGTAAATAATTAAGTATATTCCGATAATAACTATTTTTGATTATGGGGACTGTCGCACTGACGCTATTATGTGCTATATATGGCGGTTAAACGTTTCGTGCGATACCCCTTGTCAGAATGAAAAAGAAAGGGATGAAAATATTGGGAAAAGGAAATAAAGCAGTTACAATTCCTTTGACAAAAAAACCGCTTAAGCAACGTATAAAAAAAGACTTAAAGAAAAACAGACAGCTATATTTGCTTTTATTGCCAGGTATCATCAGTTTAATATTGTTTAAATTCGGCCCGCTTTTTGGAATGGTAATTGCTTTTGAAAACTTCAGTGCCTTTAAAGGAATATTAGGAAGCGAGTGGGCGGGATTTAAATGGTTTATTAAAATATTTCATGATCCCTATATGCTTAAACTTTTAAAAAATACTATTATTCTGGCGGTACTTTCCTTAGTTGTAGTATTTCCTATTCCCATTATTTTTGCGCTGTTCCTGAATGAGATTAAGCAAAAAGCAATTCACGGTTTTGTTCAGTCGTTAAGTTTTCTGCCTTATTTTATATCTTCCGCGGTTATGGTCAGCATTCTTTTTACGATGCTTTCTCCGACAAACGGAATTGTAAATAATTTAATTAAAGCCATGGGCAAAACGGCGATTCATTTTCAGGCAAGTCCCGCCTGGTTCAGGCCCATGTATGTTTTCCTGCAGGTATGGCAGACCTTTGGGTATTCCGCAGTTATCTACATTGCGGCGATGACGGCGGTTGATCCGGCCTTATATGAAGCGGCGGAAGTGGACGGCGCAAACCGTTGGGTTAAGATGTTGCATATTACGCTGCCATCTATCGCTGTTTCCGTTATCACCATGTTTATTATCAGTGTGGGCAATATTTTTACGGTAGATTTAGACAGAATTCTATTAATGTATAACTCCAGTGTGTATTCTACCGCGGATGTAATTCAGACCTATGTTTATCGTATTGCTTTTGAGAGCTCCGGTTTCCCTAATTACAGTTATGGTACGGCGGTGAATCTGCTGAAATCGATTCTTGCATTCATTCTGGTAATGCTTACCAATAAAGCTGCTGACAAATATGCGGAAACCAGATTATTCTGATAGAAGGGATGTGAATAAATATTGAAAAAAAGTAGTATTAGGAACAAAAGAAGGATTACCGTATTTGATTCGGTGAATAATACTGTTTTATTATTGATTGCTGTCGTTTGTATTTATCCATTCCTTTATATTTTATTTATTGCCTGCAGTGACGGAACTTTTTTAACCCGGGGACAGGTAGATTTTTTCCCAAAGGGATTTAATATAGAATCCTTTAAGTATGTACTTACAAATCCCAAATTTGATATATTTACGGGAATGAAGAATTCTTTTATCTATACGTTATTTGGGACATTAATAGCGGTGGTATTTACTTACATTACGGCTTATGCGTTGTCTCGGCCGAGACTTAAGCAGCGCTACGTCATTATGACATTGTTTGTGATTACCTGGGTATTTGAAGCGGGTATTATCCCCCAATATATTGTTTACAGTAAACTTGGATTTATTGATAACATCTGGGTTATGATTGTGCCGGGAGCGATCAATACACAGTTTTTACTTATTACAAAAGCATTTCTGGACGGTTTGCCGGCAGAGCTTGAAGAAGCGGCGTTTATTGACGGAGGGACGGATTTCCAGACCCTGACGAAGGTTTTCCTTCCCATATCCAAGCCCATCCTGGCAACCATTGGCCTGTTTAATGCCGTAAGTATCTGGAATCAGTATCTGGTCCCCCAGATGTTTTTAAAATCGGATAATCTGAAGACAATCCAGCAGATATTGAAAAGCGTTGTTATTACCTCCGGCAATTCGGGCACCGTTTTTACCAATGTTATGCGGAACGGATTTACCCTAAACCAGAATAATATGAAAGCGGCCGCTATTTTCATTGCAATGACACCCATTGCCTGTATTTATCCTTTTGTACAGAAATATTTTAAGAAAGGGATTTTGATCGGGTCCGTTAAGGGTTAAACGGATACAGGAGGTTACTATGAACAGAGAATATATAAATATTGAAATAATAGAAGAAAACGGAAAATTATACAAGAACGTATTAATGGATACGATTGAATCGCGTATTCCCAATGCTCCGTATAAGAGTTGCCATGCGGCTGATCTTCTGGAGCTGCCAAACGGAGACATCCTTTGCTGCTGGTTTGCGGGAACGGATGAAGGAAATGCGGATGTCGGTATTGTGCTGTCCAGATTAAATGCCGGTTCCAGCGTATGGACCAATCCGGTTAAAATATCGGATGATCCCGCCCGTTCCGAACAGAATCCGTCCTTGTTCTTTACGCCGGAAGGTCATATCTGGATTACGTATACGGCGCAGACTGCAAGGACACCGGAAACCAAAGAAGGATTTAACCTTCAGTATACGGCTGAAATCAGACGCAGGATATCAAAAGATAATGGGTATACCTGGGGAGAAAGGAAAGTTATATTTAATAGGCCGGGCTCCTTTTGCAGGCAGAAAATCCAGATTTTATCAAATGGACGGTGGATATTTGGAAATTGGATCTGTTTTTGTGATAACACAAGGAACGGAAGCGATATAACGGTCATGCAGATATCCGATGACTCAGGAATGAGCTGGAGGGAGGCTGCCGTTCCCAAAAGCCAGGGAAGGGTACATGCCAATATCGTGGAAACAGAACCCGGAAGGCTTACGGCTCTTTTCAGAAGCCGTTTTGCGGATAACATCTATATATCCAGATCGGAGGATTACGGAGATACCTGGAGCGTACCGGTTCCTACGGAGCTGCCGAACAATAATTCCAGTATTTCTGCAATCCGGTTAAAAAGCGGTGCCATAGGAATTTCCTATAATCCGGTTTCTTTTAATGATGATATCACAAGAACGGTCTGGCCGGACCAAAGATGTCCGGTAGCCCTTGCAATTTCTGAGGACGGGGGAATAACCTGGCCCTATAGAAGAATAATAGAAGCAGGAGAAGGTTTTACCGGGAAATGGAATGATATAAACAACGGCAGATACGAATACCCGGTAATGATGCAGGGATTTGACGGAAAAATCCATGTGGCATACAGCTGGGGAAATATGAAGTTTGGAAAAAGAAAATGTATTAAATATGTATGTGTCGACGAAAAGTGGATCCGGGGCGATAAAATCTGTTATGGGGCGGAAAACGACGCTTCCATGCCCTGCAGGCGATAAAATAAATAGTCAAAAGGAAACCGGTGCTTGTTTTTAAAAGAGGGTTCGGGTGCTGGTATTAAGGGTGGTTCATCAACATCTTTTGCAGATATGATGTCACCAGAAGAAGCTGCGAGGTATGATGGATATTGGAAATGGAAGAAAGTAGAAGGACTGGAGAATATGCAAACGGAACTATTTATGATGGATGGTGCAAAGCGGATGGAAAAATGAATTATCCACCCAATAATGGAGCAATACCAGGTACATAACAGATAGTTTCATTGGGAAAAGAAAATACAATTTCTGTTGGAAGATATGGTGTTCCAAGTGAAACGAGTGCATACGTGACGGAGACAGGGGCATCACCTAGCCGATTGTAACTTCCTCCCAATACAGATCCATCAACATACATTGAGTATAAAGTGGTTAAGCCTATTGACGGAGTTGAACAAGCAACAGTATTACTTTGGTAGGGGATGCAGGATTAGGAATACAATATAAGTTGCCAAAGTCAATACAATGGTATGTATTTAATGGATATTTAGTTAAAAAATGAAAATGACAACACAAGAAGTTTCTAAAAAGATCAAGGAACTGTATCAAATAATTGGTAAAAATCAACAAATTGATATAGAAAAATATTTTTCACAATTACACTTTCAGATAGTTTCACCCGATTATGAACATGGAGTATATATTTTTTCCGATGAAAAAGGATATCACTGGGCAGCAGTAGGTGATAGAGGAGGCATAGACGAAGAGATTGTTTCAAAAGATATTGATGAGATATTTTTAAACAGTGTTGGGGATTTGTGTCAACGTTGTCAATAGATTATGCGGCAAAAAATAAAATAGAAGGAAAGGATTGGAGAAGAATAATATTTACCAAACAGTTGGAACTTTTGTCAAACATAAATGAAAAGTATTATCAATTAGGGGAAAAAATGTTAGATGAAATATTAGAAAATAATCCATATAATGATGAATTATTAGGCTGATTTATGATAGCCTAAATTTAGAATAACTTTTAAAACTCAATAATTTGCTGTAAGAATTTGTAATAGTTTTATTCTAGTGCCTTGAGTTTCCGCAAACTGTAATTAAAAATGAAATATGTTTTTCCAAAGTACCAATCTGCCATTTTTTGAAAAAATTAAAAAGCAGTTTTAAGAATAGAGGCACTTTAATAAACCCCGTCTGAAACCGGACTTTGGGAGAAATATTCTTTTATCTATTTAAATGCTCAGCTTAAGGCATAATTGACGGTATGCAGGACGCTTTGTCCTAAACCATAGCCTGACGCCTTCTTTTGCATACGACAGAATACCACAGATACCTTTTGCCAGTCGGTAATAGCAGAAATATACCGTTTCTCTGATGGGATCTGCTGTCCGTATGATGGAAACTTTAAGGGCATTTACTTCGGATTTCATTGACATCTGTGCAAGAAATGCAATGCATAAAGTGATATAAAAATTTAAAGCATTGATTGCTTTCAGCTTCCGTATGCCATAAACCAGAACGAAATAAATATCTTTTCCGGATGCGGTAATCTGTACTTTTACATGGGAAAGATAGGCTTCCTGGTTCTTCCCTTTATAGAACAGATTCATTTTTGCTTTGCCTTTCCTGCGGTTTCGCAGTTCGGTTGCAGGGGTCCATTTATTATGATAAAGAAGCTTGCGCTTTGCAGTGAGACGGATCACATAATCCTGCTGTAATTCATCCGGTTTTAGGAACATCTTGTTGTCATCGTAGCCTCTGTCCATGACAAATGTGGCTTTGCCAAACAGCTTTTTTCCACGCTCCATGGCAGCGAAGGTAATATCATTAATGGAGGTGAAGTTTTTTCCTTGGAAGAATGAATTTCAGAAAAAATGCTGACAGGAACGAATCCTGTTGAAATCGAACTGTGTGGATAAAAGTACGGAAAAACTCAAGACATATTGAAATGTTTACAATTATAGGATAAAATAAATGTATTAAATTGCACAGTGTACACAAAATAAATAAAATGAATATGATAAGATAATTCGATTAAAGAACAAAGGAGGACTGACCTTATGGCAGACGTAAGTAACATAAAACTAAATCCGGAAAAATCGGGGCAAGGTAAAAACTCTGG
>JAATFT010000083.1 GCA_015655075.1 Clostridiales bacterium | reverse complement strand
TTGCGGCTGAATTGTAACAAAGGATGCACAGAAATTATGCAGAATGCATAATTTCGCGCACACATGTCTCGGGTTTTGTGTGACTTTCGCTTCACTCCACTCACACAAAACACCTCGCAGTACCATAGGCTGAACTGTAACTCGCAGATCACTCCAGATACGGCTGCCGCATTTTTAAGTATTCCCGGGGGGACATTCCCATATTCTTTTTAAAAATCCGGCTGAAATACAACGGATTGTCATATCCGACAAATTCTGCGGTTTCGCTGATATTAAAGGTTCCGTTCTTTAGTAATTCCTTTGCTTTATTCATACGGATATCTAAGAGATATTGGCAGGGAGTTGTTCCGGTATGTTTTTTAAAGCTGCGGATAAACCAGCAGCAGCTTATATTGCATTTACGGGCATACTCCCGGATGGATAATTCGCTGCGGTACTCCTTGTGAAAATATTCAATTGCCCGTTCAATCAGTTCATTGCTTTTGTGGCTTTGGGAGGTTTCTTCCGCAATATGCCTGGAGAGCAGCAGGATTAATTCCTCAAAATATACGTTGGCAAGGGAAAAGAAATTCTTTCGTTTCAACTGTAATTCCCGGATTATTTTGTCAAAGATTCTTTTGCATTCTTCCGCGGCGTTTACATGAAGGATATGATGGGGATAAAGGTCATACTTTTTCAGCAGCCGGGCGGTCCAAAGACCTGAAAAATGAACCCAGTAAACATCCGGATGGTTTTTTAAGGTATAGCGGTAGAGCTGTTTTTCACCAGGATAATATAATATAAAAGATTCCGCAGGCACATGTACCATTTTATTCTTTATCAAAAAATCCGCATATCCGTGGGTAACATAGAGTAACTGGTAGTCCTGGCGCCCCGCGGGACGCAGGGTTTCGAATTTATTCAGAGTAATTAATTTATAATGACCGCAGCTGTTTACGGAAATATTATTTTGTGTATCTACAATTTCTTCGTCATATTCATTTAAATATCCGGATATATTCAGCATACTGGCTCCTTTCAACAGGTATTACTTTTTCTGGATTCCAATTGATTTCAGCTGTTTTCCGTCGGTAACGGAATTTTTTTGACAGATAGCAACTAAATATTCCTTCCGCCTGTCTGTGAAACAGTATGAACGATATACGGGAAAAAGTAAAGTGAAAAGTATAATTTTGTGCATGTATTAGATAATATCCTTTATATGCGATTTCATCGAAATATATTATAATTTCCTTAAAGTGCAATCGTTTCCTGCGGCCAGAACAGATACCAGAGCGTGTTTGAAAAATGCTTGTGCCGGGGATATGGGAAAGGCAAATCAGGCGGCAGAGAATTACTGCCGCCGTGCATGAATCATGTAAAATTATGAAATGAAAGGAAAAGCATATGAACAAATTACCAAAGTATTATGAAGATCCAAAAACACTTCATTTGGGGACCATGCCGTACAGAGCTTATTATATTCCCTTTGAAGCGGAAAAGGCGGCAAATGAAATTTTAGAAAGCCCAAGAGAAGATTCCGGAAGAGTTACCATGTTAAGCGGAGACTGGAAATTCCACTATTACAAAAACCGCTTTGAGGTAGAGGAAAAGTTTATTCAGACAGAATATAAAGCGGAAAATTTCGATACCATTTTGGTACCCAGCTGCTGGCAGATTCTGGGGTATGACAGAAATCAGTATACCAACGTAGAATATCCTTTCCCTTATGATGCGCCTTACATGCCCGAAGAGAATCCCTGCGGTGCCTACATTAAGAGATTTCATATGGGGGAAGACAAACTGTCAGATAAAAATTTTCTGAATTTTGAAGGAGTGGATTCCTGCTTTTATGTCTGGCTGAACGGTAAATTCGCAGGCTACAGCCAGGTTTCCCATTCCACCAGTGAGTTTGATATTTCGGATTTCTTGAAACCCGGAGAAAATACCCTGGCGGTACTTGTTTTAAAATGGTGTGACGGCAGTTATCTGGAAGACCAGGATAAATTCCGCTTTTCCGGTATTTTCCGTGATGTTTATATAGTGACCCGTCCGAAAGAACATATCCGGGACTTTTTTGCAAAATCCCAGGTTTCTCCGGATTGCAAAAAGGCTGAAATTCTCATAGACATGGAATATTTTAATGAAAAAATTCCAACTACCTGTGTTTTACTGGAAGCCGACGATAAAACCGGTGTGTTCAGTGAGGACGGTAAAAAATTAATCGGTCAGGCTAAGGGAAAAATCATGGAAACCAAACAGGCAATAAACGGACACGTGGAATTTGAAATTGACAATCCGAAGCTGTGGAATGCGGAAAATCCGGCGCTTTATACGGTTCTTCTAAAGACGGAGGAAGAAACCATAGCACAGAGGGTAGCTTTAAGAAGAGTTGAGATTATAGACAGTGTTATCTATATTAATAAAACTGCCGTTAAGATGAAAGGCGTAAACCGCCATGACAGCGATCCTTATACCGGCGCCGCAGTCAGCCGGAAGCAGGCGTTAAAAGATCTTATAATGATGAAGCGGCATAATATAAACGGCATCCGGACCAGCCATTATCCGGCTTCTCCCTGGTTTTTGCAGATGTGTGATGAAATGGGATTTTATGTGATTTCCGAGTCGGATATTGAGTCCCACGGTTCTGCCGCATTTTATAGCGGAAGCTCTCAGACTACATTTGGGGATATCGTTCAGATGGATATATTTTATGATGCCCTCCGTGACCGTATTGAAAGTAATGTAAGACACAATAAGAACTGCGGAAGTATAATTTTCTGGTCTTTGGGAAATGAATCCGGTTACAGCAAGGCTTTTGAAGACGGGGCCGGATGGATTAAGTCCTATGACAATACCCGCCTGACTCATTATGAAAGCAGCATATATGAAACCGGCGGACATAAAAATGATACTTCCATGCTGGATGTTTACAGCAAAATGTATGATTCCATGGAAATGATTGATGCTTATTTAAGCAAGGAAGAAAACAAGAAACCCTATGTTTTGTGTGAATTTATTCACGCCATGGGAAACGGGCCCGGAGATATTGAGGACTATTTTGAGAAAATATATAAGAATGACCGTTTCTTAGGCGGATTTGTATGGGAGTGGTGCGACCATGCGGTTTATATGGGCAAAACCCCGGAGGGAAAGGATAGATTCTTCTACGGCGGCGATTTCGGGGAATATCCCCATGACGGAAACTTCTGCGTGGACGGACTTGTATTCCCGGACCGCAGGGTCGGCACCGGATTACTGGAATATAAGAATGTAATCCGCCCGGTAAGAGCTTCGCTTAAGGATTTAAATTCCGGAAAAATTTACTTTGAAAATAAACTGGATTTTATAAATTTAAAGGATTATCTCAAGGTTTCCTTTGAGGTGGTATGCAACGGCCATACGGCGGAAAGAGGAATCATAGAAGAGTTGGATATTCCGCCAAAGTCCGGAAAAACCGTCGAGGTAAGTTTTAGCCTGCCGGAGGATGGAATCAGCTATCTGAATCTGAATTATATTTTAAAGGAGGATAAATCTTATGCACCAAAAGGCCATGTATTGGGCTTTGACCAGCTTTTAATAAAGGAAGGCAGATACCGGGCGGAATGCCGCAAAGAAGATAAAGCAGATGCATCAGGTGAAATCCAGGTTACGGAAGAGGAAAGGCAGGTTATTATAGCAGGATCCAATTTCCGCTATGTTTATAATAAATTAACCGGTGCCTTTGACTGCCTGGTAAATAATCAGGTTTCCTACTTAGATAAACCCATGGAGTATAATATATTCCGGGCGCCTACGGACAACGACCGCAATATAAAATCAGAATGGCAAAAGGCCGGTTATGACAGACATACGGTCAGGGTTTATAAAACCCATGTGGCATCCGGTACCGCAGACCAGTCCGGGCTACTTCCCCAATTATCCGATGCCGCCCCACGGCATTATGCCGGTAAGGTTGAAATTACTTCCGTTTTGGCAATTGCGGCCATCCAAAGGGAACATATGCTGGATATAGAAGTAAAATGGACGGTGGACGGTGACGGCAGTATAAATATGGAACTTCATGGAACCCGTAACACCGCTATGCCTTATCTTCCAAGATTCGGCTTAAGAATGTTTATGCCTAAGGAATATGAAAAGGCAGAGTATTTTGCTTACGGTCCTTACGAAAGTTATATTGATAAACACAGATGTACTTATATGGGTAAATTTAAGCAGAACGTATCCGATATGTACGAAGACTATATCAGGCCCCAGGAAAACTCCAGCCACTATGGCTGCCAGTATTTAAAGGTCGCCGATAATAAAGATAATTTCCTTGTGGTAACAGGCAGGTCGGATTTCAGCTTTAATGTGTCGGAATACACCCAGGAAGAACTGACTAAGAAGCGGCATAATTTTGAATTAGAAAAATCTGCATATACCGTGGTTTGTCTGGATTATAAGAACAGCGGAATCGGCTCCAACAGCTGCGGGCCTGAATTGATTAAAAAATACAGGCTGGATGAAGAAAAAATTGCTTTTAACTGGAATTTTACTTTTTCAAACACGCTCTAGAGCGGTCTAATGAAATAACCGAAATCCGAATGTGCTCCGATATTAAACGGGTACGTTCGGATTTTTTTATTTATAAAGAATAGATGCAAAAAATCAATACTTTTGGATGATTCTTTTTTTATGATGTGTTATAGTATTCTTTGGATAAAATATTTTTATGATTCAATGCACCCATGATTATATGAGGCAAATGCAATGGGAGCAGGCGTGAAGAAAAAGCAATTTCCAAAAGCGAATATAAATAATTCATTATTATTATATGATATGAGGTGAAAATAAGATGCCATATAAAGATATACAACATTTTATGAAATATCTGGAGGAAAAAAATCAATTAAAGCGGATTAGAGCGGAAGTCAGCCCAATCCTGGAGATTACGGAAATTGTGGACAGGGTAGTGAAAAAAAGGGGGCCGGCCTTACTTTTTGAAAAGGTAAAGGGGTCGCCCTATCCCCTTTTCATTAATGCCTTTGGGTCATACAGAAGAATGAGTATGGCTATTGGGGCCGGTAAACTGGATGACATTGGAAAAGACATACAGGATTTAATTGACTTTTCCAACTATCGGACCATGCTGGACAAGGTAAAATCCATCCCAAGACTTGCCAGGTTACTGGCCGTTTTTCCTGTAAAAGTAATGAGAGCACCTTGCCAGGAAGTGATGGAAGAACCGGACTTAAGTAAACTTCCCATCTTAAAGTGCTGGCCTTTGGACGGAGGCCGTTTTATTACCCTGCCTTTAGTTTTTACGAAGGATCCGGAGACGGGGCAGCAGAATATGGGCATGTACCGGCTGCAGGTATATGATAAGAAAACAACGGGTATGCACTGGCATCTTCACAAAGACGGACGGGAGATATATGAAAAGTACAAAAGGCTGGGAAATAAAATGCCGGTTACCGTTGTAATCGGATGTGATCCCGCCACCATCTACGCTGCGACGGCCCCCCTTCCCAAAATGTTTGACGAGATTATGTTTGCCGGTTATCTGCGGAGGCTTCCGGTACCCATTGTCAAATCCATCACCAATGACATCTATATACCGGCAAACAGTGAATTTGTATTGGAGGGTTATGTGGACACGGAGGAACGCAGAATGGAAGGCCCTTTTGGCGACCATACCGGTTATTATTCCGAGAAAGACATGTATCCCGTATTCCATATTACCAAAATGACCAGAAAGAAAAACCCGGTATTCATGGCAACCGTTGTGGGCAGGCCCCCTATGGAGGATTGTTTTATGGGAAAAGCCACGGAACGTCTATTCCTTCCCCTGCTGAAGATGCTGGCACCGGAAATCGCAGATATTAATTTTCCTCTGGAAGGAGTCTTCCATAACTGTGTTATTGTATCCATTCATAAGAAATACCCCGCTCATGCCAAGAAAATCCTCAATACCCTGTGGGGGAACGGACAGCTGATGTATACCAAGATGATTATTGTGGTGGATGCCGATGTAAATCCCCATGATATTTCCCTGGTTGCCTGGAAGGTGTTTAATAATATTGATGCAAAAAGAGACCTGATTATATCGGAAGGTCCCCTGGATGCCCTGGATCATTCCTCACCGTTACAGCTTATCGGCAACCGCCTGGGAATTGATGCTACGAAAAAGTGGGCTTCGGAAGGCTATGAGAGAGAATGGCCGGAGGATATCCTTATGTCGGATCAGATAAAAAAGAAAGTAGATAAGAGGTGGGAGGAATATGGTATTTGATAAATTAAAAAAATACGGGGAACTTGTGATGTTTTCCCACACCGTTTTTTCACTGCCTTTCGGACTGATTGCTATGCTGTGGGCCGCGGACGGTATCCCCGAGCTCAGGGTGTTTTTCTGGATTCTGGTGGCTTTATTCGGGGCGCGTAACGGTGCCAATGCCTTTAACCGGATCGCGGACAGGTATATTGACCGAAAAAATGAGCGGACGAAGGACAGGCATCTGTCCACGGGTAAGGTGAAATTATACGAAGCCGTGATAATAACCGTTTTATGCTTTTTATTAATGGCTGCGGCGGCCTACATGCTGAATCTTATTTGCCTGATACTGCTACCCTTTGCCATTGTCCTGTTTATTTTTTACTCTTACTCAAAAAGGATAACCTGGCTTTGCCACTTTATCCTCGGTGCGGCCTGCGGCGGGGCGCCGGTGGGAGCCTGGCTGGCAGTTAAGGGAGAAATTGCTTTAGTGCCGCTTTTATTAGGCGCGGCCGTTTGTTTCTGGGTGGCGGGCTTTGATATCATCTATGCCACACAGGATATTGAATTTGACAGAAAAGAAGGTCTTTATTCCATTCCGGCCCGTTTTGGCCTTAAAAATGCACTGTGGATGGCAAGGGCATCCCATGCCGTGTGTATTCTCTGCCTGGTTGCCATTTATATTTTAATGCCGAGAGGAATATTTTTTCTGATAGGAATTCTTGTATCTGTTATTTTACTTTGCATTGAACATTATAATGTGATGCCGGAAAATAGAAATAAGATGATTTTTGCCTCCTATCATATTAACCAGATTTTAAGCATTGTATTTTTTATATTTGCCATGCTTGACTTTTGGTGTGATAAAGTAATAAAATAAGTAACTGTTCAGTCGTTTCGAGAAATTCGTAGTGACTGAACAGTTACTAAAATAGTAGATTGGAGGTTAAGTAAACATATGAAAAGATATATAATCGGCGTCACCGGCGCCAGCGGGAGTATTTTAGCTAAGCGCCTGTTAAGCTATCTGGCAGGTACCGGAACGCAGCTTCATATTATAGCCACCGATATGGGAAAGAAAGTATTTGAATATGAAACGGGAATTTCCTGGGAGGTTTTTTTAAACACACTTACCCGGGACAGGACAAATGTCTTTGCCTATGATAATAATAACCTGTTTGCCAGTGTGGCCAGCGGCTCCTTTACTGCGGAGGCCATGATGATTGTACCCTGTTCCATGGCTACGGCAGCCAAAATAGCTACCGGAACGGGAGGAAATCTGTTGTGCCGTGCAGCGGATGTCTGTCTGAAAGAAAAAATCAGACTTGTCCTCTCCCCCAGGGAGGCGCCTCTTAACGCCGTTCATTTAAGGAATCTGCTGACTCTTAGTGAATGCGGGGCGGTTATACTTCCGCCGGTTCCCATGTTCTATGCCGATTCGGGAAATTATGGCGATATGATTGATAAAATCGTGGGGAGGATTTTAAAATCCGCAGGGATTGAAAATGATTTATATTCAAAATGGAATATGGGAAAGGATTGTTAAGTTAAAATGAATTTAAAAAAAATTTATGTTTTATGTTTAGTTTTAGGCATGCTTTTGTTAACGGCATGCTCCGGGGAAAAAAATACATTAACGGTGGGCGTCATGACAGATATTGATTCCATTCCTTTTATCGTGGCGAAACAGAAGGGATATTTTGATGATAATGTAAAATTAGAAATCTATCAAAGCGCCGTGGACAGGGACAGTGCTCTTTATTCCGGGAATCTGGACGGAAGCATATCCGACGTGCTTGCCGTCTGCCTTGCAAAAGACGGTGGTTTCCCGGTTTATGCCACTTCCAAAACCAGCGGACGTTACGGAATCGTATCAGGCAAGAATTCCGCCATTACCAGCGCCAGAATGTTAGAGGGCAAAGAAATCGGGCTTAGCATGAATACCATAATCGAATACGTAACAGACAGTATGGTAAAGGAGGACGGAGGGGATCCTGCTCTTCTTAAAAAAACCTCGGTACCTAAAATTCCTTCAAGGCTGGAACTCTTACGCAATAACAAGATCGATGCAATTGCCGCGCCGGAGCCTTATATCACCGCGGCAGAAGAGGAAGGAGAAATCGTAGTAGGTACGTCGGATGAATCGGGGATTAATCCGGGGGTCATGCTTTTTACCGAAACTGCGTTGGAAAAGAAAAAAAGTGAAATTAAAGCCTTTTACGAAGCCTACGATAAAGCGGCGGAATATATTAATTCCACGGACCCGCAGGAATTCCTGCCTGCGGCCATAAAGGAGATTGGCCTTCCGGATGCCGCCCTTAATGTAAAGCTGCCGGAATATGAAAAAACCACACTTCCGGATGAAGAGCAGGTATTAAATGCTATGGACTGGCTTATAGATAAGGAGTTGTTAAAACAGGAATATACTTACGAAGATTTAGTGAAAGCCGTTAATTGAGAAGGAAGCCAAAATGATAGAATTTAATGCAAAGACAATTTATTATGAACCGGGAAAGCCAATCCTTGAAAATATATCCTTTGTCATAGAGGATGGAGAAATTGCCGCTTTAACCGGAGCCTCCGGAATCGGGAAATCCACTATTTTAAAGATAATAGCAGGTATCCACACCGAATATGAAGGGAAAATATCCCTTCCCGAAAACAGTAGGATAGCCTTTTTGCTGCAGAATAATTGTCTGCTTCCCTGGAAAACGGTTTATGATAATGTTGTTTTATTGAGAAAAATAGAAACCGGACAGGTAGATAAAAAAAGTGCCGAAAAGCTCATTGAAAGCCTTGGTTTATCCGGATATGAAAAGCAATATCCCTTGTTTTTAAGCGGCGGACAATACCAGAGGGCGGCCCTGGGCCAGGCATTTTTCTATGAACCGGATATTATTCTGATGGACGAGCCCTTTTCCGCATTGGATGCAAAAACAAAAAGAGAAATACAGGAGGTTTTTTTAAAACTCCAGAAACAACATAATATCACCACCCTATTTGTCACCCATAACCCGGAGGAAGCGGAATATATGGGCAGCAAAATAATCAATTTAGAAAAACACAAGGAGGATTAAGGTACAGTGAAAAAATGGTTTGGCATCCTGTTCCTGATTGGGTTATGGCAGGCAGCGGCTGTCCTTGCGGATAGCTATATATTCCCGACTTTTTTGCAGGTAATGAAATCGCTGGCCGGGAATTTTATATGGATTCTGTTCCATGGATTTTACAGCAGTTTAAGATTGGCGGGAGGCGTCTTTTTTGCGGCCTTTTTTGGGGTGCCGGCGGGCATATTAATCGGTTATCATAAGCATCTTAGCGACTTTTTTTCGCCTGTCATTTATCTGTTGGCTCCCATACCCAAAATTGCATTGCTGCCCATGATTATGCTTTTATTTGGAATCGGTGATTTATCAAAAATATTTATTATATTTATTATTATGTATTTTCAGGTAATCGTAGCGGCACACGACGCCGTCAAGAATATTCCGCGGGAATATTTTATTCCTCTTCGGACAATCAGGGCGGGCCATAAAGCAATCATTTTCCATATCATCCTTCCGGCGGTGCTTCCGGAGATATTTACTTCCGTGCGTATCGGGCTTGCCACCGGAATATCCGTGCTGTTCTTTGCCGAAACCTTTGGCACAAGATGGGGATTGGGTTTTTATATTATGGATATGTGGATGAGGCTGGATTATAAGCAGATGTATGCCGGTATTCTGGTTTTGGGTATTCTGGGGCTGATCAGCGTTACAATCGTTAACCGGCTGCAAAGACGTATCTGTCCATGGATGCCCTTGCAGGATAAGCCGGGCAGATTGAAATAAAAGGGTCTGCCGATTCTTTATAGGAAATTGCGTCCTATAAAGCAAAAAACGCTCCACTATGGATGCGCATGACGTGCCATAGGTAGTTTGTCACTGAAGTGACGGCGCGTCAGCGCCAGAGTTTGCGTTACAAACTCTTTCTTATGATTGTAACGCTTGTAAATTTTCAGAAATCGTATATAATGTTATAGGCATACTACAAAAAGGCGGACAGGAATGGAAAATACGATTGAAATATTATTATATAAGCTGCTGGAACTGGAGATTTCCCTGGAAGAATTTTATGAGAATCTCTCCCAAAGCGATTTTGCAAAAGCAAATTATGCTTTAAAAAATACGGCGGGAATCCTTGCGGCAGAAGAAGGAAAACATATTGACGTATACCGGCGTTTTGTAAAGGAGATGGACTTAAAGGAAGATTATATTATTGACGACCATATTATGGGTGAGGTGGATTATTTACTTGTCAGCATGAAGCAAGCGATCCAGGGTTACGGTATTGTAACGGCAGGCCATATGATTGCTAAAGCCATTGATAATGAAAATAAACAGATATTTTTGATATCCAGGATTACAGAGCTGTTAAGGAAAGAACCGCTGCCCTCTTTCATAAATGAAATGTTCCTGTTCCTACTGAATGAGGAACAAAGGCATCTTTCCAATCTCATGCCTTTTAATAAAATGTAACAGATTGTATTATTTACCAATATTTTCTGTAAAACCAAGGGATCTACTATTGACATGTGATTTCAATAATAGGTATAATCACAGTAATATGACGAAAATTCCCATTCGGTAAAAAAATCAAATAATTATAACGGAAGCGAAGAATCATGGCGAAGATAAAAGCGATTATTGAAAAAGGACATAACATATATTTTATTTTAATTTTTACATTTTTATTCAGTATTATTTTAAGAACCGGCTTAGGATTGCTATGCGGGCAGATGAATGTTTTTTATGACGAACTGCTGCATTGGAACTTAAGCAAATCAGTTTATTATCATCTGGGCAGCAATTTCAGAAATGATATTTTAAGCTACAAGGAAATATTATATTCCATTGTAATTTCCGTTTCCCATGCTTTTGGAAATGCCCAGACCCAGTATCATGTTGCGGTGGGGATAAATTCCGTTTTAATGTCTTCCGTTATATTTCCGGTATACTTTATGGCGGATAGTTTTCTGAACAGTAAATATCGTTCCTGCATTATTGCTTTCATAAGTATAATGATACCGGAAATGTATTATACCACTAAGATTTTACAGGAGAATCTGAATTATCCCATGATTATATGGTTTTTTTATATTTTTATCATATTGATATTAAAAAATCCATACAGGATAAGAAATATGATACTTCTTGGCGGTTATGCTTTTCTTGTGAGTTTATGCAAACAAATGTCTCTTAATATATTTGTGGGGGTTGTTTTGTATTATCTGCTTATGTTCTTTATTTTTGATAAAGACAGCAATAACAGAAAAAAATGCCTTATCAGCTTACTCTTTTTTGTAACGGTATTTTTAGGATTAAAGGTTTCCTATGACATCCTGTTTGATATAGTAAACGGTATAAACAAAGAATCCTCCGCAGAAACGACTATCATGGCAATATTATACAATATGACGGACGGGTACTTATTAGGGCGGCTGTTTTATCCGGCATTGTCCTATCTGCTGCTTGCGGCTTTATATTTTGGCTATTTTACTGTTATCCTGCCCCTGTGTATGGGCAGAAAATTAAGTATAAAGGAGCGCAATTTATTCATTATAACAGGCACCGTATTAATTTCTACCATTGTGGTTATCTGCTTTCGGATAATTCCTTCGGAAAGTTTAGACCAGGTAACCGCCAGGTTCCATTTCCGGTATATGTTCTATCTGCTTGTGCCTTTACTGATACTTTTATTCAGTATTTATGACAGAATAAAGAAAATCAGGTTTGACAATAAAATTGTTATCCTGTCCTTGCTCTATGTCCTTTTACTGGGTTATATGAGTATTATACCCGCCGCAGGGTCTACCATTGACTGTGTGGGCTCTAATTATATTAAATATCTGTTCAATAGTGAAATGATGGTTAATACCCTGCATATGCTGATCATTATAGGCATAGCTGTCTGCATATATCTTATATACAAAAAGAAAATTAAATTATTTTATTCCATTATGGTGGCGGGGTTTATATTATCGGGGGTTATCAGTAATGTGTATACTTACATTTATATCTATAATGATAAACAGGATTCCATTAATAAAAACAGCGATGCATTAATCCTGGACGAGTACTTTGAAAGCCAGCCGGACTTTGACTGGAAGTCCTTATTATTTGTTTCCGATAAAAATGTTTCCGACGCCAAGCTGGAAACCTTCTTTGACCGTCCGGATTATTACTATTCCAAAACGGAGGATTTTACCAATTATATAAAGGAGCATCGGGGGGAATCTTTCTGGAATCTGAACTTATACAGCTTCAATAATTTATTTCACGATGTCGCCGTGGGTTATCCGGAGTATATTTTAACAAATAAATGGTTTTCCATTCAAGGCTATGAGAAAGTAGATATAAATTTAAACAGATATTATTTATACTATAGGAACCAGTAGCAGGTTCCTATAGTCGGATGCACGGCGGTAAAAAACACCGCCTTTTATCAGAAGATAAAAAGCAATCTTCTGATAAGTTATACTATAGGAACCAGTAGCAGGAGAAAAATAAGTGAACCCTTTTAAGAACAACGGGAATACCGGTAAGTTTATCTGGAATACCATTGGTATTCTGTGCAATGCCGGTACCTCCTTCCTATTATTAATATTTGTGACAAGGATATGCGGTGATTTTAGCGCCGGCATATTCGCCTTAGGGTTTGCCAATGCGCAGCTAATGTTATCAATCGGCAGATACGGGATGAGGGCTTACCAGGCTACGGATATTAAAGACTCCGTAACGTTTCAGACTTATTTTCTCTCAAGAATTATTACCTGTATTTTAATGTTAATCATAAGTTTGGCCTATATAATAAGTAAAGGATATTCTTTTACGAAGGCCGCAATCGTATTCAGTATTTGTGCAATTAAAATGGCGGACGCCCTGGAGGATGTATTTCACGGCTTATTCCAGCAGCATGGCCGCATGGACCTTGCCGGAAAGTATTTAACCGCCCGGAATCTGATAACCATGTTATCCTTTATTATTATACTGGCGGTAACAAAAAATTTATTGTTCACCTGTGTCGTAACGGGTATTTTATCAATAGCCGCTTGTATTTGCCTGAATATACCCACGGCAAGGGAAATGGTCTCCATTCGGTTAAAGCTTTATAAAAGGGATCTGGCTACCTTATTTATCAGCTGCTTTCCGTTATTTATCGGCAGTTTTCTGGCCCTTTATATAAACAATGTTCCCAAATATATGATAGACCGATACCTGACGGAAGATATACAGGCTTTTTTCAACATTTTATTTATGCCGGCATTTGTTATCAATTTGGTCAGTGAGTTTATATTTAAACCATTATTAACGGATATAGCAATAAAATGGGAACAAAATCAAATGAAAAATTTTGTGGTATATATATTCCGTTTATGGATGGGCATATTAATGATAACCGTAATTGTTGTTACCGCCGGATATTTGATTGGCAATGATTTACTATCTTTTATTTATGGTGTTGATTTAACGAAATACCGGAAGGAATTGATTATATTACTGTTAAGCGGCGGCTTTAGTGCCTGTGTTTATTTATTATTTCATGTATTGACAGCAATGAGGAGGCAGAGGAATCTCCTGGCAGGATATACTTTTACGGCTTTGTTTATTACAGCCCTAAGCCCGGTTTTAGTCCGGAAATACACTATATTCGGCGCTTCCGTCACTTGTTTTATATCAAGCATAATTTTATTTTTAATCTTTTCCTTTATGCTGTTATCGGCCATAATAAAGAAATTAAAAACAAAGGTCTAAAATTATGACAACCTGCCGGACGGTCCTCATATGAAATGCCCGCAGGGAAAGGTTTGGGTGCGAAATGAAGATATTAATTATAATACCGGTTTATAATGAAGGAAATAATATTGAAAAAGTTATCTCCCGGTTAAAAGAAAATGCCCCTTATGTTGATTATATAGTGGTAAATGACTGTTCCAGCGATAACACGGTTTCGTTATGTAAGAAGAACGGCTTTCATTATATTTCCCTGCCGGTTAATCTGGGTATAGGCGGCGGAGTACAGGCCGGTTATCTGTATGCGCTTGAGCATAACTATGATATAGCAATTCAGATGGACGGCGACGGACAGCATGATGCAAAATATATCGAAAAAGTCCTAAAACCCATTCTGGAGGACCAGGCGGATATTGTAATCGGTTCCCGTTTCCTTTTAAAAGAGGGATTCCAGTCTTCAAAATTAAGAAGGACGGGTATTAATTTCTTAAGCTTTTTGATTAAACTGTGCAGCGGGACCAGGGTAAAGGACGTTACCAGCGGCTTCCGCGCCGTTAATAAGAAATTTATTAAAATTTATTCCCAGGAATATCCCCAGGACTATCCGGAGCCCGAGGCAATTATAGCCGGTGCTTTTCACGGGGGCAGAATAAGGGAAGTTCCGGTAGTCATGCATGAGCGGGAATCCGGCAGCAGTTCCATTCATTCCTGGAAAATTATATATTACATGATAAAAGTTTCCATTGCAATTTTTACGTATCGGCTTAAATTCTGAACAGGAGGAGGTTACATATGATTTCTTCGTCTCTTCGATTATTTTTAACCATTGGCCTGACATTATATTTCCTTTTGATATTTTCGCTTTTAAAGAGAAGGACACTTTCCTTAAAATATACCCTGTTATGGATATTCGGGGGATTTGGTATGGGAATACTGATTATTTTTCCCCAAATATTAAATTGGTTTATTCATATTGTAGGTATAAAACTGGCAAGCAACGGGGTTTTCGCAATTATACTTTTTTTTGTGTTGATAATATTGATTTACATCACTTCCATCGTATCAAAGCAAAGTGATATTTTAAAAAGGTTAGTCCAGGAAAATGCCTTATTGGAAAAGAGAATCCGGGAAATTGAAGATAAGATGGATAAGGAAAGCGCCCCGGAGGACGAAAAAAAGGAGTGAAAAATACGGTGAAGGAACACACTTTTGTAATTTGTGCATATGGGGAAAGTCCGTTTCTAAAAGAGTGTATTCGGTCTTTATTAAGGCAGACGGTAAGTTCCAAGCTGATTATGGCGACCTCCACACCCAACAGGCATATTGTGGGTATTGCCCGTAAGTATGGGATTCCCTGCAGGATTAATACCGGGGATAAGGGGATTGTACAGGACTGGAATTTTGCTTATAAACAGGCGGATACCCCATATGTGACTATTGCCCATCAGGACGATGTGTATTCGAAATTTTATACGGAGTTTGTATTAAGAAAAATGGGACAAAGGAAACATTCTCTAATTGGATTTACGGATTATGGAGAGATTCGTAACGGTAAGATTGTTATGAATAACACCATGTTAACGGTAAAAAGACTTATGCTGCTGCCTTTCGCTTTCAAGGTTTTGCAGGGAAGCAGATTTGCCAGAAGGCGGATATTGTCTTTTGGCTGTCCCATTTGCTGCCCTTCCGTGACCTTTCATAAGGAGAAGCTTCCGGAGACTATTTTTCAGGTGGGATACCGGTCTGATGAAGATTGGCAGGCATGGGAGAAATTATCAAGATTAAAGGGAGATTTTGTGTATTGCAGCAGGCCTTTGACTTATCATCGGATTCATGAGGAATCCGCCACAACTGTCATCATAGGGGATAAGGTCCGTTCCAGGGAGGATTTTGAGATGTTTTGCAGGTTCTGGCCCATGAGAATTGCCAAAATACTGGCAAAGCTATATTCAAAATCCGAAAAGTCAAATACAATGGACAGGTAGGAGCAGGATATGAAGGTTGGAATTATTACGTTTCATAGAGTGAATAATTACGGTGCGGTATTACAGGCTTATGCCCTGCAGAAAACCATTCAAAGGCTTGGCTGTGAATGCGATATTATCGATTATAACAGAAAGAATCTCAGGGATATTTTATTGTGGCAGAAAAGCAAAATCAGAAGTTTCTTAAAAGGCACGCCCGACCGTCAGGGTTATTCCAATACGGAATTTATGAATATGGTTTTAACCACCGTATTTTTTAATAAAAAGACGGTTGCGGACAAGTTTGACTCCTTCCGGAAAAGAATGAATTTAAGCAGGGCCGTCAACAGCGATACGATAAAGGACTTAAACAGGGAATATGATTTATTTATATCCGGCAGTGACCAGGTCTGGAACTGCGGCAGGGTAATTCTGGATAAAAATTATTTGCTTGGTTTTGTGGAGGACGGGGAGAAAAAAGCCAGTTATGGAGCCAGTTTCGGAATTAAGGAGATACCGGATAAATATTTGGAGGATTATAAGGAACTGCTTTCCGGATTTAAGTATCTTGCGGTAAGAGAAGAGGCGGGTGCGGATTTGGTAAGGAGATTAGCCGGCAGAGAGGCTAAAGTGGTTTTGGATCCCACCTTATTATTCAAAAAAGAGGACTGGGGCATGCTGATCGGCAAAAGATCTGCAAAAAAAGAGGCTGTTGTAGTCTATATGCTTGAATATTCAGAAAATCTCTTAAGATTTGCAGGGAAGTTATCAAAGAGAGTAAATTGCCCCGTCCGGCTTTTAAATAAACCCTTTCACCATAGGACAAAAGAGGAATACAGGACGGATGTGGGGCCTGTGGAGTGGCTTTCACAGCTGCAAAATGCAAGCTATGTTGTAACGAATTCCTATCACGGAGTTGTTTTCTCCATTAATTTCAACCGCAATTTTTATGTGGAAATCGCGGAAGAAAGAATACGGGGGGCCATGGCTTCCCGCATAGAGCATATTTTAAAGACCTTTGGATTGGAAGACAGACTGATACAAAAAGAGGAAACCGATCCTCAAAAGGAAAATAGTAAATTCCGGTTTAGTACAAAAGATATGGATTATGGGAAGGTAAATGAAAAGCTAAAGGAGCTCCGGGGGGATTCTATGGATTATTTAAAAAGGATACTAGTGCACTGACAAGTTGATATCTTGTCTAATGGCTTGCCTGAATTTCCATCTGCTTCGTTGCCGTCAATCGACGTAGCCACCGCTACGCCTCATTCCTCCGCTTCGCAGAATGAAAATCCATTCTACGCCATTAGTCCAAGTATCAACGTGTCAGCACACTGGAGCGTGTTTGAAAAATCATCGCACCGTTCTCAACGCCCCACTTTGCGGTATACTACATCGTGATTTTGGGAGCGTAGCACCACTACGCACCCAAAATTGCTCCTTGTCTCAATATATATATTCCATTATCCGGGGCGGCCGGGAGGAAATGTCAGGAGGCAGTTTAGACGATTATGATTCACTTATATAAGGGAAAAGGTAATTGCTGTGGCTGCACAGCCTGTATGAATATCTGTCCCTATAATTCTATTACCATGAAGAAAGATGAGGAAGGTTTTTTATACCCCGTAATTGACTTAAATACCTGCACCCAATGCGGAGCCTGCGTAAAGGTCTGTGCTTTTCACAAAAAAGAATATGAGGAAAAGATACCGAAAGACCAGGAGGTTTTTGCTCTTAGGCATACGGACCGGAAAGTGCGGGAGAAAAGCTCCTCGGGAGGAGCTTTTACCGTTATTTCCGACCATATCCTGAATCAGGGCGGAGCTGTTTACGGCGCGGTTTTTAATGAAAGCTTTGAAGTCATACACAGTAAAGCCTGGGACCGGGAGCGGAGAAATAAGATGAGGGGCTCCAAATATGTTCAAAGTGACCTGGGTAATATATTTAAAGAAATAAAGTCGGAGCTGGAAAGGGGAAAGCCTGTACTTTTTACCGGTACTCCCTGCCAGAACGGCGGGTTAAAAAGCTATCTTGGCAGGGAATATCCCAACTTAATCCTATGTGATACAGCCTGCCACGGGGTTCCCAGTCCCAAGATCTGGGCGGATTATAAAGCCTATTTGGAAGAAAAGCACCAGGATAAAATAAAGGAAATAAACTTCAGGAATAAAGATTCGGGATGGCAAAACAGTTCCTTAAAAGTGGTATTTGGCAAATCAGAATACAAAAAAGATATGCAACAGGACCCTTATTATATTTTATTCTTTTCCCATTTAATTATCAGGCCCTCCTGCCATCAATGCGTTTACGCCTCCTACCACAGGGTCACGGATATAACCCTGGCTGATTTCTGGGGAATCGAAAACTCCAGCAAAACCTTTTCGGATGATACGGGGGTTTCTCTGGTACTGGTAAATACCAGGAAAGGCAAGGAGCTGATTGGGAATATCGGAAAGGATTCGGACATGATTAAGAGCAGCCATTCCGCTTTTTATCAGCCGATCTTTGAAATACCCAGTAAAATGTCCCCTAAGCGGCAGCTATTCTGGAGTGAATATTTTGCAAAGGGAAATAAAGCATTCAGAAAATATGGGAAGTTGTCAACGCTGCAGTGGATTATAAAAAGAATTATAGTACCGGTTTTAAAAAAGACCGGATTATATAATCTGGCGGTGAAAGTATTTTTTAAATAAAAGAATTCGGGAGCGTGGTTGAGTTAAATGTAGCAAGACATTGTAACTTAAGGATTAATATGCTAATATATCTAAAGGTTATGTTAAGTCCCCGTTGTAAACCCTAAGGAGTAAGGTTTATTCCGATTTGGGTGCCACAATGCTATTCCAACTTTTTTAAGGCCCGGAAAGGGGACGGATGGGAGATAAAGTGAAGCAATTTATTCGAGATAAAAGATTATTTATAAGAAGGCTGTTTTTAATTATACTGGATGCTATTTTAATTAATATAGCATCGTTTACGGCACTGTTTATCCGTTTTGATTTCCGACTGGGGCAGATTCCCACCAATTATGCGGAAGCGGTATTATCTTATACAATTATAAATACGGTGACCACCATTATTATATTTTCCCTGTTCCGCTTGTATAACAGCCTTTGGAAATATGCGGGAATTGATGAGCTGGCCAATATCATATTTGCCTGTCTGCTGTCGGGAGCACTGCAGTTAATCGGCATGTATTTTATACTGGATATCCATGTGCCCAGAAGTTATTATCCTCTCAGCTGCTTATTTATAATGGGCTTAATAAGCATCAGCAGATTCTTTTACCGGTATGCCAGAAGGCTGTCAAGTCGTTATCACGGAACTTCCCAAAGCCGGATTATGATTATAGGGGCGGGAGAAGCCGGCAGTTCCATTATAAGGGAAATAACGGTCAGCGGTTATGTAAAAGGAAGCGTCATATGCGCCATTGACGATGATAAAGATAAATTAGGCAGCTATATTCAGGGTATAAAAGTAGTAGGGGATCGGACTAACATTCTGGAGGCGGCTGAAAAGTATGAAATCAGTGATATTTTTATTGCCATGCCCTCTGCTTCCAGAAAGTGCATAAGGGAGATTCTTGAAATCTGTAAGGAGACAGGCTGTGCCTTAAAGATACTTCCCGGGATGTATCAATTAATTAATGAAGAGGTCAGCGTCACCAGATTGAGGGATGTTGAAATTGAGGACCTCCTTGGCAGAGAGCCTGTCAAAATTGACATGGAAGGCATAGTAAGCTATGTTAAGGATAAGGTCATCATGGTTACCGGCGGCGGAGGCTCAATAGGCAGTGAATTGTGCAGACAGGTTGTCAAGCACGGACCAAAACAGCTGATTATTGTTGATGTCTATGAAAACAATGCGTATTTTATCCAGCAGGAATTAAAAAGCGAATACCCTGATTTGGATTTGGTTGTTTTAATTGCATCCGTCCGGAATTCCAACCGTATGAATTGGATTATGGAACGTTATAGGCCCAATCTTATTTACCATGCGGCTGCTCATAAGCATGTTCCCCTTATGGAGGACAGTCCCAACGAAGCGATTAAGAATAATGTTGGCGGAACTTATAAAATGGCAAAAGCGGCCGACGCCTATGGAGTTGAGAAATTTATACTCATTTCTTCCGATAAGGCCGTTAATCCCACCAATGTTATGGGTGCTTCGAAAAGAATCTGCGAGATGATTATTCAGGCTTATAATAAGCGCTCAAAAACGGATTTTGTGGCGGTGCGTTTTGGAAATGTCCTGGGCAGTAACGGCAGCGTAATACCCTTATTTAAAGAACAGATTCTGCGCGGCGGCCCGGTTACGGTTACCCACCCGGATATTATAAGATACTTTATGACCATACCGGAAGCAGTATCTTTGGTAATCCAGGCAGGAGCCTATGCCAAAGGCGGTGAAATCTTCGTCCTGGATATGGGCGAACCTGTTAAAATTGCGGAGCTTGCAAAAAATTTAATCCGTTTATCCGGCTATGAACCCGGAAGGGATATTCCCATTGAATTTACCGGATTAAGGCCCGGGGAAAAGCTGTATGAAGAACTTTTGATGGATGAAGAAGGTTTGCAGGATACGGATAATAAACTAATACATATTGGAAAACCCATAGAAATGGAAGAAGAAGAGGTTTTCAAAGAAGTTGAGGAATTGGATGCGGCGGCTAAGGAGGAAAGGGAGGATATCAGGGACAGGATTAAAAAGCTTGTGCCAACTTATTTAATAAAAGAATAGAGGAATGAAAGCACATTATGAGGGCTTGGGTTACCAAAAAACTGTAATTTATATTACAGACTTTTTGGTAATCCAAGCTCATTCTGTTAAGAACCGCTAAAAAGGCGGTTCATTTTGGCTGTATCGACAATAAAAATAAACCACCTGCTATGCAAGCTTAGCTGATGGTCATGATTAGCCGTTTTATACTGCATTCGTTATAAAATCCCTTATTATCCGTATATGAAAGAATATGGGGAATAAAATAAATGAAATAATAATACCAAATGCATTTTGAATCAGATTGAACGGTACGCCGGTTAAAGCCGCCGCCGTTCCAAGCCCCATAATATATGCTTCAAATAAATAGTATCCCCCTGTTACTATAATACCTCCGCATATGCCTGCCGCGACAACAGAAACTGATTTCAGCCAAAACCTGGAGGTAATAGAGCTAAGTGCATGAAAGACAATACCGCCTCCTATCGCCGCCAAAGCTTTAATAAGGAAGGTTGCCCCCGCATAGCCTGCATATCCGGAAAAAAGATCGGAAAACATGGAACCGATCCCCGCCGCAATTCCTCCATATACAGGTCCGAGAACAATACCGGATAAAAGTACAAAACCGTCTCCTAAGTGGATATATCCGGAGGTTGGTGAGGGGAACCTGATTACCATGGTTGCTACGCAGGTCATGGCCGCCATTAAAGCTGTGATGACTATTTTATGTGTTTTATTTTTCATGAACAACTTACTCCTTTGCTACTATATATTTGGGCCTGAAGCATGACATCCGGTCGTGCTTCTTTCATAAGTAAATTGTGACTTTCAGTTACCGGTATTCTTACAAACTAACGATTTATGCGTTTATGCACCGCAAAAAATGCAGAAAAACGTATGTTTTGGCACTTAACAGAGGCGGCCGAATAGTTACAATAGATTTTATTTAAATTACTTTATAATAATTTTGGTATGATTAAAAGTTCCAGTATTAATATAATTAACAGTGCCAGATATGCAGGAGAAGGTCAAATTGATTTGTGAAAATTTTGTGACAAAACGGTGAAATCTTCCGGATTACTATCAGCTTTTGAAAAACAGTTCCGTCACTTTTTAAAACATCCAAAAAAGTTAACAATTCATACGGACAGTATGCATACTTTGACTATAACTTACTAACCAATAAGGTAACTCCTTTGACCGGAGATTTTTTTCCGAGTAAAGATCTTTTGACATTTTTAGCTGCATACGAAAACAAACTTTTTTTACTGATCAAAGCTCTTTTAAACTTGCTGTAATAAATCTTGACGATATGTCTGTGAAGGATTTATCGGATCAGCTTAAGTTTACACCTGTAAAGGCCTGTATCAGTAACGATATATAAAATAAGTAAATTGGAATTAAAAGACTTGTGTTCATATGTAAAATCGTCATTTTTATACATTAACATATTGAAATGTTTACAATTATATGGTAAATTAAATGTATCAAATTGCACAGTGTACACAAAATAAATAAAATGAATATGATAAGATAATTCGATTAAAGAACAAAGGAGGACTGACCTTATGGCAGACGTAAGTAACATAAAACTAAATCCGGAAAAATCGGGGCAAGGTAAAAACTCTGG
>JAATFT010000058.1 GCA_015655075.1 Clostridiales bacterium | reverse complement strand
AAGGAACAGCCCCTTTTGCCGTGATAAGGCCAGCCAAGACCGCCGAAACCGCCAGCACCAGCGTTGCAAGCAACGTATGCACCGCCATAGCCGCCACCTTATTCACCCATATAACCATTGGCGGCGTGTTGTGGGCGCGCAGGCCGCGATAGTTCCCGGCCTTTTTTTCCTGTGAATCCACTAAAGCCGCAATCAATCCCATGCCAAGAGGCAGGAATATGACCGGCCACCAATTGAACACCAGATTCGTGATAAGCTGCCACGGCCTTAAATAATCGGCAGCCATAAACAATTTTTGCGGCAATGCTTGCATCACAAAAAACAATGGAGCAAGGATAATCAGTTTTCTTGTAAATGTTCTTTTATATTTAATCAGTTCGGATTGCAGGCCGTTCATCATTTCGCACCGCCTTTTATGACATCCATAAACAGCTTTTCAAGGTTTTCATCCCGGTCTGCCTTTCCCTGAAAAAGAAGCCTCCCGTCATTGATGATTCCGATGGTATCTACTACTTGAGCGACCTCCGTTAAAATATGACTTGAGAGAATGACCGTCATGCCTCTTTTTGGGAAAGAGGAAATCAAATCCCGCAATTCCTGAATCCCCACCGGGTCAAGCCCATTGGCGGGTTCATCTAAAATCAGCAATTCAGGATCACCCAAGAGCGCGATTGCGATTCCTAATCTTTGTTTCATCCCCAAAGAAAACTGTGAGGCACGTTTTTTCCCGGTGTTCGTCAAATCCACAGTTTCGAGTACCTCATGGATTTTTTCTTTGGGTATGTCCATGAGCTTTGTATGAACCATAAGATTTTCAACCGCCGTAAGATTTCCGTACAATGCGGGCGCTTCAATCAGGGAACCGATTTTTGCAAGGTGTTTGCGCCGCCAAGGTTCACTGTCAAAAATAATTTTGCCCCTTGTAGGCTGCAGAAGTCCGATAATCATTTTGAGTGTCGTTGTTTTTCCCGCGCCATTCGGCCCAAGAAGTCCGTAAACGCTGTTGCGCCTGATTTGCAGCGAAACCTCATTTACTGCGGACTGTTTACCAAATTGTTTTGATAAACCTGTTGTTTCAAGAATTAAATCATGCATTTTTGTTCTTCCTTTCACTGAAATTGTTAATCCGGCTTACAGTGAAAAGGTTAATCGAAAAAGATAAAGATTCTATAATGATTTATTTATTTCTTGAAAGAGATATAAAAAACTACACAGTGTATCATGTCACATCGTTTAGATTTTGCCGGACGCATTCTTAAATGACATGATAATGCACAATAAAAGCAAAGACCGAATAATCTCGCGAAAATCGTATAATGAAAGACGCTGTAAACTGCAAGTTCGCGGCGCTTTTCTTTTTCGAAAGTTCCTACCTGGTCTTTCAAAGAAATTGATTTTTATTTGGCACAAGATAAAATACAAATTAAGTTAAGGCATAATAATAGCCCCAAATTCTTATTTTATAGAACCTGCGGCTTATTGGCGTCACTGATCATGTTGGACATGAATTCATAAATGTTCAAGGCTTTCGCCTCCCTTCAGAAAGTTTTCCGCCAACTCCCAAAACTGCTGCGGGTGCATCATGACAAGTTCCCCATGCTCCATGTTTGGAATCTCCCGGATTTTTGCATTTGGAAACTTTTGTTGTACATAGCGGATATCCCGCGCCCGCGACTTTTTTTCGATAGAGCCGTACCAGAATTCTATTTCAGAATACATTGGCGGGATGGAATTTGGCATCGCATAGTTGTTGGCAGAATCGAAGACATTCTTCAGCGTTTTCTTTGACATACTCTTCAGAAAACGCATCATTTCGGCGTATTCAACCTTTTCCTCTTTTCCTTGTGGTATCCATCGTTTGGGCTCGAATACCAGCTTGACCAGATGGACATTGCTGCGAAGGATTCGAACGGCCCAGTAATCCCGAAATAAAACAATCCGTGTTAGGAAATAAGGCATCTGATAAGGTGCGGTGCCAGCGTCCACGATGGCTTTCCTGATTGGAATCCTCTGTTCCGCAAGCATCCGCAGTGCCATTCCGCCGCCAAAACTCAGTCCATAAACAGCATAAAGCTCTTTGTACCCTTTGCTAACTAAATATTGAGTGACATCATCCACTGTTCTTTCAATGGATATAAAATCGGTATGTTCTGCCGGTTCATGTCCGTCGATTGCCGGAACAATGACATGATATCTTTGGGCAAGCCTGTCGATGGATTCCCGATACCAGCTCCAGTGAGAAGCGGAGCCCTGAAAAAAGAGCATAGAAAGCTTATTCTGGCTCCCGAATTCATGATATTTCACTTAATCACCTCTTTTCATCTGTCATATCCTGTCCGGACATTGAATAGCAAGTAAGAGAAGTGAGAAAAATAATAGGTATTATTATCCTGTCTCCATACTCACTTATGTTCATGATATCACCTCAAGAAAGAGTTTATTTTTAACAGATATCATTAATCCCATGTATCCTTATACCGCTCAAAATATGACTGCCGTGTACTCATATCTGATAAAACCATAAAATTCATAAATATACTAAAAATCAGGAAAGAAAGAGTCAATGAAAGCCCCGCTGTCCGAAATGCTTTCCTTCTTAGATATAAAGCGATTTTCGTGCCAGTTCGCCTTCTACTCCAAACAGGGCAGACAAAAGACGAAATTTTTTCACCTTGCCATAGCAAGAATGTACTAACAATATTGTACCACATCCTCAAAAATAAAGAACCCCATAATGACTTGTTTTGATATCCTTGAGAATTCAGTGTCCTAACCAAACTCCCATATGTTCGTAATTCAGTAATTGTTAATAGCTGGTTTTGTTTGTACCAGAGCGTGTTTGAAAAATGCTTGTGCCGGGCTGGATGCTCCACTTTGTGGGAGGCAAGGAGCGATTTTGGGCGCGTAGTGGTTGCTACGCTCCCAAAATCGCGACGCAGTATACCGCAAAGTGGGGCATTCAGAACGGCGCAATGAGTTTTCAGACACACCCTAACTTTACACCAGAATTAGTTTAACATAAACGTATCATTTATTCAAACCGTATATTTTGTTGTACTTTGTTCTGTTCCAGGTATTTTTGTATGGTTTCAAAATACCCGTTACCTCTGTCTACATTTTGGTTTACCTTATCCTTCATGAAGTAAACGTATTGATAACAATAGGCTGGGAGCAATTGACAACAATACATGCGGCAATATATCTGGTAATGCGTCTTATTCGGAATGCCTATATTGGAAAAGTTTCAAAAACGGATTGTTTCCTCCCTGCCTGCAAACATATGATTGTTCAAAAAACTGGATTTCCAGTTAATAGTATGTTACAATACTCCTAATTGCTTTATTTATTACAGGACTTCTGCCAGGCAGAGTCACAAGGTTTAAGAAAGGATTCGAGTAATGGAACAGTATACAGGAAGTCAAATTGTAGTTTTGGAAGGATTGGAGGCTGTAAGAAAACGTCCGGGAATGTATATAGGAAGCACCGGTTCCAGAGGACTGCATCATCTGATTTGGGAGATTATAGACAATGCCATCGATGAGAATCTGGCAGGTTTTTGCACACAAATTAATATCGTACTGCAAAAAGACGGTGGTATTATCATTCAGGATAACGGCAGAGGTGTTCCGGTAGATATTCATCCCACAAAAAAGATACCTACGGTCCGTGTCGTATATACTATCCTGCATGCCGGCGGTAAATTCGGCGGTTCCGTATATAAAGTATCCGGCGGTCTACACGGTGTGGGGGCCTCTGTGGTAAATGCACTCTCAAGCCGGATGATTGTGGAAATCCGGCGGGAAGGGAAAATATACCGGGATGAATACCAAAACGGAGGACATGCCGTTACAAAACTTGAGAACGGCCTTCTCCCCGTAGTCGGCAAATGCAATAAAAGTGATACGGGAACCAAGGTCACTTTTTATCCCGACGATACCATTTTTGAAACAGTCGAGTTTAAAGCAGACACCATAAAGAAAAAATTAAAGGAAATTGCATTTTTAAATAAAAATCTGTTAATCGTTTTTACCGATTTAAATACCGGTGAAAAAGTCTCTTACCAGGAGGAGTTCGGAATTAAAAGCTTTATTTCTTATCTTAACCGGGAAGCCACACCGCTGCATAAAGAACCTATCTATATGGAAGGAAAAAGCGGCGAGATTGAGGTGGAAATCGCTTTCCAGTATATCGATGCCTATACAGAACAGATCAACGCCTATTGCAACCGTATTAACGTAGTCGACGGAGGTACTCTGGTTACGGGCTTTAAAACCTCTCTTACCAGAGTAATGAACCAATATGCCAGGGAATTAAGCATCCTGAAAGACAAAGATGAAAATTTTGACGGCAAGGATATCCGCAACGGCCTGGTCGTTATTATATCCATAAAACACCCGGATCCCCAGTTTGAAGGACAGACTAAAACGAAGCTAGGCAATACGGACGCTAAAAGTGCGGTGGATGAGGTATTTGCCGCCGAAGTGCAGCGTTATTTTGATAAAAATGTGGAAGTGCTGAAAAATATCCTGGATAATTCCATGAAATCCTATGCGGCAAGAAAGGCCGGGGATAAAGCCCGTACCGCCGTTATGAAACAGCTGTCCGATGTGGATACCAGAAGCAAGCTTGCTTCCTGCTCCTCTAAAAAGCCGGAAGAATGCGAGGTATATATTGTGGAGGGAGATTCCGCCGGCGGCACCGTAAAAACCGCAAGAAACCGCAGGATCCAGGCAGTTCTTCCCCTGCGGGGCAAAATATTGAATGTGGAAAAATCCACTTTGGAAAAAATATTAATAAATAACGAGATCAAATCCATGATTGCCTCTTTCGGCTGCGGTATCGGAGACGATTTCGACATCAACAAGCTCCGCTACGGGAAAATTATTATATTAACGGATGCCGACGTGGACGGGGCCCATATCAGTACTCTTTTGCTTACTTTCTTCTACCGCTTCATGCCGGAGCTGATATTGGAAGGCAAAATATTCCGCGGCCTTCCCCCCCTGTATAAGGTAGAATATGAAGCAACGGTGAAGGGGAAAAAGAAAAAGCAATCCGAATATCTCTTCAATGATTTTGAACTGGAGAAATTCCGGCGGAAAACGGAAAATAAGATTTTAAATCTCCAGCGCTACAAAGGCCTTGGAGAAATGGATGCAAACCAGTTATGGGAAACCACACTGAATCCGGAAACCCGGATACTTGCACAGATATCCATAAACGATACCGTAGAAGCCGATGAAATAACTAATATCTTAATGAGCAGCAATGTTCCTCCGAGAAAAAGTTTTATACTGGAAGAAGCGAAATATGCTAAGGTGGATATATGATAACCGGGTATTCACGGAAATCGGACATGTATTTCATCCTTTCAGACAGTTGCAGAGTTTAAAAAAAGTCAGATTAAAAATCACGTATTTTTTTAAATCTGTGTGCTTGTCAGATTTTTATATAACCGGCAAATTTTGAGGATTCCGAGAGTATTTATATTAAGAAGGAGAATTTTATGAGTAAAAATACAGATAATATTATACAGCTGGATTTTTCGGAGGAAATGAAAAATTCTTACAGAGATTATGCCATGAGCGTTATTATCGCAAGGGCTCTGCCAGACGTACGGGACGGTTTGAAGCCGGTTCAGAGGCGTATCCTCTATGCCATGAGCGAACTGGGACTGGATCCGAAAAAACCCCACAGAAAGAGTGCCCGTATTGTGGGTGATACCATGGGTAAATTTCATCCCCATGGAGACAGTTCCATATATGAAGCACTGGTGAGGATGACCGAGGACTATTCCCTGTCCATTCCTTTAGTAGACGGTCACGGCAACTTTGGTTCCATTGACGGGGACGGAGCTGCCGCCATGCGTTATACGGAGGCCCGTTTATCCGAAGGTGCCATGACTATGTTAGACCATCTGGAGAAAGGTCTGGTAGAGTTTATCCCTAATTTTGATGACAGCGAAAAGGAGCCTACCGTACTCCCCTCCATGATTCCCAACCTGTTAATTAACGGTACCACCGGTATCGCCGTAGGTATGGCCACCAACATACCACCCCACAACCCGGGGGAAGTAATAGACGGCGCAATCGCATATATGGATAATCCCGGCATATCCATAGAGAAGCTGATGAAGTACATTCCGGCACCGGATTTCCCTACAGGCGGTTCCATCATAAACCAAGATGAAATGCGCCAGATCTATGAAACCGGTGAAGGGAAAATCCGTATCCGCTCCAAGGTTGAAATTGAAAATAGCGAAAACGGCCGGAAAAACATTGTAATTACCGAAATCCCCTATACAATTGCCGGAAATAAGACGAAGCTGGTAGAAAGCTTAGTTTCCATGATGAAGGATAAAGTGTTCGATGAAATTTTTGACGTCAGGGACGAATCTTCGAAAGAAGGTATCCGTATTGTTGTGGAAGTAAAAAAAGACAGGGATATTGATAATTTACTCAACGGCCTGTACAAAAAGACATCCATGGAAGACACCTACGGTGTAAACCTCCTTGCCGTAAAAGAACAGCAGCCTATTGTTTTTAACTTAAAAAGCATATTGGAGGAATTCATTCGTTTTCAGGAAGAACTTTATACCAAGGAGTATAAGCACCTTTTAGAAAAAGCGGAAAACCGTCTGGAAATTGTAAACGGCTTAATCCGTGCCACGGATGTAATTGATTTAATTATTGAAATCCTCCGGGGAAGCTCTTCCATTAAGCAGGCCAAAGCATGCTTAATAAACGGGGATATTAAGGACATTAAATTTAAAACTAAAAATTCCGAAAAAGAGGCTTCCGGCCTTAATTTTACGGAACGCCAGGCGGAGGCCATACTGGCTATGCCCTTAAGCAAATTAATCGGCCTGGAAATATTAAAACTACATGAAGAGAACGATTCATTACTTAACAGCATCGTAGAATATAAAATGGTTCTAGGGGATGTGAATGAGCTGTATAAAATCATTAAAAATCGTTTGAAAGAGTATAAAAAGGCATTTAATATTCCCAGAAAAACCCGCTTAGATAATTTGGAAACCAATACGGGGTATATAGAAGAGGTTAAGATAGAAGATATCTACGTGTTAATCGACCGTTTCGGATACACCAAATCCCTGGATGCCTCCAGTTTCTCCCGTGTCTCGGAGGATACCCTTAAGGAATATACCCGCATCATCCTTATGAAAAATACGGATAGATTATGCTTATTTACTGCAGAAGGCAATATGTACCAGGTAAAAGCCGCATCTATTCCCAAATGCAAGATAAAAGATAAGGGCGCCCTGATCCATACCCTCTGTAAAGTGGATAAGGAAACCATATTAATGTATACCTCTTTTGAACAGTTGTTTGAATCCCAACTGGTTTTTTCTACAAAGCTAGGCTATATAAAACAGGTGTCCGGAGTAGAATTTGAAACAAACCGTTCCATGATTGCAGCCACAAAATTAGAGGAGGGGGATCAGCTGGTAAGCATTACAATGCTCAGTGCGGGAGAAATCTTATCCGGGGACCGGAAGGTAATCCTGTTAACGGAAAAAGGCCTTTCCCTTGGATTTTCCTTAGAAGAAGTCAGTGAAATGAGGAAAACCGGCCGTGGTGTGAAATCTATTAATTTGGATAAGAACGATACCGTCGCCTTTACTACAATTGTAAGACCTGCGGATGAAACATTTTTATATAACGAAAAGGAATTAAGCGTAAGAAAGGTACGTAACCGGAAACGGGGACAAAAAGGGCAGAAAGCACAATTGTAATATTCTATAAAAATATTTTTACCGGTTAAGAGCTCCGGCAGGACAAAGGAAGGGGACTTAAGCGATTTCCAGAGCTATCTTCATCATATTGTGAAAACTGTTCTCTCTCTCTTTAGCCGTGGTTTCCTCACCGGTTACCAGGGAATCGGAAATAGTACAGATAGCCAATGCATTCTTTCCCGCCCTGGCGGCATTCATATAAAGAGCGGCCGCTTCCATTTCCACACACAGAACACCCATGGCGGCCCACTTCATGGTACCCTTGGAAGCATCATAAAAAGTATCGGTGGATAAGAAGTTGCCCGCCTTATAAGGAATCCCCATTTTTTCCGTTACTTCAATCGCTTTTTTCAGCAAATCATAAGAAGCTATGGGCGCAAAGGTTCCCGGCAGCTCAAACTGGGCGGCATAATTGGAATTCGTACAGGCACCCATGGCAAATGCCACATCCCTGATCTTTAAATCTTCTCTGAGGGAACCGGCCGTTCCGATCCGGATAATATTATCTACATCATAAAAATGGAATAATTCATAGGAATAAATGCCGATGGAGGGCATTCCCATACCGCTGGCCATAACGGAAACGGGCTTTCCTTTATATTTACCGGTATACCCGTTAATTCCCCTAACGGAATTTACCAATACGGCATCTTCCAGATAATGATCCGCAACAAACTTGGCCCTTAGAGGATCTCCCGGCATTAATACGGTCTTGGCAAACTCTCCTGCTTTCGCAGCTATATGTGGTGTTGGTGTACTCATTGTTTTCCTCCTGCTTTGGTATATTATATTTGTCTCTTTGCCAGCCTTTCCTTTATCAAACCAACGGCGGAGTTGGTTCCGATTCTTGAGCATCCCTCCTTAATAAATGCTTCCATATCCTCAATACTTCTAAGGCCTCCGGCAGCTTTGATCTTAACTTCCGGCCCGATATATTCCTTAAACAATTTAATATCTTCTAAGGTGGCACCGCCTGTACCGAAACCGGTCGAAGTTTTGATAAAGTCGGCACCTGCCCTGGTTACCGCCCGGCACATGGCAATCTTTTCCTCACGGGTAAGATAGCAGGTTTCAATGATTACTTTTAAAATTTTTTCTCCTGCAATCTTTTTTAATAAAGCGATTTCTTCTTCTGCTTTTTTATAATCTTTGTTTTTCACATAGGTTATATTGATAACCATGTCAATTTCATCGGCGCCATCCTCCAAAGCCTGTTTACACTCCGCGGCCTTTGCCGCGGTGGTGCCGTATCCTAACGGGAAGCCTATTACCGTACAGATATTTAATTTTTCACCATATTTATCATGGATTCTTTTTACATAACAAGGCGGAATGCATACCGAGGCCGTATGATATTCCAATGCTTCCTCACACAGGGACCGGATATCTTCCCATGTGGCAACGGCTTTAAGCAGGGTATGGTCAACATATTGCAGCATTTCTGATTCTTTCATTTTCTTATCCTTAATTCAAGAGACGGAAGCCTCTTGAAAGCAAAAGTGATACCCTATATAAATATTCAAAACGATTTTATCATGGATATGGTATCCTTTTTGCTTCCGTAAGATTCCCGGAATCCGAATCATCCTTTCATTTAATCACCAGCTTGCTTATAGCCCTTCATGCTTCGCTAATTGTTTGCTTTTCATCATATATCACTCTTCTTCTATCATTTTTTATTATATTATTTATATATTACAGTATAATATCATCCCTAACATAAGTCAATCTTTCTGTATATGATTTACACGGCAAACGCATGGGGGTTTCCATCCCTTTCCACTGTTTTTTCTGCCAATCTACCCATGGGCCTTTTCTTTTGTCTTTTTGTAAATTCTGCCCCTCTGTATTTTCTTTCCGGATTCCTCATCCTTAAAACTTGTCAAAAGAAAAGTAATCACTTTTACATGTGTGAAGCTTCCGTTTACACGTTAACATTATTCTTATCTATATTCCCTCGTTTTCACAATAATTTCTCTGATTTTTTTTGCATTTGCAGCAATATTTTCTTTTGTGCCCTTTGTCAAAAGTCCCCCGAAGCCAACTGCATCAACACCATTCTTTATCCATGTTTCCAAATTGTCCAGATTTGCACCGCCGGATGCCAGCACCGGCATGTTAGGAATCGGTGTTTTTAGTACGGAAGCCAAGGAAGGCCCATAGAAGTTTGAAATTGGAAACGCTTTAATGTATGATGCCCCTGCTTCCAGTGCTTCCAACATTTCAGTAACAGTTGTACAGCCCGGTGCATAAGGGATCTGATAACGGTTGCATACTTTAGCAGCTTCCTTGCTAAGGTTCGGAGCGATAACAAACCGGGCGCCGCATAGGATGGCAAGTCTTGCCGTTTCTGCATCTAAAACCGTCCCTGCCCCTACTAATAATTTATCTCCAAACTTATTATTAAGAGCCCTGATTACTTCCCCTGCGCCAGGCAGGGTATAACTGATTTCAACTACATCTATCCCTCCTTCCATGCATCCTTTTGCTATTTCTATACCTCTTTCAATTGTTTCAGTTCTGACAATTGCCATAGCGCCTGTTGCTTCTATTTTATTAACTATATCTGCTTTAAACATAATTTACTCCCTTTCTTGTTATTACTTTTTATTGATAATAACAGGAGCAATGATTCAAAACTCTCTTTAGATCCCATTCTTATCAATAATCATAACAATTCAGCTATCTTTCATTGGCTCTTATATAATCTATGATTTCTTCAGCACTTTCTGCTTTATCCAAAACGTCATAAAACTCTTCCTTGTCCAGCAGTACTGCTAATTGCGCCATAGCCTGAATATGTGTTTTTTGATCCACAGCACTTAGGCTAAATACGTATTTAACCGGGTCGTTATCAGCATTTCCAAATTCCACCGGATGTTCTAAAGTCGCAATACCAATCGCTATTTCCTTTGCACCTGCTTCCGGCCTAGCGTGTGGAAGAGCAACATGCTTTGTTATTACAATATAAGGGCCCGCCTCTTTAGCCGTATTAACCATTGCATCAATGTAGGAAGCCGTTATTTTACCGTTTTCCAGCAAGGCTGAAGCTGACTTTCTAACCGCATCCTCCCAATCATTCGCCGGTACTTTAAGACGAATAAGATTTTCATTAATAATATCACTTAGCACTAAATCTTCCCCCCCCTTGAATCGTTGTATTCTCTGCTCATTATAAATAGAATCGCTTATCATAAGGCATACCTGTTAAAGCTCCGTTCTTATATATTATCTTTTAATTATATATTATCTTATAAATCATATAACATATAACTTTATTGCAATTTTCATTAATAACTTTCATACCTGATATTTTAAATTGTGGTGCTGTTATTTTCAATCTTATTTTAAAGCTTTGTACATCAGTATTACATTAGAGCAAAGAACTCAATATGGCTCTTTGCTCTAGAGCGTGTTTGAAAAATCATCGCACCGTTCTGACCGCTCCAATTTGCGGTATACTGCGTCGCAATTTTGGGAGCGTAGCACCACTACGCGCCCAAAATCGCTCCTTGCCTCCCACAAAGTGGAGCATCCAGCCCGGCACAAGCATTTTTCAAACACGCTCTAGTTTTTGTTAAATTAAATTTTTATTCTATTCAGTGGATAACTGACTGAATAAACTGAATGATTATATGTAGTAAGGTTCCTATTATGTTGTAGTCAACATTCGGGAAGGAAGCTCCTACAATTCCCAGTTGAGCAAATACTGGATATAATAGTAACGGTAGGCATACCAACAGTAATCCCGTTAAGAATGATCCTGCAACGCAGCCTTTCCAGCCACCGGTTGAATTTCCAAATACTCCCGCAGTTCCGCCTGAAAAGAATGCTATACTTGCTGACGGGATCATAACTATCGGACTATTAACTAAAATCATACCTGCCATTCCAACCAGGCCGGCCGCATAGGCACTTATAAACCCAAGAATAACGGCCATTGGCGCAAATGGGAAAACCGAAGGGCAGTCAACTGCCGGACGGGAATTAGGAATATACTTTTCAGAAATAGCAACGAATGCCGCTGTAATTTCAGATATAAACATACGCACGCCTGCTATAAGCACATACATACCGGCTGCAAACTGCAAGCCCTGGAGCAGCGGGAATACAAGCCAGTTAACGGTTCCGGCTAATTCTTGAGTAACCGACTGTCCTGCTGCAACAGCTGCAACATAGAATATTATAACCATAACAACTGCAACGCACATTATGAAATCTCTGAAAAGTGACAGCCATTTTGGGAATTTGAAGTTTTCTGTGCTTTGCTCCGGCTTTCCCACGAATTTACCTAAAAATCCTGAGAAGGCATAAGCAATGTGGTTATAATGCCCTATAGCTAAATTATCATTTCCTGTTATTTTCTTCATGTATTTCTGGCATAGGCCCGGCAAGAATGCCGCACTAAATCCTAAAAGAATACCGCCAATTATAACAGTCGGCGTGTTACCTATATTACAAGCCTTTAAAACTAACGTTAAAACACATGCAAAATATAAGCTGTGCTGACCGGTTAAGAATATATTCTTAAATGGTGTAATTCTTGCAAAGACTAAGTTCATTGCGAAACCAATTATCATTACAAGGGCAACTATCGTTCCAAATTGTTCTTGAGCAAGGGCCGTAGCCGCTTCAACCTGCGTAACAACTCCTGTGATACCAAATCCTTTTTGGAACAGTGTATTGAAGTTACCTAATGACGCGGATAAGGCTGAACTACCAATACCAAATACCAAAAATCCTATAATTGTTTTTGCCGTACCTTTGATAACATCGTCAGCAGATTTTTTCTGTAATATAAGGCCAATCATTGAAATAAGTCCAACTAACACACCTGCATTACTTAATAAGCTAATAATAACCTGCATTTTTTCTCCTCCTATTTATCATTATTTCTAAATTCTAAAAAACCTTCTATCCCTTTTTTTATTTCTGCTTTATCCATTAAGTTGTGTATTGCTATGCAATACGGAACCTTGTCTCTTACATCACCTGTAATGTCAGCCATTGTGATAATCGCATCCCAACTCTGACCATCAATCGCATCAAGATTCGAATGCTCAACGCTAAGCGGGAATCCATTTTCCTTTACTACCTGGTCAACTTTGATTTTAAGCAGCATACTTGATCCCATACCTGTCCTGCAGGCAACTAATACTTTATACATAATTCTCCCTCCCTTCCATATTCCTTATTAAGATATTTGTGAAAAAACATTATTGTATCTATATACCGGCCCTAAAGGCAACGGAAGCGATGAATTCACTAGAGTGTGTTTGAAAAATCATTGCACCGTTTTGACAGCGACTGACGACAACGCAACAGATGGAAACGAAGGCAAGTTATTTGTCAAGATGTCAGGCGGTCAGCACACTACTTTCCATATGGTCTAAACTTTTTATTTAAGCCAATTTATAATACCTTAGCATCTCTTTAATTGTTGCAACAGCCTCAGCATTTGGCTCTGTTGCCGGAAGCCTTGCAGGCCCTACGGGAATGCCGGATAATTCAACGGACTTCTTTAATATGGATGGAACAGTTCCTAATTTAAGCACTCCACGGAATACGTCAATTTCCTTCTGCGCCTTCCCTGCGGCTTCCATATCCCCCTTTAAGAAGTTCCGGTAAATTGAAACATCCAGCTCTGCAAGAAGGTTAGAAGTAGCCGCTATCGCTCCGGCTGCTCCCAGTTCCAGCGATTTTAAAATCAATGAATCTGAGCCTGATAATATACAGAAATCATAATCTTTTGTTGCTTCAATATAGCTCTGGATATTTTCTATATTTCCACTGCTATCTTTTATACCGGCAATATTTTTAACTTCTGCCAGTTCAACAACAGTCGCAGGCTCCAAATTTATACCCGTATTTTTAGGAATGTTGTATAATATGATTGGAATTTGTACGGATTCAGCAATTGCTTTATAGTGCTTAATAACCTCCTGCTGCGTCGGCACCACGAAGAACGGAGTAATTACCGATAATGCATCCGCCCCGAGTGCTTCCATCTTTTTTGATAATGCAATAACCTCGCGGGTGCTGTTTCCGCCTGTTCCAATATATACGGGTACTCTTTTATTTACTTCGTCAATAACTAATTTTGCAAATGCCACCTTCTCATCATCTGTTAATAAATAGAATTCTCCGTTTGTGCCCAGTATAAATATCCCGTCAACACCTGCGTTAATTAATTTGTTAATTAACTGCTTTGCTGCCTCACTATTAATCTCCTGATTTTCATCAAAAGGAGTAACCATAGCAGTTATAATTCCTTTTAACTCCATTTCATTCCTCCATTCTGTTTATGAGCACTCTCGGAAACTCTTTATTTAAGCCTCCAACGAATCCTATAATGCTTCTCTGATTGATTTTCCTAAGGATCCGCCTGGATGCCATTTCCCATATTGCTGCAGAGTTAATCCTTTTGCATTTTGCAGTAGTATGCTTAAGCACTGTAATATTACGATTTCTGCAATAATGGAAGCACGGGGCGCCTTATTTAAACTTCCCCCCTCTTTTTCAACTCCTGCGAATAAAATTACATCTCCTTCCTTTGCCAACCAGGAATCTCTTCTCCCTGTTACAGATATGATTTTTGCTCCATTATTCTTTAAGGCTGTAACAGTTAATTTTAATTCTTCTGTTTCACCACTGTTAGAAATTGCAATTAAGACATCCCCCGGCATCACCTGCCCTGCTGAACCGTGCACTGCTTCTGTGCCATGAAGGATATAGGATGGGGTTCCTGTAGAAGATAACAGGGAGGCTATATAACCGGATACATGCCCTGGTTTTCCAATTCCTGTTACATGAACTCTATTATTATTCTTTTCTGCTTCCAGAATTAAATTCTTTGCAGCAGCCAGTTCATTATAATCAATGCTACCAATAAATTTTTTAACTTCTATAGATAAATCATTTAAATATTGTTCCAAAACTTCTTTTTCCTTATCTCTTGTTTCTTCATCGCTTGTTAACATACTTTCACTTCCTATCCGGTTGCCCTCGTTAATGTATTGACACCAGAGCGTGTTTGAAAAATGCTTGTGCCGGACTGGATGCTCCACTTTGTGGGAGGCAAGGAGCGATTTTGGGCGCGTAGTGGTGCTACGTTCCCAAAATTGCGGCGTAGGGGTGTTCTACGCTGACCTGCGACAACGCGGCACCAGCGTAAATAGCGGGTGCTGAAATCATTGAAATCTATGCAATGCTGTACTGGTACAACGTTCTTAAATTAACTGGACCATTATGCTGGTCTAAATCTCCGATAGCACTGGTCCACAAGCCTCGGCGTAGCACCACTACGCCTGAGTTTATGAACCAGCACTCTCGAAGATTTATCCTCAGCCTAATAGCCAGTTATTTAGATAACGTTATACTAGTAATTGTAAATTCCAGCACTGCCGGATTCAACCGGATTCCGGTTTAACTTTTGTCCGGGACAATAACATAAAATAAACTGAAAATCAAATATACTAACTCCCCTTGCATTTGTCATAAATAAGGCTTTATTCGGTTTTAAAATTTTGTTCGATTTATTAAAAGCAGACATTTTATATCACGTCTGCTTTTCTTATTTCTTTATGATTCATAAGCTTTAATATAACTCATAATTTCTTCGGGGTTTTTTGTTTTATCCAAAACATCATAGAACTCATCTTTTTCCAATAGCTCTAAAAATTCCGCCATGGCCTGAAGATGGCTCTCATGATCCACCGCACTCAGGCTGAATACATATTTAACAGGGTCGTTACACTTATTCCCAAATTCTATCGGGTATTCCAATACAGCAATTCCCATGGCGGTTTCCTTTGCTCCCGCCTCCGGTTTTGCATGGGAAAGAGCGACATGTTTTGTCACAACAATATAAGGGCCCGCTTCCCTGGCAGTGCTTATCATTGCATCAATATAGGGGGCCGTAATTTTATCGTTTTCCAGTAAAGCAGAAGCTGCCTTTCTGACCGCATCCTCCCAATTTACTGCCGGCAGCTTCAGGCGTATAAGATCTTCATTTATAAGATCGCTCAACATTAGGTATTTATCATTTTTATCAGTATAATTCTCCATCTGTGAGAAATAGGACATTAATTCATCATAAAGCCTGCTTTCCGATAATATCCTGGCATGTTTGACTTTCCTGTCTTCATCAACCCTTGGAGGTTTTATTAATGTATTGACAAGCTGTATATATACTTCCCGCTTAATCTGGAATTTTTCCCTTAAATTCATAACAGGGCTGACCTTTATGAGAGGCCGCTCTATTTCCATAAGCTCGGCGCTATAGTTGGATGTAAATACAATATCTACATGCTCACTTACACTTCTTAACTTTGATAGTTCAATAGGCACCAGAAAGTTGAGTTCAGGAAATAAGTTTTTCAATTCCGTATATAAAATTGCAGAGCTTCCAATACCGCCTGAGCAGACTATTAATGCCGTTTTTTTCGGAGGAATGACAGATTCTTTCCCGTTAAATAAAATTGCTCCAAAGTGTAAGGTCAGATATGCCAGTTCATCCTCCGGTATCTCCTGGTCAAATAGTTCATCAAACGGTTTCATCGTCTCCCTTACCAGTTTATACAATTCTTTATACTCCTCTTTCACTCTTTCACAGAGAGGATTGTAAATCGGTAATTTAAAAAGAAGCCTGTAATACGCAGGTCTGAAATGTGAATATAACTGCTCAAAAATCCGATCATAATTTATATAATGAAATCCGCTTAAGGATGCAAATCTCGTCATTATCCTGCTTACTATTTTAGAAACTATTGAAATATCCTCCGTCTTGTCTTTCGTACTTCCAACTGATATACCTATAATCCAGGCACTTATATAATTGGCGTCAAATGCTTCAATTATATGGCCATCCTCAAAACTGTATAATAAATCTTCGGTGAAATTATACTCTTTCATTAATTTTATAACAGAAATATTAGGTATCCTGGATATTTCAAATCTTTCCTTTTTCTTTGAAACCATTCTTGCTTTCAAGAAAATAAAAATATAGATAAATTCCAGTAACCTATCCTCTACAAACGTTATATTATGCTTTTCTGCAAGATTTGAAATAATTTCTTTTGAGCTTTTAAAGTTATCTAATTTATACTCATTGATAATGAGGTTAAAAATCTTGCAATCATGGCTGACGGATAACGTGTTTATGACGAGTTTTATCATCAGCCTTCTTATCTCCATTTCAGGGCCGGTTAAATAGTATCCGTCGGTACGGTTATTTTTAATATAAATATCATTTTCTTTTAAAACCTGTCCCAAATCCTTAAGATCCGCCAGTACGCTGGATTTACTTACTTTCATTGAATAGATAAAATGATTGAGGGACAGGTAATCCAGATTTATAAACAGCATTAAATACATAAATGCAAGCCGCTCATCTTTATTAAAATAACAATTTTTTTCCGAATCATACTGCTGTATTATTTCAAGTATTGCATCCTTTGTCTCCGGTTTAAGAGCCAAATCCTTATGGGAACTCAAAGAAATAAGAGGTACTTTTTGGGCTTTTAACAAATCATTAATTTTGCTAATCCTATAAGTTATTTGCCTTATAGATAAACCAGTTATATACTGCAATTCTTCAATAGTTATTATAGTTCTTTCCAATAGCAGATTTAGAATTAGCAAAAGTTCCTTATCCATACAAATGCACCTCCATATATGTAGCTATCAAAACTCATTAATTATAATAAACACCCGATGATTGCTTTTGTAAATAAAAATTTAGTACAATATTTGTTGTATTCTAAAACAAAAATCAGTCCTATAAACCAGTCCAAAACTTTTCAGATATATTGAAAGACACCTTGAAACAAGGTAGTTTCAAGGTGTCTTTCATTTTACGCTTGTGTACGGAATCAAAGCGATATTCCGGGTGCGCTGTGCTACTTGCTCATGACCCATACCAGTTATACTGGTAATTACCAGCTATGCCGGTATTACATTCTCCCACTCTCCGACTGTAACAAGTAAGTTCCAAACCCACCGCTTGCGCTTCGCTAGAGCGTGTTTGAAAAATCAGTATACCGCAAAGTGCGGCGTGCCCATCCCGGCTAACCCTTAATACCCGTCGCCGCAATTCCCTCCACAAAATATCTTTGCAGCGCCATAAATACGATTAACACGGGGATCAGTGAAATAACCGAGGCCGCCATAATCAGCCCATAATCCGACGAGTATTGTCCTATAAACATCCTTAAGCCGATCTGAATTGTCTTTTTGCTTTGGGTTGTCAGATAAATACTTGGCCCTAAAAAATCATTCCAGGTAGAAACAAAAGTAAATATCACCAATGTGGACAGAGCCGGTTTAGACAGGGGGAGCATAATACTGGCGTATATCCTGTATTCATTCATTCCGTCAATCCTGGCCGCCTCACATAGGGAGTCCGGAATGCCCTGGTAGAACTGCCTCATCATAAATACCCCGAAGGCTGAAAAAGCCTGAAGTAGTATGATTGCCAGATGCGTATCGTTCAGCCCCAACGACCTCATCATCATAAACTGCGGCACCATATACACCTGCCAGGGAACCGCTATGGTAGATATGTAAGCCATAAACAGAACACTCTTATACTTAAAGTCCAGCTTGGAAAATGCATAAGCCGCAAAACTGCTTGTTAACAATTGCAATACCGTTACGATCAAGGTCAGTTTTGACGTGTTGAGCACAAATTGCAGCAACGGTATCTTTTCCCATATCTCTGTATAGTTCTGCCATCTTGGCTTTTGGGGAATCCATTGAATTGGCACCGTAAATACGTCCTTATCATACTTTAGCGATGCGGAAAGCATCCATACAAAAGGGATCAGCATGATAAATGCAATCACAAGCAGTATTATAGAAAGTAATAATTTTCCTATTGCAGGCTTTTTGTTTGTATATCTCATGGTTATCCCCTCCTATTATTTAAATCACATAAATCATGCATTCTCATAGTTTTTCTCACCTTTGAACTGTATTAACGTTACAAAAAGCACCATAGCAAAAAGAACCATTGAAATTGCGCTGGCATAACCATAATTTGTGGATGTTACAAAAGCCGTCTGATAGATATGATATACCATAACCAATGTGGAAGTACCCGGTCCGCCCTGGGTTATCATGTAGACCTGGTCATATACTTTAAAGCTGTTAATCACCAGTATTATAACAACAAAAAAAGTGGTCGGTCTTAATTGAGGCCAGGTTATAAACCTGAATTTCTGCCACGTATTTGCGCCGTCCAGACCGGAGGATTCATATAATTCCCCGGGAATGCCCTGAAGTCCGGCCAGGTAGATTACCATATAATATCCCATGGATTTCCAGACACTGAATAAAATAACGGTAATCATTGCCCATTTTGCATCCGCCGCCCATCCGGGTAGATTCTCCTTTGCAACTCCCATGTGGCTTAAGGCAACATTTACAATACCGGCACCGGGGCTGAATATCATATTCCAAACCGCAGCTACCGCCACAAGGGACGCCACATACGGAAAAAAGCTTATGGTACGGAAGAAATTTCTCCCGATTATTTTCTGATTTAAGACTATGGCAAGCACAAGCGCCGCCGACAGGGTCAACGGTACCGTTACGGCACAATAAATAATTGTGTTGATAAAGGCCACTTTAAATCTGGAATCCTCCCCAAGCTTCATAAAATTTCCCAAACCCACAAAATGAATGGGATTATTGCCGTCCCATGACATAAACGCCAATACAAAGGCAAATAAAATCGGCCCTAAAGTAAATATGGCAAACCCGATAAAGTTGGGGGCAATAAAAGAGTATGCTATTAAATTTCTCTTGGTTTTACGTTTCCTTTCGGGAGATTTTTTATTATTCCTCATCTTTTTACAAGCCGGAAAATGGCTTTCCTCCTTTTTCTTTCAAGAGTACTCTTTCAATAGATAGGGGCTGTTGCAAAATTTTAAGTTTACCTGACCTTCGTCCGGAATGTGCAACACCCCCTATATTCAAAACCCCTCTTTTCTTTCTTACATTACAAAGAGCTGCCTACTTAAGTATCTTGGATACTTCTTCATTCATGTATGCTATTCCTTCCTCAATTGTCTTTGTCTCAGTCATAATATAATCATGTCCGTCGTTTAACACAGTTTCAATCTCAGCACTCTTTTCATGCAGCGGCATTTCCAGATAAGTTTTAACTGTCTTTAATGCCTCTAAGCTTTCTGCGTCCGTCGGGAACCCTTCCAGACTTGATATGGCAGATAAGACGGCATCCGTCATTATTGCAGGGAAAGTACCGGTATTGGCAATCACTTCCGCTCCTTCCTGTCCGCTTACAAATTTTACGAAATCGGCTGCAATCTCTTTATTCTTGGAGGCCGCCGCAACGGCAATTGAGGTAATTGTTCCTAATGTGGTTCCTGCTTCAACCCCTTCGGGATGAGGATACTTAACCAGACCCCAATTCTTAATATCTGAGAATTCTCCTGTCATTATCTTCTCTGTTAATGTAGAAATAAACCATGTGCCAATATTCATCATTGCGACGTTACCCTGGGCAAAAGCGGCGGAATAATGGAGATTGCTGGTCTTTAATGTGGCATAATCCTGGCAAATCCCGTCTTTTTGTTCTGCCAGAACCATTTCATAATAGGGTTTTAAGAAATCATAATTACCGTCTACAATGGTATTCTTTCCGTCCAATACACCGAATAATTGAACCGTGGACCTCCAGATATGGTAATGGGAGCCGTATACTTCATTTCCCAGATCGGTTTTCGTTACTGTCCTGGCAAGCCGGTCATATTGTTCCAGAGTCATATCATTGGTAGGATAAGCAATCCCGGCGGTGTCAAAAATATCCTTGTTATAAAATAATACCCAGATATCACTCCGAAACGGCAATGCATACAGCTTGTCATTTACCAAGATCTGCTCCGTAACACCGTTGTATGCGGCCAAATCCATACCGGTTGTATCCACCGGTTCCAGAACATTTTTAGAAACCAGATTGGAATATCCGGGAATATCTTTCACAAGCACTACGTCAAGGTCTGTGTCATTACCGGCCAGCTGAGTTGCCAATGCGGTCATATAATCCTGTGAACCAAGATCCACCATTTCAATTTCAACATTAGGATTTTTTGCTTTATAGGCATCAATCAGCGGCTGATAATATGTAGTTGACGCAATATCCCAGACTGCCCATTTTATTTTAGCCGATTTCCCCGATGCCCCGTCGGAATCTTTTTTTGTATCGGCTTGTGTATCTGTAGCTGTTCCTGTTCCGGCGGCATCCTGCACCGTATCACCGTTTCCCTTGGGACTGCACCCGGAGGCCATGGTTAATACCATTGACAGTAGTAACACAAAACTTAAGATTTTTCTGATTTTTATCATAAAAACTCCTATCTGTGCGCCTTAAAGCGTGTTTAAAAAATCATTGCATCGTTCTGACCGCCCCGCTTTGCGGTATTCTGCGTCGCAATTTCGGAAACGTAGCCCACACACACTACGCTCCCCAAATTGCTTCTTGCCTCCCACAAATTGAAGCGTCCGGCCCGGCACAAGCATTTTTCAAACACACACTAGCGCACGTACAAATCAGGAGGTTGAAAAAACTGCTTTTTTGTTTTTTCAACCTATACCTCCCAATAATTTTTCCCCGTAAATCCTTTTACATAACGGTTTGCATCCAACCTTATATATCTGCCGATTTACTGTATTAATTATAAAACAGAAAGGGATTCGGCAACATAGATTATTTATTGAAAATAATTCATTTTTTATTATTCATGTAAATCCGTGTCCTTTAGAAAAACATGTAATTTTTCTTTCATACCAATAATATTTT
>JAATFT010000044.1 GCA_015655075.1 Clostridiales bacterium | reverse complement strand
GCTATGGAAGCCGTCTACACACTGCTTAACGTAGACCGGGGCGTTCCCGAGGTTTGGGGAAGCGTATATGATGTGCGGGATCTCCTGAACGCAACCGTACAGATGATGGACGGCAAAAAACTAACGGATGTTGATTTGGGATTTAAAGGGAAAATGGTTGTCAAAAATATAATCAAAAAAGTACAGGGCACTGAGATTGAAAAGCTGCTCAAGGAATACCATGTAATATAGTAATTTAATGAAAATGGAACGGATGCTGTCAGGATATAATGAAAGGGGAGTTTTGTATGGCAGCAGGAGTATAACAGGCCTGCTGCCGTGTGGAATTAATTAAAGGTTAAGCGTTGAAAAATCAATATACAGGTCGGTATAGATGTTAGATTTAACCTTGTCCTCGAAAGTATATGAGGTTACTTCGAATTTTGTTTCTTCCAGATGGTATACAAAGATAGATTTTTTTATAGGATTTACAATCCAGTATTCCCGGACACCTGCTACCATGTATTTATTTAACTTTAATACATAATCATGACTGGAATTACCAGGGGATATAATTTCAATAATCCAGTCCGGCGCACCGGTGCATCCCCTGTCTGTTAACTTGTCAGGGTTGCATATAACGCTTATATCCGGTTCGACGATGTTTTCCCTATCATCACTCAATTTAACGGCAAATGGGGCGGGATAGACCTTGCAGGGGCTACCTTTGGAACGAATGTAATTTCCAATTTCAATATGCAGGTATGATAATATTTCCTGATGTATCCGGCTGGGTGCTGCTTGGTAATAAATTTGGCCGTCAATGATTTCTGCACGGACATCTTCCGGCAGGTTGTTGTAATCGTCCTCGGTATAGATTCTTTCCTGTGGTAATGGCATAATTAAGTCTCCTTTGCATGGTATGGTTTTCGGGCTACTTTTAATTATTCTCTGGTTTTTGTATCATTATCTGGAATATACTCCATGATATCGCCGGGTTGACAGTTTAATAACATACATACTTTTTGTATAGTTCTGGTGTCGGTGTGGCCTGAACCAGCTTTCATTTTTGCAACGATTCCGGGACTGATACCAGAGTCACGTAAGAATTGCCATTTTTTCCCGTGTTCTTCCAACAAACAGTCTAATTTATGGAAACTAATGTAAACGGGTTCTGCCGTTTTGTTTGCCATTGAAACATCTCTCTTTCTATATATAGTAATTTATATTACTAATTATAGTAAGAAATGAGATGTAAGTCAAGGAGAAAATATTAAAATACTATATATAGTAATACATAGTCATAAGATAAAGAAGACCGGTGTATGAGCGTAATTTTATTTAAATCCCAAACGAATAGTGCAGAGAAATTAAAACCGGAACCCAGATATAAGCTTTATGAGAGGGCTATTAAGCGGTTCACAGATGCTCATGTATTTATAATATCCTAATATTGTAGCATGTTATGGGAATGTTTGGCAATTTACAAAATTAAATTTTTTATGCAATTATCACCTGGTATTGCATTAACTTCTACAGTCCCCCAATCATCAAGGAATAGATCGGATCGATATGGGAGAAATATACTCCGTAGTATTCAGGTAAACAGATTTTTGAGGAAGAAACTTATTTCGGCCTTGCGGGTGTTATTAATTTGGAACTATTACGAAAAGCGGTCGGAGTTATTCCATAAGTGTTTTTAAAGAGTGTCGCGTAATAGGCGGAATTCGTAAATCCTATCTCCTGTGCTATTTCATGTATGGTTTTTGTAGTATGAAGAAGTATGGTTTTCGATTTCTCCAAACGGTAATTTGTAACAAATGAGGCATAAGCTTCTTCCTGGATTGAGCGAAATATTTTGCCAAGATAGGTTGTAGATAACCCGAATATTTGTGAAATGCTTTTCAGAGACAAATCCGGATTATCGAAATTATATTCCGTATATTCAATGATAGATTCCACCAGTTTTCTGTTTTTTTCCTGATAATTTATACTTATCCGGTTATTGGCGTCAATCAGTTCTTCCCTGCTTATAAGCTCATTCATTTCCAGATATTGTCTGGCTTTCTGATAAGATACGAAAATATCTTTTGCTTCCTCTACAATCAGTCCTAAGCTTCCGCTGACTGTTATCTGAAATATTTCTTCAATATATTCCTTTAACTGTCTAAAACAGAGAACATAATCGCCTTCCATATCCTTCTTATCAAGGAAAAATAATAGAGCAACCAACTCCTCGCCCATGTCGGCTGATTTACAGGAAAAATTTTTCCCGAATATTTCATCCGAAAGGTTGCATATAACATAGCGGTAGAGCTTATATTCATCCTCCCGCGAAGTATCTTCAAGGGGAATCAGATTTTGTATTTTTAAAAGCATAACGCAATAATATTCCGCATGATATTTTTCTTTTAACCGATCTAAATCTTTTTGCAGTACAAACAACGGCATCTGCTCGCCAAGTATAATATTGTGCAGATATAATTCCCGGATATAATTTTCTCTTAAATATTTCTCATGCTTTCCTCTTGCAAGAGCAATATCCAGATATTTAAGCTCATCGTTTTCATAGCTCTCCTCCGATTCAATCATTGTCCGGCACCGGTTAATAAGCCGGTTCAGCAGCTTTCTGATTTCATAATTAAACACGGTGGATATCAGCAGGCAGATAACGACCGCCGCCAGCGCTATTCCAATAAAGGTGGAGCTGACTTCGTGAAATCTGCCGTCAAAATAGGAATAATCCTGTGTATCAATAAACCACCAGTCAAATGCCTGTGAATAAGTAAAAAATATCATCTGTTTTTTATTCTTGTCATCGTATACGAAACTTTCCTTTGAAACTTTCTGTTTCTGAATAGTAGAATAAAAATAATCCGACAGGGCTTTATTTTCCGAATAGGTATCTGTATTTTTGATAACAGCCTTCCCCGACGCATCAAGGATATCTACCTTTCTCATATCCTTATAATTTTCTGCGATACTGTATTGGAACAAACCTGCATCCACGTCTACAATGACGGCGGCATTATAAAAGGGCAGATATTGCAAAAAGGACACAACATTCTTTTCCTTCCTGGACAGCCTGATGGTTCTGGCAACAATATATTCATAACGGTCCTTCATAGCGGCCGCAAATCTGATATTTTCATCGGCATATCCGTTGCTGCCAACGGCCTGAATACATATATCTCCCGTCAGATTGAGCACAGAAAGATCTTCAATATAGGAATATGAGCTTTTGACTTCCTGGAGCTTTAAGAATAAAAAATAATTGTCCTGTTTGTTTTCCTTCCTGTTCTGAATAAATTTCAGGGTTTTACTATCGTTTGTAATAACCGATATAACAATATCCACATCCGTTTTTACGGCATTCACCTCTTCCACCAATTGGATTAAAAGCTGTTGTGTGGATTCAATGGTATTCCTTTTGATACTGCTTATAAACACACTGTACAAAATTGTCAGAATAAGAACCGTAATAGCAAAGATGCTTATGGAATAAGCAAGTAAAGTTTTTCGATATACGGAATAAGATAACAGCTTCTTCATATATTTTCTCAAATTAAGGCCCCTATCCGCGCACAGATACGCACAAAAATTTGCATACAATTATTTTAACGAGATACTGAATGGATAGTCAATGGTTATCCGTCCTTCCATGGTATCCCCCATACCTGCGTATAAGTCCGCTTTACCGTCCTCCCTCATTAGAATACCGGAGGTAAAGGTACAGTCAAGCAGATTAGGGACCTTAGCGGGCCCGTCCGGATAACAGGAACGGGTTCCTATAATTTTCTTGTTTTTCACTTTGCAGCTTAGCGGATCAAATTCAAAGGAAATATTCACATATACCGCCAGATTTTCTCCCTTTTCCGCCTTCCGGGAATAGCACTGATGTCCGATTACTCCAATTGTGCCGTCCTCCAGCAAATATACCTGATTGCATCCTCCCCATTCATCCCTGTCAAAAATGCCGTCTATATGGGACGCGGACAAAATAACCTTATCCGTCAGCTCATCCAGTGTATCTATTACCGTAAAGCCAATGATGGAACTGCTCCCGTATCGTTTCCTGATTTCTTCACTGCGGGGTCTTGAAAATACACCGATTTTACCATCTTCCAGCTCTACCAGCCGTATGTCCTTCATAAAGTCGGGTCCTGTTGTAAAATAATTCAAATCGTTCAGATCCATGCCCCGATAAAAATATCCATAATAGGTATCAACCATGCCCCTTTGCTTTCTTACATGAGTTCCTCCTAAAATCATCTCTCCCTGTATAATACTGATATAGGGATCTTCCATCTGATACATTGTGTGATTTCTTATCAGTGTGAATTCATCTTTCCCTGATTGTTCAAATAGTTTAACCCAGGAGCATGCCCAGTTCTCTCTTTTTTCAACTCTGCCGTATATGTATTTTTTCCCGTCCCAGGTAAACGGAATAGAACAATTATATACGTCAAATCCCTCCGCTCCATGAAAGGTCAGTACCGTACTTTCATATATCTTCCGTGCTTTTCCCGATTCAAATTTAACTTTCTCCTCTTTAATTGACATTATATTAAACTCCTTATAATTAGATGCTTATGGTAATGGCCCATAGACAGGACAAATCTTATTTTCCACGGCTTAACGGTGGCTGGGGCTTAAAAATCCAACGCTGTAATATCAAAAACAATCAGCCATTACCATATTTATCAACAGACCGGCGACTCATACTCTGTTAATCCTTAATCTTCTTTTATTTACTTTATTTACTTACTTGCCTTAAGCTGCTCCTGAAATTCGGCAATTAAGTCATCAATCCCCGCTTTTTTAAGCAAATTTAAGGTTTCTTCTATGCCGGAATCATAATCAACTACTCCCGATGCCATAGGCGCCACATTGGAAGCGATAATTGTATTTACATCCGCTAACTGTGTCTGTACATCCGAACCGTCAAAGGTAAATTGGGAGGCATATCCGTCTTCCGCATTTTCATCAATGTCGTAAAGATGTTCATTGGTAACGGCAGGTGCCGTCGCACTGGTATACTCAAGGTTAATGTTTCCGATCATCCAGGTTGCAAAGGAATACGGCACCTGGCCTGTCGCCGGATCTGTAATAACCTCATAGTTCCGCTCCTCCAGTTTTTTATAATCCACTCCTTCCGTTCCGTATGCAAACAGGTCAAAATTTTCCTGGCTGCCGTACAGCCAATTTATAAATTTAACAGCCGCCTCCGGGTGTTTGCTAGACATGGGAACCGCCTGCATATTACGTGTACCGTAGGGGCGGATTTCAGGAGTAGCAGTATCAAAATCCAACCAGGCGAAATCGTCTATGGTAATATCCGGCCAGTTGCTCTTCATTCCTGTTATATCTCCGACAGTACCTTGAATAACAAACCAGTCGCCGTTCGTTAACTGATTATCTTGCTGTTCATTGGTCACCGTTAATACATCCGGATTGATCAATCCCTTCTCATACCAGGAACGGGCATTCTCGCAGCTTTCTTTAAACGTATCTGTTTCATAATAATTCTTTACCGTACCGTTTTGATCCACGTAAAATATCTTATCATATTGTATGTAATTATGGTCGCTGTTAAAGAAATACTCCCCTGTCTGCTGAGCTCCGATCATAGGAAAATACGGTTTTGAAGCACCCTCCCAGTTATTCATGACAGTTTCATAAGCTTTTGTCAGCTCTTCAAAATTTGTCGGCATGGGCAAATTATATTTTTCAAGAAGATCCGTACGGATTGTTGCTTCGCGGGTTATGGCACTTTCAACCCAAAATGCCGGAATACCATACTGTCTGCCGCCAACCTGGCCTGATTTCATTGCAAGTTCCGGATTTGCGGCTTCTATTGCCGAACCGTATTCGTCCATATATTCCGTAAGGTCTGCCAATGCGCCTCTTGACGCATAGTTTGCCAGGGAAACCCGGTCGTTCATTACATGGAACATATCAAATTCTTCACCGGTGGAGAGCATAATATTAAGTTTTTGGTCCCACGCGTCCCATGGAATAAAATTGACTTCAATTTCAATACCGACTCCGTCGGCCGCCAGCTTGTCATTTACATCCTTTAGTCCCCTTTCCAAATCACCGGGAGCGTCCCCTGGAACAACATACAATAATTTTACGGTTTCCCCCGCCTTGTCATCACCGGAAGTATTTTGCGATACCTCCGAGGTGTTTTCAGATGAGGAATTGCCCGTGGTATCTGCCGTTTTATTTCCCTTACAGCCGGTAAACAGCAATACCGTCATTATAAAAGTAAGTAACAAAGCTAAGTTTTTTTTCATAATTTACCTCATTTCTGCGCTGCTTTTTGCGCATGTCAGGTTTGTGGTTGCAGCGCAGACACAAACCTGCTGAGTGAAAGAATCTTTCACTCCTGCCTCTCTCCTTTTTATATTTTAAGTACTCTCGGAAACTCTTTGTATGCAGATTTGTGAGATGATTTTTTGTCAGATATACATAAATTTATGAGGCGTACGTGGAGCGTATGTGGATTAAATTTGTGTGCAGCCGGCGAAAAATCAGCCGCAAAGATGCGTACAGGGGAGTTTCCGAGAGTGCTCTACTTTGTATATTAACCCTTCACAGAGCCAACTACCAAACCCTTTACGTAATATTTTTGTAAAAATGGATATAACAGTACAATCGGTCCGATGGTTATAATAGCGGTCGCCATTTTTAAAGATTCCGCCGGCGCAGTCATAGAAGTCGCTCCGCTTAGATATTGCAGCTCTTTTAACATGGATATCTGGGATTTCAGCTGCAAAAGCAGATACTGCACCGGATACAGATTTTCGTTGTCAACCAGCATAATTGCGTTCCACCAGTCGTTCCAGTACCCTAACCCGTAAAATAAACCTATGGTTGCCAAAGACGGGACCGTCAGGGGAAAATATATTTTACATGCAATTACAAAATCGTTTGCACCGTCGATGATTGCGGATTCTCTTAAGGAATCCGGCAGGGAACTCATAAAATTCCGGACCAAAAACATATTAAAGGTGCTAAACAGCAAATTCGGTATCAGCAGTGCAAAAATATTGTTGCGCAGATGCATCATATTGCAAATCAAATACCATGGTACAATTCCCGAACCGAATACCATGGGAATAAAAAAATACATTCCCAGAACATTTCGGTACTTTACATTTTTGTTTGCCAAAGTATAAGCGGCAAGCCCGGTAATTACAACGGCGGATAGCGTGCCCGCCACTGTGATAAATATGGATATAAAATAAGCCTTTAATACTGCGGAACCATCCTGAAACATCAGTTTATAGGCATATAGGGATAATTTTTTGGGAAAAAAGCTGTATCCGTTGCGCATAATGGTTGTTTCCTCTGTAATTGATACCGTAAAGGTTAAAACCATGGGCAGCAGACACATTAATGCAAACAGTACTATAAAAAATCCGATACAAAAATTTGCCCATGAAAACTTTTTCTTCATGTGAAATCTCCTTCCTAATAAAGCGCGCCTTCCGGATAGAACTTTTTTGCCAGCCAGTTGGAGCCATACACCATAAGAAATCCAATTCCTGACTGAAACAAGCCAATCGCGGTAGACTGGGACATATCTCCGACCTGGCGCATAGAGCGGAAGATATAGGTATCAATAATATCCGTCGTTTTATATAATGTTCCGTTGTCCCCTACAAGGGCATAAATCATTCCAAAATCACCGTACATAATTTTACCCAGGGACAACAGCGTCAGAATTGCAACCGTGGGCATAATAAGGGGCATGGTAATTCGTTTAACCATTTGAAACCTCCCCGCCCCGTCGATTGCCGCCGCTTCATAAACGGAAGAGTCAATTCCCGTAATAGCCGCAAGAAAGATAATGGCATTCATTCCCGCTCCCTTCCATATTCTCATAATTACCAGAATAGCAGGCCATACGTCAGGATTTGTATACCAGTTAACGGGCGCCGCTCCCACGGCTTTCAAAACATGATTAACCATTCCGTATTGGGTTGAAAACAAACTGATTAATATGTAGCTGACCATAATCCATGATATATAGCTTGGAAAAAGCATAACAGACTGAGTGGTTTTAACAAACCATTTACAGCGCAGCTCATTGAGTAAAACTGCAAGCAATACCGACATAGCCGTTCCGGTAATGATAAACATCATATTAAGGTATATGGTATTCCAGGTAACACGGAATGCATTTTGCGACAGGAAAAAGAATTTGAAATTATCAAATCCTACCCAATCTCCCTTAAATATAATGCCAAATATTGAAGTATTCCGGTAATTATACCGTTGAAATGCAATCAGCATATACGGATATGCCATATAAGAAAATATAAAAACATAAATAATTGCCGGTAATGCAATTAAATAAGAAAATTTATTTTTGGCTATATCATGAAAAAAACCGCCTTTTCTATGATGATAAAATGGTTTATCAGCCATATTTTTTTCTTTCTCATTTTTCTTTCTCATATCGCTCCTCCTGCTGTTTTTTCTTATTTCTCTTTCATTTATTTTTCCTTTCTTTTACTTGTAATTGTAACAGCGATGACAGGTATGTAAACCCAGCAGAAGTTGTAATGTTCTTTGAAAAATAGCAATTTCATCTTTAAAATCTGTTTATTTTTTCAAAAATAAGTAAAATAGTATCAATGAGTAATCAAGTAAGGGGATTCACCTTAGACTTCTTTTAAAACCAAGAAAAAGATAAAAATAAAGGAATTTATAAAAAAACAGCCAAGAAAGCCCATGGTCAGATTAAGAATAGAATTTTTGATAGAAAACAGAAAAAGATTTTGATAGCCAGTAAACGGCCCGCAAAATCCGGGACGCTTTCTCCTAATATCAGACTGGCTATTTGTTAAAAAAAATTATATACAGGAAATTTTCCGCAGCCTCCTTTGTACTCATGAAAAAAAGAAAAAGGGTATCACGAGATTAATTGGCCCTCCGCCAATTCCGCAGATTTCGCCAACAATTGATGCGATTTTTTTTATGAATAATTTCTGCAATTTTGTTACAGGCACCCGGTCCTGCTACAATCTGAACCGCATCATTAACAATAACTGATAAAACGCCCTTAATTTTTTCATTTCATCAATATTGGCTGAATCATTATTTCACTAATCTATCATTTATTTCATGATTTGAAGAAATGAAGAAAATGAAGTATTTTTCGGACGTATTTTCTTTGAATCCTCAAAGAAATCCTGAGTTAGCTTAACAATTGTTGTACTGAGTGCAACCAGTGTAATCAGGTTGGGAATTGCCATCAACCCATTGAACAAATCGGCCAGTTCCCATACCACGTCAACTTCAGCCACACATCCAACAAACACAAGTACTACAAAAATGATCTGATAGAGCTTAATTGCTTTTATTCCCGCAATAAATTCAAGGGCTTTCTCTGCATAATAATACCATGCTATTATAGTAGCAAAAGCAAAAAGCACGATGCCAACGGATACTATATATTCTCCTCCCGGAATAGCATTTTGAAAAGCAGTCAGAGATATATGCATGCCGTCCATTCCCTCGTCACTCCACAATCCGCTTGTAATAATTACCAATGCAGTAATCGTACACATTACAATCGTATCAAAAAACACTTCAAAAGCACCCCAGCATCCCTGACGTGCCGGATGATCCGTATTGGCGCTGGCATGAGCAATTGGCGCACTTCCAAGTCCTGCTTCATTTGTAAAAACTCCTCTTGCAACTCCGATACGCACCGCATACAGCATCGTAGAACCTGCGAATCCCCCTGCTGCCGCCGTTCCGGTAAATGCATCCTTAATAATCAGCCCAAACGCTGCCGGTATTTTTCCGGCATTGATAATTAAAACAACAATTGCCGCCGCAATATACATTACTGCCATAAACGGCACCAATTTCTCCGCAACAGTTGCAATTCTTTTGATTCCGCCGATAATAACCATTCCTACCAAAGCAGCCAGTACAATACCTGTTACATAAACAGAAACATGAAAAGCTGATTTTAATCCGCCGGAAACTGCATTAGCCTGTACCATATTACCAACTCCAAAGGAAGCAATCACTGCAAATACACAGAATGTAAAAGCCGTCTTTTTCCATCCAAGTCCCCTGCTGATATAGTACATCGGTCCTCCGACGTAATCGCCATATTTATTTTTTTCACGGTATGCTACTGCTAAAGTAGTCTCGCAAAATTTCGTAACCATACCTAATACGGCACAAACCCACATCCAAAAAATAGCTCCCGGTCCTCCGACACTGATTGCTATCGCAATACCTACAATATTACCTGTTCCAACAGTTGCCGCAAGAGCTGTACATACTGCCTGGAAGGGCGTAATCATGCCCTTTTCTTCGTTTACCTGTTTTTTAAAAATGGTTTTCAAAGTATTTGCCATAACCGTTCCAAAATGGGTAAAAATAACCCCTCTTGTGCGGATTACTAAAAACACTCCTGTTCCCAGCATCAGTATCAGCATAGGTATGCCCCATATAATGTTGTCGTTTAACCAGACTATCAGATTAAGCACTTTATTTCCTCCCCAAAATTAAAAATAGTGTTTTCCTATTTAAGGAAACAACTTTTTTATTATACTTTATAGCCGCTTCTTTTTCAACTAATTTGTATATATCAATCAGGACAAACGCACGAACCCATTTATTTACTATTTTTATGCTTTTTTATCCTCTGCGGGCAATTTTAGTATTAAATTTTTTAATTTATTTAAATTATCAGAAGAAAATCTTCTTACGGGAATAGATTATTTACAGATAATTCCTTCCTGCGTTTGTCCTGATATATCATTCTGAAAACTTGACATTTTTTCAATAAAAAAGCCCTGTGTTCAAGGCTTGCATAATATTCACTGTTTATACAACTGTCAAAAACCGAATTTATACAGCGAAAATAATTCAATTAACCTATTGAAATATTTACAATTTATAGTAAAATATAAATATGTTAAATTACACAATAAACACAAAACAGATGAATGAGAGAGAATCTCTCAATGAAACAAAGAGGACTAATCTTATGGCAGATAGAAGCAACATAAAACTGAATCCGGAACAGGGGGAGACAAAAGCGTCCGAATTTAACGCAGGATGTGACGAATTTAATCAGGCGGTATTACAAATGAGAAACCATAAGGGGGTGGATTATGGGTTAT
>JAATFT010000061.1 GCA_015655075.1 Clostridiales bacterium | reverse complement strand
TACCCATACGACGGAGGAATTAATGGTTGGTTTATATCTGGGGCCCGGAAGCGCATTATTTTCAAATTACGGGAACCTTAGCCAAATGACGGATATCTGGAAGGGATTTTTAAACAGTACGGTTATTTCGGTCAGCTCAACGCTTCTGTCGGCTTATTTCGGCGCGTTAACCGCTTTTGGGCTGGCTAAATATGAATATAAAGGCAAAAAAATAGTTCTTACAATTATTATGTTATCTATGATGATTCCGTCCCAGCTTGGTATTATTGGATTTTTCAGACTGTGCAAATATATGGATATTTTAGACACCTTTATTCCCTTGATTCTTCCTTCCATCGCTAATGCAAGCACAGTTTTTTTTGTATACCAATATATGGAACAGTCCATTTCGGATTCCTTGATCGAATCGGCCAGAGTGGAGGGATGCGGGGAATTTGGATTATTTAACAGAATTATTCTGCCTTTGGCAAAACCGGGGATTGCCACCATGGCAATTTTTAATTTTGTCGGATCATGGAATAATTTTTTAACTCCCATGATTATATTATTTAATCAGGAGAAATTCACGGTCCCGTTATTAATCATGAATCTTCGGGGAGCATTCAACCGGGATTACGGCGCAACCTATTGTGCCATCGCTATGTCAATCGTACCGATTATCATTATATACTGTCTTATTTCCAGACATATAACGGAAGGATTAATGACCGGGGCGGTGAAAGGATAAGATTTTCATGCGCCGTTTGCAGCATCATGTTTGGAAGCTTGAAAGTGTAAAATAAAAGCAGTTTTACATCGGGAAAACACTTTCATACTCCGTTATTTGAGGCAAATGCAACGGGAGCAAGTATAAAAGATTTTTACAGATATCGTTAGCGGAGGATAAATAATATGAACCCTATATTACCTATGAATTATTATATTCCGGATGTGGAAGCCAGGCAGTGGAAGGATAAGAAAGTATATTTATACGGCTCAAAAGATATTGGCGGAAATGATGAATACTGCAGTTATGAATATCAGGTATTCTCATCAGAGGATATGATTAACTGGCAGTCCGGCGGCACCTCTTTTTCTTCCGATAAATACGGACCATATACTGCCAATCATATAAGTCCTTTATATGCGCCGGACTGCGTTTACATAAACAATAAATATTATTTGTTTTATTGCCAGGCCGATAATTCGGAGGGGGTTGCCGTCAGTGAAAGCCCGACAGGACCTTTTTATGATGCAAAGCCGGTAATACCTGCCGACGGCGATGCCATAGATCCTGCGGTGCTGGTGGATGATGACGGAAGTGTGTACTATTATTGGGGACAATATCATGCCAGAGGAGGCAAACTGTCGGCGGATTTTCAATCCATAGAATCCGTTACGGACAATCTGCTTACCGAAGAAGAGCATGGCTTTCACGAAGGAATTTCCGCCAGGAAAAGAAACGGGCTTTATTACCTTAGCTTTTCCGATATATCACGCAAAAGGCCTACCTGCATCGGTTATGCCGTCAGCAGGAATCCTTTGGGGCCGTTTGTCAAAAAGAATATAATTATTGATAACACAGGATGTGACCCCCGGTCCTGGAACAATCACGGCTCCATTACACAGATAAACGGCGAATGGTATGTCTTTTATCACCGTTCCACCCATAACGGTTTTTTCAGCAGACATGTTTGTGCCGAAAAAATAACATTTAATGAGGACGGGACTATTAATGAGACAGAAATGACAACTCAGGGCACGGAAGGTCCTATTTCCTGCGGCCGTGAATTATATGCGTTCACGGCGTGCCTATTGTCGGGCAGTGTATATATTGATGATTACAGCGGCGGTAACAATTCGTTTGAATATCTGACGAATATTCATAATGAAGATTGGGCGGTATATAAATATATTAATTTTGACAGGGATATTACAGGGATTACCGTAAATGCCTCAAGCCAGACCTATGGCAGCAGGATTGAGGTCTATCTGGATAATCTGGAATCCAGGGCGGCCGGATGGGTACAAGTAGAAAAAACAAAAGGAAAATTCGATTTTCAGACCTTTACCGGCAAGATCACGGATAAGCCTGTGGGAGTTCATGCCTTATACTTAAAATTTACCGGCCCCAGGGATAATTTAATAAACTTGAAAACTTTTCAATTCAGATAGTACGGTGCTCTTTATCTTTTGCACCTTTTATTTACAGGTTTTTTGAATATCTTTTCATTGAAATATTTTTAGTAATAAGTTTATCAATTCTGTATTTTTCTCAGGGGACATAAAACAGAAACGGATGAATTTCTGGTCTAAAAAGGGAAAAGTTGAGCAGTCCCGTATCATTAAGCCCTTCCGGATGGCGGCGTCAAATACGTCGGCTGAAGTGACGCCCTCCTTTAAAATTTTAACTAAAACAAAATTGGCGGCGGGGGGATAGATCTTTATATTAGGGCAGGAAGTAAGCAGTGCAGAAATTTTGTCCCGTTCCTGTTTTATCAACGCTTTCGTCTGATTGATAAAAGCTTCATCGGTAAACATGATTTCCCCTCCTATGGCAGCCAGGGTGTTGATGGTCCAGGGATTTTTTCTTTGATTTAAGTGCTTTAATAAATCCATATTACTGCAGACGGCATATCCTAACCGCAGGCCCGGAGCGGCAAAAAATTTGGAGATGCCCCTTAGTATGATGACATTGTTGTAATAGGCGGCCAGGGAGACAGCCGTGATCTGCTCTATATTCTCTGCAAATTCCACATAGGTTTCGTCCACCATACATAGGATACCCCGCTGTTTGCAGATATCCAGAATCTTTCTCATGTCGGGTAAAGATATGGCGGTAGAGGTAGGATTATTGGGGTTACAGATAACCAGTAAATCAAATTCAGCGGATAATTCTTTTTTCAGATTCTCCACATCCAGGCAAAAATCGGAAGCTTCCTCCAGACGGTAATACCAGGAACTGCCTCCTTCTAAGGATATTTCCCGTTCATATTCGGAATAGGTGGGTCCGATTATCAATGCTTTTTTGGGACGGGTAATCTGTATAAAAAGGGAAATCAGCTCCGTGGAGCCATTCCCCACCACAATATGCGACAGGTCGGCATTCACGTAAGCCGCAATACATTTTCTAAGGGAAATATATTCTCTGTCCGGATATCCTGTAATGGCGTCTATTCTATCAGCTAGTTCGGCCCTTAATTTTGGGGAAATGCCCAGAGGATTTACATTGGCGGAGAAGCTGGTGATATCCTCTTTTTTAATTCCATAAATGGCTTCAATTTTTTCCAAATCACTTCCGTGAAAATGTTCTTTTGGTGTCAGCATGTTAATGTTCCTTCCTGTCATTAAATTTATTATTTCTAACTTTTTCTATAGTTTATTATATGATTCGGGCGTCAAAAGTCAAATTTAATTATATATCCCCAATTATTTAAATAATATCAAAGTTATTTTGTGAAAAAAACGGATAATTATAGATCGGAATTAAAAAAAATGTGAACATTGAACTATCCACTTCCTATTGCTAATATATGTCGATTAGTGTTATAATTATTATAATTAAAATTAAAAAAAATACAATACTGGAATAATAAAATCCAAAGCTTGAGGTGGAACGATTGAAAGAAAAAGTGGAGCGGTTAGCGAAAGGAGTTTTTGAATATGAAACGCCTGGTATTCTGCTGTCGGAAGAAGAACTGCTTATTACAGTGGATGCCGGTAAAATTTATACAGGCAGTTTTACCGTTAAAAATAATAAAAATACACCAATCAAAGGTGTACTTTATTCTTCAAGCGAACTGTTCCGTCTGGAACAAAACAGTTTCACGGAAAGTGAAAATGTGATTTGCTATACCTTTTACGGGAACCATATGAATCCGTTGGAGACCGCAAAGGGCGAGGTATGTATCGTAAGTGACTGCGGCGAAATCCTGCTGCCTTTTACCGTAAACATAGAGGCGCCTTATCTTAATTCTTCCATAGGAAAAATTAAGGATTTATTTAATTTTACCAATCTGGCCAAGGCAGATCCGGCAGAAGCAATCAAGCTGTTTAAAGCTCAGGAATTTAAGCAAATCTTACTATATCATGATACAAAATATCTTTTATTATATCAGAATATAATCAAAAGCAGATCCGCCAGTCAGGCCCTGGAGGAATTTTTGATTGCAATCCGGAAAAAACTCCAGATAAATATAACCGTCGATAAAACAATCCTTAATTATGACATCGAAAACGATAGCATTATGGATAAGCTTACTCTGACTAAGGACAATTGGGGCTATGTTGAAGTACGGGTCGGCACGGAGGCTCCTTTTCTGATTCCCGAGCACAAAATAATATGGTCGGAAAATTTTGTGGGGAATACCTATCCGTTAGAATTTGTTTTAGACCCCGCCCTTATGCGTTCCGGTAATAACTACGGAAGATTATTTCTTAAAACGGCTCATGAAACAATTATAATTGAAGTTACCTGTCATTGTAATAAATCCGGACAGGAGAGGGATTTTAAACATAGAAAGATTAACCGGTTCAGGAAGAAAATCACACAGAATTATCTGGATTTTAGAATGAACCGCATGTCTTTGGAGAAGTACATAGGTGAATCGGAGGATTTATTGGAGCAGTTGATAACAGAGGATGTAAAAAACCGGGATTTATATCATCTGATGCAGATTCATCTTTACCTCATATCCGGCAGTGACACCAAAGCTGTCCGGATGCTTGAGGAATGCGGGGAAAGGGCAGAAGACTGGAAGCAGTCGGACGTCGTATATTACTGCGGATATTTATATCTGCTTGCACTCCTTTATAAAGATGAAAAGTCCGTATGGGAGGCGTTACATACCATACATGGTTATTACGAAAGCAGCTGCCCCGATTGGAAATTACTCTGGTTTCTGTTGTACATTGATAAAAAATATGACAATAACAGGGTTTTAAAATTGGAAGAGATCAGGAAACAGTTTAAAGCCGGATGCAGAAGCCCTATTTTATATTTTGAGGCGGCCGTCATTTTTAATGAAGAGCCTTCCCTGCTCCATGAATTACAGGAATTTGAACTTCAGGCACTTAACTGGGATATTAAAAACAACTATATAACCAAGGAAGCGGCAATGCAATTTACCTATTTGGCGGGAAAAGGAAAGCATTTCAGCCAGGCTGCCCATCACTGTCTGACGAGGTTATATGATAAATATCAGGATAAGGAGGTACTAACTACGCTCTGCAGCCTTCTCATTAAAGGACAACAAAGAAGCAGTAAGTATTTCCATTGGTATCAGGAGGGTGTTAAGGAGCAGTTAAGGATAACGGAGCTCTATGAATATTATATGTATTCCATGAATGAGAATCCGGATACCGTGCTGCCCCAGCAGATTCTCTTATATTTTATTTATAACAGCAATTTAAACGACCGTAAGAAATCCTATCTGTACGCTTATATAGTAAAAAATAAAGAAGCTCTTCCTACAATATATCAATCCTATTGGAAACGAATTGAGCAGTTCCTTCTGAAACAGCTTGGGGCCCATAATATTAACGCGAGCCTTTCCGTACTCTATGAAGAATACATTTCCATGCAGGGATTAACACCGGAAATGGCGGTGGAATTGCCCTATGTAATGTTTAAGTATGAAATTGTATGTCATAACCCTAATATGAAAGGCGTGCTGATTATCCATAAGGAGATGAAGGAGGAAGTCTATACGCAGCTTTCGGCCGGAGCTGCGGTGGTGGATATCTATACGGAGGATGCGGAAATATTCCTGGTGGACGGTTATGACAACCGATATGCCGCCACGGCGGAATACACTGTAAATAAGCTGATGCACTGGGAGTACTATGTGAATACCTGTTATGAGATGAAGGTAAACCATCCTATGCTCATACTCAATCTTTCGGAAAAAGTGCAGACTTATTTAAAATTCGACGAACAGTCCATCGAAATCCGCAAGAGGATACTGGAAATAAAAGGCTTACAGGAGGATTATTATAACAAAATCACTCTGGACCTGATTTATTATTATTACGATAATTTTGAAGGTGATTTATTTGAAGCCTATTTAAATAAAATAGATCTTCATGGTCTTGACAAAGGAGACCGGGATAAAATAATAGAATTCTTTATTATCCGAGATTTATATGACAGGGCTCTTAAAGCCCTGCCGGAATTCGGGTTTGAAGATATTGCCGTGAAGCGGTTAATGAAATTGTGCTCCGCCCTGCTTAAAAACAACAAGGAGGAGGATAAAAAAAGCGAAATTATTGTAAATTTGGCTTATCATATCTTTAAATTGGGTAAATATAATGAGGAAATCCTTAAATATCTGGTAAAGTATTTTTTCGGTACAACCGGAGAAATGTATGGTCTCTGGGAGACAGCCACGGGTTTTGGAATGGAAACCGCCGATCTGGAAGAGCGTTTGCTGGGACAGATGTTATTTGCGGAAAGCTATATTACCAATTCTCTGGAAGTGTTTCTTAAGTATTATAAAAGAGGGGCGGACCATAAATTAGTCAGGGCGTTTTTATCCTATAACGCATACAAGTATCTGGTTATGGACCGTATTATTTCGCCTGAGATGTTTCATGTTATGAAGCAGGAGCTGGCGTATGAGGAGAATGAAGTCTGCATGCTGGCTCTTTTAAAGAAGCTGTCCCAGGCAGATAATTATACCGACGGTGAAATTGAGCTGATCGATTATAACCTGCATAAATTCATACGAAAGGGCCTTATTTTACCGTTTTTTAAGAAATTCCAGAATATTATTACCCTGCCCTCCCGGATTAATGACAGAATATTTGTGGAATATATAACCGATTCTTCCCATAAAGTAACGATTCACTACCGGCTGGAGGGGAAAAACAGCCCGGACGAATTTATTGCGGAGGACATGAAAGATGTTTATCTGGGTATCCATATGAAGGAATTTATTTTGTTTTACAATGAAAGTATCCAATATTACATAACGGAAGAGGAGGAAGAGGGGCAGGTATCCGTAACGGAAAGTGTGAATGTCCGGCTGGATCATAATATGAAGCTGGAAGAGGATACCAGATATAATCAAATTAATTTTATGCTTACCGCTTTGGAAATGCAGGATGATAAAACGTTAACGGAAAGCCTGAACAGTTACTATAAGACTAATCATGTAATTTCAGAGGCATTTAAGCTTTTATAAATTTAAAAATAAAACTTGGATCTGCTGTCACGGCTTAACACATCGCGGAATGGAGGTAGGAAAAATATGAGTGAACAAAGAAGTCTTATCGTAGGATTCGAGCTATGTGAGCATTATTCACAGATTTGCTGTTATAATCCGAGAACCTTTGAACCGGAATCTATATGTGTAACTTCCGATAAAACAAAATATTTAATACCTACCGTATTAGGCGTAAAGGAAAAAACCAAAGAGTGGGTTTATGGTGAGGAAGCCTATGACTGTAAAGAGGCGGGAACCGGAGTTTTGATTGACGCTTTATTATCCAAAATCAAAAATGGGGAAGATACTGAAATTTACGGCGTATCCTTTAAACCGGTTGCTCTGCTGGAAAAGTATTTACGCAAATGTCTCCAGCTCTTAAAAATTTACTTTCCCTCCAACAGCATATTAAAGCTTGTTGTTACAATTAAGGAACAAAGTGAGAGTTTACGGGAAGGCATATACCAGGCGCTTAATAATATGGGTATCGGTAAAGACCGTGCCCGGGTTCAAAATCATTCCCAAAGTTATCAATATTATGCCCTATATCAGAGCAGGGAATTATGGATGAATGATATAGGTCTGTTTGATTTTGACGAAGCGGGACTGATTTATCAGCAGATAACCATTGACCGGAAGACTCAGCCCTACCTTGTCGGCATCCTGGAAAAAAATTTTCAGGATACATTGAATTATCAGTCTTTTAAAGAGGCAGCCGACGGCGAAAAACTGGAATATTTATTTGGAAATCTGGCCCGGCAGGTTCTCCATAAACAGATTGTTTCCACCATTTACGTTACCGGCAGAGGTTTCGAAGGAACCTGGGCGGATGAAGTTTTAAAAGAACTGTGTATTGGAAGAAGAGTTTTTAAAGGGCAGAATTTATATGCCAAAGGCGCCTGTTACGCCGCAAAGGAATTGTCCGGGGAACATAAATTAGATGGTTTTTTATTGCTGGAGAGCGAAATGATTACCAGTGCCTTTTTTATTCAGGGGTATCATGATGCCAAAACGGCCAAAGCAGTTCTGGCAAGGGCGGGCACACCCTGGTATGAAGCGGAGGAAAAGCTTGATATCATTCTGGATGAAATAAACGAAATTACCATTTACCGGAAAGATTTTTTGAAACATGAGACGGTTACTTACAGCCTGAATTTGGAGGGAATGCCGGGCCGGCCTGGTAAAACCACGAGGATTGAGGTAAGAATCAGATTCCTTAATAAGAATAAGGCGGTCATTTCCGTTAAAGACAAAGGCTTTGGAAATTTTTATCCTTCCACCAACCGGATATGGGAGAGGGAGATTTCCTTTTAAATTATGTAGTGGCTAGGGCGTGTCTGAAAACTGCTTGCGCTGGGCTGAGCGTTCCATTTTGTGGAAGACAACGAATAGTTACATTATTTATTACATTTTCAGGAGGGGTTTTATGGGAAAATTAATTTTATGCAATGGAAGGCAGGCACAGAGGCCTTATTATTTTAAGCTGACAGATACGTATGTCTATTCCATAGAGGAATTATGTTATTATTTTTATAATAATATTGAGATTATTACCGAGGATTTGTTTGACTATGCTTTGGCGGAATGGATTAGAAAAGATCTGGAGCTTATGGACAGGGCAGATAAGTTTTGTGAGCTGTTAGACAGTAAGGCAGGGTTAAGGGATTATGTCGTATGCATTTTATGCAGTGCGGATTATTATTCGGAAGCCGAGATCAAACAGCTTTTACATAGTATGGATGAGACGGAGAATCTGACACCCCTTGATAAAAGGAAGAAAAAAGCGGATAATTTTATGAAATACAGGCAGTTTACCGAAGCGGCCATGGAATATGAGAATATTTTAAACAGCAGGGAAGCGGCTTCGTTAGATAGTATCCAGTATGGCAATCTGGTACATAATCTGGCCCTGGCTTTGTTAAATACCATTGGTTTATCTGCGGCGGCGGACAGTTTTAAGGAGGCGTATGAGAGAAACCATAACAAGGAATCCTTAAAACAGTATTTTTATACATTGATTATGAGCAGGCAGGAAGACAGGCTGAAACAGGAAATTTTAAATTACGGCGTCAGCCAGGATTTTGCACAGCAGATTCAAAATGAACTGCAATTGCATTATGCTAAGGCGGAGGCTTCCGAGGGTCATCAGGTTATAGAAAGCCTTTTGGAATATAAGGATTCCGGCAAAATCGTTCAGTTTTATCAGATGACGGACGACTTAATTAATCAATGGAAACAAGAGTTTCGCAGGGAAAACTCGTAGCGGCAAACACACTCTAGAGCTTGCGCGCGGAATGGAGGCATTATGATAAAACTATTTTCCGGCAGGAACGGTAAAAAAAATAAAACACAAAGGCCGCAGGACAAGGCTGAAGGGAATAACAGGTTTAAAAAAGAAGAAGACGGGCCTGATAAAGAGCGGGAATACAAGTCACCGGAATTCAAATCAAAAGAAAAAAAGGTTGATTATCATTCCACAGGGGACCGGGGGGATTTTGTTGTTGATAATTGTGAGCAGATTCTGGAAACTTCAAAACAGCTGGAGGAATTAAAGACAGAATACCAGGCGGTTACCTCTTATTTAGCCGATATTCAGAAGCTGGAGCGGATACCTTCCGACGAAAGGGAAGTTTTAAATGATACGGCAAGAAAGATAATTACATTTACAAGAGAAAAGGCAACGTATCAGACTAATTCAAAAAAGATAACGGACGCCCAGTTTAAACACATTGCCAAATATGAGGATGTGCTGCCGGTTGAGTTAAAAAAAATGAAAAATAATGAAGCTTACAATAATACTATAAAAACGGATATGAAATATCTGGAGGGTGAAAAAGATGCCCTTTATAATCAACAAGAAGAAATAGTAAGCAAACATGCTTATTTAAAAAGGATTGCCGCCGTAACCTGCGTTTTAGTTGTTATTTTATTTCTCTTATTTATTGTGATTCAACATTATACGGAAGCGGATTTACAAATTCCCTTTCTTATGACAATTGTTATGGCCCTGGTTTCAGCCTTGTATATTTTTATAAATTCCGATCGCAACAAAAAAGAGATGAAATTAACGGAATTAAAGTTAAATAAAGCAATCGGCCTTCTTAACAAGGTTAAAATAAAGTATATCAATAACACCAATGAACTGGATTATTCTTATCAAAAATATATGGTAACCAGTTATGCGCAGCTTCAGTTTTTATGGGAGCAATACCTGAAGGCAAAAGAGGAGGAAAGCCGGTATAATAATAATACAAAAGAGCTGGAATTAAATAAAAGGGAACTGGTTAAGGAATTAAGAAGACATTGTTTAAAAGATTCGGACATATGGGTATACCAGACGGCAGCCATTATCGACGGCAAGGAAATGGGCGGGGTCCGGGATCGGTTAGATGTAAGAAGAGAAAAGCTTAAGGAACGGATTGATTATAACAATAATTTAAAAGAGAAAAGCATTGAGGAAATTCGTAAATTTGTAAGTCAGAAACCGGAAAACAGGGAAGAGGTTACGCAGAAGCTTAGGAAATACGGCATATACCTGTAAAAGGAGCAGTTTTAAGACAATTTCCAGACAATGCCACCGCATTGCCGTCGAAATTTAGCCTTGCACCGGCTCTTTACAATAATAACTCCATCTTGTTTTGTGCAAAACATTGCAATTTTTTTTGCAAAAAAATGGACTTCAAAAAACAACATTCGTTTTAAAAAAGCTGGTATAATGTTAACAGACATTATACCGGCGCCGAATATAGTGAGTGCGCATCAACGCCGCAAGGCGGCGTATACCATGGGAGCCTGCGGACATGGTATAATAATAGATTTATTATTGTAAAAGGGGTGAGAGAATTGAAAACTACTTATTTAAATGCAAGATGTGAGGAAATCTTGCAGATGCTTCTTAACAGTGATTCCTATTTGTACTTACAACAGATTGCAAATGATCTAAAAGTTTCTCAACGAAGTATTTATTATGACCTATGCCGAATTAATGAGTGGTTGGTTGATAATGAAATTCCTGAATTGGAAATGGTCAGAGGAAAGGGGTTATTTCTTAATGAAGAGATTCGTCACCGGATAGAGGACTGCACGGAAGATAGAGAGGCAGAGGAAGTGTATATATATTCTCCAATGGAACGTATACATATTATCATTTGCGGGATTATTTATTTTTCAACACCAGTTCATATCGATAAACTCACCGATTATTGTAAAGTAAGCAGAAATACGATTTTTAATGACCTGCGTGTTGTGGTAAACCAGCTTCAGAAATACGATCTGAAACTGGAATATAGATCGAAAAAAGGATATATTGTCACTGGTGATGCTATTAAGGTAAGAGCTGTATTTCTCCTGAATTTTCAAGGCCTTCAGAATTTATTTACCAATAATGGACTGCGATTTGTGGATCAGGAAAAGATTAATCGTTATGAAGAGATTCTAAAGCAGGTAGAAAAGGAGCTTGGGGTTGAATATGTTCCTGAAAACAGAAGATCATTGGCAGTTTTGCTGCCAATGATGGAACGTGGAGATGAGAACCTAAACTTTGCAGACTTGAAAAAACAGGAAATGGAAATTTGTAAGGAATATAAACTGGTAGAAAAATATTTTCCACATTTAAGTGAAAAGGAGAAAATATATTTATGCCTTCATTTATTAGGAGGAAGGATTGCAACTTCCTCAGAAGATATTTTTGAGAACACCTCCAACGAAATGGTATATGAAATTACAAAAGCTTTGGTTTCTGAATTTGAAAAAGTTGCTTGTGTAAGCTTTGATAGAAGAGAAGAATTAGAAAGACAGTTATTTGTTCATATTAATTCATCTATGTATCGGTATCAATATGGAATTCAGAATTTAGATTCTCTTAATGAAGATATTATCAGAGAGTATCCGGATTTATTCGAAATAACCAGGATTGTCAGTCGATATTTAGAAAAACAGATAGGCCTTCCGATTCCGGATAGCGATGTAGCTTATTTGGCATTGCATTTTGGCGCATATCTTCCAATTTCCAATAATAAGAGTGAAAAGCTCAGAGTACTGATTGTTTGTGCAAATGGTATTTCCACCGGAAACATGTTAAAGCGGGAAATTACTAAAATGTTTCCGGAAGTAGAAGTGGTAGGAATAGAATCTGCGACGAAGATATTAAATGCACAAGCTGCTTGTGCATTGATAGTTAGTACTGTTAAGCTTAAGAGTGTGGTGCCGGTAATACAGGTTCATCCTATTTTAACAGGAAGAGATAAAGAAATATTAGTTCGCCATTTGAAATTAAAAAATAACGCAGGCTATGTTAATTCAAATGAAATTTTCTCTATAGTAAAGCCTTACATTACAGAAGAAAATTTTGGCAAAGTACAGAAACTGATTGAAGGATATCTTTACAATGGTAAAAGTGAAAACTATATTGAGACAAATAACCACAAAAAGGAAATGCTCAGCGTTATTGATGCACATAAGATTGAGATACATAATGATAGATATAAATGGACACAGGCGTTATGGATGGCAGGAAAATATTTGATGGACATCAATAGCATTCAATCGGCATATATCGATAGCATAATATCCCAGCTTCGGTATTATGGTCCATATATGTTTATTGCACCAAGAGTAATCCTTGCCCATTCAAAACCAGAGATAGGGGTTAATAAACTGGATTGTTCCATGCATTTTTTCCGTAATCCGGTTGAATTTTCGGAAAAGGATAAGGCTAATGTTGTAATTATACTTGCTGCCAGGGATCAGGAAAGTCATTTGAAAATACTTCATGATATCATGACAATTTTTGAAGAGGATGAGACCATAGATGTTCTTTTAGAAAAGAAGAATTCTTATGAGATCCTGGAATGCTTTCAGAAAATCCTGGATCATAAAAGAAAAGAGGAAGAGATCGAATAAAAAAAGTAAATATGTATTAGAGCGTGTTTCAAACACACTCTAGGAAATAAAAGCTTCAGGTTTATTGGAACCGGAAGCTTTTTACTTTCTGGCAAAAAGGCACATAATCTTGCAAAATCAAGCTGCAAATAGTTGGACTTTTTTTTGGAAGATCAACTTGTTACAATGAACTCAGCAAAACGAGAAAGGGGGGAGCCCAAATGATAGCTGATATGCTGAAGTTGAAAAATATACATATTGTAGAGGGAGTAAATGATTGGGAAGAAGCAATTCATTTAAGTCTTGTACCTTTGGTTGAGGGTGGATTCATTACAGACAATTATGAAAAAGCGATTATTAAAACTACGAAAGAATATGGGCCCTATTATGTATTGGCAGAGGATTTCGCATTAATTCATGGAAGACCAACAGATGGTGTATTAGAAAAACAGCTTTCAATTACATTATTGAGAAGACCAGTTAAGTTTGCAGATGACAGTTATCCGGTCCGTGTGTTGATTGCACTGGCAGCAAGCGATTCAAATTCTCATGTTGATGCCATGAGGGTGTTATCAACAATATTTATGGATGAGGATAAAATCAATGAGTTAGCGCAGGCTGTCGATTCAAAGCAAATATATGATTTATTGATAACAGCAGAATCAAATTTGCAGGAATAACAAAGAGGAGGTGTAAAAGGAAGGATTTTTCATATGGAATAAAAGAAAAAGATGGAATTCATGCCGGACCGGCAGGACTACTTGTGAACGTTGCAAAGCAATAGGATAAAAAGACAAATCAGCTGATATCAAAAGAATATTATCACGGATGGCACTAAAGGTAAGAATGGTGAAGAAGTTACGGTACAGGTAACAGGAAGTGATGAAGAAACCGGTAGAAGAATTAGAAAAATTCTTTCAGAAAAATTTATAAAAATATAGGAAGAAGGTTATTATCATGTTGAAAATTTTAGCAGTATGTGGCAATGGACTGGGAAGCAGCTTTGCATGTCAGATGACTACAGAAGCGATTCTGAAAGAGTTGGGGGTTGAAGCAAAAATGGATCACATTGATATTTCCAGTGTGGCCGGACAGAATGCAGATCTGATTATCTCGGGAAAAAACTTTGAGAAGCAGTTTGAGCGTATTACTCTTAATTGCCCGGCGATTTTCCTGGAGCGTCTTGTTGATAAGAATGAGATCAGGGAAAAGCTCATACCGGTATTAAAAGAAATGGGTGTACTTTAACCTTACAAGTAAGTCCACTGCTTCTTAGCGGATCATAAGCGGTGGGTTAGGGACTTAACTTTTCAGCCGGAGTTCATGCTCCGACTGAAATACCTGCGTAGCAGGTATAAGGATAGAGCCAAGTAGCGTAGCGGACCTAAGAATATCCGCTTTGACTAAAAAAGGAGATGGAAAACTATGGTAGTATTGAGGTTTATTATTGATAATATTTTAACTCAGGCTGCAATCATTATCGGCCTGATCGCTTTATTGGGGCTGGCATTACAGAAAAAGCCGGTTGGAACTATTGTGTCGGGGACTATGAAAACAATCCTCGGATTCTTAGTATTATCTGCCGGATCATCCGTAATGCAGAGTGCGTTAGCCTATTTTGGAGATATATTTAATCAGGGTTTTGGACTGAATGGTCTTGAAAGCGTTGTTGCTTCTATTGAAGCAATCAATGGTCAGGCAATGGGAGAACTTGGTCTTGGCAGCGAGATTGCTGTTTCATTGGCAGGTATCTTTCTTGTTAATATCATTTTAGCACGTGTTACACCATTTAAATATATCTTTCTTACAGGACAGGCTCTGTTATGGGAATCAACACTTTGTGTTGTATTTGCTTGGTTCTGTGGTTTAAGAGGAATTCCTCTTATTATCGTTTCAAGTTTAGTTGGCGGTACATTCGCTACTTTAATGCCGGCATTTGCACAGCCGGTTGTTCGTAAAATCACAGGAAGCGATGACATCGCACTTGGTCACTTCTGTACTTTTGGTTACATGTTTACAGCATTAATCGCTAAGCTTGTTGGTGATGATTCTAAATCCTGCGAAGAACTGAAACTTCCAAAGAGCATTGAATTCCTTCAGGATACATACCTTTCCGTTATGGTTGTAATGGTTCCTTTCTATTTAATCGTAGCGGCAATTGCCGGCCCGGAAGCAAGTGCGGCATACTGTGGTGACACAAACTTTATGGTTTATGCATTCTTACAGGCAATGCAGTTCGTAGTAGGTTTGTATGTTCTGTTAGCTGGTGTACGTTTACTGTTAGCAGAAATCATTCCGGCATTCCAGGGGGTTTCCCAGAAACTGGTTCCCAATGCAAAACCGGCTCTTGATTGCCCCGTATTATTCCCCTATGCTCCAAACTCAGTAATCATGGGATTCATTTTTACAACAGTTGGTTCTCTCATGGGTATGTTGATCACAAGTATCCCGGCACTCGGAGTACCATTAGTTATTCCCGGAGTTATGAGTAACTTCTTCGCCGGCGGTACAGCCGGTATCTTTGCAAACAAAGTTGGCGGACGTCGTGGTGTAGTGATTGGATGTATTGCTCATGGTATCTTTATCATGATGCTTCCGGCATTCCTTTCTCCAATGTTGGCACAGATCGGTTTCCAGAATATTACATGTACGGACGTTGATACTGTAGTAACCGGATTCTTCTTCATGATTTTCAAAAGCATCGGCGGACTGTTCTAATTAGCTGCATATGAAATAAGAGGAGGTACGATTCATGTTTTTGTTTGGAAAGAAGAAAGAAAAAACAGCTGAAAAAGTGGAAAAAGCTCCGGTTGTAAACAAGGAAGAATTAATTAGTCAGGCTGAAGCAAAAGTACAGGAACTGGAAGGAACGAAAGAGGATGCCCGTGTTATACTCTTGAATAAAATCGGCTCCCTTTACTTTCAGGCTGAAGAGTTAGACAAAGCAATTGAGTATTATGAACAGAGTCTTGACATGAAAAAGCAAATGGGCAGGTCTTATACTGACTTGATGTCACTGTACAATAAAAAACGGCAGCAGGCAGCAAAAGCAAAGAATGATAAAGAGATTAGTTATTACCTGGACAAAGTGCAGGGAATGATGCAGATGTCTAAGGATATGCTTCGTGGAAAAATGTAAAAATAACAAATTAGAAAGTGCAGGTGCATTAAAATGTATAAGAATTTAATTGATATGTTTAAAGAAAACGAAGGTAAAGGTGCTGCTGGTGCGTTTAACGTACACTGTTTTGAAATGGTGCCGGCGATGATTAAGGCTGCGGAGGAACTGAATGTTCCAATTATCCTTCAGACATCCTTAGGAACTGCAGAGTATATTGGATTTGCGCCATTGATTGCTGCTGTTAAAGCTTTAGCTGAAAAATCATCAGTTAATGTAGCATTACATATGGATCATTGCAAAGATATTGAAGCTCTTAAGAAAGCAATTGATTGTGGATATTCATCCGTAATGTATGATGGTTCTGCTCTTCCAATTGAAGAGAACATTGCAAATACCAAAGAAGTAGTAGGATACGCTCATGCACATGGCGTATCTGTGGAAGGTGAAGTTGGATCCATTGGCGGAGCTGAGGATGGTATTGTAGTTGATAAGGATGCAGCTATGTACACAAGACCGGAAGATGCATTACATTTTGCATCTGAAACCGGAGCAGATGCTTTGGCAGTTTCTATTGGAACAACACATGGACAGTATAAATCGAAAGCAAAGATCAATTATGAACTTCTTGAAGAATTAAAAGCAAAACTTGGAGATACAGGTCTTGTTCTTCATGGTGGCACAGGTGTTTCTGATGAAGATATGAAAAGATGTGTAAGAGAAGGTATGAAGAAGATTAATGTTGGTACTGAGTTAAATAAATCCTATATTGAAGTAGTAGCTGAAACATTTACTGCTGAGGGTGTAACTCCTCTGACATCATTGAGAACTCTTCTCGGACCTGCAAACGATAGAATGAAAGAAATCGTAACTGAGAAAGCTTTATTATTTAAGTTAGACTAAAACTATATTATGGCGGGCAGGCTTTCTGAATTCTGCCCGTTATATATGCAACGTCAAAAGTATTTGCATTTTGACGTTGCATGGGCCGATTTTGTTCATGCAAAGCATGATAATTTCCATACAAAATCGTGGGCATCCGCGGTGGGCACTATATGAAACGACAATTATTTCTGTCGTTTCATATAGCATATAGATTTATATGCGAAGAAAGAGAGGAAACTTTATGAAGAAGTGCATGTTTCTGATGGCTGGTTACCCTGCAACAGGAAAGAGTCATATGTGCAATCTAATATTAGAAAAGTATCCTCAGTTTGAAATCGTAAATCAGGATGTACTAAAGGAACAAAAGTGGGATGAATACGGATTCAATAGTATAGAAGAAAAGACCAGGCTGGAAATGATGGCATGGGATGAATATTATTCAATAATTGAAAAAAAGATGAAAAATAGCGAATATATAATCTCGGATTATCCCTTTAGTGATAAACAAAAAGGAAGACTCGCTGAATTATCCGGTAAGTATGGATACGAGGTAATTACGATTCGTTTATTGGGAAGTATTGATAAATTATATGATATTTCTATGAAGAGAGATTTAAATCAGAACCGGCATCTGGGACATTTGGTAAGTAAGTATCATAAAGGCGATGTGATGGAAGATAGAACCCAGGCGGACTGTCTGGTTACCTATGATATTTTCAAGGAGCGCTGTATTCATAAAGGATATGATAAATTTCAACTGGGACATCTCATAGAAGTAGATGCTTCGGATTTTTCAAAAATTGACTATGATCAGATATTAAAAGATATTGGAAGTTTTTTCCGGGAGTAATTGAAAGGAAGGTTGCTATGGAAATCTATGCATGGGACAATTGGCTTATGACATTACGGCGCCGATTCAAAAATCTATAATGGATAATCGTAAATATCGGAGTTACTATTCACAGCTGATATACCCGACGTGTTTTTTGTGAGTGTAGCGAAGCGAAAGTCACAGAAAACCGGAGTATAGCGGCGCCAAAACGCTGGTTCTGCGTTTTGTGTGCATCGCGAAGCGTGTTACGGTTCACAGATCTGCTGATTTTTGCAGAGCTGTGAATAGTAACATATCGAAACTGATTAAATGCAATCGGGGTTAAAAACTACTTGACAGAACCGGCCAGATTTCTTATTATAATATTATTGTAGAAATTATTGTATTTACACAAGCCTTTAAAGATTGGTACGGCCGGCATCAGGGCAGAAGGTGACGGTACGGCAGAAAGAATTGAATACAGGATAAAGGTATGGATGGAGAGGAATAGATAAGTATTTCTTATCAGAGAGGACGGTCCCAGGCTGAAAGGCTGTCTTAATGAAAACTTATTGAAGGTAGCTCCGGAGCAGTATTTCTGAAAACAGAGTAGGAAATAACGGACGCCCCGTTACAGGCTTTAAGCCGGTCTAAGTAAAAACCGGCCGTGAGGCGGCAGAATTTTTGCCGTAAATAAAGGTGGTACCACGGTTCTTCGTCCTTTTACGACGGAGGACTTTTTTTATTTTCATAGAAACAACAGGAATAATAAGGAGAATAACCATGCAAAAAGAATTAGCAAAAACCTATGATCCAAAGGATATAGAAGACAGATTATATGCAAAATGGCTGAATAAAAAATATTTTCATGCCGAGGCTGATAAAGGTAGAAAACCCTTTACCATTGTTATTCCGCCGCCGAATATCACCGGGCAGTTACACATGGGACATGCTCTGGATAATACCATGCAGGATATTTTAATCCGTTTTAAAAGGATGCAGGGCTATAATGCATTGTGGCAGCCTGGAACGGACCATGCCAGCATAGCAACAGAGGTTAAGATTATCCAGCAGTTAAAAAAAGAAGGCATAGATAAGGAAAGCCTTGGCAGGAAAGGTTTCTTAAAAAGAGCCTGGGAATGGAAAGAAGAATACGGGGGCAGGATTATCGGACAGTTAAAGAAGCTGGGTTCTTCCTGCGACTGGGACAGGGAACGTTTTACCATGGACGAAGGCTGTTCCAGGGCGGTAACGGAAGTGTTTATCCGTTTATATGAGAAAGGCTACATTTATAAAGGCTCCAGGATTATCAACTGGTGTCCGGTATGCCGGACCAGTATTTCCGACGCCGAAGTGGAGCATGAGGAACAGGCGGGGCACTTTTGGCATATTAAATATCCCATTGTGGGCAGTGACGAATTTGTGGAAATAGCTACCACAAGACCGGAGACTATGCTGGGGGATACGGCGGTAGCCGTTCATCCGGAGGATGAAAGATATAAACACTTGGTTGGAAAAATGGTTTTACTGCCTTTAGTGAATAAAGAAATTCCGATTATTGCGGATGCCTATGTGGATAAGGAATTTGGAACCGGTGTGGTTAAAATTACACCGGCACACGATCCCAATGATTTTGAAGTGGGTAAAAGACATAATCTGGCCGAAGTCAACATTATGAATGATGACGCAACCATTAATCAAAACGGCGGCAAATATGAGGGAATGGACCGTTACGAGGCCAGAAAAGCAATAGTAAATGAGCTAAAGGAGCTGGGACTGTTAGTGAAGGTGGAAGACCATGTCCATAACGTAGGAATCCATGACAGATGTAAGACAACCGTTGAGCCGTTGATTAAACAGCAATGGTTCGTAAAAATGGACGAATTGATCAAACCTGCCGTAGAAGCGGTAAAAAACGGTGAAGTACAGTTTGTCCCGGAACGTTTTGATAAAATATTTTATAACTGGACGGACAATATCAGGGACTGGTGTATTTCCAGACAATTGTGGTGGGGCCACCGGATACCGGCTTATTACTGTGATAAATGCGGTGAAGCGGCGGTATCCAAAGAAGCGCCGGAAAAATGCCCGAAATGCGGACATACTCATCTAGAGCAGGATGAGGATACCTTAGATACCTGGTTTAGTTCCGCTCTTTGGCCTTTTTCCACCTTAGGATGGCCGGAGGAAACGGAGGATTTAAAATATTTTTATCCGACGGACGTATTGGTAACAGGATATGATATTATATTTTTCTGGGTTATCCGTATGATATTCTCCGGTTATGAATATACCGGCCGGGCACCCTTTAGCAAGGTTTTGATTCACGGCCTTGTAAGGGATTCTAAAGGCCGGAAGATGAGCAAATCCCTGGGCAACGGCATTGATCCCTTAGAGGTTATTGATAAATACGGCGCGGACGCCTTAAGACTGACCTTAATAACCGGCAACGCCCCCGGTAATGATATGCGTTTTTACTGGGAAAGGGTAGAAGCTTCCAGAAACTTTGCCAATAAAGTATGGAATGCCTCCCGATTTATTATGATGAATTTAGAAAAGGCTCAGACTGTGGATACCATGGGGCCTAAAACCTTAACAGATTCGGATAAATGGATTTTATCCAAAGCCAATACCCTGGTGAAAGATGTTACCGACAACATGGAGCATTTTGAGTTGGGTATTGCGGTGCAGAAAATATATGATTTCATATGGGAGGAATTCTGCGACTGGTATATTGAGATGGTAAAGCCCAGATTATACAGCAAGACGGATGAAACCAAGGCGGGTGCTATGGGGACGCTAAAGCGGGTGCTTACCATATCCTTAAAACTTCTGCATCCGTTTATGCCTTTTATAACGGAAGAGATCTACTGTACTTTAAAGGATATAGAGGGAAAAAATGCCGGAGAGGAATCCATTATGATTTCTAAATGGCCTGTTTATGACGAATCCCTGGCTTATCAGAAGGAAGAAGAAGCGGTTGAAATAATTAAGGCTGCCGTGAAAGGCATACGGAATGTCCGCACGGATATGAATGTTGCGCCAAGCCGCAAAGCTTCTGTTATTGTTGTATCGGAAAAGGAAAAGGTAAGGGAGGTTTTTGAAAACAGCAAAGTATTTTTTGCGGCCCTGGGTTATGCGGCAAAGGTAACTGTCCAGCCGGATAAGACGGGAATACCGGACGATTCCGTTGCGGCGGTAATTCCGGAAGCTTCTATTTATATACCTTTTGCCGATCTGGTGGATGTAGAGAAGGAAATAGAACGCCTTACAAAAGAAAAAATGAGATTAGAAGGAGAGTTAAAACGGTCTAAGGGCATGTTTAGCAATGAAAAATTCATTAGTAAAGCTCCCCAGGCTAAAATTGCGGAAGAAAAGGAAAAATTAGAGAAGTATACCAATATGATGGCCCAGGTTACGCAACGACTCCTTTATCTTAGCAAAAAACAAGGATAAATCATTAGAGCGTGTTTGAAAAATCATTGTACCGTTTTGACCGCCCCACTTTGCAGTATTCTTCGACGCAACATATTTCCCAAAGCAGCGGGGAAAGGCGCGGCAGGAGTTGTAAAAACCATAATATTTGGAAAAAATAGGTTGCTGTGTCGAAGGGAATCGAACAATTTTTCTTGCATAAAAATTTAGTAATATTATAATGGAAGTAGGAAGGATTAAGTTTTTATAAATTTTAACAATAGAATGTTCCAGACGGCATGCATTGTATGCATTTCAAATAATACAGGTAAATATTAACTTGATTTTTATTCCCAAACTGGTTATGATGTATATGTTCATATAAAAATGTTTTTTAATACCCGCAAAGCGATCCATTAAAGTTTGCGCGGAATGGAGGTTACTATGATTAATTTTGATGAAGAAATAGCTAAATTTCAGCCAAGCCCTGAGGTAGATGAGGCGGAAGATGTAATTAATAATAATGAATTATCGGATATTACAGATATAATAAAAACCATGCTTAAGGAGTTAAAAGCTAAGTAGGTATGAAACGGGAGCCGGTTTCCCAGAGTGTGTTTGAAAAATACTTGTGCCATGCCGGATGCTCCACTTTGTGGGGAGGCAGGGAGCGATTTTGGGAGCTTAGGGTGGTGCTGCGTTTCCAAAATTGAGACGCAGAATACCGCAAAGCGGGGCGGTCAGAACGGTGCAATGATTTTTCAAACATGCTCCAGGGAAACCAGGGGTGAAAATAGGAAAATATACGGTAAGGTGGAGATGATTATGATTTGTCCGATGTGTGGCAACGCGGTAACAGCAAAAAGGAACCGCTGCGAGAAATGCGGCGAGGATTTGACAATATTTAGGAAAATGTATTTGCTGGCCAATAGATATTATAATGAAGGTCTGGAGAGGGCGAAGGTCAGGGACTTGTCTGGGGCCGTATTGGTCTTAAAAAAGAGCCTGGAGTTAAATAAGAGGAATACCAGTGCCAGAAACTTGCTGGGATTGATTTATTATGAGGTGGGGGAAACGGTTTCCGCATTGAGCGAATGGGTTATCAGCAAGCATTTTCAGGCGGAAGAGAATGATGCGGATGATTATATAGAAGCCCTTAGGTCTAACCCGACCAAATTGGAGACCTTAAATCAAACCATAAGAAAATATAATGCAGCCTTACAATCATCCAAACAGGGTAATGATGACCTGGCGATTATACAGTTAAGGAAGGTTACTAACCTGAATTCCCATTTTGTGAAAGCTTTACAGCTATTAGCCCTCCTTTATATGAAGAACGGGGAGACGGACAAAGCGGTAAAATGTCTGACGAAAGCGAATAAGATTGACGTTTCCAACACAACAACTTTAAAGTATCTTCAGGAATTGGGAGAAATGTCAGCTTCCCTAAAGGAGGACGGCAAAGCGGCGGACAGAGAGAATATAAGAAAAAACCAGGAGCCTGCATTATTTCCCCAGACCAGTTATAAAGAAGATAAACCGAATGTCTGGGTATTTGTTAACCTGATTTTAGGAATTGCGATCGGTATTTTAGGCGTATTTTTCCTTATCGTACCAACGGTAGAGGGCAAATATAAAAACCAGCTTAAAAAACAGGAAGTGGAATATAGCGCCCAGTTAAATAAGAATTCCCAAAACCTGACTTCCCTTCAAAAAGAAAATACGGACTTACAGCAGAAGGCGGAGGATTTACAGACTCAGATTGACGAATTGGGAGAGGCGGAGTCTGATGACACCGTATATATTGAATTATTTAAGTCGGCCTCCCTTTATATGGAAGAGCTGATGTCCGGCAATACGAATGATATGGATTATGTTAAGGTTGCAGATGCTTTGGCTAAAGTAGAACCGAATGAACTGGATAAGCAGGAAGCAAAGGATTTATATAGCCAGATTAAGGAAGGAACTTTTACGGAGGCTTCGGATGAACTGTATGATGACGGACATGATTTGTATTCCAGCGGAAAGTACGAGGAAGCCTTGGAGACTTTGAGCAAGGCTTACGAATATGATTCCAAGAATGTGGATGCAATTTATTTTATAGGAAGGTCTTATCATCAATTAAGCGACTATGAGAATGCAAAGAAATATTATGACATAATAATCGAAAAATTTTCCGATACAGGCCGTGCCAGTGAAGCACAACAACGGTTGGCTGAGTTGGATTAATATGATACAGCGGATAAAATAGCATTATGAAGAAAGACAATTCTAGTGAAGTATCATTAGAGATGTCTTTTTTTATAAAAAAGACTGTAAATAAATGTAAAATTATGATATAATTTGTAAATACAAGAATAATATTTTATATAACAAGAATATTATTTTGTAAAATAAAAACAGAAAAATAAAAGTAGTAAAAATATGTGAGGTAAGGTTTGGTGTAGAATATGGACAAGCAGGAAAGGAAAAGAAAAAATACAACGGTTATGCAGCTGAGGGAGGGGGTGAAGGCGGATTTTGAGATCGTTAACCGATGTCTGGTCGTAAAATTGTTGGAAGACCTAGATCATCACAATGCCGTTTCCATAAGGGAACAGTCAGATAAACTAATTACCGGTAAGAATATAAAGGATATTATATTCGACTTTACCGGGTCCGAATTTATGGATAGCTCCGGAATTGGAGTTATTATGGGCCGTTATAAAAAGGTAATATTTACAGGGGGTAAAGTAGCCGTAACCGGAGTCAATCATAGTGTAGACAGGATCTTTCGTTTATCCGGATTATATAAAATCATTCATAAATTTGAAACAATTGATGATGCGGTGAAGAAATTTAACAATAATTAAAGATTATTGAACGTAGAGGAGCGGACAAAGGTCTGCATGGGAGGACGTTCTTAAGCAGGAGGATAAGTATGGATTATACGAACGAAATGTTATTGGAAATTGATAGTCAGTCAAGAAATGAAAGCTTTGCAAGAATGGTAGTTGCGGGATTTGTGGCACAGTTAGATCCGACAATTGAAGAAATTGCGGATATTAAAACGGCAGTTTCAGAGGCGGTGACCAATGCAATCATTCATGGTTATAACAACGGCCCCGGAAAAGTAAAGTTAAGCTGCCGGATTTGTAATCATGAAGTATTTATTGAAGTTACGGATACCGGCAAAGGAATTGAAGATATTGAAAAGGCCATGGAACCTTTATATACGTCCAGACCGGAATTGGAGCGCTCCGGTATGGGGTTTTCGTTTATGGAAGCATTTATGGATGATTTGAAAGTGGAATCTAAGCTTGGTGAAGGCACCACAGTTAAGATGAAAAAACTGATCCATTGATTGATTTAGGCAGGACATTATGCTCCTAGTGCACTGACCTGCACACCAGGGATAAGCTTTCCTGAAATTATGTTATTTTAAGGAAAACTATCCGGATGTTCCTTATCATTTAAGAAGGGAGTGAAACAGTGGATACGATAGAATTGATTCGTCGGTCACAGCAGGGAGATAAAGAGGCAAGGGATAAAGTAATTACAGACAATATCGGATTGGTATGGAGTATTGTCCGCAGATTCATGTGCCGGGGCCATGAACCGGAAGATCTGTTCCAGATTGGAAGTATTGGGCTGATAAAAGCCATTGACAAATTCGATTTGTCCTATGATGTAAAATTCTCCACCTATGCTGTTCCAATGATTATGGGTGAAATAAAGAGGTTCTTAAGAGATGACGGCGTGATTAAAGTAAGCCGCTCCTTGAAAGAAACGGCGGGCAAAATCCGCATTACCAGAGAAAAGCTGAGTAATTTATACGGAAGGGAACCGACTCTGGAGGAGATAAGTTCGGAACTTAATCTTGCAAAGGAAGAAGTGGTGATGGCTCTGGAGTCGGGAGCAGAAGTGGAATCCCTATATAAGACCATTTATCAGGGAGATGGCAACGCAATCTATTTAATAGACAAATTAGAACAGACCAATGATGAAAATGAAAATATGATTGACAAGCTTGCATTAAGAGAAACCATTGCGTCTTTGGATGAAAAGGATCGGGAATTAATCAGGCTTCGATACTTTATGAATAGAACACAGACTGATATAGCAAAGGAATTAGGTATATCACAGGTACAGGTTTCCCGTCTTGAAAAGAAAATTTTATTAAAAATGCGGGAAAAGATGATGTAAATATTCCCAGTATATTAATGTTTAAGAAACAAATAATAATAAAAAATTTAATTATATATAGTAATGTATAGTAAAGTGTAAAATAATGAATAGACAAAAATAAGAAAGCATCGGTATATTAATATACTGATGCTTTTCTTATCGAATAGAAAATTACTTTGACAGAGGTGATAATTTAATGATTTTTAAACGAAGGCTATATATATGGGTTATCGTTTTAGCATTGGTGTTTTTTGCAACCGTAATGATTGCTTTTATGGCTAATAGGGATAATACCGAGGATTTTAAAGGGACCCTTGTCAACGGCTGGGGTCAGGAGGCGGTTATCTGACATGGATAAAGGGAATTTATATATTAAAGTAGACAAAAATAACCTGGTTAAAAATAACATCGTTTATTTAAAGGACGTGGCAAAGCTATACAGCGTTGATTCCAATATGGTAAATGATTTAAATAATCAGGTTATTTTTGAAATCCCAAGCAATAAAAAAAGCAATTATATATTTTCCATATTAAAATTAGTTGAAGCTATAAATAAATTATATCCGGAGGTGCAGATTATCAATCTTGGGGAAGCAGATTTTATTATTTATTATGAACCGCCGAAAAAGAGGCTTATACTGCTGGAATATTTAAAAGTAACGGTTGTTTCGCTTATGGTTTTTTTCGGAGCCGCATTTACCATTATGACCTTTAACGAAGACGCCAATGTAAAGGAAGTGTTTTATATTATTTATAAGCTGATAATGGGAAATGAAAAAACCGGCGGCTCCATCCTGGAAATTTCTTATGCAATTGGACTCCCCGTGGGCATTATTCTTTTTTTTAATCATTTTTCCAAAATTAAGTTAGGCAGCGACCCCACTCCCATGCAGGTTCAAATGCGTTTATATGAAGAGGATATGGATAAAACCTTAATTGAAAATGCCGGCCGGGAGGGTAAAACTATTGATATTTTGTAAATACGGCCTTCTGATTATCATAGGCGTTATGGCAGGATTTGTCGTAGCCGCAGGTATATTTGCATTTATTACTTTAATCGGTGTATTGACCAGATTGGCAAGCCGGACCAATACGGCTGACAGAATTCTTTTGTATGAGGATGTCGTAGTTTTAGGAGCTTCAATAGGTAATATTATATTTCTGTTTGAAATTAAGATTCCCTTAGGAACCTTAGGGCTGATTATTTTTGGTTTGTTTTCGGGAAGTTTTATAGGATGCCTTGCCGTAGCCTTAGCAGAGGTTCTTAAAGTATTTCCTGTATTAACGAATAGATTAAAATTAAAAATCGGGATACCGGTCATTGTATTGAGTTTGGCAATCGGAAAAGGAATTGGTGCCTTTTATCAACTATTTATTAAAGGTTAAAGCGTGTTTGAAAAATGATTGTGCCGGACGTTCAGAACGGTGCGATGATTTTTCAGACACGCTCTAGTAGTCCAAACAGTTAGTCTATTTGGCAATCGGATAAAGTGATTTTAACTTGATCCTGGTTCTTGGACGCATTTTTATCACCTCACGGCGGCAAAAAGCGCCGCCTTTTATCAGAAGGTAAAAATATCTTCTGATAAGTAATAATATAAAGAGAAGGAGTTGAAGTAACATGCCAGATGATAAGAAAAAGGTAACAGCCTCGGATGTGGTAATTGAAAATGACAAGAATAAGAAGGAGCAGAAGTATAATAGATATGTTAAGGATATGACGCCTAAACATAGCTGGTTTGCAAATCTATGCAAAGCTTTTCTGGTGGGAGGTATCATTTGCACAATCGGGCAGGGTTTGACAAATCTGTATAAGTCCTGGGGTGCAGGTGAAGAATTATCCGCATCCTATACTTCATTAACTTTAGTATTTATAGCAGTTTTGCTTACCGGATTTAACATTTATCCTAAATTAGCAAAATTTGGAGGAGCCGGAAGCGTTGTGCCAATTACCGGGTTTGCGAATTCCGTTGCGGCACCGGCGGTGGAATATAAAAAAGAGGGACAGGTATTTGGCATTGGGTGCAAAATCTTTACCATTGCCGGACCCGTTATCCTGTACGGGATTTTTTCGTCCTGGATTTTGGGGGCAATATATTACGTTCTAATGGAGATAGGCGTGGTTTAGGTTTAAGGAATAGTTACTATTCACAGCCCTGCAAAAAATCAGCAGTTATGTGAACAGTAACACGCTTTGCGATGCACACAAAACGCAAAATCAGCGTTTTGGCGCTGCTATACTCCGGTTTTCTGTGACTTTCGCTTCGCTGCACTCACAAAAAACACGTCGAGTTTATCAGCTGTGAATAGTAACAAGGAATATTCAAAGAAAATTGAATATCCGGAAAAGAGGTTGAAATGGAAGAGCAAAAAGAAAAAATAAGTAAAATGATAGGGAAACAGAGTATTCTTTTTTTAAATCCTCCTTATATACTTGCCGGTTCGTCAATTGCAGGCAAGAAGGAGGGAGAAGGTCCTCTTGGCAGTTTCTTTGACCAGATCGAAGAAGATCCCATGTTTGGAGGAACCAGCTGGGAAGATGCGGAAAGCCGCTTAATGAAAAGAGCCGCTGAATTTGTAATTAAAAAAGCAGGTTTAAAAAGTGAGGATATCCGGTATTTGATAGGAGGGGATTTGTTGGGACAACTGATTGCCACCTCCTTTGGTATTGCTGATCTTAATATCCCGGTCTTTGGAATTTTCGGAGCCTGTTCCACCATGGGGGAATCCATGGCTCTTGGCGCAATTATTGTAGACGGCGGGTATGCGGATAGGGTTATATCGCTGACTTCCAGCCATTTTGCAGGAACTGAGAAACAGTTCCGATTCCCCTTGGCGTACGGAAATCAAAGACCTTTGTCCGCTTCCTGGACGGTGACGGGCAGCGGTGCGGTTATTATAGGAAAGGATAAGCCGGCTTCCAAGGCCGAAAAAAATGACGGGGATAATTATGGAGATAATTATGATAATAATGGCAGCATAAGAATAAAAGGGATAACCGTGGGTAAAATTGTGGATTATGGCTTGAAGGATTCCTTGAATATGGGGGCATGTATGGCCCCGGCGGCATACAATACCATTTCCCGGAATTTAAAGGACTTAAATGTGCTGCCGAATTATTATGATAAAATCATTACCGGTGATTTAGGGTATGTGGGTAAAGATATATTAATAGATTTGTTGAAACAGGATGGATTTGATATAAGCGGTAATCATATGGACTGCGGGATTGAGATTTTCGATAAGGAAAGTCAGGATACCCATTCCGGGGGCAGCGGCTGTGCATGCAGCGCAATTACATTAACAGGATATATTTTCAAGAAATTGCTTCGTCACGAATGGACAAGGGTTTTGTTCGTGCCGACGGGAGCATTACTCTCACAGGTAAGTTATAATGAAGGAAATTCAGTTCCCGGAATTGCCCACGCAGTTATATTAGAGATTTGTTAATTAAGGCTGTTATTAACTTTCTATGTAATAATGCCGGATAGGAGAAGCATATGGATTATTTAAAAGCATTTTTAGTGGGAGGTGCCATCTGCGCCGTCGTACAGATTTTTATGGATCATACGAAGCTTATGCCAGGTAGAATTATGGTTATACTTGTGTGCCTGGGGGCCGTATTAGGCGCCGTAGGGGTATACGAACCATTTGCAAAATGGGCGGGAGCAGGTGCCAGCGTACCTCTTAGCGGATTTGGTAATTTATTATTTAAAGGTATGAAAAAATCGATAGCGGAAGAAGGCTTCATCGGATTATTCAAAGGAGGGTTTACGGCTTCGGCAGTTGGAATTTCGGCAGCTTTAATCTTTAGCTATATGGCTTCCTGGATATTCAATCCGAAGCTGAAAGATTAAACTCGATTTTGTAATATTTCATCCTAATTATATTGAAAAACCGGTTCTAAAACTTTAAGTTGTAAATAAAACAACTTGTAGTTTTGGAACCGGTTTTTCTTAAGGCCGCGGACGTATTTCTTCAGGGTATTGATTCGCCGTAAGCATAATAGAGTTCTATATTGGCGTTTCTATTGGCATCAATTGGCCCTGTTATTACCATTGTTGTAACCGTTATTATTGCCGTAGTTTATGCCGTCATCCGTATTATTGCCGTTAATGGTAGGAGGCGATAGTCCGTTGCTGTTATTGCCATTATTCCCACCTAACGGCGGAAAGGGAGTGATAATAGGTGTGACAAATGTTTTGGAATTATGTTTTGTACAAGTCGCAGAGGGTAAAATATAGGGTGTGTCTGTTGTCGGGCTTTTTTCTTCTTTAATGAGATATACTCTTTCTTCCAAAGAAGACTTCGGACAAAATTCGTTGGCAATTTGTCCTGAATCCTTACATATTGTGACTTTAACATGAACATCACATTTTTCCGTGGGCGCCGTGCCTTTGGCAAAGTATTCAGTTCTGACGGTAGAGCCGCCGATATATTTATCGCATAAGCCGTCTACTGCTAATTTTCCGCTCTTGGTACATATTTTTGCGGTTACTATGGAATCCGGTTTATTAAATGGCACGGATTCCAGGTCATATTTTTCATGAATGCGCTGCATAATATCGCGCCATATAATTTTCTGATAGCTTTTATTTGTCTGACTTAAGTTATTGTCATAACCTGACCATATGGCGGCCGTATAATAGGGAGTAAATCCGGCAAACCAAAGATCGTTGTCATCCGAGGTAGTGCCTGTTTTGCCGGCAAGAGGCATATTAATTTCCGTAAAATTAACGGCGGTGCCCGTACCCTTTTTTATTACATCTTCCATGGCACTGGTTAAAAGGAAAGCGGTGGATTCCTTCATTACCTGCTGTTCCGTAGGGTTATTTTTTAATAATACCTTATTATCATGATCTAAAATTTTAGTATAAAAACTTGGCTTTATATAAACGCCGCCGTTGGCAATGGCGGCATAAGCGGCAGTTAATTCAAGATTTGTAACGCCGTCTGTAATACCTCCAAGAGCCATGGACAGGTTGATATCGGAATAAACCTTGCCGTTATCCGAGGTTCTGCTGTCTACCATGGTGGTAAAACCTATTTTTTTCAAATAATCAAAACCAACCTGTGGCGTTACCTTGGCCAGGGTTTTTACCGTTACGATATTCATGGAGTTGGTAATTGCATCTCTTAAAGTAGTTAACCCTTCATAAGTTTCTCTGTTCCAGTTGTTTACATACTTATTGGAATCCGGATATTTATAAGGTGCGTCGTCAATAACACTGGCCAATGTCATTCCTGCGGAATCCAATGCAGGCAGATAGGCAGAGAGTATCTTAAAGGTGGAACCGGGCTGTCTTGCCGTATTGGTAGCTCTGTTTAAGGTCCTGTTGCCGGTTTTTTCGCCCCTGCCGCCTACTAAAGCAACGACTTGTCCGTTGGATTGATCCATAATAACCAGGGATGATTGGGGCTGTATAATCAGACTTGTATTTTCTCCTAATATCGTGTCGCCATCCTCCACCATGGCATTTTTAAATTTCTTCACCCGTTTCTGCGCTTCTTTTTTACTGGAGAAATAAGTAGAGAAGGAAGAATCCGATTTAAAGAAATCCACTAAGTCATTTGTATGATAATGGATAGTAGTTCCGTCTTTTTTTTGAATCGATAAGGCGTAAGTTAATTCCCAGAAAGAGTTCTTGCCAATTTCAGGGAAATAATCCTGGTTGGAATAAACATCATCTACGATAGACTGTATTTTCGAGTCCAGTGTGGTATAAATACTTAAACCGCCGCTGTAAAGCGCATTGCTGGCCTGAGTATAGGTATAACCTTTTTTTTGCTGCAAATCTTCAATAACCTGCTCGATTAATTCATCTACAAAATAGCTGTAATAGGAGGTTGTACTTTGTTCTTCATTGATGGATTGAATTCTGGAATATACATCGTCATTTATTGCTTCCTGATATTCTTCTTCCGTGCACAGACCATGTTTCTTCATATTCTTAAGAACCTGTAGCCGTCTGTCTGCATTGTTGTCCGGATGGGTAATGGGGTTCATATTGGTAGGTGATTGGGCAATAGCGGCGATAACGGCTGCTTCCGATAAGGTTAATTCACCCACATCCTTATTAAAATAACGTTTTGACGCTGTCTGCACACCATATGTGCCTGCACCGAGATTAATGTTATTCATGTAATATTCCAGTATGGAGTTTTTATCCAGCCGTTCCTCTAACTGTATGGCCAGATATTGTTCCTGAACTTTTCGGATAAAGCGGTCGGTAAAATTATCTTCCGCACCGCCGTCAAATACCTGATTTTTAATCAGCTGCTGGGTGATGGTGCTGGCGCCTTCATCAAAGTTGCCCTGACTTAAGCCGGAAAAGAAAGCTCTGAAAATACCTCTTATATCAATTCCACTGTGTTCATAAAATCTTTCATCTTCGATACTGATAACGCAGTCCTGGAGCACTTTCGGTATTTCATCTATAGTAACATATACACGGTTGGCTTCCGCGCCAGCTAAGGTTTCAATTAAATTACCGTCTTTGTCATATATATTGGTGGTATAACCGGTTGGGACAACATTGATCTGGTCAATGCTGGGTGCACTGTCAGCAAGGCCTTTTAAAATTCCCAAGCCGGCAAATGACCCGATAACTGCCGCAAATACAATTCCAATTAAGAATACTCTAAAAAAAGATACTGAGACTTTCGAAGCAACTTTTCTGGAAGTAGATTTTATCTGGTGTTGTTTTTTTGCAGTTCCCTTTTTGCTAAAGTCCATAATAAACCTCCTTTATCCAGTTAATTATACCAAATTGTTACTTAAAAATAAAGGAAATTATATATTTTCGCGAATGCGCCCGCATTTTACCTTACAAGTAAGTCCCCTGCTTCTTAGCGAAGCGTAAGCGGTGGGTTTGGGACTTACCTGCTTCAGTCGGAGAGTGGGCTCTAGAGCGTGTTTGAAAAATCATTGCACCGCTTAACTAGGCAACAAAATGTTGCTCAATAAAAATGTAGGTAATTGTCAAAATATTCACATTTACGAAGATTATATTGGAATAATTTGGGCTAATTTTTACATATCGTGAGAAAAATACGCCATTTGTCGAATTATGTCGATTTATGCGAGTCATTGTGCTTTTATTCATATAATAACAAATATATAATGTAATTAGCTTTAAACCTACTGTAAGAGAAGATGCTTTAAAAAATATTATTGAATGGATTTAGGGAGGGGCAATGAGAAAACTTTATTTAGAGGGTACAAAGATAATGATAATGGAAGATAATAAGGAGGTTCAATTGGATTATTATCTGGTAGAAGATTACAAAGACCGCGGACAAGACATTAGCTTATACGGAATAAAAATAGTTAAGCATTTGGAAAATTACATGGAAACAGAATATACGGATCCCATTTCTTATTCGAGGGAGATAGTAAAAGAAATAGCACATAAATTATGGGATAACGGAGTAACTCTAATATCAATGCTTGAAATTGTAGATGATTTGGTTAGTGATTACATTTAACCAGAAATAGGAAGCATTTTAATTACATAGTAGGTAAAAAAATTGAAAAATGTATCAAGAAAAATGAGAAATCTCTTAAATTTTAAGAGATTTCTCATTTTAGGGGCAAATTTTCCGACTTAAATGTTAAATAGTTCAATTTTTCCGTTAATCATGGCATAATAAACTTCGCCGTCTTGGGATATCTGTGCTTTTCCGCCGGTAACCTCTATGATCTTTTTTTGAAATTCCTGATAAATATCCATTGGTATTAAAAGGGTTATGGTTACAATATCGGTATAATCACTTTGAAGGACCGTAATACCCAATTGAGAGAGGAGATACCTGATTTTGCCTATACCGTTGTAATCTGTTATAACCTGTACTTTGAGACCGTATTCCTTTTCAATTATGGTACTATGATTTAAACCTTCCTTAGCGGCACCTTGATATGCCCGGACTAATCCGCCGGTCCCAAGCAGCGTCCCGCCGAAATACCTGGTAACTACCACTGCCGTATTATGAATACCCTTTCCCAGTAAAACATCCAGGATGGGTTTCCCGGCTGTTTTAGAAGGCTCGCCGTCATCACTGCATCTTTGGATTTCATCCTTATATCCAATTACATAGGCAGAGCAATTGTGACTGGCATCCCAATATTTTTTTTTCACCTGTTCAATAAATTCCAGGGCAGCTTCTTCGGATGAGACAGGAGCAACATTTGCTATAAACCTGGATTTTTTCTCAGTTATTTCACCACTACCGCCTGAATAGACGGTCCGAAAGGATTTGGTCATAGACATCCTCCTATTTAAATTGATTCTTTACCGGTTCATATTCGTATTGAATTGATTTTAATTTTTCAATTAATTCATATTCATTAACAGCTAAATCTTCACATAAATCAGTTAAATGCCCCAACTACGCTCCCAAAATCGCTCCTTGTCTCCCACAAAGTGGAACGCCCAGTCCAGCGCAAGCAGTTTTCAGACACGCCCTAAGTAAAATCATGGGATCTTGTGGAATTGACATGGAAACCTCCTGAAGCCTTATGATTTCTATATTTTATCATAGTTTCATTATAAATCAAGAGTAACGGTGCGTTTTTACGAACAATAATTGCAGTATGGAAATCAGTCCCAGGGAAATTATAGTGATTCCGTTAATATTTATTATATCAATTCCTGGTCCTTAAGAAAGAGAGGTTGACTGTAAATACTTTTTTCTATACAATGTAGGAAAGCTTTTCACGTGGTATTACACTGCCTGACAGGCAGGATATGGGTAAGGAAGGTAGTATTATGGATTTATTTGAATATATGAGAAATAACAATCTTAAGAAAGATTCGCCCCTGGCTTCAAGGCTGCGCCCTGAAACCCTGGAGGAAGTGGTGGGTCAAAGCCATATCATTGGTAAGGATAAGCTTTTATACCGGGCTATCAAAGCAGATAAAATCAGTTCTATTATATTTTACGGTCCGCCTGGAACCGGAAAAACAACTTTGGCAAAAGTAATCGCGGGGACAACCAGTGCTGCCTTTGTTCAGATAAACGCCACTTCAGCCGGCAAAAAAGATATGGAAGATGTGATAGCCCAGGCAAAGGATAATGCAGGCATGTATGGGAAGAAAACCATATTGTTCATTGACGAGATTCACCGGTTTAATAAGGGACAGCAGGACTATCTATTGCCTTTTGTGGAGGACGGAACTATTATTCTTATCGGCGCTACAACGGAAAATCCGTATTTTGAAGTAAACAGCGCTTTATTATCCCGTTCTATTATATTTGAATTAAAAGCTCTGGAAAAAGAGGATATCAAAAAACTATTGCTTAGGGCTGTATATGATGAAGAAAGGGGAATGGGAAGTTACCGTGCCGTTATTGATGAAGATGCCCTGGACTTTCTTTCCGATATGGCCAACGGCGATGCCAGGGCGGCATTAAATGCCATTGAATTGGGGATTCTAACCACACAGAGATCGGAAGACGGCAAGATACACATTACTCTGCCGGTTGCCAGTGAATGTATCCAAAAAAGGGTAGTCCGCTATGACAAATCCGGAGATAATCATTACGATACCATATCGGCTTTTATAAAAAGTATGAGAGGGTCCGACCCGGATGCGGCGGTTTATTATCTGGCACGTATGTTATATGCAGGTGAAAGTATTACTTTTATCGCCAGGCGGATTATGATATGCGCTTCGGAGGACGTATCCAATGCGGATCCCAATGCCTTGGCTGTAGCCACTGCCGCAGCCCAGGCAGTCGAGCGGCTTGGAATGCCGGAAGCCCGCATCATATTGGCACAAGCTGCGGCTTATGTTGCCTGTGCGCCAAAAAGCAATTCATCTATTGTGGCGATTGATGCTGCCCTTGATGCTGTTCGGAATGAGAAAACAGCAACCATACCCTCTCATCTGATGGATGCCCATTATAAGAGTGCCGCCAAATTAGGCCATGGGCTTGGCTATAAATATGCCCATAGTTATAAGAATCATTATGTAAATCAGCAGTATCTGCCGGATGAATTAAAAGACAGGGTTTTTTATAAGCCTGCGGAGCAAGGTTATGAAAAGATTATAAAAGAACATTTGGACAGAATAAAAAAAGAGGCGGAGGAAGAGGAATACCATTAAAAAACAAGCCCCCAAATGGATTCTGCCTGCTGTCATTCTTTATGAATTTTATCCTGTGAATCTTTTTTTAGCAGGCGGTACACTAATATATAGGCATATATCATAATGGGAACCGCTACGGTACAGTATAAGCTGGCCTGAAATAAAGCATGTGAGTCGGGCGAAGAAGTAAGGGCGGCATATAAAGTCAGTCCATATAAGGAAACTAAAAAAATAACAGCAATCATAGCTAATACGCGCTTAATTTTTTTCATTACAAACTCCTTTCGTAAATGGAATAAGTTTATTGTAACGGATAAATTAATTTTAAGCAATAAAATTTATATCGAAAAATACTCCCTTATATAAAAGGCCATCAGCAGGTCGAATTTGATTTTGGAATTATCCAGTTCCGTTCCCAAAAGCTCTTTAATTTTTTTAATCCGGTATATGATGGTATTGCGATGAATATGCATTTTGGAGGCGGTTTCTAAAAGATTGCAGTCAGACAGCAGGAAGATGCGCAGGGTATCCGTATAATCCGAGCCATGAGCCCCGTCAAACTGTTCCAGCCTGCCTAAGCTGTTCTGGTAAATGTCCTTAAGCATCTTTGGGTCTGAGGAAGAGAAGAGTATCTGAAAGAACCCCAGGTCATCGAAATTAACGGAGGGAATGTTCCAGAACATTGCCGCTGCCAGGGAGAAAAGGGCGCGCTTGTAGCAGTGGCCGATTTCCGTCAGGGAATGAATGGTGTTGCTGATGCCAAGTGTTACACTGTCGCAGAACAAAAGTATTTCAATGATTTTACTGAGTGGCGGGTGGGCCTGGGAGGAGAGGTAGATTAATATCTGCCGGTTCTCATGCTCAAACAGGTGATATTTTAACTTATGGCGGTTTAAGGAAAAGGTAATTCTGGTGGTATTCTTAAGATTTTGTATCACGATTATCCGGTATTCTGCCGTGGTAGGAAAGCCGTACTGGTTTAAGGTAAGGAGGATATTCTCATGGACAGGGTTCTGGTATATGGCCCCCTGAAAAGCAGCGTTCAGATGATCTGTATTCCGGGTATTACGTAAGAGGATGCCGCAGTAATCCTGCATGATATCAATGAGATGAACTTTCCAGGGCATGGTGAATAGGGGAAATTTGCTGACGGTGCAGAATTCTTTAATCTCTTCCGTAATATCCGTGATATTGATATATTTGCCCACATTGATTAAAATTCCGCTGCAATTGCAGGTAACTAAGGAGCGTATAAAATCATATAGCTTTATGCCGCTTTGGATAAAAAGACCCGTGGTGATTACCAGCTCCCCGCCCTTTAGAAAGGACATGTTCTGGATATCTTCGGCTAAATATACCCAGGAAACGGAATTGGTCAGACCCGCATCCCCGCCGTGAAGGGTAAGGCTGTATTTTTCTTTTTCGCAATCATATAAATCGGTTACCTGTGTTCCCATAGCTGTTTTTCCCTTCGAATATAATTATTAAGTATATCACCATTGTACTTAAAGTACAATAGTCATAAAAAAAATTGGAGTAAACGACCATTGTAACCCATAGGGTTAAGGGGGTATAATAAGTTCAATGAAAGAGGACATTTAAAGAGAAAGAAGTGTTCAATATGAGTAAGAAATTTGTAGTAACGATTGCAAGGCAGTTCGGCAGCCTGGGAAGACCCATTGCAAGGCTGGTCAGCGAGAAGCTGGGAATTGAATATTACGACAGGGATATTGTGGAGATGACCTCCGAGAATCTGAAGCTTCCTGTTTCCACCATCAGTGATGTGGAGGAAAGTGCGAAATCGGCATTCTTTAATATGAACTATCCCCTGGGTATGGGAACAACCGCTATTCAGGATTCTATCTTTGCTGTTCAGAGGAAGATTATAATTGATTTGGCAGAACGGGAGTCTTGCATTATCGTAGGCCGATGTGCCGACCATATATTAAAGGATCATAACAATATCATCAATGTCTTTATCTATGCGCCCTATGAAGCAAGATTTGCAAACTGCGTGGAAAGGCTGAATATGAGACCTGATGAAGCAAAGAAAATGATTGCTTCCGTGGATAAAGCCAGAGAATCCTACCATAAACACTATTGCGGCTATTCCATGTCGGATAAGGACTATAAACATGTAATGCTGGATTCAAGCCTTCTTGGAGTAGAAGGGACCTGCGATGTATTAACGGATATCATCCGTAAGAAATTCAATATTCCGATGTAACAGACAGGCCTTTGGCAGGAAAAAAATACATAAGCTAAATAAAATTAACTTTAAATCAAATCATAATAAGGTATGAGATCTAGGCAATGGTGCTTTTTGAAATATAAAAGCCCATTGCCTTTTTTTATCGAATAGGAAGGAAGGTGGACACATGGAAATGCTTGAAATAAAAAAACTGTCCAAATGTTTTGATGACCTGGAAGTACTAAGAGATATTAATCTTTCGGTGAGTAAAGGAGAAGTAATAGTAATAATCGGGCCTTCCGGTTCGGGTAAAAGCACGCTGCTGCGTTGTGTCAATCTGTTAGAGCAGCCTACCGGCGGAGAAATACTGTATCTGGGACAGGATATCACCTGTCTTGGGAAGAAGGTTACCGATTATAGGAAACACGTGGGGATGGTGTTCCAGAAATTTAACTTATTCCCGTTAAAAAACGCATTGGAAAATGTAATGTATGCACCGGTCAAATTGAATAAAGTGTCCCATAAGGAAGCCAGGGAACAGGCCATGGAGCTTCTTCGCAAGGTGGGACTGGAAAGCAAGGCCGATACGTATCCCGCTGCCCTTTCCGGCGGGCAGCAGCAAAGGGTAGCCATAGCAAGAGCTCTGGCCATGAAGCCGGAAATTCTTCTCTTTGATGAGCCCACCTCCGCTCTGGACCCGGAGCTGGTGGGGGATGTACTGGAGGTCATGAAGCAGCTTGCAGGCGAAGGGATGACAATGATAGTGGTAACCCACGAAATGGGTTTTGCCAGGGATGTGGCAGACAGGGTTATCTTTATGGACGGCGGCTATATTGTGGAGGAAGGAGTTCCATGCGATATCTTTACACAGCCGAAGAATGAGAGAACCAAGTCATTCTTAGCCAGGGTACTATAACAAAAACTAGGAGATGAACAATATGGAATTACATTTTAAAAAGGCCTTAGATACCTTGGGCCCCAGTCTATGGGGAGGGATAGGAATCGTCCTCTTCATTACCCTGGCAGGCTTTGCCTGTGCGTTGGCTGTGGCGTTATTAGTAGCAGTCGGCAGGCTCTCAAAGATTAAAATTCTAAGCCGCATCTTAGCAATCATCATTGAACTGGTTCGCGGTACACCGCTTCTGGTTCAGTTCTTCTACATCTATTATGTGGTGCCGATTCTGCTAAACAGCATACTCTCCCTGTTCGGCTATGATACCAATATCCAGCTGGAGGCTTCTACCTGTGGTATCATTGGCTTTGCAATTAACTATGGCTGTTATATGTCGGAAGTTATCCGCTCTGCCATTCTGGCCATTGATTCCGGCCAGCGGGAGGCGGGCCTGGCACTGGGCTTTAGTGAGAATAAGGTGCTTTTTCACTTTATTATGCCGCCGGCCCTTAGGAATTCCGTTCCGGTATTCGGGAACTATCTTGTAATGCTTATTAAGGATACCTCTTTGCTGGCCATGATCTCTGTGCAGGAGCTTCTCCTTAGGACCAAGACCTATGCTTCCCAGACCTTTCTTACTGTGGAAGCATATACCATTCTGGCTCTTGTATACCTTTGCTTAAGCATACCCCTTTCGTATCTAAGCAGAATGGTGGAACGCATGCTCAAGAGGGCCCGTTAATGCCTTATAATGCTTCGCTTTTAACAAAGCTTTTTATAAATCCAAAACCGGCATATGCAAAATAACAAGAAAGAAAGGAATGAAGATTATGAAGAGAAGAAATCTGAAAAAAAGTATTGCTCTGCTGTTAACATTTTTGCTGCCCCTATCGGTGCTGGCAGGCTGCGGTGCAAAGGAAGGCTCTAAAGAAAATACCACGGCAGCTTCTACGGAAGAATCTGTCCCCGAATCCACTGGAGATGCCACGCAGACCGCGTCGGGTGAATCCGAGATGCTGCAGAAGATTAAGGAAAAAGGCTATATCCTTATCGGTTCTTCCAATGACGCGCCTTTTTCCTATATGGATGTTGAGACCGGCGAATTAGAGGGAGTTGACATTGAAATTCTCCGTGAGATATGCAAGCGTCTTGGCATACCGGATATCCAGATGAAGGTAATTGACTTTGCCAACCTTTTGGTAGAGCTTAATAACAACAATATTGATATGGTTGTTGATGCCATGTATGTAAAAGATGAAAGACTCCAGATTGCAGCCTTTACGGATAAATGGTATCAGGAAGGAGAAGCGGTAGTTATACCGTCTGATTCCAGTATTGCAGACAAAGATGATTTAAAGGGTAAGACAATCGGTGCACAGCCCGGAACGACCTTCTATGAAACAGCCCAGAAATGGCTGGATGAAGGTAAGATCGGTAAGCTTGAGGCCTATGACAATCAGGCGACACTTATGACTGCTGTTAACATGGGCAAGTTGGATGCAGTTGTAACAGACGGAATTGTAGCCGGATATACGCTTTCCTCGGACAGCGCCCTTAATTTAAAGCTTTTATCTCCTTACGAAGCAGAGGCCAGCGGCCAGATCGGCGCTGCGGTACGCTTTGCAGATAAGGCTTTCCTGGATGAGGTTAATAAGAGCCTCAATGAGATGAAGGAAGACGGTACCCTGTTAACCATCCTGAAGAATTACGGTCTGACGGAAGATTACTTTGTCGGCGTGGAGGAAGGCAAAACAACGAATGTGAAATAGTTAAAAATGGGGATACCAGATCACGGATCTGGTATCCGGAAAAGAGGTTTTAGCATGGAATTTCAGTACTATTTGCCGGTCAATCTGGTATTTGGCCGGGGAAAATCGGATTTAATCGGAGAGAAAGCGGCAGCCCTGGGGAAACGAGCCTTAATCGTTACCGGCGGCAGAAGCACCAAGGAATCGGGCTTACTCTCAAAGGCAGAAGAACTGCTTAAAAGCAGTGGTGTTTCCTATGTCCTGTTTGATAAGGTAACGCCCAATCCTCTGACCACTACGGTATATGAAGGAGCGCAGACAGCGGAGGAGGAGGGCTGTGACCTTGTGATTGCCCTTGGGGGAGGAAGCAGCCTGGATGCGGCAAAGGGAATTGCCTTTCAGACCGCTAACAAAGGAGACATTAACGAGTATATTTACGGCAGAAAATTCAGCAACAAGGCCCTTCCCGTTCTTGCGGTACCAACAACCTGCGGTACCGGCAGCGAGGGTAACGGTTTTGCCGTTATGACCAACCCGGATACGTTAGATAAAAAATCCCTGCGCTGCAGTGCCATCGTTCCTGCGTGCTCTATTATAGACCCGCTGCTTATGAAAACAATGCCAAGAAGCACTCTGGCTCCGGTGGGCTTTGATGCCATGTGCCACAATATGGATGCCTATATCTCTTCAATCGCCCAGCCTTTAACGGATATCATGGCCCTGGAGGGCGTAAGACTTGCCGCAGGCAGCCTCCGAAGAATTTATGCCGGTGCAGAGGGTCCGGACGACTGGGACAGCTTATGCCTGGCCAGCACCTTGGGCGGAATGGTAATTAATACAGCCGGCGTCACGGCACTTCACGGAATGGAACACCCTGTAAGCGGACTGAAAAATGTGGTGCACGGCAAGGGGTTGGCTGCACTTGCCCCCTTTGTCTATGAAGCTTCGATTAAGGGAGCGCCGAATAAGTTCTTTATGCTGTCCAGGCTTCTTGGCGGCAGGGATGAAAAAGACTTTACGGATAAGATCAGAGAGCTGGTTTTGGAGCTTCATCTGACAGAAACTCTGGGTGACATGGGAGTTGAAGAGAAGGATGCAGAGTGGCTTACAGATAATTGCATGAAGATATCTGCACCAAGTATAGCAAACCATCCGGTGGTTTTTACAGCGGAAGAGATTAAGAACATATACCTTAGTGCGATTTAACAGGCTGAAATTACGGTCAAATAATGAAATTATATAGTAACAACATTAATTTTCAGGGATCTGATATTCCTGAAAGATTATAATGCGCTAGAGCGTGTTTGAAAAATCATCGCACCGTTCTGACCGCCCCACGGCACAAGTGTTTTTCAAACACACTCTAAAACGGCGCAGAAATGGAGGATTATATGCTTAAAGATGCTTTACCTAAAATCAATACGCCTCTGCCGGGACCAAAGGCCAGTGCCATTTTGAAAAGAAGGAAGGAAGCAATGCCCAATGCCATTAAATCCGTGTATCCCTGTGTAATTAACAGAGGAGAGGGAGCAATGATAGAAGACGTAGATGGAAATATATTCCTTGACTGGGTGGGAGGTGTCGGCGTGTTAAATATCGGATACAGCCATCCCGAGCTGGTGGAAGCCGTGAAGGAGCAAGCCGATAAATATTTTCATGCAATGATGAATATTATTACCCACGAAGGTTATATCAAGCTTGCGGAAAAAATGAATCAGATTGTTCCCGTAAAGGCAGCCAAAAGAAAAACCATGTTTGCCAACTCCGGTGCGGAAGCCGTTGAAAATGCAGTAAAGGTTGCAAAATCCTATACGGGAAGACCCAATATTATCGTATTCTCAGGAGCCTTCCACGGAAGAACCCTTCTTACCTCTACCATGACTGCAAAAAAGGCATATGCTTCAGGAGTGGGGCCATTTCCGGACGGTGTATACCGCGCAGAATTTCCTTATCTGTACAGAGGACCGGAAGGGTACAGTGAAGAAAGCGCAATTGCCTATTATATCAAGAAGCTGGAGATGGTTTTTGAGGAAGCATCCCCGGCAGAATATGTGGCAGCTATGGTAATGGAGCCTGTCCAGGGGGAAGGCGGCTTTATCCCGGCTCCTATGGAATGGGTAAAGGCTGTAAGAAAAATTTGTGATGAAAAAGGCATCCTGCTGATAGCCGATGAGGTGCAGACCGGATTCGCCCGTTCCGGAAGAATGTTTGTGTCAAATTACTGGGCGGAAGCAGGCTGTGCACCCGATATTCTTGCATCGGCCAAGTCCATTGCCGGGGGGATACCTTTAAGTGCCATAACAGCTTCTGCGGAAATTTTTAACGGAGTAAAGAACGGTATCATAGGCGGAACCTTCGGAGGAAATGCCCTTGCCTGTACATCAGCACTTAAGGTAATCGAGATCATCGAAAGAGACGATTTGTGTTCCCGTTCCTTAGAGATTGCAAAAAAATGCAGGGGCGAATTTGATCTCTGGCTGGAAAAGTACGAGGAAGTAGGAGAGGTACGAGGAATTGGCTGTATGACAGGCATTGAATTCGTAACGGATAAAAAGAGCAAAAGCCCCAACACAAAGCTGGTATCCGATATCATAGAATACTGTGTCCGGCACGGTCTTATTGTAGAGAGTGCGGGAGCCTATTCCAATGTCATCCGCTTCCTGTGTCCCCTTGTGGTTACCGATGCTCAGCTTGAGAGCGGACTTGATATTCTTCGTTCTGCCATTGAAGCCTGCAGATAAGAACTTGATAAAGCTTCAGCAGGGTTCCTGGCAGTTGCTGGCTGTAGGTATTCTTATGTTACTATTCACAGCTGATATACTCAACGTGTTTTTTGTGAGTGTAGCGAAGCGAAAGTCACAGAAAACCGGAGTATAGCAGCGCCAAAACGCTGGTTCTGCGTTTTGTGTGCATCGCGAAGCGTGTTACGGTTCACAGATCTGCTGATTTTTGCAGAGCTGTGAACCGTAACATTATTATTTTCATGATTTCGACGATC
>JAATFT010000050.1 GCA_015655075.1 Clostridiales bacterium | reverse complement strand
GTCATTTTCTCTAATTATCTGTCGTAATTGTTCCTTTGCAATAGCCATATAAAAACCACCTTTCAAGTGAGATTATTCATATCTAATTCTCACCAGAAAAGTGGTATTTATTACCAAGACACAACTTTTTTTACACTACCTAAAGAATCTTGCAAATATGAATCACAAATAGCACGTATAGCTTCAATTTCTTTCATTCCATATTTTTGAATTAAACATTCTATAACTTTATCCTTATATTCTTTTGCTTTTTTTATCATTACTATTCGCCACCTTTCGTTCCCAAATTAGAACAAGTAAAAAATGATGAAAATTATATTTAAAAAAGCAATCTAAAAATAGAAGAGTGCTTAATTTTACTTTACTCATAATTCATAACAAATGGACGAATTGACAAATACATTTCTCTAAGACCATCATCAACAGAATGTAAAGGTTCCATATTTTCTTCTATATCATGAAATTCATTATTTAAATAAAAATTTTCTCCTTCTTTGGTTGAATGTAAAAATATTGCCTTAATTCCAAGTGAATTTCTTGACATTTTATCAATCTCTGAAATCACATGTTCTAAAATCCATGCCGCTATCGGTTTATCTTGGAAAAATAAATCTTGATATTCTTTACAGACAGCAAACATTTTTATTTCAACTGAAGGAATACCCCATGTTTGATCACTATTATTTCCATCATCATCTTTTATTCTATCAATAAAAGGAATAGATGTGGTTGCTAACGTATAATAAGCAATAACTTTTTTTATACTATCAGTAATATTAAATACTAAATATGTAACCCCATCACCAGCATCTTTCCAGTTAAATGCATCTGTTAATAAAAAATTATTAAATGAATAACACTTATCTCCGGCATAAAATTCTTTAATACACATTTTCTGTGAATGATCTAGAACTTCAATGACTGGATTAAATTTATCAATTATCTTATGCATCATTGTATTATTTTTTCTTAAATATTTTTGAACTTTCATTACACTTTTTTAAAAAATCAGAAGATATGATATTTTTATTAAAATCTTCTATAAATTTCTTAGAATTATCTGCCCTTACAAATGGCATTCTATTAGTGGATTTAGCTAATGTAGCCATATGATCATCTTCTTTCTTGAGTGGGTTCTTTGATTTATTTTTACTCATAATGTTCACCATCCTAAAATATATTATATATAATATATTTTATTTTTTTTGTAAGTTCATGGTATCATTTTAATAAAAATAAATCATAAAATATGACACTTTTTTCCTCTGCTTGGTATTATAATACCATTAATAACATTTTTAGTCAATATTTATTAATATTAATTTTTCTATTCCCTACATTTCTGTAGTCCAACGGATTAGAAGAGTAAGCATTGAAAAATCTCACATTCGGATTAGAATCAAACAAATTATTATTCTTGAATTGATGTAACAATATCATCATCAAAATACACATATTTATAATTATCATAAACCCATTGCTCGGAAGTTCCGTTTACAGTAGTTGTTTTGTTAATGTCTTTGGGGGTTCCCCACAAAGAGTTTTTAACTTCTTCTTTAGTCATTCCTATTTGTGGGTCTGTTAAAAATTTATTATCATCATCAATTTTATAGCAAGTTTTAGAAGAATATTCGACAAAATAGTCATTATCATAGTCATCATATGTATTAATAGAAAATTGATTAGTATTATAATTATATAAATAAGCAAAATTGGAACTGCCCTGACTTGTCTCAACAAGAAATTTACATCCGTCCTTCTCAATAAATTTCAAATCACTCGTATATGACTTAGTTCCATACGTATCAGTTTTGTAAAAGTATTGCACTTGCATTCCATTAAAAATAAATAATTCGGTTTTAATTTTAGAATAATTATCTAATATTTTCCATGTTCCTTGTAAATCCGTAATTATCTTTACTTGATCATCCGTTAAATCATCTGGTAAAGCTAATTCCGCTTTACTATTAACCGATTCCAAATCAGTAGATGAAAGTTGACCAACATCAAGTGCCGTTACTTTATTATCACTGTTATAAGTATTCGTATTTTTAAAATTAACAATTATTAATATTATTAAAAATGTAAGGAATAAGCCAGCCGTTATCATATAAACGCTCTGTGATTTTATTTTCTTAATCTTATTTAACAACTTACTTTGTAATTTTGAAACTGGGCGTCCGCAATGAGGACAATTTTTCGCTTTGTCTGATATTTCTTTTCCACATTCTTTACACTTAATTAAAGCCATAAAATATCACTCCTCCATTTTTTCTTTATTATACAAGATGCACTAATATAATTCAAGAAATTGGAAGAAAAATTATTCTTTTATTTAATACATTAGTCTTTCCTTGGTCTTGGGTGTCCCCACCTTTTAACCGATATAGCTACTTGCTTGATAATACATTACTGTATTACTGGGCATAATATATTTCACCCATCCTTGACCTTCTTTATAAACACGATTGGTCTTTTGATTTTGAGCCTTTTCTAATTCATACTGAGCCTGTTGTAGCTTAATAGCCCTTTCTCTCTCATCATTTGTATCTTGTAAAGCATCTAATTCATCTTGAAGATTTTCTATGAGGGTATCATAATAATCTTCTTCTTCAGATTGTTCTTTTTCAATACTTTCAATTTCGTCATCTATGGTGCTTGTTACAGCACTAATAACTGAATCATATTTATCTTTTAATTCATTTAACGTATCTAAAGTATCATTAAGTTCCTCGTTTACTTTTTCAAGCTTTTCAATTGGAAGTTCAAGAATTGTTTCATACCATTCATTAGTTTCTTGATTTAAATCCGACATTGCATCTTCGGCATCTTGAATATCTTGAGTATATTCGGCTATTTGTTCATCACTTAAATCACCAGACTTAAGTGCCTCTTCTGCCAATTCTTTTTTTTGCTTATAATATTCAAGTTCTTTATTATTAAGGGCAATTAAATTTTGATATTGTTCTTCTGATGCTGTACCGTCTAAAGCTTCAATTTCAGATATAGTATTTTCAATATCTTGCTTACTGTTGTCAATATTACTTAAAGCATTTTCTATGTCTGATACATTATTAGCATATGTATTTTCAAATATCTCCGAAGAATACGATTTTAAATCCTCTTTTTGTTTTAATAATGTTTCGTTGTTTTCTATCCACTCATTTAATTGTGAATTATAAAGAGCGACTAATTTTGAATCTTCACCTGTTAAAACAGAAAGACTTTCCAATTCTTCATTATTCTTTAGCTTACTTATTATTTGGCTCTGTTTCTCTGATGTATATCCGCTGCCAGACACAGCCTTTAGTAATAAAGTTTTTGTCTTATTTAAATCCGACTTATTAAGCTTAACTGTTTTTTCCATTTCTGATGTTATTTGTTTCTGAATGGAAAGTTGTTGCTGAAGAATTTTATTCTTCTCTTCAGTTGTTTTGGCATTATTTAGATTAGAATCAAGTAAATCTAGCTTGTTATTTAATTCATCTACTTTTTCTTGACTAGCGTCCCAACGTATATCTGCTAATTCATCAGCATAATCCAGTTGTGTAACACTATCCTGGATATTAGAATTAAGGCGTATTTAAAAAAATATTAAAGTGAAAACAATATGGAACAAAGGAGAATAAATGAAGATAAAAAGAATACTAAGTGCTGTAGTAATTATAATCAGCATGACCTTACTAATTATCTCGTTATTATGGAAGTCACAAGAAACAAAGTCTTCCTCAAATTTATACGAGAGCAGAAGACCTATACAAAATGATTTTTATTATATAGATTCGATTATTAGCGAACCGACACCAACGCCTATAGACGATAATGATAAATCAACTACTGTAACACCCACCCCTATAATTGTCGGAGAGAAAGAATTGGTTTCAATTTTTTCTTCTGATTTAAAGATAGAAAAGAAAATAGATAAACACGTAATAAAAAATAGATGGAATATTGAACTGACGGATGATGAAATTGATTTACTTGCAAAAATAGTTTGGATTGAATCAAGAGGAGAAAGCGACAAAGGCCAACGAGCAGTAGTAGAAGTTATTTTCAATAGAATGATCCATTGGGATTTCGAAGGAAGCTTATGTGATGTATTAAGTGCAGACGGTCAATTTTGTTCATGGCCTAATCGCAACGAAGCAGAACCAACAGAAAAAGAATATAAAAACATCAAAAAAGTACTTGATGGTAAAACAGAAATTTTAGGATGTAATAAAGTTTATTTTTCTACTAGTCCTAGAAACGATATGAATCCAATACATATAGGTGGTCATTGGTTTTGCGAATATGAAATAACAAAGAGGTGATATACATTAGAGATTTTTATGATACAGAATGTGATGAAAACTTTACATATGAAGAAAGATGTTCGTTAAGCGAAGTTAAGATTTGTAAATACTGTAATTGCCCACTAGTAAAAATAACGGAGGGTGGAGAAGCCTGGGGAAGTGAGTACATAGAAAAATTTTGGATTTGTCCAGTTTGTGGACGAAAAAGATGATACATGTAAGTATAGATAGGAGTGGTGATAATTGTTTACCGCAAAATTTAAAGTTGGTGTTGCAGAATCCATAGTATATTTTAACGATTGGATGAAAGAAGTTACTGTATATGGCACAACGCTTGAAAATAATGAAACATTTTTTCTGATAAAACCTCTATGTATACTAGATAATAAAGAGTGGATTTGGTTAAACAGCCGATTGTTTGAATAAAAGATAACAAGGAAGGTGATTAAAATTATAATTATACTAGGAGAATCGGGTAGCGGAAAATCTACAATAGAAAAAGCATTAAAATCATTTTCATATGAAAAAATTATATCCTATACAACAAGAGAACCAAGAAATAATGAAATAGATGGAGCAGATTATCATTTTATATCTAAAAAAGAATTTAACAAACTAAGTGAAAAGAATTTCTTCGCTGAAGTTGGTTGCTATAGAGGATGGTATTATGGAAGTGCTTCTGAAGATTGTACTGATAAAAAAGTAGCCGTTTTGACTCCACATGGTATGAGACAACTTAAAAAAGTTGATAATTTAAAGATATATAGTTTTTATATAAAGGTTCCAAGGCGAGACAGGCTAATTAAATTACTTCAGCGGGGGGATGATATCGAAGAAGCCTATAGAAGAAGTGTGAGTGATATTGGAATGTTTGACGGAATTGAAGATGAAGTTGATCACATAATAGATAATAACGGTTACGATAAAACCCCGCTTGAGTTAGCATCCATCATACACATATTGAGTCAGGAGGAAAAATAAGCATTGAATACATTTAAAATTTATTTATGCGGAGGTATGGGAAATCTGTCATGGGAAGAGCAAACTATATGGAGAGATTTATTTATAGGTTTGATCGACAAGAATAAGAGGACTCATGATTATAAATATATATTAAATATAATAAATCCTCCACAGTTTTATAATTTCAAAGATAAAAGACATGACAGTGAATTAGAAGTTATGAAATATGACATCAGGCATGTAAAAACTAGTAATTTAATTATTGCAAATTTTAACGATCCTAATTCCATTGGTACGGCCCAAGAACTGGCAATTGCATATGATAGGGATACACCGATTATAGGAATAAATAATAATGAAGATTTGCATCCATGGCTACTATGTTGTTGTGATAAAATATTTACTAATATTGAAGGCTGTGTTAATTACGTAATAGATTTTTACTTAACATAAAATGGCGAATTCGGAAGTACAAAAAATGAAAAAGTAATTTTAAGAAGGGATGTTAAATGGAAGCAAATAGTTTAGATAAAATGTTAAAAGTATCTGATATACAAAAACATTTAAGAATAAGTAGAAAGAAAGCATATTCTCTAGTTTCTTTAAAAGGATTTCCTAAGATACAAATTGGAAGAAATTTTTACATACCAGAAGAAAAATATAAAAAATGGATAGATGAAAATTTAAAACATACTATTATTTTATAATAAATTAGGGTAGCTTAATCGCTACCCTTTATTTTTTTTGTTATAAGCTGAAAATGGGACTTGAACCCACGACCTATTGATTACGAATCAATCGCTCTACCAACTGAGCTATTTCAGCAAAATATATTTAATCCTAACTAGGGTAGAAAATAAGGTAGAAAAACTTATAATAATAGCTATACATGTTGATTTCACTGTAAATTAAAACAAGATAATACTTTCATTACGAGTGAGGTACTCTGCCAACTGAGTTATTCCAGCATATTTTACTTAAAAATCGAGGTGACGGGATTCGAACCCACGGCCTCTGCGTCCCGAACGCAGCGCTCTACCAATCTGAGCCACACCTCGTTAATGTAGTATTTATTGCTTCTTAAAAACTCTTGCCAAGCTATTATCCTACTTTTATATAAAAATGTCAAGAATAATTTATGGTTTTTTGCGGTTTTTGAAAGAAAATGTGGACACCGTAAAAAGAGATTTGATGTAAAAAAATAAATCTATAATCAAATATTTTATCTTTAATTAAATACTGCTTGAAACATAAAATTATATAAGCATTACAAAAGTTTTAAATTTTCTTTAAATTTATGTTTCGATTATTTGTAATGGTGAATAAATATAAGATGCTTTAATAAAACAATACCAGAATTGGGAAAGAAAGTAAAACATCCAAATTGCGGGAGACAGGCTAAAAAAAGCTTGTAACTAAGTTCGTGGCACGCGTTAATTGTAGGAAAGGGATAAGTCATATTATTATTGTAAAGATACGGAAATTTGTAACTATATACATTAAAAACAGATAATTATATAACAATTCGGTAAAATTCGGTAAAATTTGGATACCTTGACAAGAATGGAAAAAAATACTATAATACATGTATTAATTCAGGATAGATGCGATGAGGCTTTTACAATGCGCTGGGACGAAAGAAAGGAGCGTGTTGAGGCCCATTTTTTATTTCGCAGGAAATTCCGTAAATTTCTGCGAAATAAAAAGCCTTTCAGGCAGGAGGTGCAAGACGGGCGGGAGGAAGATTGTCACTGAAGTGACAGTGCATCGGTGCTGTAATATTGGGGGCATGCTCTTTGGTCTTTGAGGGAGATTTATGATGGGGGATAAAAATTTAAGAGGGTGGGTTGTTATGATAAATAAGGAATTGCTTCAGATTAGCAATCTTGTTACATCGTTTCGTATAAATGGTGAATATTATGCGGCGGTCGATGGTGTCTCCCTGTCTGTAAGGGAAAATGAAGTCTTTGCCATTGTCGGAGAGTCAGGCTGTGGAAAAAGTGCACTGGCTCTGTCAATTATGAATTTACATAATAAAATCAATACAAAAATTGAAGGTAATATTTATTTTAAAAATAAGGATCTGCTGACTTTGCGTTTAAGTGAGCTTAACAGTATCCGGGGCAGGGATATCGGGATGATATTCCAGGATCCGCTTACCGCGTTGAATCCTCTCATGAAAATCGGAGCACAGATAGAAGAAAGCCTTTCTTTTCATATGTCATTAAGCAGGGAAGAAAAACAAGACCGTGCCATGGAATTGTTAGAGGGGGTGGGAATTCCGTCTCCTGCCCTGACCTACGAGCAGTTTCCGCATGAACTTTCCGGCGGTATGAGACAGCGTGCCATGATTGCCATAGCTTTAGCCTGCAAACCTTCTCTGGTCATTGCGGATGAACCCACTACTGCTTTGGATGTGACCATACAGGCTCAAATATTGGAGCTGCTGAAAAAACTTCAGAAAGAAATGAAATCGGGTATTATATTGATAACCCATGACCTGGGAGTTGTTGCGGAAATGGCCGACAAAGTTGCAGTCATGTATGCGGGGCAGATTGTGGAAACAGCTGATGTGTATGAAATATTTGCAAATCCTCTGCATCCCTATACCCGTTCCCTTTTGGCTTCCGTACCGGGTGTATCACCGGCTGATTCCGGAAAAGAACGTCTGCATGTAATACGGGGCATGGTTCCCTCTCTTTTGAAGCTGAATCGGAAAGGCTGTCGTTTTTCACCGCGTATTCCATGGATTCCCTTATCATTCCATGAAGAAGAGCCCAGGTATCATGAAGTGAAGCCGGGACATTTTGTATTATGTTCCTGCTATAAAAATTTTAAATTCAAATAGAGTACTCTCGGAAACTCTTTGTATGCAGATTTATGAGATGATTTTTTTTCAGATATGCACAAATTTATGAGGCGTACGTTGATTAAATTTGTGTGTAGCCGGCGTAAAATCAGCCGCAAAGATGCGTACAGGGGAGTTCCCGAGAGTGCTCAAATAGAAAAAGGAGAGGTAAGAGTGCCATTACTTGAGGTAAAAGATTTAAAAGTTCATTATCCAATCCGGGGCGGGATTTTAGGACGCACACAAGATTATGTGAAAGCAGTTGACGGTATTGCCTTTTCCATCGAGAAAGGTGAGACCTTTGGACTGGTAGGTGAATCCGGTTCCGGAAAGAGTACTACCGGTAAAGCTATCGTAGGTTTGGTCAGAAGTACACAGGGGCAGATCTTTTTTGAAGGAGAAGATATTACAAAATATATAGGCAAAAACCGGTCTCCTTACCGCAGAGGCGTACAGATGATATTTCAGGATGCTTATTCTTCCTTAAATCCTAAAAAGAGAGTTCTGGACATTATTGGGGAACCCTTACGTAATTTTGAAAAGCTGACATCCGGCGAGGAACGAAAAAGAGTGGATGAATTGTTGGATATTGTGGGTCTTTCTCCGGAAACGGCTGTTAAATATCCCTATGAATTTTCCGGCGGACAGCGCCAGAGAATCGGAATAGCAAGGGCAATGGCTTTAAAGCCTAAACTGATTATAGCGGATGAACCGGTTTCCGCTCTGGATTTATCCGTCCAGGCGCAGATCTTAAATTTTATGAAAGATATCCAGCAGCATTTTAAATTAGCCTATCTTTTTGTCAGCCATGATTTAGGAGTTGTAAAACATATGTGTACCAACATAGCAATTATGCATAAAGGGCGTTTTGTGGAACAGGGGAGCAGGGAACAGATATATAATAACCCCGTACATATTTATACAAAGCGTTTAATTGCGGCTATTCCGGACATGGATCCGGTCAACCGGAGAAAAACGGAAAGGTTCAGGGATAAAGTAGCGGCAGATTATGAACAAAGATACCGTGAGTATTATAATTCGGAAAATTCAGTCTATGATTTGAAGAAAATAGGTGACAGCCATTATGTCGCTTTACCATAGAAAGTGAGAAATATATGTGGAAAACAATAATAAGAAGAATTTTGATATTAATCCCACAGGTATTTTTAATAAGCTTATTAGTCTTTATACTTGCCAATTTCATGCCGGGAGATGCTTTAACGGGTAAAATTGATCCCAACGTTTCACCGGCAAGACTGGAAGAGCTGCGCCAGCAGTGGGGATATTATGATCCCTGGTACATAAAGTACATCAATTGGATTAAAAATATCATGAAGGGAGACTTAGGGGAAAGTACGGCATATAAACTGCCTGTTACCCGGCTGATCGGGCAGCGTGCCGTCAATACGTTCTGGCTTGCTTTAATTACTACGGTTTTAAATTATATTATTGGTATAACGTTAGGAGTTATCTCCGGCCGTTACCATGAAAAACTGCCGGATAAAATAATTGTATTTTATACTTTCTTTGCTTTAGCAATGCCCTCGGTTGTGTTTGGATTAATTAATATTTTTGTTTTTTCATTTAAATTTAAGTGGTTTCCTGTGGGGGGAAGCGTGGATGTAAAATATCTGGCAGGTACCATTCCTTATTACTGGGATAAGCTATATCATATGTTCCTGCCGGCGCTGACGGGGGCTTTATTGTACACGGTAAGCATTATCCAGTATTTAAGGAGCGAAATTATTGATTATAAAAATTCGGATTTTGTAATAACGGCACGCTCCAAAGGGGTACCTGAGAATAAGATTTATTCCAGACATATTTTGCGCAATGCATTATTGCCGGTTGCGTCTTTTATGGGAGGTGATATTGCCTCATTACTGGGCGGTTCCATTTTTATTGAAAATGTCTTTTCCTATCCCGGCATGGGCAAGCTTTTTTTGGAATCCATCCAGCGGAGGGATTATGCCGTAGTAAATGCATTAATAATTTTATTTGCGGTACTGACAGTTTTAGGTACCCTTTTATCCGATATTATTATGTCTGCCGTTGATCCCAGAATCAGGATTAAATAAGAGAAGGAGAGTTGATTTCATGGATAAATTAAAGCGAAAGGCAGTAAATTCGGAAAATAAAGAAACAGTCAGCTGTCCTCCTTCCTTTGCCAGATTGATATGGACAGAAATTTCACATGATAAATTTGCTTTAGCTTCCTTTATCTTACTGGTTATTATTATTATTACGGTATTTGCGGGGGCTTCCTTCGTTGATCCGGGCACCTCAACCAAGATAAATTTATCCCAGATAAACAAAGCGCCTTCCGGTAAGTTTATATTAGGCACGGACAGTGCAGGGCGTGATATGGTGGGACAGCTGTTTTTAGGAGCCAGGAATTCCTTTCTGATTGCTTTTGGCGTTACCGTATTTTGCGGAGTAATAGGAATTCTGGTAGGTATGGCAGCCGGTTTTTTTGCAGGTATGGTGGACAACATTATCATGCGTATTCTGGATTTTTTAGCCATGCTGCCGAATCTGATGATTATCATTGTTATTATTTCTTTAATTCCAAAGTATAACGTTACTACATTTATTTTGGTCATGACGGCTTTTAACTGGAACGGAATAGCCAGGCTGGTGCGTGCCAAGACGCTGCAGCAGAGTAATCTGGATTATGTTCAGGCTTCAAAAACCTTAGGAACCAGTAACCTTGCCATTATGTTCAGGGAAGTGCTTCCCAATATTGCTTCTATTATTATTGTCAATCTCACGCTGAATCTGGCCGGTAATATGGGACTTGAAACAGGGCTGACTTTTTTAGGATTCGGGCTTCCTTTCAGCACGCCGAGTCTGGGCACCTTAATCAGTTATGCCTCCGTACCGGAAAATATGCAGAACAGACCGTGGCAGTGGATACCTGCAGCATTACTTATTGTAGTAATGATGTTATGTATAAATTTTGTCGGTCAGGCCATTAAACGTGCGGCCGACGCAAAACAAAGAGTAACTTAAGTTTAATAAAAAACAGGAAAGAAGGCGAGTATGATGAAGAAAATTTTAGTTCTGTTTTTGACAGCCGTGCTGATAATTTCTACTTTCGGCGGCTGCGCGAAGAACAAGGATACAAATGAAACAAGAGGAATTGAGAATGTTACGGATGCTGACCAGGGAACGGATGGGAAAGCAGCAGACGGTGAGGGAGAAACAGCAGAATCTACGTCTGCCACGGAGGATGCTGCGTCTAAATTTCCTCTTGAGACAGTAAATAATGATCCCGGCATAGAAGGCGGTGTATTAAAGGTTGCTTTAGTGACCTCATCTGCCTTTGCCGGCATATTAAATCCGGTCTTTTATGAAGATAGTTATGATAACCAGCTTTTGACCTGGTTTACGGAGTCTATTATCAGTTATGATGAAAACTTTGTTGCGGATCAGGACGGTGCTGCAACCTATGAGTACGATACGGAGGCCAAAACCATAACTCTTCATATGCGTGACGGAGTTAAGTGGCATGACGACGAGCCGGTTACCTTAGATGATCTGGTTTTTGCATATGAAGTTATTTGCAGTAAAGATTATGAGGGAATCCGCTACGGCGAGTCTGAAATGAATGTGGTGGGAGCGGAAGAATATCACAGCGGTACCGCCGATTCTATTTCGGGACTGGAATTATCTGACGATAAAATGACGCTGACCATCCATTTTAAAGATTTTTACCCGTCCATATTAGTCGGCGGTTTCTGGACCCATCCCATACCAAGACATTATTATGAAGGAATTGCGGTAAAGGATATGGCGGCGGATGAAAAATCAAGATTAAAACCCATTGGTTTCGGACCGTATAAGGTTAAGAACGTGGTGCCGGGTGAATCGGTGGAATACGAAAGATTCGATGATTATTGGATGGGGAAACCTAAATTGGACGGCGTTGTGGTTACGGTTATAAAACCGGAGCTGGTTCCCGCCGCAATGGAGGAAGGACAATTTGACAAGGCGGAATTCAGTACGCAGCAATATCCCGACTATACCGACCCGACTAATTTTCAATATATCGGAAATGTAGAAACCTCATTTAACTATACCGGTTTTAAGCTTGGCAAATGGGATGCGGATAAGAATCAGAATGTCTACGATCCGAATTCAAAAATGGCCGATGTAAAACTGCGTCAGGCAATCGGATACGCGGTTGACAACGATACCCTTGCCAAAGAGCTGTACGGCGGGCTGCGTTTCCTGGCTACCTCCGTTATTACCCCAAGGCATGCAGCCTATCAGAATAAAGACCTGACCGGTTATTATTACGATCCCGAAAAGGCCAGGGCGCTGTTAGACGAAGCCGGCTATATTGACGTGGACGGGGACGGTTACCGTGAGAATCCGGACGGCGAGCAGTTTACCGTTACCTGGGCTGCCATGGAAGGGGAAAACGCGGAAACCTATGCTCAGTTTAAAATCCAGAACTGGGCGGAGGTAGGCTTAAGAGTTGAATTGTACAACGGCCGTCTTACGGAGTTTAATGCGTTTTATGATGCGGTGGAAGGGGATGATCCCGCAATGGATATGTATGACGGGGCGTGGAAGACCGGTTATGATCCCAATCCGGCTGCTCTTTGGGGCCATAGCTCACCGGCCAACTATACCAGATATACAAGCGATACCTTTGATGCTATTATAAAGGATATTTCTTCCGACAAGGGATGGGACAATGAGTTCCTGATTCAGAGATATCATGAATGGCAGCAGCAGTTTTTTGACGAAGCACCTGCAATACCTACCATGTGGAGAATTGCTATTGAAGCAGTGAATAACCGGGTTAAAAATTATAGTATTGTTTCTCCCGATATAAAGCAAACCCTGCATTTAATTGAATTAACCGCAGAGGATACGGTAAAGAAATAAAATATTGGTAAGTATTATACGCAAAATACCTATCTTGTATGATGGGTGTTTTGCGTATAAAAGTCTCAAAAGCTGGTTTCATCAAGTTAGGAACTTTCAAGTGTTATAGCAGGTTTTATTTAACATGGCGGGTCTGTTGTTAGGTGCTTGCTATAGATCGTTGTCTTTTCTGCTTTCTCTTTTTATTTATACCCTCACAACAATAAAAATCACTGTGTAAACATAATTATGTTTCAAGTAACCTTCTCATTATGATAAAGTATGTAGCAAAGCCATTATTCCTCCAGCTTTTTTTAAAATAATTATAATAAATGCTGCGAAAGTAAATATCCCCTCATCCGCTCTAAATAGGGTCCGGTATATTGAAATAAGTTCTTTCAGTTTATACAAAATATACAATAATTTAATATAGTAGTTTTGTGATACAAAAAATATAGTATTAATATATTATATAAAAGCTGATATGAAAGGATACGGTTGGTTGAGTCTGTTACAGACGGATTTCGTATGTGCAGGAGAGACGAAAAAGAAATTATTTATTAAGAAAAGGCATAATTATCTATATATATACATAAGAAATATATAATTGTATAGTAATCCTATAGCGATATAGCATTTTGAAAAAATGGGGCATATTACTAATTATAAACAAGGATAATATAATACATATTAATTCTGAGAGTATATCTTTCTATCAGAGGAAAGCGAAATGCCATTTTAGGAAACATTCTAAAAAATATTATTATTTAATTATGGAGAGAGCGATGAGGCTTGTAGGCGTACAGGAAGAATAAATAAAATATTACCTGCGCCAAGAGTCTTTTTCATTATCTTTCTATCAACAGAGATGTTTGTCCTAGGTGAATAAAATTAATAAAATGGAGGTTATATATGAAAAGGAAAATTCTGTCAATGCTTCTCGTTCTGTGTATGGTATTATCGTTAGCTGCCTGCAAAAATAACGATTCCGCCGACACGGCAAACGACGCAAAAACAACGGACAATGCGGGTAACACGGCAGGAACTGCGCAGGTGCCTGACAAGGTTGTTGCCACCGGTACATACGATACTTTGGTTATCGGCACTTCATCCTTTAATGGAGTATTTAATCCGATGTTTTCATTCAGTGCCTTTGACAGTCAGGTATCGGATCTGATATTTGCCACCGTTTCCTGGCTGGATCCCCAAGGCGCGTTAATCGATGATGCAGGACATGTGGAAACAGAAGAAATTCCTGCGGCAGACGGGCATACACAGGTTAAGTACACAGTATCGATTAAACCGGATATGAAGTTCTCCGATGGGGAACCTGTTACTATTGACGATGTTCTTTTCTATTATTATGTTATTTCAGATCCAACTTATGACGGCTCTTCTACCTTTTCAACGCTTGATATCGTAGGTATGAAGGATTACTATTACGATACGCCGGATTATTCCGAGCAGCTGTCTAAAATTACGAAAGAAGTTGAGGATAAATATTCACTTGATAAAATTTCCGAAGAAGCTTATAAAGCTTATTTAAGAGATACCAAGCTGGACGGATGGTGGGAGGGTATCGACAGCTATGACTGGGCCGGCTACCTGAAGGAGGAAGGATATGATCCCACCGGCATTGAAAAAGACGAAGAAAAACTCTTTGAAATGCTTGTGGATTGTGAATATACAAAATATCATGACTCTTATGATCCCCAATCCTATTATCAGGACAAATTGGAAGGAGAATACATAAAGGGGAACCTTGAGGATGGTGTGGATGTTCCGGAAATTTCAGGTATTAAAAGAGTTGACGATTATACCTGTACTGTATTATTTGATTCGCCTAATATCTCCGGCGATAAGCAGGTTGCATGGATACCCATCGTTCCGAAGCATTATTACGGCGCGGATTTTTCTAAAGGCAGCCTGGACGGTATCAAAGCGTTTAACGGTACTCCTTTAGGCGGCGGTCCTTACAAATTCGTAAGTTATCAGGACAATATTGTCTCACTGGAAGCCAATACGTTGTTCTGGGATGAGATACCTAAAATTCCCACCGTTAAATTCCAGGTAGTTTCCCAGGACGACCAGGTTGATTCCGTTATCAACGGGGATATTGATATAACGGATCCTTCCGCTTCAAAAGAGGTTATTGAACAGCTTGAATCCGCCGGTATGGCTTATTCTTTGGTCGATAACCCGGGATACGGATATATTGCCGTCAATGCGGAGAAAATTCCCGATGTAAATGTACGGAAAGGTCTGATGCATCTAATGAACAGAACGCCCGCCGTTGAATCCTATTACGGGGAATTAGCCCAGGTTATTGAAAGGCCTATGTCAACCACCATTGCGGAGTATCCTCATGATGCAAAAGAATTCTACGGGTATGATCCGGATAAGGCGCTTGAATATTTTACAGCCGCGGGTTATGCAAAGGATGCAAACGGTAAACTTGCAAAAGACGGTGAACAATTAAAAATTACAATAGGTATTGGGGGGGATGGTACCATGAATCATCCTTCGGCACCAATTTTGACACAGATGGCGAATGATTTACAGTCCATGGGAGCTGAATTAATCATTCAGGATATAGATGCATCGACCTTATTTGATCTGATGGATGCCGGAGAATTAGATATGTGGGTTGCGGCCTGGTCTAATGCCACAGACTGTGACTTAACGCAGATGTTTGGAAGTAAGGGTAATGATAATAATGTCCACCTTTACAGTGATGAGATTGATAAGCTGCAGGCGGAAATTTTAAAAACGGTGGATTTTGATAAAAGATGCGAACTTGTTGCACAGGAGCTGGATCTTATTATGGACGCAGCGGTATACATGCCCGTATACCAAAGAAAGAATATGGAAATCTATAATACCACGACGATTAATATGGATACGCTTCCTGAAACAACAACAACCTTCTGGAATTATGTAAAGGAAATTAACAAGCTTGAATTAAATTAAAATAGCTATGGAAATTTATAAATGAATCACGGGGCTGTCGCACTAGAGCGTGTTTGAAAAATGCTTGTGACGGGCTGGAAGCTCCAATTTGTGGGAGGCAGGGAGCGATTTGGGGAGCGTAGTTGGGGGCTGCGTTTCCAAAATTGCGACACAGAATACCGCAAAGTGGGGCGGTCAGAACGGTGCAATGATTTTTCAGACACGCTCTAGCGTTTTAACTGCCATATAGCAGTTCCGCCAACGATAGAATAGAATAAGGGAAGGAAAGAGTAGGTTATGAGGCAGTATATTGTTAGACGTTTATTTATCAGTATTATCGTATTGTTTGGTGTATCCGTTATGCTGTATTTGCTCGGACGCTTGACTCCCGGGGATTATGTGACCAGCATTACCGCAGGAAATCCCAATATTACGGTTGAAATGCAGGAGCGGATGCGGGAAGTTTACGGATTGGATAAGGGCATTGTCGAAGGATATTTAAACTGGCTGTGGGACGCATTAAGAGGTGATTTCGGGCTCTCTTTTCTGTATCAGAAACCGGTAACGGAAATTATTATGAGATATGTACCCATCACCTTTACTCTGGCGTTTAGCGCCATGGTGTTTGAAATATTATTGGCAATTCCCTTTGGGATAATAGCGGCCAGGAAACAGTATTCCAGGACGGATTATTTTATTGTTGCGGTTGCATTAGTAGGGATATCCCTGCCTTCTTTCTTTTTTGCCGCAATTCTGAAGCGTATTTTTGCAATCGGCCTTGGAGTTCTTCCTTTATCAGGCATGGTTAATGCAAGAGCAGGTTATACAGGCTGGGCAAGAATAGCGGATATTGGGAAGCATTTAGTTCTGCCGGTTACCGTATTTGTCGTTACCGGTGTAGGCGGCTTATTAAGATATGTCCGCACCAATATGCTGGAAGTATTAAATGCAGATTATGTAAGAACCGCCAGGGCAAAAGGTGTTCCCGAGTACAAGGTTATTGGAAAACATGCTTTCCGCAATACTTTAATTCCCATTGTGACAATGGTGGGGAATATGATTCCCGGTTTGTTTTCCGGCGCGGTTATTACAGAAGGCATCTTTTCTTTAGAAGGACTTGGAAACATTGCCATTAAAGCGGTACAAAGCGGTGATATACCTTACTTAATGGGATTTAATATGTTTATTGCGGTTTTGACCATAATAGGAACGTTAATTTCAGATATATTGTATGCGGTTGTGGATCCCCGTGTCAGGTATAGTTAGGGAGGAGGTATGTCATGGACGATATCAGGATAAGAAATGAAAAGGAGCAGGATGAGTTTGAACAAAATCAGGTAATCATGACTCCCGGGCAAATGGTTATGAGACGCTTTTTCCGGAATAAACTGGCAGGTTTTGGTATGGGAATCGTTATAGTAATGATTTTATTCTGCTTCTTAGGACCGTTTTTTTCTCCTTATGGGGAATATGAGATATTTTATATAAATAAACAAACGGGAGAAGAAATTGATATGAAGGATCCGAGAATCAAGGAAGCAGGAGTCATCATTAATATTAAAGCTCCCCTCTCTTCCTCCCACTTATTTGGTACGGACGCCGACGGAAGGGATGTTTTAACCCGTATTATGTACGGCGGACGGATTTCCTTAACGGTTGGTATTTGTGTCGTTATCGTGGAATTACTGGTCGGTGTTACTTTGGGCGGAATAGCGGGATATTACGGCGGTAAGATTGATATGATTATTATGCGCTTAGTGGAGATATTTTATTGCATTCCGTTTATTCCTCTTATGCTGGTGATTTCCGCCATATTAGTTGGATATGGCATTTCCCCCAAATATAAAATTTTTTATATTATGGTTGTTCTTGGTATTTTAAACTGGGCAGGGGTTGCCAGAATGGTCCGCGGGCAGATTCTCTCTCTGCGTGAAATGGAATATATGCAGGCTGCAAAAGCCGCGGGGATACGTACCTATAAAAAGATATTTAAACATCTTGTGCCAAATGTTATGCCCATCATAATTATTATGGCAACAATGGATATTGGCACAACGATATTAACGGAATCGGTTATCAGTTATTTAGGAGTAGGCATTTCTTTTCCATACGCATCCTGGGGGAATATGGTAAATGCGGTAACGAACTCCATTATACTTAAAAATTATTTGAACATATGGATGCCGCCGGGAATTTGTATTTTATTGACAGTTCTGGCATTCAATTTTATCGGTGACGGGCTTCGTGATGCCTTTGATCCCAAAATGAAAAGGTAGGTGAGGCTCAGTGGCAGATGGTAGGATTACAAAAAGGGAAAGCTTAAAAGAAATTAAAAAATTGAATAATAAAATGTACAAGCGATATGAAAAGGAACGAAAAAGGAAGAGAATGCCGGAATCCGATTATGTCACGTCGATGAAAAATCCTTCCAATATTATTGAATTTGATAATTTACAAACCTATTTTTATACGGACGCAGGTACTGTAAAAGCCGTGGACGGAGTTTCTTTTGATATACCCATGGGAAAAACCATAGGTGTCGTCGGAGAATCAGGCTGCGGCAAATCCGTAACCAGCCTGTCTTTGATGCGTTTACTGCAAGGTCCACAGGGACAGATAGCGGGCGGACAGCTTCGTTATAACCAAATAAGCAGAAAACGTGCAGTTGATATAGCTAAAATACCAATAAAAGAGATGCAGAAGATCCGTGGCAATGAAATCGCCATGATTTTTCAGGAACCCATGACTACCCTGAATCCTGTGTTTACAATTGGCAGCCAGATAGATGAATGCATCCTAATGCATAATCCGAAAATAAGCAGAAAAGAAGTAAAAGTCCATTCTGTTGAAATGCTGAAACTGGTAGGAATAGCCAGGGCAGAAGGAATTTATGATTCCTATCCCCATGAATTATCCGGCGGTATGAGACAAAGGGTGGTAATTGCCATGGCGCTTTCCTGTAATCCTCAGCTAATTATTGCGGACGAACCTACAACCGCGCTGGATGTGACTATCCAGGCACAGATACTGGATTTATTACGCGGTCTTAAGGATAAGATCAATGCTTCCATTATGTTGATTACCCATGATTTAGGCGTTGTAGCGGAAATGGCCGATTATGTGGTGGTTATGTATGCCGGCCGGATTGTGGAGCAGGGAACGGCAGATGATATATTTAATAAACCGATGCATCCGTATACCATTGGGCTGATGAAATCCAAACCGGTTTTAAATGAGCAAGTGGAACGTCTTTATTCCATTCCCGGCAATGTTCCCAATCCGATTAACCTTCCTCCCCACTGCTATTTTAAGAACCGCTGTGAGAAATGTGTGGAAATATGCAGCGGTGTATATCCGGAATTAATCCAAGTTACTTCTACCCATAAAGTCAGCTGTTATTTGCATGCCAAACCGGACATGTCAAAATATAGGGTGATAGGAGGAAAAAGATTATGAATCATGAGAATATCCTTGAAGTTAGAAACCTGGTGAAACATTTTCCTATCAAATCCGGAATATTGCAGCATACGATGGGGCAGGTAAAGGCTGTGGACGGAGTAAGCTTTCATATAAAAAGGGGAGAAACCTTTGGATTAGTAGGAGAATCCGGCTGCGGCAAAACAACCATAGGAAGGACAATTTTAAGATTGATTGAACCTACTTCAGGAGAGGCGGTTATCAATGGCGTTGATATATTTAAAATGAATAAAAGAAATTTAAGGCCGTTACGCCCAAAAATTCAGATGATTTTTCAGGATCCTTATTCTTCTTTGGATCCGCGTATGCCGGTTGGTGAAATTATCGGAGAGGCGGTACGGGAACATAATATTGTACTTAAGAGCGAATACCGGGATTATATTATTAAAGTAATGGAGGACTGCGGTTTAAGGCCGTATTATATTGACCGCTATCCTCATGAATTTTCAGGCGGACAGCGTCAGCGTATTTGTATTGCACGTGTCCTGGCACTGAACCCCGACTTAATAGTTGCCGATGAGCCGGTATCCGCGCTGGATGTATCCATTCAGGCACAGGTTATTAACTTAATGAAAGATTTGCAGAGAGACAGAGGGCTGACTTATCTTTTTATTTCCCATGACCTATCCGTTGTGGAACATATTTCGGATAATGTAGGGGTCATGTATCTTGGCAGTCTTATTGAGATGGCGCCTAAGAGAGAAATATTCCGCGCTCCTATGCATCCTTATACGAAAGCATTACTCAGTGCGGTTCCCCTCCCCAATCCGAATGTGAAAATGAACCGCATCCTATTGGAGGGAGATATTCCGTCGCCGGCAAATCCTCCCGCAGGATGTAAGTTTCATACCCGTTGTCCCCGGGCAACGCAGGTATGCAGGACGCAGGCGCCAAAGTTTAAGGATTATGGTAAAAACCATATGGCAGCATGCCATTTATATGATCAGAACTAATAAACAGAGAATTGCACCTCTATTTATTTTTATAATAAAAAATGGCAATCTGGGTCCTGTCCCGTAAGGAGAGCTTTTCTAAAATCTGGCTGATGTAATTCCGGACGGTTCCCTCACTTAAAAATAGCAGTTCGGATATTTCCCGGTTGGAGAGACCGTCCGCTATTTTGCATATGAGTTCGTATTCTTTATCGGTTATTCCATAGTCGGAATAGTTTGCTGCCGGATTGGACTGTTGCAAAAGACCCGGCAGCTTGGTTATAATTTCGTTGCCGTATACATTCTGGTCCTTATAAACCGCGTGAAGGGCAGGAACGATACTGTCAAAATCCTGTTTTAACAGGTATCCTTTTGCACCGATATTCAAGGCCTTAATAATATAATCGTCATCTAAAAAAGTAGTAAGATAAAGGATTTTTGCATTGGGATATTTCTTTAAGAGGATTTCACCTGCTTCAAGACCCATCATTTTCTCCATCCGGATATCCATTAAAAGGACGTCGGGCTTAAGCTCTTCATATAACAGGATGCCATCCCTGCCGCTATTTCCGGTCCCGACGACCGTTATATCCTTATCGGAATCTAAAATTATTTTTAAAGAAGAACACACTAATTTATCGTCATCCACAATCAGAACTTTCATACTTTCTTCTCCCATCTGCCTGTGAGGCAAGCTTTATAATTCTATATAAAGAATTTTGAATTTCAGTAAAACAGGATGTATAAGTTATATAAAGCATCCCATCATGATATGCTATTTAATACATCCGATATTTTTACTTTCCTTGCCGCATGAATAATTTTCCTTAAGAAACAAGAATATTCACTGCAAAGTATCAGGCTGATTTTATTCTTTGTTTGAATTCTTCCCATATTTTTCTTTCGGTATTGTAATAAATATTTTAAAGCCCTTATCGAAAGAAATATTAATATTTCCATGGAAGCTTTTTACCCGGTCCGTTATATTCTGAATACCGATACCGTCGTAATAAAGCTGGTTTTCAATAAGCTTGCCCAGCTTTAATTGTTTTTGCTCCTCCATGGTGCCGTTGTCCAGAATAATCAACTGATACATGGCGGGATGCTCCCTTAGACAGATTGACACTTTTGTGGCGTTGGAATGTTTTATAATATTAGCCAGAGCCTCTTTTATAATTGCAATAAAGGAATATTTCAGTTTAATTTCCGGACTGGATTTCATATCATATTCAAAACTGATAGTGCAAAAGGTGAAATCCTTTACCAATGCATCAATGATGGTATATAAATCAATGGATTCGTCATGCATATTGTGGATGCTGCTGCGGATGCTGTCCATGCCGCCGGAAATGGATTCCTTCAAAGCAGTCAGTCCTTCTTTCGCAGCCTCCTCCTTAGAGATTGTAAGAAGGGCGCCGATCTGCAAGAGGGAACGGGAAAGCAGATGTCCTATATTATCATGGATTTCCTTTGAAATCCGGTTTCTTTCATTTAAGGTAGCAACGTTAATCTCATAATCCTGATTTTCCAGAATACTCTGATTCTTCTGTTCCTGCAGCAGGGATAACTCTTTGGAGGTGTCCCGCAGTTCGTTATATTCCGCCTGCAGTCTTGCATAGGAAATGGTTTTATACTTAAGTAAAAAGCCCAGAATAAAAAATACAAAGCTAAAAATAACGATACTTAAACCGTAATGATGAAAATTAAGGAATAACGGAAATAAAACCAGCAGGGAAAGAATCTGGTAATCATACAGAGCAATATCATAAATGATGAGAGGTAAAAAAACATAACAGTCGGGAATCAATTGGCAGCAGGCTATATAAATAAGAAAAAAACCAAGCTTAAACCGCCTGTCATCCAGATAAGTACTTAGGCAGGAGAAAAATATAGCTAATATAATTGGCACAATTGCATACACGGAATTGGCTTTTAACATATACAATGCAAAACAACAAAGAAACAGAAGTATTTTATCATGAATTTCAAACATGACGCCCTCCGCCGATTTAAATTTATCATGATTTAAAATTATCATTATAAACATAATACCAAATAAATATTGATAAATCAATTGAGGATAATGGTTTATTCAACGGTTAGTTACAATTCAGCCTTGTGGCTGAATTGTAACTAATGATGCACAGAAATTATGCAGAATGCATAATTTCGCGCACATATGTCTCGGGTTTTGTGTGACTTACGCTTTGCTCCACTCACACAAAACACCTCGCGGTGCCATAGGCTGAACTGTAATAACGGTTACATTTGTCATATTAATTCATGACGTTTTTCACTGTAAAGGGAAAACAGGATAAGGTATAGTAAACTTATGCACTGAGGTTTTTTATTTATTGGTTTTAAATCAAAGCGGATATTCCGGAGCCGCTTCTGCCAGAGCGTGCTGACTAGTTGTAAGGTTAAAGAACCGGATTTTATACAGAATCGTGAAGGGAAATAACGGGAGGACATGATATGATAGTTGAAGTTAAAAATTTAGTGAAAAGGTATGATAAGCTGTTGGCACTGGATCATTTGAATCTGGCTGTAAAAAAGGGAGAAATCTTTGGCCTGCTCGGCCCCAACGGGTCCGGCAAAACCACTGCAATAAACTGTATTTTGTCCCTGTTAAAATATGATAAGGGCAGTATTGAAATTTTTGGAAAACCCATGAGGCCGGATGCCTATGACATTAAGAAAAATATTGGCATTATCATGCAGAATGTTGCCGTATTTGAAGAATTAACAGTTTATGAGAATATTTCTTATTTTTGCAGCCTGTATGTAAAAGATAAAAAAGAAGTAAAACAGCTGACAGAGGAAGCAATTGTATTTGTTTCTCTGCAGGACTTCACCAAGTTCCTTCCTAAAAAATTAAGCGGCGGCCTTTTACGCCGGTTGAATATCGCCTGCGGTATAGCCCACAAGCCCGGACTGATTATTTTAGACGAACCCACCATTGCCGTTGACCCTCAAAGCCGTAATAAAATATTGGAAAGAATTAAGAAATTAAATGAAAACGGCGCCACGGTTATCTATACGTCCCATTATATGGAGGAAGTGGAGCAGCTTTGCAGCAGGATATCAATTATAGATAAAGGTAAAGTGATAGCAACCGGTACAAAAGATGAATTAAAAAACATGATTTCCCTGGGAGAAAAAATTACGGTGGAGGCGTATAACCTGAAGGAAGAGCAGCTTGATGAAATGATGCGTATTTCCAACATAGCACAGGTGGATTACAGCGATAATCTTTTGGAAATTAAATCTAAGAAAGGGAAAAATAATCTGATTCATATACTGGACTATCTTCAAAGCCATGATATTAATTTCGGCAAAATATTTACGGAAATGCCCACCTTAAACGACGTATTTTTAGAGATAACCGGCAAAGAACTCAGGGATTAGAAAGGAAGATTGACAATGGCATTTCAGTTATATAAGACGAGAATAAAGTGTTTATGCCGGAATTATGAGATAATATTCTGGTCCTTTGGATTTCCCTTATTTCTGGCTATATTTTTCTATATGGGATTTAATAATTTAGCGAAAGGTGAAAGTATAGATACCATACCGGTTGCGGCCGTGACGGAAGACGGCGGAGAAAATGAGTTTATTAGGACCATGGAAGCGGTTCAGATAACAAAAGATAAGAGATTATTTAAGGTGGAGTTAAAAACCCTTGATGATGCCAGAGCAATGTTACAAAATGATAAAATAGCAGGATATATTGTTTATTCGGATAAACCGGTTCTTCACATTAAAAATATGGGGATAGAGCAATCGATTGTCAAATCCTTTGTGGACAGTTACCTTAGCAGGAAAGGGACAATTAATAATATTAGCAATAGTATTGACATAAATCAGGAAGAGGCAAATAAGGATTTTACGGATGTCCTTGCCGGTTATAAGGATTATCTGGTGGACGGCCGGGCTGGGGATAAAAATCCCGACTATACCCTCATTTATTTTTATACCATAATTGCTTTAACCTGTATGTTCGGAACGAATTGGGGATTTAGGGAAATGGTGGACATTCAGGCAAACCAGTCGGCGGTGGGAGCAAGGATAAATATTTCGCCCGTTCATAAAATGAAGCTGCTCTCATGTAATCTGCTGGCCGCCTTTACTCTGCATTATTTAAGTATTCTGTTTTTGCTTGCTTTTTTAAATAAAGTTTTAAGAATTGAACTTGGACAGCGGACAGGGATGATACTGCTGACCTGTATGTTAGGTTCTTTTTGCGGAATTGCACTGGGTGCAATGGTGTGCGTGGCTGTAAAAACCAACGTAAAGGTAAGAGGAGCCATTTTAAATGTAATAGTAATGGGAGGAGGCTTTCTGTCCGGTATGATGATTGTAGATGTTAAATACATGATAGCCGCAAAAGCGCCGTTTGTCGGTTATTTAAATCCTTCCAGTTTAATTACGGATGCTTTTTACTGCTTATACTATTATGACGGATATAACAGATTATTTGAAAATCTTTTTATGCTTTGCATCCTTACCGTTGTATTTGGGGCGGTTGCATATTTTGAAATCAGGAGGAGAGAATATGCAAGTATTTAAACTGTATTTTAAATTATTAAAGAGTGCTGCGCCTGCTTTAATTATATATTTGGTTGTTTTCTCCATATTAATTTTCGTTTTGTCTTCCAATCAGAGGAAATCTGCAACCGGTTTTGAGGAGGTCAAAATAGATATGGCCTTAGTCAACTACGACGGGGAACATCTTCTTGTACAGGATTTTCTTGAATATTTAAAGAGCTACTGCAATTTTAAAGATTATGGGGAGGATGAAAATGATTTGGCGGATGCATTGTTTTTCCGGGAAGTGGAATATATCCTTACAATACCTTATGATTTCGGAGAAGATTTTATAGCCGGAAAAGATGTGAGGCTTGAGAAAAAAGCCATACCGGACGGAGTTTATAATTCTTCTGTTGACCAGGTAATTAATAATTACCTGAATACTGCCAGAATATATTTAACTGCCATACCGAATATTTCTGAAGAAGATTTAGTATCCTATATTAGAAAGGATATAAATACAGAAGCGGAGGTATCCATTGATGCGAATGAAAATAAAGGTGAGGAGAATGGCTTTTACAATCAATATTTTAATATGGCCTCCTATATTATGCTAAGCTGCTGCCTGTTAGGCGTGGGTTTGATTATGCTGACTTTTCACAACGTGCATATATTGCGGAGAAACCTGGTAACTCCCATGACGCATAAAAATATGAATTTTCAGCTAATCGGCGGTAATCTTATTTTCGTATTAACCTATGATATATTTTTTATTTTATTGGGTTTTTTAATGAATGAGAATAAAAGCCTGAATGGAAATGTTTTATTGTTTTGGCTGAATTTAATTATATTTTCCGTCAGTGCTTTAAGTATCAGTTATCTGGTGGCTGTGTTGGTAAAAAGCAGGCAGGCCAATGAGGCCGTGTCCATTGTGCTGCCTCTGGGTTTAAGTTTTATCAGCGGTGCGTTTATTCCCCAATTTTTACTGGGAGATTCCGTGCTCAAATTGGCAAGTTTCACTCCGCTGTATTGGTTTGTTAAGGGGAATGATACCATAGCGGGTTTGGTTAATTTTAACTGGGATAATTTAAAGTATATATATTTTTATATGTTAATTCAATTGGGCTTTGCCGCGGCAGTATTTTCATTATCACTGGTTGCCGGTAAAAATAGAAGACGGGATAATTATTAAAGAGAATCCAAAGACGGCGGAAATCAACGTTATGCAATCATCTCCCGAAAGGGCTATGGGATAGCTGTCCTTCTGAAAATAAAAATGCAAACAAACGTTCCTGAATATCTTGATTTATTTACCAGGAAATGTTACAATAAGGCAAACAAATGTTTGCAAAGGGAGATGATGACAATGAGCGTAATTATACAGGAACGTATGCCGGTACAAAAGAAATTGGAGATACTTTCCGCCGCCGCCAAGTATGATGTGGCCTGTACTTCGAGCGGAGTGGATCGAAGCGGCTCTCCCGGAGGTATGGGCAATTCGGTGGGCTGCGGTATCTGCCATACTTTTTCAGCGGACGGCAGATGTATTTCTTTACTGAAGATATTGTTTACCAACGAGTGTATTTTCGATTGTAAGTACTGCCTGAACCGGGCTTCCAATGATATAGTCAGGGCTTCCTTTACGCCCGAAGAAGTTTGTACCTTGACTATGGAATTTTACCGCAGGAATTATATTGAAGGTTTATTTTTAAGCTCCGGTATCCTGGTTAGCCCCAACCATACCATGGAATTATTATGCATCACCTTAAAGATGCTTCGGGAAGTACATCGTTTTAACGGATATATACATTGCAAGGCGGTTCCCGGTGCGGCGCCTTCCTTAATCGAGATGACGGGCTGGTATGCGGACCGTATGAGTGTGAATCTGGAATTGCCCACTGCCAGCGGATTAAGGAATTTGGCTCCCCATAAGAGCCGAAAGAACATTCTAAGGCCCATGAAGCAGATTCAGCTGGGCAGGAAGGAAGCTGTGGGAAAGCCTTTCCGTATACAGGATTCCCGGACGGGATCCGATATAAAATTACCGGATGATTTGAGATTAAAGGATAGTTTGAATAAGGATGATTTGAGACTAGAAGAGGATTTAAGATTAAAGAAGGATTTAAAATTACCGGATGAATGGAAATCAGAGGGTGATTGGAAATTACAGGATAACTTTAAAAATCCGGAAACAGTAATTTTAAGGCCCTCCTCTTCAGCACTTGGACTGGTTAAGCGTCCTGCTGTCAGCAGGGGTTTTGTACCGGCCGGGCAGAGCACGCAGATGATTATAGGCGCTACACCGGAAAATGATTACCAGATTATTTCCGTGGCGGAAGCTCTCTATCAGAAGTTTGATTTAAAGCGGGTATTTTATTCCGCTTATGTGAAAGTGAATGAGGACAGTTCCTTACCGTCCCTTCAAGACGGTCCGCCGCTGCTAAGAGAACATCGTCTATATCAGGCGGACTGGCTGCTTCGATTTTATGGATTTCAGGCATCTGAATTATTATCGGAAGAGAGACCTAATTTTAATATACTGATGGATCCTAAATGTAATTGGGCGTTAGGCCATTTAGGCAAATTTCCCATTGAGGTTAATAAAGCGGATTATTATACCTTGTTAAGAGTACCTGGCATAGGAGTTAAGTCGGCCCAGAGGATTGTTAAAATAAGGAAAACAAGTAATCTGCGTTTTGAAGATTTAAAAAAAATAGGAGTCGTATTAAAAAGGGCATTATATTTTATTACCTGCGGCGGGAAGATGATGTATCCGGTCAGGCTGGAGGAAAATTACATTACCAATCAATTAATAAGTATAAAGGAAAGACTGCCCTACGGGATTGACGGAAGTAACCTTTATGAGCAATTATCCCTGTTTGACGATGTGAATTTTACTTCACTGAACCATACGGATATCAGGAGCTTGACCCTATGATAACGAAAAAAATATTTATGTGCGAAGATAGTATTGAAGGTATATTTGCAGCAATTTATGATGCCGGAAGCAGCAGATACGGGCATGACAATATCCGCATTCAGGTGCAGACTGCGGGCACGGAAAATTTTGATATGGAATTGTTTTCCGAATATATATATGTTGCCGGGGATGAGGAAAAAGCGTTAAAAGTCTCAAAAGCAATAAGGGAAAAAATCTCTGGGGAAGCTTATGAAATGGTTTGCCATGCCGCCTTATCGGATGAAGGCAAAAAGGGTGACATGATATACCGGTTTCTTATACTGGGTTTTTCACTGGGCCCTAAAGCAGTGAATTTACTTAATAATGACAAGGTATTAAACATTTTTAATCTGAACCGTAATGTAATGAACGAATCCCATCATTTTCTCGGATTCCTCCGTTTTACGGAAAGTAAAGATAATATTTTATTTGCAAAGATAAAACCCAGGAACGATATACTCCGTCTTATTGCGCCGCATTTTTCGGATCGTCTTAATATGGAGAATTTTATAATTTTCGATGAAAGAAGAAAAACAGCGGTGTTTCATAAAAGTGGTTTTTTCTGGATTTATGTTACGGCAGATGACTTTAATATGGACAAGCTTTTGGAATTATCGGACCAGGAAGAAGAGTTCCAGTCACTCTGGAAGACTTTTTTTAATACCATTGCCATAGAAGAACGTAAGAATTACAGATTGCAAAGGAATAATCTTCCATTGCGTTTCCGAAGTAATATGCCGGAGTTTTCTTCAAATGATATAAATAGTTCCGATGATATTTCCGGCAAATAAATGTTAATCCTCTGAACAATTGAAAAATCATACGTTATTGGCTGTTTTACCTATATAATATGCATAAATATTATTATTGTATAAATATTATTTATTGCATAAATAAGAAAATAAGTGGGATACTAAACGCGTAAAACAATTATTTTTAGGAGGAGTATCCAATGAAAAAAAGATTATATTTGTTAATGGCTATATGTTGCCTGACATTTCTAACTTTTACAGCTTGTACAACAACGGATGATGGCACTAATAATTCAGCGACAACGGACCAAAACGGAACCAACGGTACGGATGACACCAACGGTACGGGTGACAACATCGGCGGAACAACGAATGGAACCAATGGTACAACGAATGGTACAGACGGAACAACGAATGGAACCGGCGGAACAACGAATGGAACTGGCGGAACAACAGGCGGTACAGGTGGAACAACGAATGGAACCGGCGGAACAACCGGAAATTCGACCAACGGGACCAACGATACAACCGGAGGAGTAAATAATGGAACGACAGGAACCGATGGAACTGGAAATACGGCTGATAATACTAACAAATAGAAAACGACACTAATAAGAACGACGGATTATTAATTGAATAACGGGTCAAAAACGAGCAGGAATAATTCTTTAATAAGATGTTTTCTACTCGTTTTTACAATTTTCTATTCGACAAAAAGTCATTGGAATGAATGGCATAGAGATAGTATTCATTTCCGTCTTTTATAAAAGTTTGATTTTTTTTCATACCGATACGTTCGGCAACCTTAACGGACCTTATATTTAAATGATGAATTTGAGCTACAATTCTTTCCAGATGCAGTTCATTAAAAGCGTAAGACAGGATTGCTTTCGTACATTCTATTGCGTAGCCGTAGCCCCAATGACTGACATCAAGCACATAGCCCAGATCTATTTCATCCCTGCCGTTTATTACGTTATTCTGGATTCCGCACCTGCCTATTAAATCACCTGTTTCTTTGCTGAATACGCCCCATAAACCATATCCGTAGAAATTATATACATTCTTGATATATGCTTTATGCTTTTCAATTTCGTCTTCCAAATATTCATCAATGTCGGGAATAAATTTTTTTACCTGGGTATTCTGATATATCTGATACATAGCAGGAATATCGTGAACGGATAATTCCCGGATAATCAGCCGCTTTGTGGCTGCTATGGTAACAGGTATATTGTGAGCGCGCAGGTATACATTTTCGATAAATTTATAATTTATTTCCTCAAATCCTTCAATCAGAACAGAAGCCGCCGATAAATCCTGTTTCCCGGAATGCTTGTTTATAAAGCCTATAACCGGGATACCCGCGGTGTTTGCGGAACATACTCCATTATAGGAATCCTCAATGATTATGCATTCGTCCTTATTCATTCCAAGCTCGTTTACGGCTTTGAGAAATATATCGGGAGCAGGCTTCGGACGGGCAACACTGGACCCGCTGACCAGCTTAGTAAAATATTTTTGGATTCCCAGCGCCTTCACAACTGCTTTAATTTCCCTGATCGTGGAGGATGAAGCAATTGCCAGCTTAATTCCGTGGTTATATAAATCTGTAATTAATTCCCTGGTATAGGGTATGGGGATATGACCTTGCGTTTTTATTAAATTATGTAAAGCTTCCTGATAAATGATATGCAACTCGGTGACGGATAAAGAAATATTAAAATCTTTTATCATGGTTTCCAGCATATGTACCGTTGTGGAACCTATAAATTGATAACAATAATCAATGGTAACCTTACTTATTCCTAAATTATTAAGAGCCAGCACTGCAGCCCTTGCATGGAACGGTTCACTGTCAACCAATACACCGTCCATGTCAAATATTACAGCCTTAAGCATTGAATTTGCCTCCTCTAGAATATGTTGTTATTATAGCAGATAATAGTATGGATTAAAACGGATTTATTTTTTTTACTGAAACTTCAAACCAGTAAAAATGCATATGAACCTTGAAACTTCAATAATATCTGAAAATAAAATAGCATAAAACCAGCATTTTGGTATAATTGGATTGACCAGAAACAACTATATATGAATGCGCTGAACGGAAAACACTAACTTTTCCTGTTTCATTATCGGCTAATAGCCGAAATAACCTAGAATGTGAAAAATCGAGAAAATTTAAAGACAATCAGTAGAAAATTAAGATGGAAATAACGGGAACATGTAGATTATAACCCTTTTTATAAAAAAATTAAACGAATGCAAAAAATCAAGCTGTTTAATTGTATTATAAGTAGGAGGAGAAGATGTGAATAAGAATAATTTAGTTGTGCACGCGGTTAATAATTATACAAAGATGGTTGTTGCAACTGCTTTTGCTTATACAAAAAATACTTGTGACGCGGAAGATATTGCGCAAGAAGTATTTTTGGCATTCTTAAAAGAAGAAAAGGAATTTGAGTCGGAAGAGCATTTAAAGTCATGGCTGTTGCGTGTAACAATTAATAAGTGTAAAAATCAGATGAAAAACAGTTGGATGAAAAGGAGAATATCCATGCCGGAAGATCTTTCCTATATGCCACAAGAGCGACATGAGGTAATTGACGTTATTTTATCGCTGGATAAAAAATACAGGCTGCCTATTCATTTGTTTTATTACGAAGGATATTCAATAAAGGAAATCGCAGAAATATTAGGCGAGAAACCAACGACTATAGGTTCAAGGTTAGATCGCGGCCGTAAAAAATTAAAAATATTATTAGGAGGTAACAAAGATGAATAGTTCCCAATATATTGAGGCATTTAATGAAATAAAATTAACTCCGAATCTTGAAGCTGAAATTTTGAAAAATATATTTTCAGATAATATTTCTTTATCAAAACAAAAAATAAAGAAAAAATGGTTTTTAAAATATGCGTTGCTTGCAAGCTGCTTGTGCATTGCCATTGCTTTTATAATGACATATTTTTTTACACCTGAATTATCGTGTGATTTACTAAGCGATAAATCACTGAAATCTTTGGATGGAATAAGTCAAATTGAAAGAGTTTCAATTGAATCAAGTGATAAAACGTATATTGATAGTTTAGGAGTGAAAAGAAATACGATGATAATTTTAGACAATGATAAGACAGTAGAAGAAGGAAACAAAATAACGTTCGCAGGAAAAGTCCAGGGAGATGACATTGATTGTGAAATAGGATATATCTTAAATGGGGATTACCAAAACATAAATAATACTGATAATAGTAATGTTGAGATATCTGTGACGGCTCCTGAAAGTGGAATTTATTATTGGTGCATTTTGAATTATTCTAAAAAAGAAATCGAATTCAACGGAAGTTTAACAATGAATTCAAATGATTTGGTATATAGAAATTATGGCGATGATGTAATAAAGGCTGATATAAATACAACATTTATTATTCATAATATAGGTGATATTTTAGAATCCTATGAAGTTGAGGGAATTTATGCCTATAATTGTGCAACTGCAACGTTATTTAATATATCATCAAAAATTACGGATATGGAATATAAAGCGCAAGAGGCGGGATATTATGTAATATATGCTGTAACTCAAGATGGAAAGCGTATAGATCTGAATCAATATGTAACCGTTGAAGTCGAATATCCAGATGATGAAGCGATAATCGAACTTTAGTATGTTAATGCAAGATTAGGATATGAAATAATGAACTGGTAACGGCGGGAAGAATTTGAGGAATATATAAGAGATGCATATGAGGCGGAAAAAGCTTCAGATGCTATAGAACAAATGCCTCATGAAAGCAAATCAGGTGGAATTTCAACATACGCACTTTAGAAACAAAAATATTATTATAATAGTCTTTTAATGTATAGCCGGGGAGAAATCCTCGGCTAATTCTATACCAACCAGGTGTCCGGCAAAGCAAAGTATCCATATTTATTCTTTTTTGAATTTTATCCATTATGGCCGGTTTAACAATTTCTCGTAATACAATCCCATCAAAAACCATGCAGGCGCATAGTCAAGCCGGATTAAGCCTTTATAATTTAATTTTGCTTTACTGTAATCCCAAGGACATGCCCCAAATTTTTTTAATAGATTTCCCGTAAAAAATTCTGTAATAAAGATAAAAAATGTATAGACACCTCCTCGAATCAGGGCACTCTTGTCTTTCAGCTTTTTGCAAATAGGATTTAAACAGGCGGCCATACCATAGATGGGAAACATCCAAACGGAGGTACGGCACCATAAAGCCTTATCTTTATGGGTTACGGCGGAATGAAGTCCGGTCCAAAAGCATTCCATACACCAGCCGCTAAGGCCGCATAATAAAAAGTCACTTAAAAAACATTTTTTCATGGATTTAGTATAAGCGTAAACAGGGAAAACTATGCAATGCATTTGTGCATTGAAATAGAGCAAATGCGGGCAGGGCAGCGTTGACAATCCCGCTTTCTATGGTATAATGGGTGTCAACAGTGAACATTTTGTAGAAAACGGAGAAAAACAGCCGATGAAGAAAGCAGTTGTAAAGCTGAAAAAAGGGGAAGGAAGAACCTTAAAGGCCGGCGGAATGTGGGTTTACGATAATGAAATAGATTCCATAACCGGTGATTTTACCAATGGTGATATTATTGACGTTCATGATTTTGATGATTATTATATGGGAAGCGGATTTATAAATACCAGCTCCACGATAACAGTAAGGATTATGTCGAGAATTAAGGGACAGGAGATTGACAGGAAGTTTTTAGAGAACAGAATAAGGGCTGCATGGGAATACAGGAAAAAGACGGTGGATACCGGCAGCTGCCGTATTCTCTATGGGGAAGCGGATTTTCTGCCCGGTATTGTCATTGATAAATTTAATGATGTTTTAGTGGTCCAGTCCCTGGCATTGGGAATCGACCGTATGAAGGATACTATTATAGAACTCCTGAAAGCCTGTTTGGAACGGGAGGGAATTAAAATCCGCGGCGTTTATGAAAGAAGCGATGCTAAAGTCAGAAATAAGGAAGGTATGGAGAGGGTAAAGGGCTTTATTGGAGAACCCTTTGATACCAAGGTTGAAATCGTAGAAAACGGTGTCAAATACATGGTAGATATTGAGGAAGGCCAGAAAACAGGTTTTTTCCTGGATCAAAAATATAACAGGGAAGCTATTAAGAAGTTGTGTAAGGATGCCCAAGTGCTGGACTGCTTTACCCATACCGGTTCTTTTGCCTTGAACGCAGGATTGGCGGGAGCCAAAAGCGTGATTGGCGTTGATGCTTCTGAAGCGGCAGTTAAGCAGGCAAAGGAAAATGTTCTTTTAAACGGACTTGAGGACAGAGTGCGCTTTTTGTGCGCCGATGTTTTTGAATTACTGCCGGAGTTAGAAAAGCAGAACAGGAAATTTGATGTTGTTATTTTAGATCCTCCTGCCTTTGCGAAGTCCAGGAATTCAATAAAAAATGCCGTAAAAGGATACCGGGAAATCAATCTTCGCGCCATGAAGCTGTTAAAAAACGGAGGCTATTTAGCCACCTGTTCCTGTTCCCACTTTATAACGCCGGAATTATTTGCGCAAACCATAGGACAGGCTGCTAAAAATGTAAGAAAAAGACTAAGGCAGGTGGAATACCGGACTCAGTCGTCGGATCATCCCATTCTATGGGCGGCGGATGAATCTTATTATTTAAAATTCTTCATTTTCCAGGTTCTAGAGGAAAATCTCCAGGTTCCTGAAGAAAATTCCAAAGATCTTAAGGAAAATTCCAAAGTTCTAGAGGAAAATTTCCAGGTTCTTAAGGAAAATTCCCGGGTTCCTGAAGAAAATTTTTCGGGTTTAGAATAGGGGGCTTTCTTATGACGTACGAAGAAGCTTCCGGGTTTCTTAAAATATCCGAGAGGTACGGAAGTGTGCTGGGATTAGAGAGCATGAAGGCATTACTTGAAAGACTTGGGAATCCCCAGGACCGGTTAAAGTTCGTCCATATAGCGGGAACCAACGGTAAGGGTTCCACGGCGGCCTTTATTGCCGGCATACTGGCCGCAGCCGGTTATCGTGTGGGAAGATATGTATCACCGTCCGTATTCAGTTACTTTGAAAAAATCCAAATTTCCTGCAGAGAAAGTAGTAAGGAGAAAAATCCTCCCGTTGCCACAAAATATATTGGAAAAACAGAAATTGGGGATTTTATGGGCAAAATTAAACAGGCCTGTGATACAATGAGGCTGGACGGACTGGAGCACCCTACGGTATTCGAAATGGAAACAGCTATGGCGATGCTGTATTTTTTAAGGGAAAAATGTGATCTGGCGGTGCTGGAAGTCGGTCTGGGCGGCAAACGGGATGCCACCAATGTAATTACCACCGCGGTATGTTCTGTTATTACTTCCGTCAGTATGGATCACATGCATATATTGGGCGATACCTTAGGTCAGATAGCGGCGGAAAAGGCGGGTATTGTGAAGCCAAATATCCCGGTGGTCTCCTATGACCAGAAAGCAGAGGCCGTTCCGGTTATAAAATCTGCCGCCGCTGTTAACAATGCAGCTTTAACCATAGCTGATTTTAACAAAATAGACATAGAGGCGCAAAATTTAAAGGGAACCATATTTTCCTATGAGAAGAGGAAACATCTGAAAATAAGTTTATTGGGAGAAAATCAGGTTAAAAATGCGGTGGTTGCAATATTGGCAATTGATACGTTAAAATCCGCCGGTTATTCTGTTTCCGAAGAGAATATCCGCAGCGGTTTACTTAAGACTAAGTGGAGAGGCCGTTTTGAGCTGGTAAAGGAAAAACCGCCCTTTATCGTAGACGGCGCCCATAATGAGGAGGCCGCCCTTTCCCTTGGAAAAAATATAAATATATACTTTAACAATCGAAGAATACTATTTATAATGGGAGTTTTGGCGGATAAGGATTATGATGCCGTATTAAAATATACGGGAAACTATGCGGAAAGGATATTTACGGTTACACCTAATAATATACGGGGACTTAAGTCCGAAAAATTAGCGGAAGCCGCAGGGAAATACTGCGGGCAGGTTGTGGATGCCGGTACTGTTTCCAGGGCCGTCAGACTGGCATGTGAAACTGCGGGTAAGGAAGATGTAATAATCGCTTTTGGTTCTTTATCCTATTTAAAAGAAGTATATGACGAATTAGGAGTAGTTTTGCCTTAACGGCAAAAGGGAGGACACAATGGATCATAATAAAATTGAGGAAGCAGTTAAGCTGTTTTTAGAGGGAATCGGTGAGGACGTAAGCAGAGAAGGTCTTGCCGATACGCCGGGGAGAATAGCCAAAATGTGCGAAGAAATATTCGGGGGATTAAATAAGGATGCCCATGAATATCTGAATAAAACTTTTACAGCTATTAATAATGAAATAATCATAGAAAAGGATATTCCGTTTTATTCCGTTTGTGAGCATCATTTGCTGCCTTTTTACGGAAAGGCTTATATTGGATATATACCGGATGGGAGGGTGGCAGGCTTAAGTAAGCTGGCAAGAACGGTTGAAATCTATTCCAGAAGACCGCAGATTCAGGAAAAACTCACGGCGCAGATAGCCGATGATATTATGAAGTACTTAAATCCAAAGGGAGTAATCGTATTGCTGAAAGCCGAGCATATGTGCATGACAATGCGAGGGATACAAAAACCGGGGACTTTAACTACAACTTATCTCGGCAGAGGAGTTTTTGAGGATAATAATGAAATGAGGACCGTTTTTTTTCAATTGATAAACATGTAATCCCTGATATTTATTTATAAGTATAAAATAATTTAAAGTGTCAGTTAAGCTTAAGGTAAAATCTCACCGGTAATTTTATTTGAAACCATACTGCCGAAAATTGGATTTTGCCCCGGAAAAGAGGTTATTATGAGAATAGGAGATGTCGATTTTAACCTGAAAGAACATACCTGTATAATGGGGATACTAAACGTTACGCCGGATTCCTTTTCGGACGGGGGTAAGTATAAAAATATCTCCCAAGCCTTAAAGCATGGAGAGCAAATGATAAGGGAAGGCGCCGGTATGATTGATATAGGCGGCGAATCCACAAGACCAGGTTATACCCGGATACCGGAGGAAGAGGAAATTGGCCGTGTAGTACCGGTAATTAAAGAATTTAAGAAGCATTTTTCTGTCCCCATATCCATCGACACTTACAAGAGCAGGGTTGCCAGGGCCGCCATAGAAGCGGGGGCGGACCTTGTCAATGATATCTGGGGACTAAAATATGACGGGAATATGGCCGAAATTATCCACAGATATGATGTACCTGTCTGCATGATGCATAACAGAAAAAAAGCGGTATATGGTAATTATATGGCGGAGGTAATCTCGGACTTGCAGGAGAGTATACAGATTGGTTTAGAGGCCGGCATAGATCGTAATAAATTGATTATAGATCCGGGTATCGGCTTTGCTAAAACCTATGAGATGAATCTTATATTATTAAACCGGCTGGAAGAACTGCATCAGCTCAAGCTGCCTATTTTATTAGGCACATCGAGAAAATCCGTTATTGGTCTTACCCTGGATACGCCGGCCGACGACCGGCTGGAGGGTACGATTGCCACTACTGTCATCGGGGTCATGAAAGGTTGCAGCATTATACGGGTTCATGATGTTTTAGCCAACTGCAGGGCTGTTAAGATGACTGAGGCTATCCTGCGGGAGCAGTAATATCCTTCGGAATTAATGATGACCTTCGGAATTAGGCCATTCAAAAGAAGTAATACCATCCTGCAAAAGCAATATTAACAGGAGGAAACAATGCTGCCTTACGGCAGCATAAAGAATGAGAGGGTTTACCATGGATCAGATCAAAATTACAAACCTTGAAGTTTTTTCCCACCACGGCGTATATAAAGAGGAAAATGTACTGGGTCAGAAATTTTTGGTTTCCGCCGCACTTTATGCAGATTTATCAGAAGCATCGGGCAGGGATGACCTTTCAAAATCAGTAGATTACGGAAAGGTCTGCCATTTTATTAAAGATGAAATGGAAAAGTACACTTTTAAGTTAATTGAAACACTGACAGAACACCTTGCGAGGAAAATACTAATTAATTTCCCCGTAATAGAAAAAATACAATTGGAAGTAAAAAAACCCTGGGCACCCATTCTGCTGCCATTAGAAACGGTTTCCGTAGTAATGGAAAGAAAATGGCATCGGGTTTACTTAAGCATTGGTTCCAATCTTGGGGATAAGGAAAACAATTTAAATACCGCCATCGAATTATTAAAAGCAGATGATTTATGCAGAGTGGCAAGTATTTCCTCCTTTATCCTTACCGCACCGGTGGGGGGAGTGGAGCAGGACGACTTCCTTAACGGCGCATTGGAAATAAAAACAATCCGGACACCCGAGGAATTATTGAAATTAATTCAGGAAATCGAAAATAAATTAAAACGGGTAAGAACCATAAATTGGGGCCCCCGAATCATAGATCTGGATATTCTTTACTATGATCAGGAAGTAATAAAAACAGAGACTCTCACAATACCCCACCCTGAAATAATAAACAGGGAATTTGTTTTAAAGCCTATGTGTGAAATCGCAGCGGATTTAAATCATCCCATATACGGAAAAAACGTCTATCAGTTATATCAGGAGCTATTAAATAAAAAAATTTGAAATATTAACGAATTTCCCGGAAAGGCGGAGCAGTTACAGAAAATTAAACATTCAGAAAAGAGGTTAGCATGATAGATTTACAGCATACCAGGGAAGAAATTGATAAGGTCGATAAAAAAATAGTGGAATTGTTTGAATATAGGTTGCAGTTAGCCAAGGATGTGGCAGAGTATAAGATTCAGACAGGAAAAAAGGTTTTTGACAAAGAGAGAGAAAAGGATAAACTTCGGGCCTTAAAGAAAATGGCCGGCAACGACTTCAGCAGACACGGCGTACAGGAATTATTTACCCAGATCATGTCCATGAGCCGTAAATTACAGTATAGCTTAATCAGCAAGGAAGAATATGAAATTCCCTTAGCCGAGACAGACAGTCTGCCTGTAAATCCTGATACTAAGGTGGTCTGCTTCGGAATCCGGGGCTCCTATACGGAACAGGCTATGGAAGAGTATTTTGGAACGAATATCGCCAGGACTTATGCGCCTACCTTTAAAAAAGTGATGCAGGCAATCAAGGAGGAAGAGGCGGATTATGGTGTCCTTCCTATCGAGAATACATCTACGGGCGGAATCTCGGATATATATGATTTACTTGTGGAATTTGATAATTCTATTATTGGAGAACATGTGGTAAAAATAGACCATGCCTTATTAGGGTTACCCGGAGCCTCGAAAGAAAATATTAATAATGTGTATTCCCATTCCCAGGGGCTTATGCAGTGTTCGAAATACATAGAAAGTCACCTGCATATGAATCCGATAGAATGCATTAGTACGGCCGACAGTGCCAAGAAGATTTTGGAGGAGAAGGATGTGACTCAGGGTGCGATTGCAAGTAAGCAGGCAGCCGCATATTATGGATTGCAGATTTTGGATGAGGCTGTTAATCATGAGGATAACAATTCCACCCGTTTTATTATTATAACAAGAGAAAAAAAAATTATAAAAGACGCCAATAAAATCAGTATCTGTTTTGAATTGCCCCATGAAAGCGGAACCCTTTATAATATGCTGTCCCATTTTATATATAATAACTTAAATATGACTAAAATCGAATCCAGGCCTCTGGCGGGAAAAGCTTTTGAATACCGTTTCTTTGTGGATTTTGAAGGAAATCTGAAGGAAGCGGGCGTTAAAAATGCATTGTATGGAATACAGGAAGAGGCAATGAGCCTTAAAATATTAGGCAACTATAAATCCATATAAAGTTTTGGTTACATTTTTACGTTATTTTAGTTATGCTTTTAAATTAATATAGTTCTTCATACAATTTTCAAATTGTAATCACAAAGTAGACATAATTTCTTGCTAAACTTTAGTTATAAAAATAAGATACAAATAATTAATAATTAAATATAATAACTAAAGCTTGAAAGGAGATAAAATTATGAACGATGATTTTTATAACGGTCAAAACACTGACGATAAAAGCGAAGACTATACATCCAATCCCAAGGGGGACATAATTGACGGCAAGGCGGTAATCTCTGACGTTAAACCAAAGAGGAAACACAAATTAATCAAGGGTTTTGTAAAAATTGTTGCGGCTGCGGCTGTATTCGGATTAGTGGCGGGAGCTTCTTTCCAGGGATTTTATTTTTTAACCAATCCGGCGGGGGAAGGTTCAGCCGGTGAAACGGACAGCAGTGCGGCAGACAAAGAAGATCCGGATGATGTGGTGGCGGTGGAAACCGGAACGAGCCAGGATACCTCCGGTGATGTTTCTGCCGTAGTTGATAATGTAATGCCGTCCATCGTAGCCATTAATTCCGTGCTAACCAGCGTATCCAGCGACATATTCGGCAGGGAATACAGTGAAGATACGGAAGGCAGCGGTTCCGGTATTATTATCGGTCAAAATGATTCTGAAATATTAATTGCCACTAATAACCATGTTGTAGCCAATGCGAAATCCGTTGAAATCGTATTTGCAGATGATACAACGGCATCAGCCACCGTGAAAGGAACTGCGTCAAGTTCTGATTTAGCGGTTGTTTCCGTAAATCTTTCCGATTTAAAAGAAGGAACAATTGATAATATTAAAATTGCGACATTAGGCGATTCCGAGTCCCTGAAACTTGGTGAAATGGCTATTGCCATTGGAAATGCATTAGGCTATGGGCAATCCATAACCGTTGGCTATATCAGCGCCTTGGACCGTGAAGTGACCGTCGATGATGTTACCCTGCATGTATTGCAGACGGATGCCGCCATAAATCCCGGAAACAGCGGTGGCGCATTATTAAATTCCAAGGGAGAAGTAATTGGCATTAATTCCGTTAAGTATGTGGATAGCGAGGTTGAAAGTATCGGCTATGCAATTCCCATTTCCGACGCAGTTCCTGTCATTAATAAATTAATGAACATAACAACCCTGGCGGAAGGTGAAAAAGCTTATTTAGGTATCGCAGGCAAGGAGGTTACCGACGCTTATTCCGAGAGATTTAATATGCCGGTGGGCGTTTATGTGGGGGAAATTAAAGAGGGTTCCGCCGCAGAAGAAGCAGGCATAAAGGTTGGAGATATAATTGTATCCGTAAATGATATATCCGTCGAAACCATGGAGGATTTACAGGAGGTATTGGGTTATACCAAAGCAGGTTCCAGCGGAACCGTGGGCCTAAAAACTCTGGAAGACGGCAAATATGCTGATAAGACAGTAGATGTTAATTTTGATACCAAACCTGCCGATAATTAATGATACCATAACATTTTATTTTAGTTTAACCAGCATAACAGGTATAAGGCTATGAGCAAGTAGCACAGCGGAACCGGAATATCCGTTTTAAACATGGGGCTGCCGCACGAAGCATTTTTAACTGCCATATATGGTATAGCGTATGATAGGCTTAACGAAACGCTTAATATGGCAGAGAACAGCTTAGTGCGGCAGCCCTATGTTTTGTATGACGATAAAAATAACCTTCAATAGCTTTTACTGAAAAAATAAACCAACTGTGATTTCCGCTGACAAATTTCATATATGACAAAAATCTACAAAATACGATAAAATATATATCTGCTTGACAGAAATTTATTACTTGGGTATGATAATATATGAAATTAGATTAAGTGAGGAGAATGGAATAAAGATGACCTGTGCAGATACATTTGTCGATGATGAAGCTAAGATACAGGCGGAGGCTTCAATTGATGTAATTATACCGGTTTATAAACCCGATATAAAATTTAGGCAGTTGATGGAGCGATTAGTGAAGCAAAGTATAAAGCCAAATCGTATTATAATACTCCACACGGTGGAGGAAGCTCCAGATAAGAATCAGCTCACGGAAAAAGAGAAAATAGTGGATATCATTGCTTATGCAAGGAGTCTTAATACTTCTGATTGTAAAATTGAACGCATTGAAATAAAAAAATCGGAATTTGATCACGGCGGAACCAGAAATTACGGAGCATCTTTATCTTACGCAGAAATTCTTTTATTTATGACCCAGGACGCAGTTCCGGCCGATGTGAATTTAATAAAATATTTAATAACGCCCTTTAAGAACCCGAAGGTAGCAGCCGTCTACGCCAGGCAGCTGGCCACGCAAAAAAGCGGTGTGATCGAAAGCTATACCAGACAATTTAATTATCCGGATAAAAGCCGTATAAAGACTTTAAGTGACCTGTCTGAACTGGGAATTAAAACTTATTTCTGTTCTAATGTATGTGCGGCATACCGCAAAAGTGTTTATGAGAGTTTAAAGGGTTTTGTTACGAAAACTATATTTAATGAAGATATGATTATGGCGGCAGGCATGATTAATGCCGGCCATGCCATTGCTTATTCGGCAGAGGCCAGAGTATATCACTCCCATATTTACACTTATACAGAGCAATTTAAAAGAAATTTTGACCTTGCGGTTTCACAAAAACAATACAGCCATATATTTTCTTCCGTAAAATCGGAAAAGGAAGGTGTGAAACTGGTTAAGCAAACCTTGGAATATTTAATAAATAATCAACAATATCGATTAATCCCCGATTTGATATTACAAAGCGGTTTTAAGTATCTGGGATACCAAGCAGGTAAAAATTATGACCGGCTTCCCCGTCTTCTGGTAAAGAAGCTTAGTATGAATCCTTCCTTTTGGAAATAAAACATTAAAAAACTCACCGGCAGTTTTCATGCCGCGGCATACTAGTGTGCTGACAAGTTGATACTTGGACTAATGGCATAGAATGGATTTTCATTCTGCGAAGCGGAGGAATGAGTTGTAGCGGTGGCTACGTCGATTGACGACAACGAAGCAGATGGAAATTCAGGCAAGCCATTAGACAAGATATCAACTTGCCAGTGCACTAGAGCGTGTTTGAAAAATCATTGCACCGTTCTGACCGCTCC
>JAATFT010000080.1 GCA_015655075.1 Clostridiales bacterium | reverse complement strand
TTAACAAATGGATTCGGAATCATAGCCTTCATATCGGTCACACCCTTAATCGCTGTGCAGGCCTTAGGCATGATTTACGAAATGCAGCTTAGAAAAGCGCAAAAACCTGTGGATGAGGCCGAGTTTGCGGAGATTGAGGAACTGGCTTCCATTACCTCAAACGCGGAAGAAGCCGGAGCAAACGATAACAAAAACAGTGAAACCGATGACCGGAATTTATTCACGGAGGCGAAATATAATGACGAATGATGTCCCACGGTGCATAGAATTTTTAACACTGATAGCCGGAAGAAAGCATAAAGACGCGCTTTTAGATGCGTTGTCGGGAGCGGGCGGGCGGCTCATAAATGTTGTATACGGTAAAGGCTCTGTCAAGTTAAGCTATCTTAGAGATATTCTCGGGCTTGTGCCGGAAGAGAACAAAGTCGTGATAACCTGCCTGCTGCCGAGCGAAAAATCCGACGTCGTGCTTAATATGCTGGTCGGGAAATTCAATTTTGACAAGCCGAACACGGGCATAGCTTTTACAATACCCATCGAAAAGCTGTTTTATTAATTTTTTGGAGGATCTTTGAATGGAAAAAGCCAATAATATAAAAGTACTGTATATCATTGTCAATGCCGGTTTTGCCGAAGAGGTCGTGGAAATCGCACGCGAGGCGGGAGCGAGAGGGGCGACAATTATAAACGCCCGAGGTACCGGGGCAGTGCATAAAGCGATTTTGGGCATTACTATAGATACCGAAAAAGAAATAATTTTAAGTCTTGTAGACGGGGATACAGCTGAAAGAATTATAGCGGCCGTAAAAGAAAAGGCAGGCTTGAAATCTCCCGCTAACAGCGTTTGCTTTATTATGCCCGTTGAAAAAATGGTCGGGGCAAACAATTTTATACCACTGACCGAAAAAGAAGAATAATGTAAATATGTGTTAGTATATAAGTATGGACATGAAAAGTTGGAACGTGAATAGCGTATCCTGCTCTACACTCTCTGGTTGGGTTAAAAATCTTTTCCCAATCAAGAGTTCTGAGGAAGATCTTTTCTTTGAAAGATTTAAAATAAATGCATGGACATAAGACGGAATTTATGGAATTTTAGCGGACGACATGAGCGGTGAGAAAGAAGAACTGTCTGAAAAAGATGAAGATAAATCTTGGGAGAAAAAGAAGAAACTATTTATTTCGAAAGAAGATGTGGATGGAACAGTAGACATTACATTAGCCAATCAGATTTATATAAAGAGCCATAATACTAGGACCAGAGCTCTTAAATTATTTCGTAGGCTTGCAGCTTTTAGGGTTTCACATACTGTGCCTCTATCACCATTTCTCTCATATAGTTTCCTGTTGTTTTTTCTGCAATTTTCTTACCCTTTTGTTGGAAATTCTGTGAAATTTTGGGTGATCCATAATTCTGATGAGATTCGTTATAGATTTCTTTAATTCTTTCTTTCACACTTTCTTTGCGTTTTTCTCTTTCTGAAGGTACTCCCTGTTTCCAGGCGTTATAATCGGAATCTTGATAAGCCTAAATAAGTCAGCATTCCGCTGACACAAACCCGGCGAACATCATTTAGTACTTCCTGTTTTGTGGCAACTTCAGTATAAATAGCAGCTTGTATTTGCGGGAGTAGCTCGGGGGACGGTATTTACAGGAAGTATGAGTGACGATAACGAATAAAATATTAAAGTTGATCATATTGTGTAAATATGGTATTATTTAACATAATTATAATCATACACTGTTTTGTTATCTAAGTTTTAAGGAGGTATTTTTTTGATCAAGAAATTTTTTGCAATATCAATTATTTTAATTTTTTTGGTGAGTATGATTGGTTATGTTAATGAAGGGAATGCAGCAACAACAACTGCCTTTGCTCATCCGGGCCTATTGCACACACAGGCAGATTTCGACCGAATGAAGCAGATGGTGGACGCGGGTACGCAGCCGTATTTGGATGGTTGGAATCAATTGGTCAACAGTTCGCTTTCACAATCCGGTTGGACCCCGCGTGCCACTGCGACGATCATTCGCGGCGGCACAGGTGACAACGTGGCCTTGTTGTACATTGATATTGCCCGTGCTTACCAGAATGCTTTGCGATGGAAGATCAGCGGCGACACGGCCAATGGTGATACGGCCCGCGACATTTTGAACGCATGGTCGTCCACGCTTACGACCGTCTCCGGCAATGCCGACCGTTATTTGGCTGCCGGGCTGTACGGATATCAAATGGCTAACGCGGCAGAGATTATGCGGGACTATCCCGGTTTCGATGTGGCCCAGATGCAGGAAATGCTGCTGAATGTATTTTACAAGCCTCTTAACGAGCGCTTCCTTATTGGAAATGAATACGGACAGGATCATAACGACGCATACATCCAAAATTACTGGGCGAACTGGGATCTGAGCAATATGGCTGCGACTGTTGCGATCGGGATTTTTTGTGATCGCCGGGATATCTACGATATAGGGGTTGAATATTTCAAAAACGGCGCTGGAAACGGTTCCATCTATAATGCGATTCCGTTCCTGCACCCAGATGGGCTCGCACAGTGGCAGGAGTCAGGACGGGATCAGGCGCACACACAATTGGGCATTGGTTTGATGGCCACGATTAATGAAATGGCTTGGAATCAAGGTGACGACTTGTATGGATGGGCAAATAACCGTTTCTTGCGCGCCGCTGAATACGTTGCCAAATATAACAACGGAGATGATGACGTGCCGTTTTCGACCTACGAATGGGGCTCCGGTACAAACGGCGCCACTCAAACACAAACTGTGATTTCCAGCGCCAGCCGCAATGAGTACCGTCCGATCTGGGAAATGATTTATAACCATTATGCGAACCGGATGGGCCTGGCGGTGCCCAATATTGCCGTCCGCGCCAGTCTGGTGAGGACGGAAGGGGGTCCTAATACCCAATATCCTTCGACATTCGACCAGCTTGGATTCGGAACACTCCTCTATACCCGGCCGGCAGGAAACGGCGGAACGGCAATTCTTCCCGACGGAAATATTTCCAACGGCACTTATCGTTTCACTGTGCGCCTTGACGGCAAGGCAATGGAAGCAGGCGGGACATCAAAAGGTGCAATAGTACAGAAATCGACGTACAATGGGGGAACTAATCAGCAATGGACTGTGACCCATCTTGGAGGCGGTCAATATAGCATCAGGAATGTACAGAGCGGACTTTATTTGGATGTAGAAAGTGCGTCTCATGATCATGGCGCCAAATTTTTATTGTGGGGCAATAACGGCGGGGACAATCAGAAATTTGCTTTTATCCCTACGGGAGACGGTTATTACCGTATCACCCCTGTTCATAGTAACAAACCGGCTGATGTGGTAGATTTTTCCACCGCAGACGGAGCCTTAATACAGCAATGGAGATACCTGCTTGGCAGTAACCAGCAGTGGAGGCTTGAATCGTTATATTAATAATAGACAAACGCCGGAATAGGAAATTACTATTTTTGCAGTGGCGTTAACGATGTATTTTCTGAAAATATTGCAGAATTTATCCGAGTTCAAAGAGAAGATAAAGAATAATTATATAAAATCTAATATTAGATAGCAGTATTACAATTGAAGCAATACTTGATAAAACAAGACAAGTAATGAAAGCGGATAATATGACCGGATATATGATTACTTCAAAAGTTTAGGAAATGGAAGAAAGGTTACTGCGATGAAATTATTACAAGAAAGAATATTAAGAGACGGAAACGTGAAAAATGGAAATGTCCTCAAGGTTGACAGTTTTTTAAACCATCAGATGGACATCGGATTATTTAACGAAATTGGAAAAGAATTTAAGAAAATTTTTGGTGATTTGAATATTAATAAGATATTAACCATAGAGGCCTCCGGAATCGGGATAGCCTGTATTACGGCACAATATTTCAATGTTCCTGTTGTTTTTGCAAAAAAGGCTCAGAGTATAAATATTGACGAGGCAGTCTATTCTACTAAGATAGAATCGTTTACACATAGGAAAGCTTATGATGCCATAGTGTCTAAAAAATTTCTGAATGCAAATGACAAAATATTAATTATCGATGATTTTTTAGCAAACGGCTGTGCTTTGGCAGGGCTGATTGATCTGGCCAGAAGTGCCGGTGCCAGTGTGGAAGGTATCGGAATCGTGATTGAAAAGGGATTCCAGAGCGGGGGAAAGATGATACGTTCCATGGGTGTCAGACTGGAATCCTTAGTCATAGTAGACAGCATGAATGCAGAAGACGGAAGTATTGTTTTCCGCAGTTAATAATAAACTTTGTAGGAATCCCCATAAGTGGACTGTGATTTTTCCTGACGGTATTTTTTGCTGCCTTAAGTAATTTTAATTGTATATTATTATATGACTGTTTCAATACTGCTTATGAAATTTTTTAATTTTTCTCTTGCTTATTTTATTATTTCTTAGTAAAATAGATGTGCTGTTAGAAGAAAAGTGTTGGTTTGGCCGGCAGGAGGAATGCTGAATATGAAATATTTCCATACTCTGATTAAGAGGAGGTATTCAAAAAGGAGATACCTTGTGCCGGAAGTATCCGAAAATTGTGTTTCAGATATGCTGTGAAAGCAGAAAAAGTTAAACATTTTCATAAGCCTGATTTATATACGTGCCGAGACATTCAGGCGGGACTTAGGGTTAAAAAATATTATTTTCACCCGTCCTGATTAAACAATTGTTTGGCAGTGCCGTATCTGCAGGCAGATGTGTCGGACAGTGGGGGTCAATATGAAGAATATTAAAGAGCATATCAGACGAAATCAGTTTAAACCGGTATATTTATTGTATGGTACGGAAAGTTATCTTAAAAAATTATATAAAGATAAGTTAAAGACGGCAATTCTGGGAGACAGCGATGAAATGAATTATTCCTATTTTGAAGGAAAAGGAATCGATGTTTCAAAAGTGATTGCAGCAGCCGATACCCTGCCCTTTTTCAGCAACACAAGATTAATCATTATTGAAAACAGCGGTTTGTTTAAAAGCCAGAGCAGTTTAGCCGATTATATAAAGTCCATTCCGGAAACCACCCGTATCGTATTTGTAGAGAATGAAATTGATAAAAGGAACCGGTTATTCAAGGCGGTTAAGGATATCGGTACCATTTCGGAGATGAAAGGACTGGATGAAGCTAATTTAAAGCTTTGGATTGTTTCGTTACTGGATAAGGATAAGAAGAAAATTACAGGGGATACAATATTTTACTTATTGGGCAAAACAGGAACCGATATGGAGAATATTCAGAATGAGGTGGAAAAGTTAAGCTGTTATGCTATGGACAGAGAGGTTATTACCGCAGAAGATATTGATGCGGTCTGCACAACACAAATAAGCGGCAAGATCTTTTTAATGATAGATGCCATTGGAAGCAGAAGACAGCAGCGGGCCTTGGAATTATACTATGATCTGCTGGCTCTGAAAGAAAAGCCCATGTCCATCTTATTCTTAATTACCAGACAGTTTAACATCCTGATTCAGGTAAAGGATCTGGCAGCTTTGGGTTATAACAATACGGTAATCAGCCAGAAGACCGGTCTGATGCCTTTTACCATCGGCAAATATTTAAGTCAGGGTAAGAACTTTACAATGAAAACCTTAAAAGAAGCCCTGAAAAACTGTGCCGAAATTGAGGAACAGATTAAAACAGGACGGCTCATTGATACAATTGGGGTTGAACTATTAATTGTAAAGTACAGTGCTGCTTCAGCCAGTTAGTTTTAATAATTTTTGAGCATGATTATATGTGTGGCAATGTAGAAGCCATGCAGCCGAAAACCTTGATTTTATGCGGCTTTCCAAACCTTCGGAGTTCGGATAAGGATAAGTTTTTAAGCTGTTTTATCCAAGTTTTATCCGAGGTGCTCAAACAAGTTTATAATCTGGAGAAGCACCCAAGAGGGTGAAGGGTCCGCACTCGAAAGATAGTGTTATATTGGATAGGTAAAACCCGCAAACCATTGTAAAATGGGCATTTCTGCGGAACAGAAACAATTTAATATTTGCTATGTCTGCTCTAAAGGTCTGTCATTTTTCTGAACAGCTTTTAGAGGTTGATCATATACTTTATTACACGGAGGCGTACCGAAGCGGTCATAACGGAAACGACTCGAAATCGTTCGGTCGGCTTAAAACCGGCTCGTGAGTTCGAATCTCACCGCCTCCGCCAGCTATCAATGCTGTCAATCCATAAGCTTATGGATTGACAGCTTATTTAATTTTATAAGTTCATTGTTTCAACTTTTTTCGTATCAAAGAAGGGTAAACCGTCTTTTCCCATCCTTTAAACCTCCTTTTTGATTTTTTAGAAAACCAAAACAGAGGGGGCGGGGAACGGCAGCCTGTGCCTCCCGTGACAGGCTTGTCCATAAAAATAGCTTGAAAAAGCTCGTAAACAGTTAATAAAGGGTACAAAAAAACACCTAACGGGGAAAATCCCCGAAAGATGTCGCATAAAAAATGGGCGCAATAGCCACCTGAAAAATCCTGTGTTTTTTTGAAATTATAAAGGATGAAAACTTCTACTACATTTGGCCGTCACGGTAAGGCGGCGGCCCCTTCCAAACAAAGAACAGCGGCTGGGGGTACATAAAAGCCGCCTATCGCTATGGCTTAAAAAAAGGTGAATCTATCACACCCTCCACTATCATTTTATGGAACGGCGGTTTTGAATTTTTCTTACTTCAAAACCGCCGCTTAATATGGGTTATCTCGCTATTTATTTGATTATAACCGCCTAAACGGTTTTTCTTTTTTATTGCTAAAACTCAAAAAAAGCTCTTATAAGTCGGCATAAGTCTTTATAACTCACCTCTGAAAGTGGCTTAAATAAAGGGTTTTAGCGTATCTGTTTATTTTTTTGTCATAACTCCATTTATTGTGGTTTTGGAAAGTCGGGCACCATTTAGGCACCATAAGTCAAAGGAGGACGACATGAAAAACGCATTGTTTGATACTGGTATTCTACTGCAAAACGGCGAAATCAACAAGGATAAGATAAACCTTGTAGCCGGGGCAATCACGTAGCCGTTTGCTGAAATGGTATGGTTGACAACAGGCGGGGATATGGAAACGGTCAACCGCCTAACGGATATACTCGTTTCCATGAACACCCCCGCCGACCGGGGCAAGCTGTTCAAAATCATCAAACTGCTTTACCGGCTTATGGGCTTTACCGTTCACCTTTTTTTAGATATGAGTACACACATCATGTGATTGATTGAAATTAATCATTTTTTCACATGGATTATATTGATATTATTCGAGGGACCGTATATAATGTGGGGTGATATGTAACGGAAAGGACGGGTGAATATGGATTATATTTCTGCTCAGGAAGCAGCGAAAAAATGGGGCGTTTCAGAACGGCGTGTACAAAAACTTTGCGAGGAAAACCGCATACCCGGTGTGATACGGTTTAACCGTATGTGGCTGATACCAAAAGACGCAGAAAAGCCCGTTGATGGTAGAACGAAAAAGAAAAAGGGTGGTAAAGATGAATAGCAAAATATTGTTGGTAGATGATGAAAAAGATATAGTTGATTTAATAGAGGAAGTGCTACGTCAGGACGGTTTTCAATCCATTCAAAAGGCATATACAGGTTTAGACGCACTTCAAGTTTGCAAAGAGTATCAGCCCGACGTAATGGTTTTGGATATTATGTTGCCGGATATTGACGGCATGGAAATATGTAAAAGTATACGGGAATTTTCCTTTTGCTCAATACTGTTTCTTTCTTCTAAAAATGATGACATTGATAAAATTCTTGGTCTTTCCTGCGGCGGCGACGACTATATCACAAAGCCATTCAGTCCACGGGAAATTGTCTATCGCATTAAAGCACAACTCCGCCGTCAACAATATCAGACCGTTACACAGTCAAGCAATAACTATGTATTGACGGTTGGAACGCTCACGATTGATAAAGAAAGCTGTCGGGTTTATAAAGCGGGACAGGAAATTAGCCTAACCGGGCGGGAATTTCTGTTATTGTCTTATCTTATGGAAAATACTGATAAGATTATCAGTAAAGAACGTCTTTACGAACAAGTTTGGGGTGAATACAGTAGTATTTGTGATAACACCATTATGGTGCATATCCGGCATATCCGTGAAAAGATTGAGGATGCCCCCTCAAATCCGCAGCAGTTAGTTACTGTAAAAGGGTTAGGCTATAAGCTAAAGAAAAGGACTGATTAAATGAAAAATTCCGGCTACCGCGCTCTTTTTCACATTTACCTGATTTTCTTTTTATCGCTACTTGGGACAATCCTTGCGGCGATTGGGCTTTTCCTTTTATTGATTACCATTCAGAAGCCGGACGGTGCGGTGGTAAGAAGCGATTGGCCTAAAACATTTGCAGAAAGTTTCAGGGAGCAGATTATATTTATTGACGATAAGCCACAAGTAAAACAGTCTGGCATAGAGCTATTGCAAGATAATAGTATCGGGCTTCAAATTTTAGACAGCAGCGGGCATGAGATATACAGTTATCGGAAGCCTGAAAAGGCAGGAACGTATTATTCTAATACTGAACTTCTGCGTCTTTTCCAGACAGGTCATTTGGAAGCTGACGAAATAACCTCTTTTGTAGGAGAAGTCACGCATGAGGAAAATGACTATGCTTATATCGTATATTTCCCTATGAAAATCAAAAAAGTTACCATGTATTTGAACGGAGAAAGATTTACAGATGGGAAAACCCTCATTCTTTCCTCGGTTGGAATATTGCTTATCGTGATACTTATTTCAGGAATTGCATATGGATTTTGGACGGCAAAGATTATCAGTCGCCTTACTACGTCAATTAAGGATATTTCAAAACGCTGCTATCTTCCAGTCCAAAACCACGGAGCTTTTGGCGACCTATACGATAGCTTGAATATTTTAGATACAGAAATCAAAACAAGCGACAGGTTACGGGAACAGACGGAGAAAATGCGTCAAGAGTGGATTGCAAATATAACGCACGACTTAAAAACGCCTTTGTCACCAATTAAGGGCTATGCCGAGATTTTACAGGACGATACGGTAAAGACTGATAAGCAATGCAAGCGGTATGCAGGGGTTATGCTCAAAAATGCTGCGTACATGGAAAACCTGATTGATGATTTGAAATTAACTTATCAATTAGAAAACGGCATGGTTCCCGTCAATCGGCAAGAACAAAACCTTATCCGTTTTTTAAGGGAATTGGTGATTGACATTTTGAACAATCCTGAATATGAAAGCCGCAGCATTCAGTTTGAGAGCGCAGATGAAACAATTCTGTTTTCTTTCGACCAAAAACTTTTGACAAGGGCATTTCAAAATCTAATTATCAATGCCTTTGTGCATGGGGATAGAAATACGGAAGTTACCTTGCAATTTTCTGTTTTTGAAAATGCGATAAAAATAGCGGTGGCTGACAATGGAAAAGGCATGACCACAGAGGAAACAAACAAAATCTTTGAACGATATTACCGGGGAACTAATACAGAGCATAAGCCAGAGGGAACAGGTTTAGGGCTTGCCATTGCAAAAAGCATTGTCGAACTTCACGGCGGTACAATTTACGTTTCGAGCGCACTTGACTTTGGAACAGTTTTCCTGATTTGTTTTCCTGCAAATTAAGGTTAATTAAGATTGAGTGAAAATTAGATTAAGGTTGACAGTCTATCATTATTGTATGATAGCTGCCAACCTTTTTTATATACTTCAGGAGGTGAGAAAATAAAATTGAAAAAGGTTTATACAATCTTGGTTACTGCGGTTATGATACTCCTTACGGGATTTTTGATTGTGGCGTTGCTACTACGTCCGCAGACATTAGAAATTGAAACTATTGATTTGAATACCGTTGCAGACGGTGAGTATATCGGCATATGCCAAAATAAGATTTTATTTGTCGTTGTTAAGGTGGAAGTAAAAGACCATGAGATAACTGGCATTGAAGTTTTGGAGCATAAGGCTTCCTATATGGGACAGGCGAAACAAATTGCAGATGATGTGCTTTCCGAGCAATCTTTAGACGTTGACGCTATTTCAGGTGCCACGCTTACCAGTGATACCGTTATGAAAGCAATCGAAAACGCATTGAAATAGCATAATTCTATTAGAAAGTAGGTGTATATTTGAAAATCATTCTAAAGTACATTCTGACAAATGTAAAAGAGCGCAAGGCCAGAACAGCCGTTATGCTCCTGTCAATACTTCTTTCCACCACACTACTGTTTGTATCCTTCTCTATCGGTGTGTCATATGAAAGCGCACAGCGGAAAATGGCACGGGGCAAGGCCGGAAGGGCAACTGTTTCCGTTTTTGCAGCAGACAGCAGCATAGATACAAACGATATTCCTGACTTACCCGCAATCAGGGCAAAAGTAGGTATGTTAGAGGGGACTTCCCTTTATCACGAAAGCGGATATTATGAAACGGTTGATTTGATTGCCGCGGACCTTTCCGAGTTAAACCAGATTAACAAGCCACGTTTACTGAATGGCAGGGACATTTCCGATTTTTCCGGCAATCAAATTATTCTGCCGGATCGGTTTACTTCAAAATATGGAATTGAAAAAGGCGATACCATTACCCTGCAAATCAGCGGAACCCCTGTTCGTTTTGAAGTGGTTGAAATTGCCGCCTATGATACGGTCTTTCTGCGTCAAGCAAGAGGTGCAACGGCTCTTTTGCCGCTTCCGACATTAGCCGAACTTTTAGGGCAAACTGACGGATATAGTGAAATTTTGCTTGAACCCGCTGAGGGCATTGGGACGGGTGAACTCATAATTCAACTGGAGGGCGCACTCCCTGACGGCGAATATGGTGTGTCTGAAATTGTAAACGAAGCTCAAATAGCGGCTGACGCAAGGCAAAAATCCATGCCGTTTTTCCTGATTAGCTTTTTCTCATTGACTATGAGCATTTTTATCATTTACAGCAGCTACAAGGTAATCACATTAGAGCGTCTGCCGATAATTGGAACATTCCGCAGTATCGGGGCAACTGAAAAAAATGTAACCCGTATTCTTCTATTAGAAAGCGTATTGTACGGTTGTTTGGGTGGGCTGATTGGTATTCCTGTCGGCATAATTATATTGAAAATGATTTTGCAAGGAATGGGGCAATCATTGACACAGGGCATTGAAATTCCTGTTGTCATTTCTTTGCCCGGTGTACTTCTTTCCTTTTCTGTGGCGGTTGTTGTTTCCCTGTTGAGCGCGTGGCTGCCTGTACGTCGGGCAAGCTGCTTACCGATAAAAGATGTTGTACTTGGAACCGTAGAGGAAAAGCATATCCCCCGACGCTTTATCGTTGGGATTGGGATTGTCCTTTTTGTTGGTTCCGCTTTTCTGCCGAATATGGCTTCCAGCAATATATTGTATTTAGCGGGCGGTTTTTCCTTGTTGGGTCTGATTGCCGCTACCATACTTATCATACCGCTTGTTACAAATTTAATCACTATGGGACTGGAACGCTTATATGGATTGATATTCAAAAACGAGGGCAGACTTGCCGCCCGGAATATGAGGGATAACAAAAATATCACGCAGAATATCACATTACTGTTTATTAGCATTTCCGCTGTTATCGCAATTAGTGTCGTTGGAAACTTTGTAACTACCTATATCAGCGACGTTTTTCACGACGCAGAACTTCAAGGCTTTGTAGACGGGTATATGGAACCGGGCTTTGTAGAGCAGGTAGAAAACATGGACGGGATTGAAAAGGTATTGCCTGTTTATGTGTTTGAAAACAATGTACAGGGAAACGGAATTACCTTTTCACGTTTGGAAGCTACGGACAATCTGGAGTGGTATAGCTCCATGCTTGCACTTCACTATACAGATGATACCATGCAGGAACAGGCTATTTCCGCATTTGCAGGGGAACGGTCTGTGATATTAAGCGAAAGCTGCATGGAACGCACAGGATTTTCCATAGGTGATACAATCGTTTTGTCAAATGGAGCTGGTGAAAATTCCTATATGGTAACTGGCAGTTTCAAATCAAGGGCGATCGATGTGGAAGCAGTTATTTTTTCAACGTATGCCGTTTCAGATTTTGACGCAACTGCATATGACTTTTTAGCCTATACCGCTGCTGACCCTGACGCTATCATGGTTCAAATTAGGGATTTATTCGGTGACACTTCAAATTGGAGCCGGACGGTAGAGGAATTTAACACAGATGCCCTTTCCACCATGGGAGCTTTTTTGGAACCCATGCACAGTATGACCTACTTCATTTTATTGCTTGCAACCGTGGGCGTTATCAATAATCTGTTGATTAACTATATGCAAAAGCGGCGCACAATTGCCATGTATAAATCTGTTGGATTGAGTAACAGCCAGAATATGAAAATGACATTGATTGAGGGTTTTTCTTCCGGCTTAATTGGTGCGGCGATCGCTATTTTTGTTTCCTATATGGAAATACAGACGATTTTCATTGTGGCAGGTCCTAAAATCTCAATGGTGCCGGAACTGGACGCTTGGATTTTTCTTGAGGCGGGAGCTTTAGGAATTATCATAACCTTGCTTGGCTCCGTGGTGCCGATTTTCAAAAGCCGTCAGATAAAGTTAGTCGAGGAAATCAAATTTGAATAATAGATTGGAGATCTTATAGAATGAAAGCATTTATTGATAATATTGCTGTCGAGGGCAAAAACATAGTAAAAGATTTTAAGCTTGGTGATACCACCATAAGGGTATTGAAAGGAGTATCTTTGAAAGTTTTACAAGGGGAATTTGTTTCTATTATGGGGCAATCCGGTTCTGGGAAAAGTACGCTTCTCTATATTCTCGGCGGTCTTGATACTCCAACGGGCGGCACTGTTTACATGAACGGCACAAATATATCCCTATGGGGCGACGAAGAAATGAGTAAAATCCGGCGACAAAAAATAGGATTTGTATTCCAGTTTTATAATCTCATTCCAAACTTGAATGTAGAAGAAAATATTATGCTTCCGTTGTTGTTGGATGGTAAGAAAATGAGGGAGTACAAAAAGCAGTTAAATCACATTTTAGAAGTTGTGGGCTTATCTGATAGACGAAAGCATACCCCCCGCGAATTATCAGGAGGACAACAACAACGTGTGGCAATCGCCCGCGCATTGATTGGAAATCCCGAAATCTTATTTGCAGATGAGCTGACTGGAAATTTGGACAGCGAGACCGGGACAGAAATTATGAATCTGTTACGGGATATTAACCATGAAAGCGGACAAACGATTATTATGGTTACTCATTCACCGGAAGCAGCAAAAAGCAGTAGCAGGATTATTACTGTACGGGACGGAGTGATTGAATAGCGCAATACAGTAACTTCATTCTTGTAATACGGGTATGAAAATCAAGTTAATGAAATCAATATTCCATATCCAACGGGGAAAAAAAACGTTGTTTATGGACGTAGTCTCATATTCGTTTCAGATTAGGAGCTAAACGGCGGTTTGGAAAGTGCAAAAGCTATGAAAGGTGCCGCCGAAAGCGCCTATCGTACAGCAGCAACAAATATGCACTAACTGACAGGCGGCGTCTACACCGTAGGCGAAGTATTAGGACACACGATTGCGGGCATTGGTGTGTCCCTCGGCCTATCTATGAACTTTGAAGTGAGAACTCGCAAAAACATAGTGTTTTGCGGATTTTAGGCGCTTTCTAAATTAGTGTTTGACTTCAAATCACGCTTGATTGTCACAGAAAAAAAATACTATTTATTATTATTTTTTTATCGGAAGTTCCATACAGAATAGAACACCTTGATCTGTATTGCAAAGATTAAAAGGTATCTGCATATTATCCAACAATCTTTTTACTATTGTAAGTCCCAATCCACTATGTCCATCCTTTCTGCTTCTGACCGTATCCATACGATAAAATGGTTCAAAAACCTTCGTGATTGCATTTTCTTCAATATAACCTTGGTTCAAAATACAAAGCTTTATATCAGGGGCGCGTTCCTCACTCCAAATCTTGACAGACCCACTTTCCGGCGTATTTTGAATGGCGTTCATAATAACATTTGACAACACTCGTTTAAGTATTTTACTATCTACACAACAGTTTTGGTTTTGGGGAATGTGGATAGATAATGTCTGGTTCTTTAAGTCTGCTAAGGGCTGATAAGCAGGCAAAAGGGATTTTATCATACGCTCAAGATCAACTTCTTCATATTTGATAAGCATCTTTTCGTCGGTAAGCCTTACAAGCTCTAATATTTCTGCTACCAGCTTATTTAAAGAATTCATCATTTTTAAACATTCTTTTAAATACTTGGGATGGTCTTTATAATCACCAATATTTTCAAACATTCCCTCCAGCAAAGCATTGGTCGCTGCAATAGGCGTTTTCAATTCATGGGATGCCGCCGAAAAGAAATAACGCTGATTTTCTTCCATTTGCCGGACACGTTCCATTTCAATCTCCAGATTTGATATTGTAGTTCTAAGAGAATTATATAAATGATGAACGTCGGTTGTCAGTTGCCCAATTTCATCATTGCGGACAGCGGGTATGGGGACAGGCTTCATCTTAGACATTTGGCGTGTATCCTTAGCAAGTCTTGTTATAGGCTGTGTAATAACTTTTGCGTAGCCCGCAGCACCTAACGCGCTGATTAAAGCAACAACAAGTAAAACCATCGGGATCATTCTGAAAAAAGCGGAATATGCTTCTCTGTCGGAATAATTATACATAACAGCAAGTTGAACTTCTTCATCTGCTAAAGGGATGCAACGGTAGAATTTTTTTCAACAAACTCACCAGCAATTTTCACAGCCTGTTCCTTTGATTTTCCATTAAGCTCCTGAATGAACGGCTGCATGGTTTCGGTTATTTGATTTTCTCTGTTTGCAGCGTAAAACCGAACAAATTGGTTGGCAAAAAAGGCTACTGCTATAATTATGATAATAAGAATTAATGTAAGTGTATAAAAAAATGTTTTACCAAAAATTCCAATGCCTTTTATTGTCTTGATTATATTGACAGGCAGTTTATTACGCAAATTCTTAATATGAGTGTCTACGATTCTTTCGTTTCCCTCAAAATCATATCCCTAAATATGTACTAACAGCCGTTCACGCAAAATTACATTGCCTTTGTTTTGCACAAAGTAAAAGCTCAAACTCTTTTGGTGTCAGCAATAAATCTTCACCTTAAAAAGCAGCTTTATATGAGCTAGGAAACAAGGTCAGATTACCGACGCAGATTTCTTCTTTTAGAATTCCGGTGCGACGTAAAATTGCCTCCACTCTTTTTAGCAATATCTGCATGGAAAATGGTTTTGTTATATAATCATCGGCATGATGTGAAAAAGCAGTTAATTGGTGCTCGTCATCAGCCAGTGCTGTTATGATTAATGCTGGTACATCGGAATTTTTGCGTATTTCCTTCAAAATTTCAATGCCGTTCATATGCGGAAGCATAATATCCAATATAATGAGTTGATAAGTTTCGTTATAAAACATTTCCCACGCTTTTGAGCCGTCGTAAAAGGCATCTACTGTAAAGCCTGCATTTTCCAAAAAGGTTTTTGCTGTATTACAAATATGTTCATCATCTTCAACCAATAAAATTCGTATGTTCATGTAATTCACCTCCGGCTAATTTTCTCATATCATATGGCTTTCCAGCATCCTTGGGAATCGCTCATGAACGGCCAAACCGGACAATGCCATCTATTCTATTTTCCTCGCAAAGCTTTTGTACCCGTCTTTCAGATATACCCCCCGCATTTCCTGTTTATAACTTTTGAAATTTCAATCATTACAATGGATTTTTACTCCCTTTTCCCCTCCTTTATTCCTCTGTCAAATTGCCATGTGGATAACTTTGATGATTCGCTTCGTTTCCAGTTCTGTGTTATAATTACACTATACCAGCAGGAAAGGAATACCACATATGAAAGTCGACTATGGACGGGGGATTATATAAAGAATACGAATTGTTACTGACAAGAATGAAGCAATAAAGGCAGAATATACATTGTTACATAAGGAATATCAGCTGCTTCAGAAGAAATTAAACTTAAAAGAAATGCTGGAGTTATATATGGCTAACTCATTATTGACATCGCTTTTATAAAAGAATATAATAATTATGAATATTATATTCCCAATATTTATAAACGAAAAGAGGTACTAAAGGTGTCCAGAGGAAAGAAATGGTTTTCAGAAAGCGAAAAGGAGGAGCTAAAGCTAAGATTATGTAATGAATGTGAAATATGCTGGAGAATTTATGGCTATAAAAAGACTAGCATTAGTTTGTTAGTCAAAGGAGTCGGAATCTCGACAGGAGCCTTTTATGCATTGTACTCTAATAAGGAAGAGTTATTTTATAGAACCTTAGTAAATTTAAGGAAGAGACTGAAATTAGAGCTTAAAGAAATTCTCAGTAAAGATAAGAGCAAAAAGGGATTTAAAAAAGCAGTTAAATCGTTGTATAAAGAATATAGCCAGGCGCCTTTTCTTTACAGCTTCGATTCTGCTGATTTTGTGTTATTTATTGAGAAATTATCTGATGAAGAGCGGAATTATCTCAAAAAAGATTCGATGGATTTTTTATCCATTTTATTAGAAGAATCTAATTTAAATCTTAAAGTAAATATAAAGGCAGCCTATGAGGCGGTTGCTTTGCTGTTATTTACAGTAAGTGGTAGAGACAAATTATCTTGTGACCATGAAGCAGCTTTTGATATCCTACTTGATGGTGTTGTAAATAACTTATTCAACTAGTCTTTTTTTAAGTAATTTATGAATAAAAAACAAAGAATATTCGTAAATGGCCTATCGGGAGGTAAAGAATGAAAAACATAGTACAGTTTAAACGTGTTACTAAAGAATTTGTTAATCAAGAAGTAAAGGTTAAAGTTCTGAAAGGAATAGATTTTGATATAAAAGAGGGTGAGATTTTACTTGTGATTGGAAGCAGTGGTGCTGGTAAAAGTACAATCTTAAATATACTAGGGGGACTTGATACTCCAACAGATGGTGAGGTAATTGTCGAGAATCAAAATATATCTAACTATAAAGAAAAACAATTGTCAGAATTTCGTGCTAAAAAAGTAGGAATTATTTTTCAGTCATATAATCTGATTCCAAATCTAACGGCTTTAGAAAATGTTATTTTTGGGTCTGAAGTAAAAACAGGGACATTAGATGCTAGAGAAATATTAGGTAAGGTGGGCCTGGGTGATAAGTGTGATAAATTCCCCGCAACCTTATCTGGTGGTGAGCAGCAAAGGGTGGCTATAGCTAGGGCTGTGGCAAAGAATCCCCTAATGATATTATGTGATGAGCCAACCGGAGCACTTGACTATGAGACTAGTAAGGCTGCCTTGAAATTGCTTGAGGATTTAAATAAAGAACTAAATAAAACAATCATATTAGTTACGCATAATTTAGCTCTGTCTCCGATGGCTGATCGTATTTTGACTGTTAAGAGTGGGAAAGTAGAGAGTATTGAAGCTAATACAACCAAGAAATCTGTCGCAGAATTGGAGTGGTAATTATGAATTTACTAAGAAAACTAATTAGAGATATTATAAAATCGAAGGGACAATTTATAACAATTACCTTAGTGGTAGTATTAGGAGCACTTTTTTATTCTGGTCTCTCTTCTGCTAGTGTTTTACTAGATGATTATACGAAAGAGTACTATGACGAATATAATTTGGCAGATATTTGGATGTATTATTCAAACATAACTGAAGAAGATACAAAAGGATTGGATACACTCGAAGGAATTCAGGATTACGAATTGAGATTTACATATCAGTCAAGAACAGATGAAAAAACACTAAAAATACACTCATTTGCAGAAGATGCAAAAATCAACAAATTACACCTCATAGAAGGTGAACTGCCGGTGAATCCCTTTGAGATCGCATTAGACTATGAATTTGTTCTGGCAAATGGAATAAGTCTGGGCGATGAATTAAAATACAAAGTGGATGGTATAGAGGTTTCATATAAGGTTACAGCTTTTATCGAAAATCCTGAGTATGTAACTAAGATACCGGAGGATGGTAATAATTTTCCTGAACATGATCGTTATGGTATAGGCTATGTGAATTATTCTACAATACCTGAATTATCTGTAATAACAGGAATATCTGTGGAATACGATGAGATTCTATTTAAAGCTGATACGGACACTGACTTAAACGATTTGATCAGTAGTATCGAAAAGGAAATCGGTCGTTCAAATGATGGTTATTTATTTGGATATACCAAAAATCTATACCCAGGTTATTCCATGCTACAGGGAGATATAGAACAATTTAAAAATCTGAGTTATGTATTCCCTGTTATTTTCTTTTTGGTAGCAGCACTGATGACCTACATAGCCATGAAGCGAATTATTGATACACAACGTAAGCAAATAGGCATAATGAAAGCTCTTGGTGTGAAAAAAGGAAGAATAACAAGACATTACCTTGGGTTCTCAATAATACCTTGTGTTTTTGGTGCTGCCGTAGGGGGAATTATTGGAAGTGTATTATTGCCTGATGTATTACTTGATGTATATTCAGAAACGTATGATCTCCCGGGTATTCATACTCGTGTGATATGGAGTTTGGTGATACCGGTAATACTTATTGCAGTTCTGTTAGGTATGATTGCTGCCTATCTGTCTTGTAGAAAAATACTTAATGAAAGAGCGGCCGCATCTATGAGACCTCGTCTACCTAAAGCGGGAAAGAGAATTCTATTAGAAAGAAGCAAAGGCCTTTGGGGCCGGTTAAGTGGTAAGACTAAAATTGTCCTTCGAAACATTTTTTGCAATAAAAGACGGGCTCTAATGAGCTGTGTTGGGGTAATGGGTAGCGTAGCATTAATGATAACTGGATTTGCAATGAATGACTCAACAAAAGCTTTAATTGATAGGACCTATGATGAAATCTATCAATATGATGGAATAGTTAACTTTTCATATTTTACCTCGGAAAAAGGGAAAGTTAAATTTACTGATCCCTACAGTGTGGCAAATCCTGAGGGAATAGAAACATCCTATGTTAGCACCCTTGGCTTCGAAATAAAAGACGATGAAAAAACGACATTTGGTTCAATAGTAGCACTTCAAGATAATCACGATTTTTATAGAATAATTGACAGTGAAGCTAATGAATTAGCCGTTCCTAATGATGGCTTCATCGTATCTCAAAGACTATCTGACTTATATGATTTAGCTGTTGGTGATGATATAAAAGTTAAGTTGACAGATTCGATATATGGTGGGGAAACCATCAGTGGCAAAGTAAAAGCAATTTCTGAGCAATATTTATCTCAAGAAATATATTGTACTCCTGATTTTCTTGAGAATATGGATCTAGAATTAAAGCCACTTACCATGTACATTAAGGTATCCTCTGATATTACATTAAATGATATTAAAGACTTCTATGATGATGTACCGGAAGTAGATTCGGTTATTTCTAAAGCTGAACAAAAAAGTTCGGTTGAAAATTATACAAAAAGCATGGCAGCTCTTGTTGGGATGATGATTATTGGTGCTATGCTGTTATCATTTGCTGTAATATATAACATATCTGTAATTAATATTATGGAAAGAAGTTCAACACTTGCAACTATGAAGGTGCTGGGCTTTGGAAGAAAAGAAGTGGCTTCGGTTTTTGAGATAGAAAACTTGCTTTTGACAGTACTAGGAGTGATTGGGGGAGTTCCATTAGGGTTACTGCTAATGAAGGCAGTATTTGACACATCGGCAACGGATGATATGAGTTTTCCGTATGTTGTAAAAATAAGCTCCATAGTAATCTCATGTGCGCTCGCATTCGGATACACAATCCTATCAGATATACCTGTAAGAAGGAAGATAAAGAAAGTAAATATGACTGAATCGTTAAAAGAAACTGAATAATTAGGAGGACTAAATAGGAGGGCTAAAGATGAAAAACTGCCAAGTTACTAATGCTTATGAACTGAACTTCAATAGTATTTCCAGAGAAATGTATGCATGGACACTCAGAGAAGATAGATTAGGTGAACCTAAAGATGCTTTTCAGCTCGAAAAGGTTCCCATTCCTACCATTGGCGATAATGAAATATTGGTTCGCAATATGGCGACTGGAGTTAATTATAATGGTGTTTGGGCAGCGTTAGGCAAGCCGAGAAATGTTGTCAAAGCACACCACCGGTATGAGGAAAATCAAGATTTTATGATCTGTGGTAGTGAATCAAGTGGAATCATATGTGCAGTCGGGAAAAATGTTACTAGGTTCAAAGTTGGTGATGAGGTGATTTGCATTGGCGTCCAGTATGATTCTGAATGTACCGTATATAAAAAATTTGATGATGCACGCGTTAGTCCTACCTTTCGCATATGGGGATATGAAGGGAATTGGGGATCTTATGCACAATATTCCAAAGTTTTGGAACTACAGTGTATCCATAAACCTAAATCATTATCCTGGCAAGAGGCCGCAGCTTGTACAGCTACTGGTGCTACAGTATTTAATATGCTCACACATTGGGAAGGAAATACAATACAAAAAGGTGATGTTGTTCTTGTCTGGGGCGGAGCCGGGGGCTTAGGTAGCAGCGCAATCCCTTTAATTAATGAGCTGGGAGGGATTGCAGTAGCAGTAGTATCAAGCGAAGAGCGAGGTCTCCAATGCATTCGCTTAGGGGCCAAAGGATATGTAGATCGTACAAAGTTTAATCACTGGGGAGCCACTTCAGAAGAGTTATATCAAAATGAAGAGGCATATAAAGTATGGCTTAAAGAGGCAGTGAAATTTAAAAGGAGCATATATAAGGTAGCAGGAGTAAGGCAGGATCCTCGAATTGTGCTAGAGCACCCGGGTAAAGACACTTTACCAACATCTATCTTTGTATGTGATAAGAAAGGTATGGTAGTACTTTGTGGTGCGACATCCGGATATACAGGTACGTTGGATTTAAGATATTTATGGTTAGGTATTAGGCGCTTGCAAGGTTCTCATGCTGCGTCTACAATCGATGCGCGAAATTATGTTGAATTGTTGTCAAACTCAAAGATGCCGAAATCAGTGCAGCATATTTTTGAATTTAAAGAATTGGCAGAAGTGCATCAAAAACTGTTTCTAAATCAGATTGGTGGTGGGAACATAGCGATTAATATAGGAGTGAGTAGCGATGCGAAATAATAATGTTGGGCACGAAAAGAAAGATTGGGAAATGTATACCTATAGTGAAGAAATGAGGAACTGGTCACAAGAGTTTGCAAATAATATAGCATTAGTAGATAACGAGATTACATTTTCGTACAAGGAAATGTATGAGAAGGTAATGACTTTGGCCTCTTATTTTATTGATAGAGGTTTGAAGTTTGGAGATATTGTTATAATGCAATTTTCTAATGGTTATGAGTTTGTTTTAACGCTTCTGTCATTGTTTGAAATAGGTGTTAAACCGGTACTTGCGCTCCCAGCACATCGAGAGAAGGATATTATTAGACTTGTTAACAAAACATCAGCTGTAGCATATTTAGCTGATGAATGTTATCTCGATCATGACTATGTTAAATTGGCAGAACAACTGATGGTGGCATGCCCAAACTTAATGTGCATTGTTTTTTCTTCTGAAATACGTAATGCGATCGAAAAGAGTTATGAACACATTGTTTCTTATGAGTATAGGAAGCCAAAGCCCGATGATGTAGCACTATTTTTACTTTCAGGAGGAACAACAGGAACCCCTAAACTAATACCAAGAACACATGGAGATTACATTTATAATGGGAAAATGTGTGCCCATCGGTGTGGTTTGAAAAGTGAAGATAAGTATTTAGTTGCGCTTCCTGTTGCACATAATTTTGCCTTAAATAATCCAGGGATTTTAGCAACTTTTGATACGGGTGGACAAGTTGTAATATGCCGATACCCAAGTCCGATGGAAATATTAGAGTTAATAGAAGCGAAGCATATAACACATACATCATTAGTTCCTACACTTGCTGTAATGTGCTTACAGTATTTGGAATGGGATGCTTCTTTTAATATAAAAAGTCTAAGATTTATTGCAATAGGTGGAGCGGCATTAACGTCCTCCGCTGCGAAGCAGATTAAAGAAGGATTCAAGTGCCAACTCATGCAAGTGTTTGGTACAGCGGAAGGATTAATATGTACTACTTCCTTAATGGATTCAGATGAAGTGGTATTTAGAACCCAGGGGAAACCGATATCTGAATATGACAAACTTAAAATTATTGATGACAACGGCAATGAAGTTGGGATTGGTGAGCCAGGGGAATTAATAACTAAAGGCCCATATACTATTGCAGGTTATTATGATGCTGAATCTGTAAATAAGGACAGCTTTTCTGAAGATGGTTTCTATAAAACTGGAGATATGGCTATTATGACCGAAAGCAATAATATAAAAATAATAGGGCGTTTTAAAGAGCAAATAAATAGGGCAGGCGAAAAAATAATGCCATCGGAAGTAGAGGAATATATTAATAATCATCCCGCTGTTGTAAATAGTGTGATCTTAGGCGTACCTGATGAATTATTAGGGAATAGTGTTTGTGCTTGTGTTATTTGTCGAGATCCAGAAACAATTACTGAAAAGGAGGTAAGACCCTATCTGAAGCAACAAGGAGTTTCAGATTATAAAATACCAGATAATGTCCTAGTGTTTGAGACTTTTCCGTTGACGGCTGTTAATAAAGTGGATAAACAGAAATTGCTTGCTGAAGTCTTAAATAGGCTCACCGTAAAAGAGGTTTGAGAATGCTAACTTATGAAGAATTTGAACTAACTGATATGCAAAACTCATATTACTTATCAAGATATGATAAGAATGCTCCGGTTAAATGCTGTCATTCATATTTTGAGTTTGTTCAAGAAAAAGAGATTAATATTGAGAAATTATCCCAAGCATGGGCGAGACTTTTTGATAGACATGAGATGCTCCGTATTTCGATAGCCAATGGAAAACAAAAAATATGTTATGAAAGTAAATATGATAAAATAACTATTTTTGATATGTCCAATAAACAAATAACGGATGCTTATAATGAGTTAGAACAAATACGTGCATATACAGAAGGGCGTCTATTAAATATTGAAAAGGGCCAGGTAGTGGCACTGAGTGCTTGTTTAATGCCTGATAAGCAGACATTTTTTCTTTTTGATATAGACATGATATGTTGTGATATACAAAGTGCACTCTATTTACTACATGATTTTGCAGCAATTAATTTGGATGAAAAATTACCAGCAATACCAAATGATTGGAGCTTTCGTGACTGGATTAAGAATATCAATAGTAATAAAATAAGTCATTCAGAATATTGGCATAAAAAGAGTTCATGTATGCCTGGAGGGCCTAGACTTCCACATAGTAATAAAATACGAACATCTAAGTTTGAAAATTGGAATTTTTCTATAGATTATAGACAATGGGAAAATCTCATTTTAGCCGGAGAAAAAAGAGACTGTAATATTAACATATTGATATTGACGATCTATATAAAAGTAATAGCCAAATGGAGTGAAGAAAAAGAATTTCTTGTCAATATACCAGTTTTCACCCAGCCTTTTGAAGAAACACATGTAATAGGTGACTTCTCTAATATGATAATTATTAAGGTGAATAGTAGTCTCGCAGAAAAAGAAATGATAGATGATGTCAAGACTCAATATTACGATGGACTAGAGCATCAACCGTATAGTGGCATTGATTTCCTAAGAAAGATTAATGCTAATACAAAAAGCTCTATAAGTGCGCCTATTGTATATTCGTTCCATATAGTTCCGGCATTAGTCGATGAAAAAATAAGAAAAACTCTAGGTAATCTCAGCTATTTTATCAATCAGACACCAAAAGTATGGATTGACTTTCAGGTGTACAGTACTATTGATTCTTATATTTTTGCTTGGATACACCAAAAAGATTTCTTAGATAAAAGTTTTTTGACTGATTCATTTAATCAGTTTAGAGGTGAAATACTTGCAATGAGTAAACTAGGAGGAAGCTTTATGAATAATACGACAGTCAGTAATATAATACAGGAAATTTATATGAGATTACTCAAGGTAGATACTTTGGATACTAAACAATCATTTTTACAGCTTGGCGGTCAATCAATTATGGCTGCAAAATTACAGATGGAATGCGCTAAAGTGTTTTCGGTGAGACTTACATTCAAAGAGATATATGATAATAGCTCCGTGGATAAATTAGCCGATATAGTTATTAGCAAGATGAATTGATGTAAAGTTACGAAAGAAGGGGTACTAATGAGTCAAACGGAAAATAGTTCTAAAATTATTCCTATGACAGATTTGCAAAGAGCTTATTATATTGGTTCTTTTGAGGATGCAGCTCTGGGTGGTAGTTTTTCAAGATCATATTTTGAGTTAGAAACTCAACGATACTCTATACACGAAATAGAAAACGCTATTATTAAGCTTATTAAGGCACATGAATTATTACATTGTAGAATAAGAAATGATATGAACATAGAGATACTTGATCATTATGACATTGAGATCAATGTTGTAGATTATTGTAATGCAGAAGAATCACCCGATGTAATTTTAGCCGATATAAGGGATAAAATATTTAATAATACAGTAATAATTAAAGATGAATTGCCGGTTAAATTCTATTTATCTGTGTTTCAGGAGAATTGTATAGTTATACATATATATGGGAATGGTATGGTTTTAGATGGCTGGAGTCATGAAATTATACTTGAAGAGTTAGAAAAAATACTCGGCAAAAGCACTCCGGAAAAGGAGCTTGGATTCAATGATTATATAAATGTATATTCTGATTCAGATAAGTTAGATAATAAAAAAGTTGAGGAGTTAGCTAAATGGCTTTCTGAAGCAAAGGCTACTCCTAGTCTGCCATTACTGACCGACCCCGCTAATATTCTTAGATCCTCTGATCTTCAAGTGGATTTTCGTATACATAATCAAGTGTGGGATAGGGTATTATCATTTGCATCCGGAAATAATATCTCAGTGTTTTCTATACTAATTACAATTTATGGAAAAGTTTTGGAGCGTTACAGTAATAGTGATAATTTTTTATTAAATATACCTATTGCCAAACGTCCATATTGGATCGAGGGATCAGAGCATACCATTGGACTATGCTCTGATTTTAGTGTTTTTAGATATGAGAGCTCTCCTTTAGATAATTTTTACCAATTGTGTGTAGAAAATCATAATAAACTTATTAACCTGCAGGAGTATTCGGATGTAGAGGGGATGAGGCTTACTCGAGAGATTCAAAAGATAAATGGAGAGAAAACAACAATACCTATTTCGTTAACCAGTACATTAGGGTTAAATGAATCTTGCGAAAAATCACTTAATAAAAAGTTTGTTAGAATTCATACTACCCAGGTGTGGATAGAGACATTTATTACTAACTTAGGGGAGTCAATTCAGATATCTATGAACTTTGTAAAAGAGCTGTTTGATTATGATATGGCAGTAAATATAGCTGAAAGTTTTTACAATGAATTAATATATCTGGCTTCCAATCCTATCATTTGGGGAAAAAAGAAAAATATATCATTATGCAAATGTGACAAGGAGATTATACATTATATTAATGATACAAAAAGTTTCGATAAGATCCCAATGGTGAAAGATAGAATAATACATAACATGTATAAATACTCTGAAAAAATAGCAGTAGCGAGTGAAGAATTAACACTAACTTATGCTGAATTAAATTCTTATTCCTTTAGTATATTTAACTATTGCAAAGCTTTGAGCTTTCCGATTGAAAGAATAGGGATATATCTGAGTAAAGGATGGAAACAAATTGTTGCTGCCGTAGCAGCTATTTGTGGAGATGTAGTCTATATGCCGCTTGACCCTGATATGACGGCTTTAGAATTAAAGCAATGCGATGATAAAGTGAAGCTAAGCTGCATAATAACGGAGCAATCCCGTCTGGCAACTGTCTGCGAAGCGGGAATAGATAACATTATAGACTTTGACGTGGTAATGCACGAAGATGATAAATTTTGTAAAGAGAAGAAAAGGGAAAGAACATATGAAAATCACACATCAATTATAATTAATACATCGGGATCAACTGGCCAGCCTAAAAGTATCGCTTTACACCAAGAGGGGATTTCCAGCTGCCTGTATTATACTGAAAAAATATTTGGCCTTAATAATAGAGATACGGCGTTTGCTATTACAAACTTTTGCCATGATATGGCTATTTTCGATACTCTAGGGTTGTTTTGGTTGGGAGGTACTATTGTCGTGCCATCACATATGAAGCAAAAAGACCCCAAGCACTGGATTAAGCTCATGAAAGAATATAATGTTACAGTTTGGAATTCGGTGCCGGCTCTCATGGAAATGTTATTAGTCTCCGGATATGAGGGAATAGAAGAAGTGCGGAAGAATTTAAAGGTAGTTATACATGGTGGTGATTGGCTATCTCCTAGTTTAGCTCAGAAAATTATATCTGATAACAAATGCAATTTGTACAATGTGGGGGGGCCAACTGAAACAACTATCTGGAATATATATCACAAAGTAAGCAAAAATGATATTAGTAATAACCGTATTCCATATGGAAGGCCATTTCCTAATACAAAGTACTATATTCTAAATGATCACATGGACCTATGCCCGATTGGCGTACCCGGAATTATGTATGTAGTTGGCGTTGGAGTTGCACAGGGATATGTTGGTCTAAAAGCAGAAACAGAGAAGAAGTTTGTATATTTAAATGGAGAACATATTTATAATACAGGAGATATTGGAAGATATCTTCCAGAAGGAAATATTGAAATACTAGGCAGGACTGATAATCAGATCAAAATAAATGGCAAGAGGGTTGAGCTTAATGGAATTGAAGCAGTAGTAAATGAAATCCCGGGGGTAGTATCGAGTGTAGTTGTAAAACATTTCAAAACAGGGAAGTTGATTGCTTTTTATATCTCAACAAAAGATATTTCAGAGATTAAGATTAAAGAATACCTTTCAATTAAGCTATCGGAATATCTTATTCCACAGGTAATAGTTTCATTAGATGAATTTCCTTTAACTGCTAATGGCAAAGTTGATCGAAAGGGATTAAGCAATTATGTATTGAAAAGCAATGATGAACAGACCCACCGGGATAAACCTAGTACAATAGGAGCCCAATTATTGAGTATTGTTAAGGAAGTATTATGTGTTGATAGTATAAGTGAAGATGATAATTTTTTTGCTCTTGGTGGTGATTCGGTAAGTGCTATGAAGGTGGTGGAGAAGGTAGAAATCAGTTTTAATATAGAACTATCAGTTTACGATATATTGAATTTTCCAATTTTGAGTAGTTGGGTCGAAATGATTGAGAGTGCAGATAAAATTTCAAAGCAGAGTGAAACAATAACTGAAGAAGATTTATTAATGTTAATCAGAAAATTAATAGGCAATAACAACATTGGAATAACGGATGACTTTATGGAAATCGGAGGGTCCTTAGACTTAGCTAAGGAAATAAGTGAAATTATATATGAAAAATGGTGTAAAAGTGTGTCACCTTATCAATTAGTTTCATCACCTTATTTAGAAGATTGGATAGATTTTATAGATTGCTAAAGGAGAGTCTTTATGAAAGAAAATGTATTATTAAAGGTTCGAAAACCACTTGATAACCCATGTCATAAACTGATTTGTCTTCATCATGCGGGGGGAGGTGCAAGCAGCTTTTATACCTGGCCGCAGTATTTAGGTGATGAAATAGAAGTTGCAGCCATTCAGTTTCCTGGAAGAGAAGAACGCATAAGAGAAGAGCTCTGCAATTGTCGGGAAACATTGATTGAAGAAATAATAATTCAGATTAGAAAATATGTAAAAGGGAACGATTTTTCAATATTTGGACATAGTATGGGTGGTGTTTTTGGCTATGAGGTTGCCAAACGTCTTGATTATGAATACCGATTAACTCCCAAACAATGTTTTATATCGGCATCTAAACTTTGGAACATGAACGACATTTTAAAGAAAAAAGTTGATGCCTACAATGATGAAGAGTTTTTAGCAGCTATATCTGCTTATGGTGGAATAGATGAAGAGCTTTTTATGATTGAAGAGTTTCGCAAAGCTTTTTTGGAAATTCTAAGAGCCGATTTTAAACTTTTAGAGGACTATGCACAAACAGACACTCTTAAAATTAATACTCCGATTTTTTTTATGTATGGAAAAGGTGATAAGACGCTTCACGGTCATCAGATAGAAAGGTGGAAACAAGTTACATCGTGTGATTGTATTTTTAAGGCTTTTGAGGGAGGGCATTTCTACCTAAACGAACATAGAAAAGAAGTTTGCCAATACTTAAGAAAAAAAATACTTGATAATTATTAGCGATGCAAAGGAGAAAACAAATGTCAACAAGTACAATTACGAAGTTTCATAGTGAAGTTTTAGATTTATACAAAGAAGTCCTAGATAAAGAGGATATAACATACTCTGATAACTTTTTTCAGTGTGGTGGGGATTCTATGAAGGCCATAGCATTAATGGAAAAAATCAATGAAAAGTATGAATCTAAAATTTCCTTAACTGATGTATTGCAGTTTATAACCGGCTTAGAACTTAATGTTCAGGAGATGGCTGATAAGCTATACGAGCAGATACATAGCACTGAGCAGGTCTCACTACCGGTACATAAAGTATTACAGCGTCCAAACAAAATTCCTCTTTCATTTGTACAAGAGGGTATGTGGCTTGAAGAAATAATGAATGGGACCAGTTATGAAGAAAGTACGCAAAGATACAATGTGGTAGGAAGCGCTAGAATAATTATAAGCAATTTTGATTTGACACGTTTTAAAGAAGCATTGTGTTCTTTAATCAATGAGACCGTAGCACTTCGCATAACATTTGAGGTCGAAGATTTTGTTCCGCACATTGTAATAAATGATGTTGATATGTCAAAATTTGATATAAAAATAGAAAGCTATCCAGATAAGGATATGGATCAGGTAATAAGTATCATGGAGGAACCTGAAAAAAACTATCGTTATAAATTTGATAAATATCCTTTGTTTCACTTTAGAATAGGACAGTGTAATACTGGAAAACTAGTCTTTGTAATAGCAATTCATCATCTGATTGCTGATGCATACTCGGTACTTCAGTTAATGCTGCAAAGAATCGAAGAATTATATTTTGAAAAATTTGAAAATTCCCAAATAACTAATAAATATGATGTGGATTATATAGATTATATATTATGGCAGAGAGAGTGTTATGATAAAGGTTATTTAAATAAAGATTTTCAATATTGGAAAGAAAAGTTAAGTGGTAACATACCTAGTCTTAGTTTGACAAGCAAAGAAAGTATTGATTGGCAAACATGCAGCAGCAGCTCGCTTTTAATTGATATAGATGATGATATCTTTAATAAATTAAAAAATATATGTTCTCAGGAGAGTGCTACCGCGTATAGTGGTTTTGTAGCGGTAATGTATGTTTTCTTATATTACATGTTCAATGAAATTGATCTTGCAATAGGTGGAACAAACGGAGGAAGAACGCATGAGGAATTTCAAAGCATTATTGGTAACTTTGCTTCAATACAATTATTAAGAACTATTATTGATCCGGATAGACCATTTAGAGACTTAGTAAGGCGAACCAAAGAAACTGTTAATGGTAGCTATCTCCATTCCTCACTCCCATGTGGCATGATGATGAGAGAGATCGGAATGGATCACGAGTACTTCTATTTACCTTATAGAATAATACTTAATTATGTAGATGCAGAAATCCGGCAGAGAAGGTTATTTGATAGAATGATTTTCTCGACTAACGCACTAGTTGATTTCGGACTGTCTATACTTCAACCAAATGGGAAATACGAGATGAGTTTTCTTTACAAAGAAAACTTATTCTGTGCTGACGAGATAGAATCATTTTCAAAGATTATGAAAAAGCTAATGACGGATGTTGTTTTAAATCCAGATACATCAATTAACGATTTTGAGATTTTCAAAAGCATATGAACAAGGGAGGCACAAAAGAGTATGAGTAATAAAAATATTGTTGTTGAAAATAGTTCATTATGGAAAAGAATTTCTGATTATAATAATTATATTGTGGAAAAAATTGACGACGAGGTAATTGGGGTTGACGAAACATTACATCCTGAAGATTTTATGGCAGTTTGTCTTGCTGCATTTTATAATCGAAGAACCGTTAAGCCTATTAGAGCGCATGACAATGTGAAAGGGTTTGTATTTCGTGAAGTTATAAGTGAAAACGATGGGAATTCGCAGATTTCTGTGAATGATATAAAGAGTTTTGTGGGAGATGTTTTGATGTGTGATGATGTCAATGACTACAAAATAGACAGACAACTATTATTAAATTGGATTGATTTTCATAGTAGTGTAATTAAGCTAGATTATGATAATACGCTTTTTTATGTAAATGATGATACGTTATCAAGCTTTACCTGGTTATTACCAGTCATATTTGGTGTACGGATTGAATTCTATCAAAATGAAATTATAAGTAAGAGTAACAGTCTCTATATCTTGCCATTAGGAATCTTTCGCTGCGCAGGCGAGCGATTTGAAGGAAAAAACAATACTATTATTACATATGGTAATGATAGGTTCGATTTTGAACATATAAAGCATAAAGTAAATGCTACGCAAAGCAAGTGGTTTAATTATTTTGGTTTTCCATGGGTGACTTGGCTGTCGTCGTGTAACAATATGGAGTTCAATAACAGAAGTGATATATATCATAGTATTAAGCCTATTAAAAATATTTCACTAACAATAAAGGATGATGAAGGAAGGGCTGTTCCTAATAATAGGGAGGGCAGGATATATAGTCAGTTGACAGATCAATCCCCTTTGTCAACGGTATACAAAGGTGTGGTCTTATCTAATGATAAACTTATTGTCACAGGCTGTTGCAATGGCATTTTTTATAAGGATGGTTCTTATTTAAATGAATCGTTAATCAGTGTTGCTGCAGAGGGATATAGTAAGTTTACAGATTATCATATTATTGATAATACAGTATATTACTGCTCTAAAGAAATACTTTCATATGATGAAGTAAATTCATACTTTTCAAGCAGGTTAAGGGTAAGCTATCTACCGTTAAATTATGTAGAGATACCATTTATACAACATCATTTCGAACATTCGGAAGATATTTGTAGTTATGTCCCGGGGAGTGAATTAATCTCTGTTTTTGAAAATGAGTCATTAAAGCTTGGAATTGATTCAGCAGTGAGAGTATTTTATGAGAACCGTGGGGATACATTGAAATTAGTTGAAAAGAAGTCAGGCGAAGAGCCTTCTAATGATATCTCAAAAGACAACACGGCAACAACTAGTAATCTACCTTCAGTCATTAATGGAGGAGCAATAAATGGTTCCAAGTTTCATCAATTGTGTGATCTATTAAAAGCGAGAATAGATAGTAATCAGAAGATAATATATTTTACAGATAAGGGCCAAATAGTCCAAACGTATGGTGAATTATATCATAATGCCGCTAAGCTTGCTAAAGGTTTAAAGAAAATAGGTATTAACGAGCGAAGTAACGTAATATTCCAAATTGACAGTCGGAAAGAGTACATAGAGTGTTTTTGGGCGTGTATGTTGATTGGTGCTACGCCGGCGCCCCTTAATCTAATTGATGATTTTGGTACGAGAGATAGTAATACTGATAAGTTATATAATATATGGAATTTATTGGAGAAACCATATGTTTTGACTTTAGATAAGATTCTTCCACAGTTTGATTCCTTGAAGAAAATAGATATGTTTGCAGAAATGGAATTTTTGAGCATAGACAAATTATATTGTGAGAGCCATATCGAACAAGCATATCAATGGAAAGAAGATGAGACCTGTTTAATATTATTTACTTCAGGAAGTACTGGAATACCAAAAGGTGTACAATTGACGAGCAAAAATATTCTCTCAAGAACTGTAGGAGAAATACAGAAATACAATATGGGGTCCGACAATGTTGATGTCAATTGGATGACTCTAACTCATGCTGCAGGCCTAATTTGGTCGCATATAAGAGATGTATATATGGATATTCTGCAGCTTCAGATTGATACTGATATAATACTTAACAATCCATTGAAGCTGCTTGATCTTATCTCCAAATATAATGGAAGCATAACGTGGGCACCTAACTTTGCATATGCCTTAATTGGGGAAGCTGTTGATAGGAATACTGACTATGGCTGGGATTTAAGCAGTTTAAGATATGCTTTTGCTGGTGGTGAAGCCAATATTAGCAAATCACTACGTGGTTTTTTGATTAATCTTAGTAAATATGGATTAAAGGAAAACACAGTAATTCCTGCATTTGGAATGACTGAAACTTCATCTTGTATAACCTACTATGATGACTTTTCAGTGTCTAATAGCAAAAATAACGATAAGTTTGTACCAGTAGGCTCACCTATGCCCGGAGTAGAAATAAGGATTGTGAATAATGAAGGGGAAATTGTAAACGAAGGTAACATAGGTGCAGTTCAAGGAAAAGGCCTCACTTTCACAAAAGGATACTATAAAAATGAAAGTGCTAATCGGGAATCATTTACTCCCGATGGCTATCTAATAACTGGAGATTTGGGATATATTGATGATGGTCATTTAATATTAACTGGCCGGATCAGCGAGGTGATAATTGTAAATGGACTTAATTATTATGTTCAGGACATTGAAGCTATTGTAGACGAGATAAGCGATGTAACATTCTCAACGGCATTATCAATTCCTAATACAGAAGGTGTAGATCAGATAATAATTTTGTTTACACCTAAAGAAGAGACCTGGTTTGATCAAGACAATATTGACCAACTAAAGGGTATTGTAAATGAAATTCGCAATGCCATTAGGACCAAATGCAAGATTACTCCGCATTATGTAATTCCTGTGAGGACGAACGAAATAGCAAGAACCGAATTAGGTAAAAAGCAACGTTCTTTGTACAAGCAGGAGTTTCTGGAAGGCAAGTACAATGATATTTTATCCTTGATTTCAGAAAAGGAAGATGATGAGTATTATCTTCTAAAGGAAGTCTGGAGAAAGACCGCTAAAGATAAATATAAACATATACATGACAACCAGTATTTTCGTATTATAAATGGTAAAGAGAGCGGTAAAAACATAATAGGTAATTTATCAAAAGATAATTATGATCTTATTGATATCGCTTCGCTGTCAAGTGTCAGCGAAGCGATAAAGTTAATAGATTTATATGCCTACGAAAACTCCAATACTGAATTATCTAATTTTGCTGAAGGTCTATTGCAACATGGAAAGCAATGGGCAACACTTCCTGCAGGTAGTGTTATTTATTTACCAACCTGTTACGGGGTGAGTGTAGAGGGAGATAAAAAAATAAATCTTACAAACACTTTAATAAGAGGCTTTGTAAAAAGTATATCCCTTGAAAACCCCAATATAATAATTAAACAGATTGATGTAGATGAAGAATCAACTTGTTATTTTGAATATGAGCTTTGTTTTACACTAAAAGAACGTGAGGTGGCATATAGGCGGAGACAGAGATATATATCAACATTGACATCTATAAATGCACAGGAAAACACACAGGGGCTTATGCTAAACAACAAAGTTGCACTTATAACAGGTGGGCTAGGTGGAATTGGGACTATATTATCGGAGTGGCTTATTCGTAGACACAACATGCAATTAGTCTTATTGGGAACATCAGCACTTACATTGGAAAAGAAAGAGATTATATCCAGGTTAAATGAGATTGGTGGGCATAAGATCATTTATAGGAATTTAGATATATCTGAATCTGGATGTTTTATAAATGAGATGCGGAAGATTGAAGAAGAAATCGAAAGACCGGTTGATACAATTTTTCATCTTGCAGGAAAAGTTTCTGATTCAGAAAATGGACTGTCGCACTGGAATGATATAGAAAGCCATATGATTAGTAATGAATCTGAATATAGCTTAAAGCAAACATTTATTTCAAAGGTAAATACATTGTTAGCATTAAATGAGTTTAGACGCCCAAATAATAATATACCGCTGATTGTGTTTGGATCTTTAAATGGTTACTTTGGGGGGGCATCATTATCAAGCTATTCAGCAGTTAATTCTTTGGTACATTGTTATGGAGCTTACTATAGTAGATCAGACAGGTATATTTATACTGTTGACTGGAGTCAATGGGAAAATATTGGTGTTATGAAAGATTTACCTGCGGCGTTTAGAAATGCTTCTAGTAGTAGCGGTTATATATCTATGGCTGCAGAAAAAAATCTCAAATATCTTGAATACATTCTGGAAAATGGTATACAAAATAGCATGGTTGGAGTAGATCGAGAGGCAAAGCGGTTTAATGGTTTACTGGTTGATAAAGTACAACCGATTGTTGATATATTTTATGAGGGAAAGAATGCTGCCGCAGTAAAAGTACTCGGAAACAAATTGTTGAAAACCAAGCATACTGTACTTCGATTCCATGAAATTAATGAGATACCAAGAAACAATAATAGCATGAAATCAATCGACTGGAAAAAAATCTATATGGCTATTACAAATGATGATAGCAAGGAGAATGAAGACCTTACTGAGATTCAAAAAAGAGTAAGTGCGGTTTGGAAAGAGGTGCTTAATTTACAGCATCTAAATATAGACACGGATTTCTTTGACTGTGGCGGAGATTCTATTTCAATTTCGAGATTAGCATTTAGGTTACAAAAAGAATTCGATAAACCGATAACCTTTCAGGAGATTTTGGAGCATAGTACTGTCAGAGAGTGCGCTGAGCTTATAGAAGAGAGGCAAATTGAAAATAGCTTTGAGCAAGTAAAGGCGGAGGTTATGAAAGAGCTGTATTTTGATGACTTTGAACTCGAAAGCCATCAGTGTAGTTATGGGAAGCCAAAAGAAGTGCTGCTTACAGGTGCATCCGGATTTCTTGGAGCTCATATGTTAGCTAAACTTTTACAGGATAAAAATCTAAAAATAAATTTACTAATCAGAGCTGTAAATAGTGAAGATGCGGAAAAGCGTGTTGTAAAAAATATGGAACAGTATGGTCTTGCTGAGTTGATTGATAATAAGAGGATAGCATACTATGCAGGGGATATAAGCAATAATTCGTTGGGACTTAGTAAAAATGAATATGATAAATTAGCATCAAATGTTGATACAATATATCATGTTGCATCTGTTGTAAATTTTGCAGTCAATTTTCATAAGCTTTATAAGCCAAATGTAGAGGGTGTTAGAAGAATTATCGCCTTTGGACATTACAACAGAGTTAAGATTATTCATTATGTTTCCTCTTTTACTGTATACAGCGCAATGATACAAGAAAACCATATAATTAATGAAAATACACCGTTGTTATTTGAAACATCAGTAGTAAATGAATATAACAAGACAAAGTGGATTGCAGATAACTTAGTGCAGATGGCAAGGGAAAAGGGGATACCAGCCAAAATATATCGTATTGGAACCTTGAGTGGTGGTACTAATAAGGGAATATGCCAGACGCGTGATTTTATGTGGCTAATGATTAGAGTAATACTGAAACTAAAAAAGGCTCCAATATTACCAACTTTTGGATATAATCCTATTCCGGTTGATATTATGGCAAGTAACATTGTAGATTTATCAAAACTGCCATATAAAAAGAGCGAAGCTACTTATAACATAATTTATAAGACTGTAACAATGAAGATATTGGTGGATTGGCTTAAGCTGATTGACAGCAAGATAGTTTCGGTAAACTATGCAGACTGGAGAAAAGAATTAATTTCTTATGCTAAAGAAAAGAACGATACTGCATTGATATCAATTCTTGCTGTTGTTCCAGTAGCAGACATAATTGAAGGGCGTGCAGAACAATTAGTAAATTCAGACTTAACAAACAGAATTTTGACTGAGAATCATATTGAAGGTACAGGTGAAAATTTTGAGAGCTTTTTAAAAACATTCAATTACCTGAAATCTGTAGGATTTTTCGAATAGGAGAAAGGATTTTAAATATGAAAAATAAAATAGAATCAATATGGAAAGAGGTACTAGGACTAACAGAAATTCCAGAGGATGCAAACTTTTTTGATTTAGGTGGGACTTCTATGCTTACATATAAGATGTGTATGCTGGCAAAAGAACAATATGGAATAAACATTAAGCCTATTGATGTGATGGAAAATCCAACTCTACAGTTGCTTACCGTATCATTAGAAGAAGGGGATGAACAAAACAAACGCAATATCTCCAATAACAAAGTACGAAGAAGGAGAAGACATAATGACGAATAATGAGTTTGATGTTGCTATCATTGGAATGTCCGGTAGATTTCCGAAGGCTAAGAATATTGGTGAGCTATGGTCTAATTTGTCACATGGTATAGATTGTATTGAAAGAGATATGAAGAAAAGCAATGGTAATTATGTTGCAGCTTACGGAAAACTAGATGATATTGATAAATTCGATGCAGATTTTTTTAATACTAATAGGAAAGAAGCCCTAGACAGTGATCCACAGCAGCGTTTTTTGCTTGAGGGAATATATGAGGCGCTTGAGGATGCAGGTTATGATCTTAATAGATACGATGGTAGAGCAGGAGTGTATGCAAGTTGTGATGAACATGTTTATGTATGGAACTATATTATGAATATGCCAGGAGATTGGCATGAAAATTATCATCAATTCATGTTCCATTGCGATGGAACGTTTTTAACACGCATTGCTTATAAACTTAATTTGCATGGACCATGTATGCTTATCAAATATGCATGTGCTTCGTCTATGGCTTCGTTACATGTTGCTTATCAGGGTTTACTAAACTATGAATGTGATATTGCTGTAGCGGGTGCAGTGAGTATTGAACCGGAGCAAGAGGGTTATTATACTGCAGATGCTACATTGTCAAGGTCTGGATATGTGAAAGCATTTGACAAGAATGCCGATGGTTTTGTACCTGCCCATGCCCAGGGACTTGTAATTTTAAAACGGCTAAAAGATGCCATTAATGATCATGATAATATCCTGGCAGTAATAAAAGGAACTAGTGTTAATAACGATGGTAATCGAAAAGTTGGTTTTGCGGCACCGAGTGTTATGGGGCAGGAAGAATGCATATGGGATGCATTGAATGTTGCAGGTATAGAACCAAATGATATCAGTTACTTTGAGACACATGGAACAGCGACGGTATTGGGGGACTCGGTTGAGCTGCGCGCCCTAAAAAAGGTTTTTAAAAATAATGAGAAACCTCTATATATTGGTTCAATTAAGTCGAATATTGGACATACTAATGCGGCAGCCGGCATATCAAATGTGATCAAAGTGGCTCTTATGCTAAAGAATAAAATGATTGTACCAAGCATTAATTATTTGGATCCTAATGACGAACTGCAAGAAAAAGACTGCCCATTGATTATTAATGATAAATTATGCAATTGGAAAAGTTCTAAACCGAGAATTGCAGGTGCTAGTGCTTTTGGTATGGGAGGGGCAAATGCCATCGCTATCCTTTCAGAGTATACTCCAGAGACTGAAAGACCAGTAGAAATAGAAGATAGACACTTATTTATTGTGAGCGCTAAAACGGAACAAGCACTCAAAAATAATTGTGATAGATTAAAGTGTCATTTCCAGCAAAATAATACTCGTCTATCAGATGCAGCGTATACGTTGCAAATTGGCCGAGAGCATTTTAAATATAGATATTCTTTTACTGCAGCATCTAATGAGGAACTTGTAAATTGCTTAGATGATATTCGTGCGAAAGAAATAGTAACTACAGAAGATGTTGTATTTGCATTTACTGGTTCAGGTAGTTTAGGAAACTCTATCGGTTTGGAATTGTATGAAAGATCAAGCTATTTCAAAAACCAACTAGAAACATGTTTTAAAAAAATATATGAGGAGCAGCAAATAGATCTAAAAAGGCTTTTTCTAAAATATTATACATGTAAGCCGGATATATTGAGCGATGTTGAATCTGGCATGTTGATGACATATGTAGTTGGTTATGCTTTGGCGAAACTGTGGATTCATATAGGAGTGGTTCCTTCTATACTAATTGGTCACAGTCTGGGAGAATATACTTGCGCTGCGATTGCAGGAATATTTACTTTTGAAGACGGAGTTAAATTAATTGTAAATCGTGCTCATTTATTTGACTCTCTTCCTGAAGGTAAAATGTTGTCTGTATCGGCACCAATAGAAAAGATTAAAGATTTATTGCCTGAAGGCACTGCTATTGGAGCGGTAAATGCTGAAAAAAGACTTATGGTTTCCGGACCGTCTTTATTGATAGATGAAGTCAAAAGAGTCTTTGATTTAAAAAAAATCCCGTGTTCTGAACTCAATGTAAATAGAGCGGGGCATTGCGAGATGGTAAAGGAAATCTGCCCAGAGTATGAATTGTTACTTAATCAGATAACGTTTTCTGTGCCTAAAATACAGATATTTTCTGCATGTGATGTAGAAATCGATAAATCACAAAAAATGTCTACGTCGGATTATTGGCTAAGACAGTGCTATCAGCCAGTTCTATTTTACGATAGTATAAAAGAAATGAGCAAAGAAAAAAGTAATATTTGGATCGAAATAGGTACATCAGATCAGCTTGCTCCATGCATAAAAAAGACTACAAGGAATGATAAACAGACTAAAGTTATATCATCAATTACAACAGGTCAAGGTGATTCGCTACAAGGATTTTATAAGGCCATAGGAAATATTTGGGGGGCTGGTTTGGATATAAATTGGAATAATTTGTATGAGATCGTACCTTATAGAACGTCATTGCCGACATATGCTTTTGAGCATAAGTCATATTGGCGTTATAAAAAAGTAGATGGAAATACATCTGTGGTTGTTTCAAGCGATAATAGTGTTACATCCATTAATATGGAATCTCCAGATGATTTGGGCACTTGTATGCGAAATAAGACTGATAGTATTTTAGTACAGATTTTTAAAGAGGCTCTTGAATTAGCAGAGCTGGACATTTACGAAGATTTATTTGAATTAGGTTATGATTCTTTATCGATCGTGATGATTTTAAAACAAATTGAGTCACAACTTCATAAAAAGATCTCACTAAAAGAGGTTTATCAGTTTAAGAATATTGCTGAAATTTCTGATTACCTTGAAGCAATTGAGGAATATTCCCAGACAAACACAGTGGAAGAGAGCGGTGAGCATAAAGAAGTAAAATCGCTGGATCAACTGATAGATGAGTTATAATAGGAGGTAAATATGTCTAAGCAAGATATTGTCGAATTACATCCAGATATATTTGACTGGGTTCAAACACCTGACAAGTTGTACTTTAGCTGTATAAAAGATCTTCAGTATAAAGATCTTGCTGGTCAATCAGAAAAACCGCTAGTAAAGGTGCCATATATCCCGTTAACAAATAAAGGAGAAGTAGATCACATAGCTCTTCAAGGAATGGATACCGTAGATAGTGAAAGCATACAAAAGCTAGAAAGCGTTATATCAGGTGTTGATAGTAATGCAAAAATAAAGTTATTTTATGATAATGTGGAAGAAGTACTACATTTATCTCAAATAAAGAATAATACAAGTCATGCAGTTACTGCTGGCAGTGGGAAGTTAGCTGTAGCAACAAGTGAACCGTTGGATAAAAGTCGATGGATCTATGATAATCTTGTGGACTTAATTAAAACGAGATCATCGAGTGACCAAGAAATAGTATATCTAACAAATGATGGACAAGAGGTTCAGACGATTGCGCAGCTGTATACAAATGCCACAAAGTGTGCAAAGAATTTAGTGGAGACCGGAGTTAAACCTGGTGATAAATTGATATTCCAAATAAATAATAGAAGGTCTTTCTTGGAAGCGTTCTGGGCATGTATGTTGATTGGTGTAATACCGGCACCAATGACGGCTATTGAAGATTATGAAGCAGAAGTAAATAATGTTGATAAACTTTTAGGAATATGGGAACTGTTAGAACGCCCCAGGATCCTGGTTACAAACTATGAGACGGCAAAGATAGAGGTTCTCAAAATAGACAAACGGTTTGATGGTTTAGATGTTGCTCTATTTAACAATGAAGACAGTAATGCAGAAATCAAGGAGTATCACTGGGATCAAGATGAAACCTGTTTGATACTATTTACTTCAGGAAGTACTGGACTACCGAAAGGAGTACAACTGAGTCAAAAAAACATTTTCGCTCGTACTATTGGCGAAATACAATTATATGATTTAGATAGCGACAATGTAGATCTCAATTGGATGACGTTTACTCACGCAGCAGGCCTAATATGGTCGCATATTCGAGATATTTTCATGAACATATTACAAATTCAGGTTAATACGGACATAATACTCAAGAATCCGCTTAAATGGATGGAACTAATTGATCAGTATAGAGTTACAATAACCTGGGCACCAAATTTTGCGTTTGCATTAGTAGCAGACAACATTGATTGCAATAAGAAGTACTCATGGCAGCTAGACTGCCTTAAATATGCATTTGCGGGAGGTGAAGCAAATGTGAGTCGAGTACTATTGGGTTTTCTTAATAGTCTAAAAGACTATGGGTTAGATCCGAATTGTATTGTGCCGGCCTTCGGCATGACAGAAACATCTTCCTGTGTAACCTATTATAATAATTTCTCTCCGGTTAAGCATAATGAAGGTAATCAATTCCTGCCAGTTGGAGAACCAACACCGGGGTCTGAACTTAGGATAGTTGATTCAATCGGCGAAATATGTATGGAAGGTGAAATAGGGTATTTACAAGGTCGGGGCCCTTCATATACAAAAGGATACTATAAAAATGATGCTGCAAATAACGATTCGTTTACAGAAGATGGATTTTTAATTACAGGAGATCTTGGATTTATAACCGATAACCTCGTGACAATAACTGGGCGTGAGAAAGATATTATAATTATCAACGGATTAAACTACTACGTTCACGATTTTGAATCAGCAGCCGATTCGGTTACGGGTGTCTTGGCATCATCTTCTGTAGCTACATCAGTTCTAGGAAAAAGCGGAACAGAGGAAGTTATCATCTTTTTTACGCCCGAAAGATATGATCTACTAAGTCCTGAAGGTCTGATAGAACTGAAGCAATTAGTAGATAGCATAAGGAAAACAGTTCAAAAGCAGTGTCTGATTAATCCTGCACATATTTTCCCATATAGTGCTAAAGAATCCGCGCGAACAGAATTAGGGAAGAAGCAACGTAATAAATACAGAAATGATTACCTTGAAGGCAAATATCATAGGTGGGAAAGTAAATTGGAAGATACTGTTGCTTACAGTAAACTTACGCCCTTTTGGATAGAAAGTAAATTACAGAAAAAACACTTAGTACGTGCTAAATATTTGTTTGATTCAAAAGAAAAAATGAATCTGATTTTGGGAAACAGTTCTCATATTGATATTAGTGATTGTATAAATCGTATCTGTGAGCTTAAAGAAAATGACTATTTGGTAGATTTTACATTTTATACTGAAGACATCGAGCAACCTTCTATCCAGGGGCTGAAAGAATATTATGACAAGCTAAGTTCACATATTAGGAATCTTACGACTATAAGAAAGCAAATTCAGATTTTATTTATCGTTTGTAATGCGTATTCTATTTCAAACAATAAGTGGAGCTATAAAGGAAGCGATCTGTTAAGCTTGGTAAAAACCCTAAATCAAGAAAACTCACAGATTAGTGGTAGAATAATTGATCTGGCAAATTATAATGAGCATTTGTTAAGAAAAGAATTACAGAGTCTTAGTAAAGAGCCAATGGCTGTTTACAGAGAAAATACCAGGTATGTGTTGCGATTCAAGACATCAAGGCATTCAGAAATAAGTAAAGGTTGGATTAGGAATAATCACACGATATTAGTTGCAGGTGGATTAGGAGGAATAGGGGTCCATTTATGCTCGTATTTACAGGACACTTATAATGCAAATTTAGTTATAGTTGGACGCACCGCCCAGGAGGATAATAGTATTTCACTTGCTACATTAGAAAGAAAGGGGGTAAGGGCAATATATCGGCAAGCAGATGTAACTAACTATAATCAGCTTTGTAGTTTATCGAAAGAATTAATTTCATATGGTATAAAGATAGATGGTATAATCAATCTCACTGGGGTTTTGTCTACAGAGAAGGGTACTCTATATAACGAGAATTTAATGAATCATACTCTTGATAAAGAAGAATTTGAAAATTTTTATATTACTTCTTTTAACAAGGTCATTGGTACGATGAATCTAGTTAAGTTATCGAGTGAACTTTTAAATGAGCCATACTTATATTTATTTGGATCAGTTACTTCATATTTCGGAAGTCCTGCGTTTGGAGCATATGCCGGATCCAACTCTATGCAAGAGCAGTATGCATGTTATCTTAGAAATAAAGGAGTGAGGATAAAAAGTGTGTTGTGGAGCTTTTGGAATAAGACCGGCATGGCAAGTGGTATAGAGGTAAATAGTTATAAACAAAATATATTTCAACATATAGAGCCACAAGATGGAGTTGCGTGCTTCAACCATGTTCTGGAAAGTGATAGTTTGGTTAGCATTATAGGCATAAATAGAGAGAATCAGTTTATTATGCATCAGATTTTTGATTTATATAAACCTCGAATAAGTGTTACCTTGGGCAATCACGAAAGCAAAAAGTTTATTCAAGAAAAAATCATATCATCATCAATAAATAACTTACTTTCAATAATTGACTTCCGTTTTGATATAAGTAGCAATGTGATATGGAATGAAAAATTGCAAGAGATATGGGATACCGTGGCAGAGATTTGGAAAAGTACATTAAAGATTTCATCTCTTGATCGAGATGCAAATATCTTTGATCTGGGTGGTGATTCGATAACTATTTATTCAATATCCAGCAAACTGTCAGAGGTACTTGATATTGAGGTTAAGGCCATTGACGTAATGATGAACCCAAGCATTAATGAGCTGGTAGTTTATATACATAATAAGATATTTAATATAAATCAAGATACTGATGATGAGATAAGGAATAAGGCACAAAGAAGAAACAAAAGAAGACGTGCAAGTCGTAAGAGAGGACATGAGTATGGATCTTAAAGCTAAAATCAGTACACTATCATATGAACAGATTGGTAAATTAGCCTCTACCTTGAATAAGGAAGGAAATCAATATGGGGTTTATCATTTAACGAAGGCCCAGTACGGAATTTGGTGTGCATATCAGATCGACGCCGGAAGAAGCTCATTCTATAATATCTGCTGTAGCATCACGTTATTGGGAGAAGTCAACATTGAAAAATGTTTGGGCAGTATTGAAGCCTTACATAATTCTCATGAAGCGTTGACGTATAAATTTATTACCATACTACATGATACCTATCAATATATTGCTGATAATGCGAAGCCTAATATAGCGTATTATGATTTTAAGCATATTCCTGATGGGGAGAAAGAACTTAGAATAAGTAAAATTGAAAGCGATTTACATTTTGACAAATTTGATTTAACACAAGAAAATGGAATCAAATATACCGTGATAGAGAAGACGGCTTCTGAAATTATTGTTTACTTTTGTGTTCATCATATTATTGCCGATGGCTGGTCTATAGGCGTTATAGCAAAAGATTTTCTTTCATTATACCTAGGGGGGAAAATAGATCATAATTTACATGGATTTTCAGAATATATAAAAATGTATACTTCTGGTAATTACGCTAAACTGATGTATAGTAATATGGAATATTGGAGAAAAGCTTTAGAGAATACGAATCAATTATTAATTGATAAAAAAGTAAACGAAGATGAAGTAGATTCAACGGGCAGTGCTGAACATAGTGAGTATTTAATACCGGCTAAAATTACACAAAAATTGTTTGTGTTCTCTAAGGAAAACCATCTAAGTACGCAATCAATCATATTATGTGCATTCTGTCTTGTAATACAGAGATATTATATGGAAAGGTCTCTAAACATAGGCATAACTTTTGCACGCAGGACTAGTGAAATAACTAGGGGCATGGTAGGTGATTTAGCAACTATACTTCCCATACCATTTAGTATTGATGAATCAATGACTGTTTTATCAGCAATTAAAAGCATTAGTGAATCACTACTTGATGGTATTGAACATGAAGATCTAGAAATAGCTGATTTAATTTCTGACTTTGTTGAGTATAGAAAGCAGGATATTCAACCATTAAACCAACTGACCTTTGCTTACCATGGCAAAAATTTAATCGCCGGTTTTGTTGAGGGGCAAGAGAATAATATTAATAAAGTCAGTTGTTCATTTAAGCATTTGACAAATAATGAGACCTTGGGCTTTAATGGATATATTTGTGTTATAGCTCAAGAAAGGGCAGATGGATTAGTTTTACAAGCTGACTATTCAACAAAATATTTCAGTAAAGAAATGGTTCAGGTTATATTGGCATCTATAACCAATGTTGTAAATTGCTTTATGAATAATCCAATGGAGGAAATAGCCAATATTACAACATCAAATACGCATCAGTCTATTCTTATTGTTGATAATCATGAATACAGTAAGCTATCGAAGTTAGATGAAATTCATGCAAATGAGCTTAATAAATATAATGGTAATTTAGCGATACTTGATAGTAACCTTAATATTCTTCCGGTGGGATTTCCAGGATATTTATATTATAAGAATGATGGCTGCTGGTTTTTTACAGGATATGTTTCAATCATGGACGGTAGAGCAGTCATTGACTTACCTGAGTTTTCACGTGTTGTTAAATTAGAGTATAGCGAACTTAACATTGATAGTATTCAAAGTCAAATATCAATAAATTTTGGAGTGAATTGCCTTTTGTATTTTTACAACAACGTTGCAATTATAATTTATTCTGGAAGCAGGAGTTTGTATATAGAAGATATTAAACATATACTGATGACCAAACATATTATCTTGTTGAAGACCAACAATACACTTTCTTACTTAAGAAGATATGCTGATTCAATAGCAAACTGCCTTTTAGAACTTGATAACTACGAATGCGTTAAACAGCATTTATTTATTCAGTTAGATAATTCATGTTATATCATATATGAAAGTAAAGAGTATGAGGAACTTTCTACAGAAGAATTGGCAGTATTGAAGAGTAAAGTAAACGGTAAAATACAAATCGGAAAATATGAATCTATCCCTTGTTATGGAGACACGGTTGTTAGCAAGAAAATAAGTATTGATAATATCATTTTCCCTTTAGAACCGAAGCGTACGCATTCTGAGAGTATTTTATATGAGATATGGAAGAGCTTGTTACCGGAGAGTGATTTTAGCATATTTGATAAGTTCTATGAGATAGGAGGAAATTCCTTGTTGATAATTCAACTTTATCAGAAAATCAGAGAGAGATTTAATATTAATGTTAATATTGCTGAGCTCTTTGTGTGGAATACAATAAGTGAACAGGCGGGTTATATTGATTCAGAGTTCGGAGTAAGTAACAGAGAGGAAGAGATTGTAGGCATGAAATTTTAAATGAGGTGAATGATGAAAAAGTTTAATTCAATAGCTATAATTGGTTTGAGTGGCAAATTTCCAATAACTACATCATTGGAAGAATTGGATTCGGTGTTTAGCAATAAAATAGACGCGGTACGGCCAGTTAGTAATAAAAGACTGGAATTGCAAAATTTAGATATAAATGGAGAGTATAAAGAAGCAGCATATTTGGATGGCATAGAGTTTTTTGACTACCAGTTTTTTGAAATTAGTAAGAATGAAGCGCAATATCTTGACCCACAGCAAAAAATTGCAATGCAACTGGCTTGTGAAGCCATAGAAAATAGCGGATATTCCTTACAATCACTAGCGGGTAGTAAAACATCAGTCTTAGTTGCTGCACATGATAGCCACTTTCTGGATATGCTTGAAAATCCTTCAGGGCCAGCACTTGTAGGAAATTTTCTTGATGCATTGCCGGCAAGAATATCATACTTTCTGGATTTAAGAGGAGAGGCCACAATTATTCAGACTTCATGCTCTTCGAGTTTAACAGCAGTATATGATGCATGTATCAAGCTGAATTCATATGAGACAGATCTGGTTATTGTTGGGGCAATTTCCTTAGACTTCAGAATAAATGAGACCAATCATGAGGATAAGATAGGTATATATTCTGGAAGCAATAGGTGTAAGTCTTTCGATGAAGATGCTGATGGTACAAACTTTGGAGAAGGTGCCGGCTTTATTATTCTGAAAAGGCTGGAGGATGCCAAAAAAAATGGTGATCATATTCACGCATTAATTAAATCAGTCGGGATTAATCAGGATGGTAGTCGTTCCAATAGCTTAACTGCTCCAAGTGCAGCTGCACAAGCCGAATTACTTATTAACACCTGGGAGAAGGGAGAGATAAACCCGGAAGAAATAGGCTATATTGAAGCACATGGAACAGGTACAAAAATTGGTGATCCAATAGAAGTATTAGGAATTACTAAAGCAATAGAACATTTTAGCAACAAAAAGGTATTTTGTCCATTGGGTAGTTTGAAATCAAATTACTCTCATTTTGGTTCGTTTGCAGGATTGGCAAACATAATCAAAGGGATTATATCTATACAATATAATAAAAAGTATCCGCTGCAGAACTTCAAGTTACCAAATAAGCTAATAGACTTTAACAAATCACCTGTTTACCCTATAAGTGAAATTGAAGAATGGGGCTCGGATAATAAGCTGTTTGCGACTAGCGCTTTTGGTATATCAGGAACAAACGTACATCTTGTATTATCTAATCACAAGAATATGAGTAGCAAAGATGATTTAGGGAATCCGGAACTGATTACTATTAGCGTCAAATATCCAGAAGTTTATGAAAACTATAGAAAAGCCCTCATCAAGGAAGCTAAAACATGCAAGAGTATTAAGGATTTTTGCTTTACCCTCAATGCAGGAAGGAATCCATATGATTTTAGAAACGCGGGTATCATAAGATCGAATGAAGAGTTGATCCAATTCTTGAAACTTTCTAAGATATCAAAAGTGCAGGAAATACCGGATATTGTTTTTACTTGTTCCTATGACAACGATTGTGACACTAATATATTATCAGAGCTATATAATATACCAAGGTTTAAGCAGATTTATGATCAAAACATTGCAAGATCCGCAGTGCAAAATACAGATGAAATAAATTACTTATTGCTAAATGTTTCAATATATGAATTCTTGAGTGCTTTGGGGATTAAATCAAATACAGTTATTGGATGCGGCAGAGGTAATATTGTTGTTGACTACTTAACCAAGCAAATCGACTTTGACGAAGCGATCAATAAAATTACTAATTATGATGGACAGAATTTCCTTAACGAAGAGAGGTTTTTAAATTATGCGAAACAAAAATCTTCAAATAGTATACTTTTTGTGGAGTTAGGGATCCAAGGAATTATGGGGCGGTGCTTAGATAGAAATGGATATGAAAAACAATTGCCTTTCATAAATAAAGATGGGGTTATGCATGCGCTACGTGATATTTTCTGTGCGGGATATGATATTTGCTGGCAGGAGTATTACAAATATAGCAGTTTGAATCGGTTACCATTACCAGGGCATCCGTTTAGGAGTATAGTGTCTTGGCCTCCGACTATACAAAAAAAATCCCAGGAAGTAAAAGAAAAAGATGGTGGGAATACATTGATACATGAGGAAGAAGATATTTACTCATTCTTACATGAATTATGGAAGGAGCAATTAGGCGTTGATGATTTAGGGAAGGACGATGACTTATTTGAGCTTGGTGCCGATTCACTAATGGGTATGGAGGTTATTGAAAGCATTGAGAAAAGGATTGGAATAAAAATTGATTTTGAGGAAATCTATAAAAATCCAACATTATGGGAGCTTGAAAAGCATTTATGCAATATGAAGAGTACTAGGAATAATACTCCTAGTATAACGAAAATCAAATATGTTACTCGGGAAAAGAAAATGTTAGTTTCTTATAATCAAAGAAGGATGTTGTACCTCTTTGAAGAATCTGATAAAAGTGCATCTTATAATATGCCGTGTACATTTAAATTTAAGGGACAATTGAACGAAAAAGTCTTTATGGACAGTGTAAATATGCTCATAAAGCGAAACGAGATATTGCATACGATTTATCATAAGGAGGCTGGTGAGTATTTTCAGGAGATATTAGCGGATTATGAATTCTTAAATAGATTTGTTGATTTAACACGTGATGAGAATAGTGTTATTAAAGAGAAAATAAAAGCTTTCTGCAATCAACCATTCAATCTGTTTTCTGGAATACCGATCAGAAGCTACTTAATCAAAACCGATGATGATGAGTATGTTTGGCTTGTGAATACTCATCATATCGCTGCGGACGGGTGGTCAGTAGGTGTTGTGTCCAATGAGATATGCAAAATATATAAAGCATTATTGGAGCATGACACATGTGACAATATACCTTTCAAAAAGATTCAATATGTAGACTATGCATATTGGGAAAATAGCATGTCCCGAAGTGAGACGTATAATAACCAATTGAATTATTGGAAGCAAGTATTAAAAGGTGTAAGCGGTATTAACCAAATTCCTACTGATAAATTAAGGCCGACATATCCAACCCATAATGGGAGCACAAAAAAATTCAGTATCGGTTCTGCTATTTCAGAAGCATGTAAGCGGTTTTCAAAGCAGAATCAAATTTCTTTATTTACTATATTTGAAAGTATATTTGCTATTACGCTGTCTAAATTATCGGGCATAGATGATATTACTATCGGTGTACCAGTAGCCAATAGAAAAGATCCGGAGACAAAGGAAGTAATTGGATTTTATTCCAATACGATAGCGGTTAGAAATCAGTTCAATATGCAAAGTACAATATTTGATAATATGAATTGCATTAAAAATGAGTTATTCAAAGCATTCGATAATACTGACGTGCCATTTGAGGAAATAGTACGTAATGTTGATTTTAGGCGTGAGACAGCATATTCACCATTATTCCAGCATGTGTTCGCATTCCAAAATTATGGTGTTCAGCAACTTGATCTCCCAGGTGTAGAGGTTGACATAGAGATCCTTGATTTCAACGCCGCGAAGTTTGATCTTAGCTTGACTATTTTTGAAAATGAAGAAGAGTTTCAAGGACTTTTGGAATACAATACAGATTTATATTATAGTAATACAATCGATAAAATCATTAGAATGTATACGAAGTACATAGAACATAGTATTAATAAACATGATGACTTGTTAGGAAATCTACCAGTAGAAGAAGCGATAATTGCTGTAAATAGCACCAAAGAAGAAGATTACGTATTTTGATAGGAGGTAAGTATGAAATTAATTTGTTTTCCGCATGCAGGAGGGTTTTCGTTTTCATATTACTTTATGAAAATGTTAAAGTTAAATGCTCTTGATCCTAGCGATGTAATACTATATGAGTACCCGCATAGAGGGAGCCGGCTAAAAGAAGATCAATACAAAGAGTTTTCGGAATGTGTAAACTCAATTATAGAAGAATATGAACCTATAATTGCGAATGAAGAATTTGTTTTATTCGGTCAGAGCCTTGGGGGATATCTTGCTTATGAAGTTGGACTCACACTGCAAAATAAATATTCTAAGAGGCCTTATCTAACAGTTATTTCAGGACAGATGCCACCTTGTTATTCAAAGGAATATATGGTGGAATATAATAATTCTGAAAAGTTGAATGCCTACTTAAAAAAAATGGATGTAAGTGATGATTTTATCAAAAAAACCGGTGAATCCTATATACAATTAGTTTGTGATGATCTAAAAATGTTCGAAACATATTGTCCTACAGAAGAACCGGAGAAAAAAAATTCTAAAATTGCTGTAGTATATGGTGAAAGGGATCCTGAAATCGATGTGAATCGTCTTATTGAATGGGAGCAATATACAATGCAGTTGGTTGATATTCGCGGCTTTCCGGGAAGGCATTTTTTCTTTAATGCTTGTAAAGAAGCATTTGTCCAGTACCTTAATGAAATCATTTAACAACATACAATTACTATGTAAAGTCAGGAGTTTGCTATGGATAAATATTCCGCGCTATTCATGAAATGCCCTAAATGCGAGAAAATAATTTCATCAACGGATATTAGTTGCTAATCGAGGTGAAATAGCATTACGAATAATAAGAGCTGTAAAAGAATTGGGTGTTGAGGCTGTATCAGTATACTCAACTGCCGATAAGAATATGCCTTTCAGAAAACTTGCGGACAAAAGCATATGTATAGGAGGTCCCCATAGTAGAGATTCGTATCTAAATAGTTATAATATATTATCAGTAGCTGTAACCTTAAATTGTGATGCGATTCACCCAGGCGTTGGATTTTTATCAGAACAACATGGCAAGATGCAAGAGTGAGGCAGAAAAGGTAGGCTTTCCATTACAAATAAAAGCGATCTCTGGTGGTGGTGGAAAAGAAATAAGAACTGTTAAAGTACTAGAAGATTTAGAAGAAGGCTTTAAAATCTGTATGGAAGAAGCTAAGTCGTCATTTGGAAATACGGAGTTAATAATTGAGAGATATTTGGAGAGAACAAGGCATGTAGAAGTTCAAATCTTAGGTGATAGGTACGGGAAAGTAATCCATTTTGGAGAGCGCGGGTGTACAATTCAACGGCTAAATCAGAAAATTACTGAAGAAGCACCATGTTGTAATATTAGTGACGGTATTAAGAACCAGATGTATGTTGATGCAGTGAAATTAGCTGAAAGTGTAAATTATTTTGGATTGGGAACTGTTGAGTTTTTGGTAACATCTAAGGAGGAATACTACTTTCTGGAAATGAACACTTGGTTACAAGTGGGCATACTGTGACGGAAGAAGTGGTTGGTTATGATTTAGTAAAGTTACAAATACAGATAGCGGCTGGTAATCAGTTGTCTATAGATTAACAACATGTCGAACTGAAAGGGTATGCTATAGAGTGCAGATTAAACGCAGAAAAACCAGGCAAGAGTCCAGTGCCATCAGCAGGTGTAATTACTTCATGGAGGATGCCTGGAGGCCGAGGTGTAAGGATAGATGAGGGATATTGCACAGGTAGTAACGTATCGTTATTTTACGATTCATTATTAGCAAAGTCGTGTTTTACTGATAAGGATAAAAAAAGCACGCTGCTTAAAGCGAACTGGGCGTTAGAAGCAACAGAGGTCGACGGCGTATGTACGAATCTATCGTTATTAAGGTTTATTATCACTGATCCTGTATTTAGTAGTGGCGAATATGATACTAGCTACATCCAAACGGTTTTGTCTAAGGGAATAATTTATTAAGGCAGGATTTTATTCCTGTAAGCGGTGGAACAATCACCGTCATGAAAATCCTAATCCCATTTGATATACCTATTCCAAGTAATCAGATGGGAGGTTTTTTTTTGAAAGCTACAAATGAAAATCTGTTGCTTTGGGAGCAGCTTTGCGCGCAATTGCAGATAGATGGAAATATCTTTATCGAAATTCATTTTTCAACACCCTAATCATCTTTGGCAATGAAACAACTATAATAAAGCTCATCAGGATTCTTCACCTCCAAACGGTCAATGCAGCATTCACATTGCAGACCATACAACCAAAATAGTTACGATACAAGTGTCAGTCGAGCAATGACCAAACAGCAAATATAGTAAGCAAGAACACGCCGCAGGGTATTATCAGAATAAAAGTCAATGCCAAACCAATTCCTAACACGATATAGTTGAATAGCCTGCGCAACATATTTTCCCTTTTCATCTGATCAGCGCACCAACCCAGCACACACCTTTCTTAGCCGCCAAAGCACATCAATTTGTACCGCCCACTTTTTACGCACTTACAATTTTGTAGTATGTGCGGGCTGTGACGGTGTAGATGATGGCGTATACAATGGCAAATAGGGCGTAGGAGGCAACGGCATAAATCAGGAACAGGTTGACGTCATTCAGCAGCACGAGTACCATCAGCTTTTTCATCAGCGAAAAAGTGAAGGCAACATGGACCCCCGCTGTGACAAGGGGCAGGAAAAAGACGGTCAGGATTTGGGAACGGATGGATTTTTTGATTTCCTTCTGATTTAATCCTACCTTCCGCATAATGCCATAGCGATCCTTATCGTCATAGGCTTCCGAAATCTGTTTGTAGTAGATAATCAATACCGTGGCCATGAGGAGCAGGATTCCCAAATACAATCCCACAAATAGAACTCCGGCGCGGAAAGCACGAAATTTGTCACCGGCGGATACTCTGGTTTCACTTATGGTAACTTCCATGTCTGTGTCTTTCAGCTTGGATTCTAAAATTGTTCCAAAAGTTTTCTCATGGTCTTTTCCGGTTCCTTTTTCCAAATCGATTAGTACAGTTGTACTGATTCTGTCGGCATATCCCCCTAAAAGGGCTTTCTGCTGCTGTTCAAGCCTTTGCAGGATGTCGGCGTTATTGACGATGATGTAATAGCCGCCGCCTATGACTGTGGCGGTCTCCCCCATAAACTCCTTCATTTCTTCCATAACACTTGCGTGAAATTGCTCGTCCATGATGGAGAGGGACTTTTCTTCGTATTCTTTTTCAGTACCGTGGATATATACCTCATCCGCGTTCAGGCTCACATGGTCTCCCGTGAGGCCGTTGTAGTTTTCCTGATCGATAAAATATAGTGTCACCAGCCCCCGGGTCATCGCAACAGCGTCACCGCTGACCACGGTAAATCTCTCCTTAGCGGGGACGGCCGGAATAGAAAGAGAAGTATAGAAGGCGGTTTTGTCCAAGGAGACCCGCGCTTCCTCCGCGGCGCTTTCTGCCATCTGTAACGTCTCGGCTTTCACCTGATTCTCTGCATCTCGGATGTTTCCCGCCAGATTTATCTGGATTCTGGCGCTATTGGGATACAGGTCGTTGATGGAATTTTCCGTAGTTACATACAGAGATATGGAAATGGAGAGCAGAAGAATCACTCCAACGGACATAACGCAGATATTGGCAAGGCCCACGGCGTTTTTCTTCATGCGGTAGAGCATACCGGAAACAGGGATAAAGTTTTTTGTCCGATAGTAATATTTTTTGTTGTTTTTCAGAATTTTCAAAGTGGTGATGCTGCCTGTGGTAAATAATAGGTAAGTCCCCAATATAACCAACAGGACAGCCAGAAAAACCAGTTGTATTAACGCAAGGGGAGACTGTATCGTAAGGGCAAGGTAATAACCGGCCCCCGTAACGAGAATCCCTAATACAGCCATGAACCATTTTGCTTTCGGTTCCTTTTCACCAACGTTGCCGCCTTTCAGAAGTTCTATGGGATTCGATAGGCGTACCTGGCGGATGTTGCCCAGCAGGATCAGCAGAAAAATGCCTCCAAAGAGGGCCAGAGACCAGACCATAGCCACGGGGGATAGCTCGAATCCCAGGGCTACCGGCGCCTCCATCATGCGCCGGATGATCAATATACAAAGCTTATCGAATATCACTCCTGTTATCAGTCCGGCAAAGATGCTGACGGCGGCAATATACAGCGTCTCGTAAAAAATCACTTTGGTAATGTGTTTCTTTTCCATGCCGAGGATACTATATACGCCAAATTCCCTTTTCCTGCGTTTCATGAGGAAGCTGTTGGTATAGAAGAGAAAAATGGCGGAAAATATGCTTATTACTACATATCCCATTGATAAAATCATCTGCATATTATTCCCACCGGGAATTTCGGAAAGCCCGCTGTTTATAGACAGAGCGCGCACGATGTAAGACATCATCACCGTACAAATGCAGGAGATGAGAAAGGGCACATACACCTTGGAGTTTTTCCTGATATTATCTGCGGCCATTTTCAGGTAGAAACCTTTACTCATTGGACTCACCTCCCGCAGCAATCATGGTGAGGGTGTCGGATATTTTCTGGAACATGGCTTCGGAGGACAGCTCGCCTCTGTGAAGCTCATGGAACACCATTCCATCCTTGATAAACAGAACCCGTTTGGCATGGCTTGCGGCCTTAATGCTATGGGTCACCATCAGAATGGTCTGTCCCTTTGCATTGATATTTTCAAAAAGGGTCATAAGTCCGTCCGATGCCCTTGAGTCAAGGGCTCCTGTCGGCTCATCCGCAAGAACCAGTTGGGGATTGGTAATAAGCGCCCTCGCCACTGCCGCCCGCTGTTTCTGCCCACCGGATATTTCGTAAGGGAATTTCCCAAGAAGTTTCTCAATCCCCAGCATCTCCGAAAGGGGCCGGAGCCTGTGCGTCATTTCCGCATAGGGCACTCCGGAGAGCACCAGCGGCAGCAGAATATTATCCTGAACCGAGAAAGTATCCAGCAAGTTAAAATCCTGAAAAACGAAGCCAAGATTATTGCGCCTGAAAGCTGAAATCTCCTTCTCCCGGATGGCAACAATATTCTTCCCATTCAGCAGCACCTCGCCGTTTGTGGGTTGATCCAGAACCGCCAGAATATTAAGCAGCGTAGTTTTTCCGGAGCCGGACTCTCCCATAATTGCCACGTATTCGCCCGGATCAACGGAAAAGGATACATCGGATAATGCCTGTACCTGATTTCCGCCGAATCGTGTCGTATAAATTTTTTTTAAGTTTCGAACATCTAATATTGTCATAAAAAATCCCTTTCTTGTATTGTATGTTTTCTTTACGCCTAAAGTATAGCAAAGGGGAGAAAATGCTTGCCATTGATTAGCGTTACATTTCTCCCCGATATCTTTCAATTTTGTAAGATTGGCTATTCCGTTTCCAAATGAACCGTATTCAGCCCAATGGAGACTTTGGTTCCCTTGTCAAGCTCCGACTCAATGACAATGGTATGTCCAAGTTTGGATAATATTTTTTTGCAGAGGTAAAGACCGAGGCCGGTGGATTTTCTATCCTGACGGCCGATATATCCCGTGAAATTCTTTTCACCTATCCGTGGCAGGTCCTCAGGGCTGATGCCGATTCCTGTGTCTTCCACCACCAGTGTTTTCTTGTTCTCCAGATAGATGGAAATGGAGCCTTCCTTCGTATATTTTAAGGCGTTGGATAAAATCTGTTCCAGCACAAAGCTCAGCCATTTGGCATCTGTGAGAACCTGACAATGGACTTCCTCATAGTGAAGGGCCAATCTCTTTCTGATAAACAGCGGCGCGTACTTTTTCGCTGAATCACGGATGATATCATCCAGCTCCAACTGCTGGAAATGATAGTCTGTGGACGGACTTTCCAGCCGTAGGTATTGCAGCACCAGCTCTACATATTGTTCGATTTTAAACAGTTGAACATTCATCTCTCCGGCAGTCTCACTTTCTTCATACTGAAGAATCAGCCGGAGAGCTGCGATGGGAGTCTTGATCTGATGCACCCACAGGGTATAATAGTCCAGCATATCCTGCTCGTTTTTCCGGGCTGCATCCTCCATCCGGCGCAGATTACAACTCGTCTGTTTTAAAAGATTGTGATAATCCCGCTCCGGCAGATTCTTTGGAGCTGGCAGTTGATCTATGGCTACATGAATCTGTTTCTGAAAAAGGGTCATCTCTCTATGATTGCGGTAGTATCCAAGGAAATCATAGGCACCTGCCACAACTCCGATAAATCCGCACAGGATCAGCCAAAACAATGCCCTTTCCATAGGAATCCGGTACAGAAATCCCAGAAAGACGTTTAATGCCCCGAAGAGCAGCCACAGTAATATGCTCTTTTTGTGATCGTATAAATAGGAAGCAAATATTTTCATTTTTAATCCTCTATCAAATATCCAATCCCCTTTTTGGTGGTGATAAAATCTTCAAGTCCCAACTGCTCCAGCTTTTTTCTCAGCCGGTTCACGTTGACAGACAGGGTATTGTCATCCACAAAGCTGTCCGTCTCCCACAGGCTCATCATCAGCCCGTCGCGGCCGACGATTTTACCTTTGTTTTCCATGAGCTTTTGAAGAATCCGGGATTCATTTTTTGTCAGTTCTAGCTTCTGTCCCTCAAAGGTCATCGTGGTGTTGCTTAAGTTAAAAATCAGCCCGCGATGCTCCATGAGGCTGCTGTTGTCACCAAAGTCATAAGTCCGGCGCAGCATGGCCTGTATCTTTGCCATGAGCACCTGAAAGTCAAAAGGTTTTGTGATAAAATCATCTCCGCCCATATCCACGGCCCGGACAATATTCATGTTGTCAGAGGCGGAAGATACAAAGATAATGGGAACCTTTGATACCTTCCGTATTTCCCCGCACCAATAATAACCGCTGAAAAAGGGAAGCGAAATATCCATAAGCACAAGCTGCGGACCGAAAGCGACAAATTCCGGAAGCACCTTTCGGAAGTCCTGCACAATCGCTCCCTCATGTCCCCAATGCTCCAATTGCTGTTTGATCTTTCCGGCGATCACCGGATCGTCCTCTATTATAAATATCCTTATCATGGTTTTCTCCTGTGTTAATATAGAATCAATTGGTTTCTTTAGAGTATATTTTATCCTTATTATAAGCGGATTCTATGGTAAGGACAACCTTCACTTACTCATTTCTGCAGAAACTGCACATCCTGCCTTTGAATAGCCGCTTAGGGGATTTCTGTTTCTCCTTTTAATACCTTAGTCTGATGAAAGAAAATAGTAATATCCTTTATCCGGACGCTCTCGTTTTCTCCGCTGGGTTTCTTTGTACCACTTGCATACCGGCGCAACACCGCCTTGATTCATATTTACCCTCCGTAAGATATGTTTTCGGTTTAAGGTAAAATGAAGCTGACATTTAAATTAGAATATCTACTGGATAGTTCTTTTTCGATACACTCCTTTTTCTTGGATAATTCTTTTACACATATACTATCGGTCTGATAAGACAAGTAAATAGAAATCCTAAAGCTGGCTCCTATTTTGCTAACATCACATTTATGAAGTTCCGTATTGGTCGGCATATGTTTTTGAATTACCTTTTTGATAGGCTGCGTAATTGCTTCATCGGTTAATACTCCGCAGGAAAGCTCTATAAAGCCCTCTTTCAAAAGTTGTACAGGTTTTTTCACAGAACACAACACAAGAACCATTGTTATAAAAATATCCCCTGTATATAGTAAAAAAGAAAATGGGCCGTTTTCGCTTATGAAAGAAATAATCAAAGCGCCAAGCCCGATACCCGCAGATAACAGACCGTCAACAAAATTAGATTTTGCTTCCGCGTCTAACATGGTGCTTACGTTGTTAATGCTCTTGTTTTGGTATCTGCTGTATAAAGATAATCCGAAGCATAAAATAACCATGACAATTTCATAGGGGATCACGGGACCAATAATGATTTTTTCCCCGGCTCCGTACTGAAAATAATCAATCGCTTTCATGGCGCTGCTTACTGTCGCAGATATCAGCAGGCCAAAGATAAACAGGGATTTCAGAATGGCATAGAGAGGTTCATACATAAAATGTCCATGCGGGAATGTCTTGCTTGTCTTTTTGCTGTTTTTTGATATAAGGATAGCCCCAACGCAGGATAACGCGGATATGAGCGAAAAATTCGCGTCAAGAAAGAGAGCTTGTATTTTTGTCGCCTGATATACCCACCAACCCGCCACGGCCATAATCGTATTCAAAATTATGCCGATAATCAGTGTTCTTTGTTCAATCTTTTTTTGCTTCATTTTCTATTTCCTCTTATAAACCGCGGTCAATTTTGGAAAAAATATGTTTCAATTGCTTCACTTCATTTTTGTCCAGTACAGATAAGCATTTCTCAAAGATATCATCCAATAAACGATAGCTTTCATCAAAATACTGCTTTACCGTTTCGCCTATTTTAAGATGATAGACGCGCCTATCTTCTTTAAGTTGAATTTTCTGGACATAGCCTTTCTCAATAAAGCGTTTGATAATTTGGGTAGCAGCGGGCTTTGTGATTTTCGCAGCTTCCGAAAAATCTGTAAAGGTTGGCTCACCCAAGCAATAAAGGATGTCTAAGTAATATTCATCATTCAATGTCATTTCCGGAATGGATACAGACGAGATCTTCGCATTGTTCTTATGCAAAAGCATAACCTTATCGTATAGACCAAAAAATATTTGACCAATCTCTCTCATAATACGTCTCCATATAGTTAAGAAAATTAATTTACTTACTAAACTATTTTATCATGTATTTTGAATTAAGTCAATAATATTTCAACTTATGTTTCCGCAAAACGGCAAGCTATTCCAATGTATATGCACACTGGAAAAAATGCTTGTTGGAGTTGCTCCCCAAAAGTGGCATGGCTCAAATACCTGCCTTTTGCCAACAGCGACATGAGCTTGTATATTTTCCACCTTCCGGCCAGACCCGAAATGACAGTGGGCTTTTCTATCTCCGTATTGCTTGTTTACATTGTGGCTTTGTTCTTTGTCAGCGTGGTTGTTTTCAAAAATCGCGATGTGTCAATCTGATTGACAGATGTCATTTTTGTTATGGCATTGTAGTCATTTACAGAAAAATGTTCGATAATAAGGAGTAATACCGAATGAAAGGAGGGAATGAAATGCGCCTGCAAAAAATATTGATTGTTGATGATGAAGCGGGTATTATGAAGAAAGAGTTTCTGTGCTTGATTAAAGAGAAATCGACCTACATGGCAGAGCTTATCAATGCTCTTGGGATCGCTTTCCGTTCAAAGACAAGCGGACGGAAATTCCTTCTATATTCAGCGCGTCTATCTGATGGATATATGGACGGAAACGGAACGTTTATATGTTGAGCTTTTGCGGTTTAGCCAAAGTGTAAAGCATGAGGATTTAATATTATTATAAATTCCGGAAATTGAAGGACAATATTTATCCTTTTGAGGTGCAAGAAAATGAAGAAAAGAAGATTTTCTATTTGGGTACTTTTGTTTTGGTTATATGCCGCTAGTATTTATAATTATCGTTGTAAAGTTCAATGGCTCTGTTTCAGAGATTTTGGACAGGATTAATTCCTGTAAAGAAAATCGTATAAGCGGAATTTGGAATATAAACCTCATGCCATTCCAATCTATTGGAACGCAGTTAAAACATATAACAAACTGGTGGGCGCTAAGAAATATTGCCGGGAATATTATCCCATTTATTCCTTTTGGATTTTTGCTCCCTATGGCCTACAAAAACTGCCGAAAGTTATGGAAAACATCGCTGCCGGTACTTGTTGGCATTATTGGAATTGAAGTATTCCAGTTTGTAACTATGTTAGGCTCTTTTGATGTTGATGATATTACCTTGAATTTTATCGGGACTATTATTGGATATATAGTATTCTCCATTCTCAATCAACATGTTACGAACCGAACAAAATGAATATAATCACACTGCAAATGCCCAATTTGTCATTAAACTAACGGATGGAACAAGAGAGGGATATTTCTCTTGTTATAAATTAGAATATGTAAAGGAGATATACAGTATGAAAAAAGATAATTTTAGGAGCATCTATGCTGTTAAGCGGTGTGATCGGATTTGTGGGATGGATGATTGTGAAATTGCAGGCGTGTTCGTTTTAATTAAAGATCATGGAAAGTTCACCATGTTTCTTATGTGTTGGCTGCCAATACGGCGAGTCTTGTATTGGGTGCCTGCGCCGGGCTTCCGATCTACCGGAACTGAGTTTGCTCCCGCAATCCCATTTCCTATAGGCTGTAAAAAGCGAAGTATGTTTTGTGTGCACACTCCGCTTTTTGACGGTTCGCCGCCGATCCGTAAACCGGCGGCACGGGAGCTGGACGGTGGCAAAGGACAGACACGCTCCATATGTTTTTCAGGAGGAAATAATTATTTGCAAATATTCTTCTTTTTCCCGCACATCTGAGTGCGATAAACCGTTAAACAAATTGAGAGGAGGTTTTCAAGTGTCGGTCGATATCCAGGAGCAATACGATAAAATCCATCGATATTGCTATTATAAGGTCGGAGATCCCGTTTTGGCGGAAGACCTGACTCAGGAAACCTTTCTTAGATATTTTGCGCAGAAATCCTATATAGAACACGGCAAGCAGCTGGCCTACCTTTACACCATCGCACGAAATCTCTGCATGGACGCTTTCTGCAAAAAACAGCCGGAGGCGCTTTCCGACGAATTGCCCGATAAGGATTCCATGGACATGCTGGAGCTAAAATCGTAGTACGGCAGGCGCTGAAAACGCTGCCGGAGAAGGAACGGGAGATGCTGCTCCTAAGGTATGCAAACGGACTTTCCGTAAAAGAGATTTCGGTTATCATGGGGATTTCCCGCTTCGCCGTTTACCGCCGGACAAGCTCCGCGCTGGCAGCCCTGCGAGCATTGCTTAGAGAGGAGGATTTCAATGAATAAAAAACTGAAAAACGCCCTGCAGTCAGCCTTTGAAGCACCCAAACCCGTGGATAAAGAACGATTCCTGAAATCGCTGCGTTATCCCAAAACCACCTGTTGGGATTTCTTTCTTAGTCAGTTTCGCTATATCCGCAAACGGGTTTGGGTGCTTTCTGTCCTGATTGCCTTTGTTGGCTGGGCTATTGCCTTTTTGTCCCCGCTGACTATAGATTGGTATATTGAAGGGGAAAAGATCTGGATCATTTCCGCTGTCCTGCCCTTTCTGGCTTTGCTGACGGCTACGGAAATTTATCGTTCTGCGTTTTACCGCATGACGGAACTGGAAATTTGCTGCCGGTTCAGCCTGTCGCAGGTCATTATGGCGCGCACGGCAATTTTAGGAGGAGGCAATTTCATTGTTTTGGCGTTGCTCCTGACCTTTATCGGCAGGGTATCTCCATACAGCCTGCTGCAGGCCGCAATATACCTGCTGGTTCCGTATCTCATTACCTGCGGTATTTGTCTGCTGATACTCAGCCGGACTCGCGGCAGTGAAAGCCTATACGGCTGTGCCGCTGCGGCTTGTCTTGTCAGCGTGGCGAATGTAATTTTCAGCAGCACAATGCAGCTTCTCTATTCGAATCCATTCCTGATCTACTGGCTGCTTGTGTTTGCCGCCAGCAGTTCGCTCATTGGTATTCAGATACACCATTTGCTCAAACAAACGGAGGATAGAACATGGAACTTACTCTTGACCGAGTGACAAAACACTATGGAAGTAAAATCGCCTGCGACCGTATTTCTCTTACCCTTCATCCGGGTGTGTATGGTCTGCTGGGGGCAAACGGCGCGGGCAAGACCACGCTGATGCGGATGATGTGCGGCGTGCTCGTCCCGACCTTTGGAAGCATCACCTACGATGGAATCGATGTAAGCTGCGAGGATTACCGCGACGCCCTGGGGTATCTGCCGCAGGAATTCGGATATTATCCGGAATTTTCGGCTTTGGATTTCATGCTTTACATCGCCACGCTGAAGGGGATTCCCAAGCTGCGCGCCAGGGAAAAAGCGCGAGAGTTGCTGGAGCTTGTTTCCCTGGAAAAGGAAGCAAAAAAGAAAATCAAGACATTTTCCGGAGGCATGAAACAGCGGCTTGGCGTCGCGCAGTCGATGCTCAACGATCCGAAGATTCTGATCCTCGACGAGCCGACCGCCGGACTCGATCCCAAGGAGCGGGTGCGCTTTCGCAATTTAATTTCCCGTCTTGGCGCGGACCGCATCGTATTGCTGTCCACCCATATCGTTTCGGATGTGGAGCATATCGCCGGTACCATCCTTGTGATGAAAGACGGCCGGCTCATCCATCAAGGAGCGCTGGAAGAAATCATTCGGACGATTGAAGGCAGGGTGTGGGAATGTATCGTACCCCAGGCGTTGGTGGATTCTCTGTGTGAAAGGTATCCCGCTATCAATATGCGGCAGGAAGGCAAAGATGTATTCCTGCGGCTGGTGGGCGACGAAAAGCCTTGCGATTCGGCCATAGCTGTGCAGGCTGCCCTGGAGGATCTCTATCTCTACTACTTCAGTGAGGTGAATGCGAAATGAACAGCTTTTGGAGCCTGGTTGGCTATGAATACAAAAAGATATTGCACAAAAAAAGCGTGAGGGTGGTTCTGCTGCTTGCGGTTATCGTTTCCGCCTTCAGTGTCGGGGGTACATTGTTTGGAAACTCTTATGTCGACGGTGAAGTATTTGAGTCCAACTATGACGCCATGGTCAAGGATAGGGCCTATGCGCGTGCCCTTGCCGGACGAAAGCTTGACGGGAAACTAATCATGGAAGCGGTAAGTGCCTATGTGGAAATTCCCCAAACCGACAAATATTCAGATACTGTGGAATATCAGACAATTGCGCGTCCATACAGTGAAATTTATTTGATCAGCCGCACCATTTTTGACACCGCGTCCCGCCGGTTCAATATGGGAGACTTTCAGGCGCTTACAGACGAGCAGGTGAAGCAGTTTTACGTCACGCGCCGTGATAAGCAGGTGCAGCTTGTGGAGGGAACGGGCATGAGCAATAAGGCCAAGGAACAGATGCTGGCTTTGGATGCGCAGATAGAAACGCCCTTTACCTTCTCCTACACAGGCGGCTATACACGGTTCTTTGTCATCATGTATACGTGTGGCCTGGCAGCGGCGTTCGTAATGGCGATCTGTGTTGCACCGCTGTTTTCCGGAGAATATACCCTAGGGGCCGATCAGCTCATTCTGGCTTCAAAGCATGGGAAGAACAGGCTCATTGCGGCCAAGCTGTTTACAGGCTTTTCGCTAGCAGCCGCCATATGCCTTGCACTTACCGCCGCAGGCTATGCCTTCTCCATGTGTATCTTCGGCTTTGACGGCGGGGAGGCCCCGCTGCAGCTTTTATATGCCCTTGTCGCCTTACCCACTGACCATGGGGCAAGCGGCGCTGCTTCTCGCAGTCTGCATCTTTTCCGCCTGCCTGATGACATCGGCAATTACCATGCTGCTTTCCGCAAGGCTAAAATCGCCTTTCGGTGTAATTATACTTGTTGGCCTATTGTTGATTGTTCCAATGTTTGTCTATATCTCCGAAGCAAATACAGGACTGCACAATCTGTTCCGTATCCTCCCAACAAATATGATGGCATTCTGGGACGTGATCGGTGGTATCCAATACGAGCTTTTCGGACTGGTGGTCAGGCCATACTTGTTTCTGCCAGTGTTTGCGGCTGGGGTAAGTGTATTACTTGCGCCATTTGCATACCGTGCTTTCAAAAATCATCAGATTGTTTAAACCAAGTGCCGATAGCAGTGATTTTGTTCAAACAGTTCATGCCGTTTGGTATCGTTTTTTGTAATTATTGAGATAAGTAATCTATGGCATCATACTTAAAGGTTATTTTATCTACTGCATATACCTCTGTACAACTTGAACCATAGCTTGGGACATATATCTTGCCCTATCCCTCAAAAAGCGTTAACCAAAAGCAAGTACCGACTGCAAGTCCTGTCTTGTATATTCATTCCCTCTGAAAAAGCCCTGTCCAAGCAAAAATCCCAACGGCGTGGGGAGCAGATATTTTGTGGATTCCATCACAGGTATCCTTGCTATGTCCGGTTTCCAGACGGAATCCAGTTCTTTTGCAAATTACTGTAAAAATTCGTTGATAGGGCAGTTTGAAAGACTGAGCCGCTTCTTATCACGCTAATAATGGTTTCTCCATACCGCACGCTGCTGTTGATGTCCGCATATTTAACTTTAGTTTTCTTTCAGCCCAAACAGTGAGTACAGCATATCGCCGCGTACATACGTGAGTGAGCCAATCGTTCCGTCGGTGGCATGGAGATATCCATATCCATACGTATCAAACTTGACCGCATTATGGCTGTAGTTCCCAATTTCGGAGGAGTCAATCACGTCTTCTATCGGGACAAAGCTGCTGAATCGTTCCTCCATCGGCTGATAGGCTGTCTCCAGCAAGGTATTCTCCGAAACGGTATAAACATACATATTTTCGCTGCTCATGGGGTGCAATTGCACCGTGTTTCCATCCATGCTGACCGAAACCTCGCAGTAGTTGTCTCCCTGCGTCTGGTGACAGTTCAAAGGCTTCAAGTCCAGGCCGCGAATGATTTCATGCGTATTTTGGTCATATACAAACAATCCGAAATAGTCGTGGAAAATCACGATATCGTCCGAAGCGTAGTCAAGCTCCGTCATATCGACGCCCACTGTTTGCTCGAGTGACAATTCCGGGGAAGCAGGTTCCAGCGCCGTCTGCTGCGGGGCGTATGGCTCAAGCCCCTGCCCGCCGCCCCCCGTGCCGACGCTCTTTATCGAGTAAACATCCTCGTAAGCATATTTAACCCTTATTTCCATATAATTATCCGGCCAGGTTCCCTTGCCCTTCGCGCCGTGTCCTGGGCTGATGAAGTCGTCGTTATCGGTGGTAAAATCATAATTCAGGGACACGCAGAACTCATTGATGTCGCCGGCAAGTACGGAAATGTCATTCAGTTGATAAGAAGCAATGCGTTCTTCCACGGGCGTTTTTTCGCTCATACGAAAGGCCATATAAGTGTCGAAGGCGATTGTCCCGAGCTTTATCAGGCCGGTTTCTTCGGATGAAAATATAAGCGGCTCGGCAGTCAGCACTTCTGCGGGAGACGGATAGGGCAAACTGCTATTAGCGATCACCCAAACAAGGCGATGGTTTATCCCGTCGGACTCGCCGTCTGTGTAAACGAACCTGACTGTTGCCGACAATTGTCCTTCTTTCTGACGGTATTCCATATAGCGAAGCCGCTGCTCTCTGTCCTGCCAGCCGCTCTTGCCCTGGCCAAAAACATCTGTAACCTGTTCAATGGTATGCAGCGGATCAGAAATTTCTACCGCGCCTTTGTCCTTATGGATGATCACAGTCGGAATATCTGCTCCGTCAAGCACATATACGATCATTTTTACAAGCCGCCCGGTATTCTCGTCGGCGCTATAACGCGCTTCCTCAAAGTTAAAATCGTATCCGTCTTCGACCTGTAACGGTTCGGTGGGAGTAAGGATCGACGTATCTATTGCGCTTGTATCAGCACCGAGCGTGAATCCATTCACGCCGAAGCTGGAAAAATCATAATCGCCGTCGGTAGAGGTTTCCCTGTTCGCCGCAAGTCCCACGCTCAAGACTACGACTAGAGCCACAGCTGCAACGATGATCCATGCCGCGGGTTTTTTGAAATTCAGCACGTTCTTGATCCTTCCTTTTACATTTCCCTCTCCGAAAGCAAGCGGACTTCCGTTCAGGATGTGCTTTCCGGTTGCCAGGGACAGAAGCGACGCGGCGTAGGGCTTTTTGATGCCGCCGCCCATCTCACGGAGCACCCGTTCATCGCAGGAAAGCTCCATATCCGTGCTCATCAGCATAAACGCGATCCACACCAGCGGATTGAACCAATGGACGCAGAGAATGAGGAAAGCAGCAAACTTCACCACATGGTCAAAGCGTTTGATGTGCGTCTGCTCATGCAGGATAATATAGCTTTTTTCTTCCGCGGAAAGTCCACAAGGGATATATATTTTCGGACGGAAAAATCCAAGCACAAAAGGCGTTTTCAGATTCTTAGCTTCGTAAATGTTGCTTTCGGAAAGCAGAGCGCCGGACAGCCGCCGTTTGAGCAGGACGATGGATGCAACACTATAGATCAGCAATGCGGCAATACCGATAAGCCAAAGGTAGCTACCGAACATCAACCATACTTCGGAGTGGTATGCTTCGGTGGTAATAGGGTATCCGTCTGCTGTTTTACCAAGATACACGGTAACAGTCCCAAGACCGCCGTTTGCCGCGTCGCCGACAGCACGCAGAGCTGCGCCGGCAGCGGAGCCAAGAGAAACATTCTCGCTTAAAGCGGCTGTCTGCGGTATTAGCTGTGACTTAAATGGAATCAGGCTGAACACGCTTTCAAATGTGAACGGGACAGTAAGCCGGAAGCCCGCTACCGTCCATAGTATATATGAGATCACCTTCGGAGCCTTTTTCAGAAACAGGCGTGCCAATATAATGGCGGCAATCACATAGCTGGCGGTCAGGCTCATATTCAAAACGGTAAGGAACAGTTCCTCCATCGTCACCCCTCCTTATGCTCATCAATCAGCCTTTTGAGTTCCTCAGCCTGATCGCCGTTCAGCTTCTCGCCGCCGATAAAGGCTGTCAGGAACCTGGGCAGCGAGCCGCCAAAAGCGTCCTCCACAAACCGTCTGCTTTGCTTTGCGTAAAACACGTCTTTTTTCATCAGGGATGTAACGACGGCATTTTCGTTCCGGAAAATGCCTTTATCGCACAGTTTTTTCAAAACCGTATAGGTAGTGGACTTTTTCCAGCTCAATTTTTCCTCGCACAGCTTTACCAGTTCGCCGGAGGCAATTGGCTCATGCTGCCAAATTATTTCAGCGAATTTCGCTTCGCTCTGTGATAATTTATATTCTTTCATAGCAAATCCTCCTTGGTCTATATTGTATAGACCTGCATATTTAGTCTATATTATATAGACCAATTTGTCAATATAAATATTACTCCATGTGAAGGGGGTATTAGGGGCGTTGCCCCTAACAAGCGAATTTTGGGAGACAATTCAGTGATTGCTGCACCACAAGACAGGGTCTTGTGGTGTGAGTGGGTGACGGTTGTTTTCATATACAACGGACCGAAAAAGAAAGAGCAGGAGGTTATCGCTCCTGCCCACGTTAAATTTTGCTGAAAATTAGAAGCTTGTCGAAAAATAATTACAATAGGATATTTCTTGCAGTAAAAACCCCCCACAAAGTAAGCTTTAAAGATGCCCAATTGATGTTCGCTTGTTCCCGGTAATGCAACCGATTTTTTAGCCAACCTGCGGGCCTCTGTTTTTGAATACTCTTCCGCTTGGTACGCTTCTATACACCGGCATGCCTGCGATGTCTGAAACCGGTCATGACTTCATAATAAGTTCATCCCAGCCGGGAGAACTAAATTATTGACATTGGAAATATACGGTGATACAATTAGTTAAACGTTTCTACAAACGGGGTGGATTGATTGGGAAATATGAAAAAAACTACGATTAAGGATGTAGCCAAAGAGGCAGATGTAAGCATATCGGTGGTTTCGTATGTGCTTAACAATTCGACTGAAAAAACCATAAGTGATGCAACGAAAGAAAGAGTTATGAATGCCGCTAAAAAACTTAACTATGTTCCAAACCGCATTGCAAGTGGAATGAGGATGCGAAAATCGTTGTCAATAGGCGTTGTATCTTATTGGGAACTCGAGGGTACGGTATATGTCCAAATGCTCAGCGGTATAAGCAAAGCTGCAGCTGAAAGCAATTACAGCGTTGTTCTCTGCAATGCTAGAATTGAAAAAGAAAACTATTCCTATCTGGATTATTTCTACGATGGGACGATAGACGGCATCCTATTTATTTCCCCATATGAACAGTTGGGGAGTATCGACGAGGCAGCTCATATCACTAAGATGAAGAATGCCAATGCTCCGTTTGTGATTATAAACGGGCATTCGAATGAAGCCGGTGTAAATTATATCAATATCGATTTTTATGGTTCCACCTACCTTGCCACTTCCTATTTGATTAAAAGGGGTTATAAAGAAATTACCTATGTGGCTCCGCTGCATTTGAACTATGACGAGCTGAAACAACGGTATTTGGGATACGGCACCGCATTGGCCCATAATAATTTGAAGGAAAAAGTCTGCGGTGTGGATGATATTGCAGATAACATCAAAAACTTCAAGGCGGTTGTCACGAATAAATCCGATACGGCCCACGCTGTCATGAAAGAGGCATTGAATCAGAACATTTCCATACCCAATGATTTTGTTATGATTGCGGGCAATACGGAAGCCTATTCCGAATATCTTTTTCCGCCCCTTAGCACAGTCAAAATTCCGGCAAAAGAGATGGGTATTCTTGCGGCAGAAAAACTGTTGGACAGCATCAACGGGGATAGCATTAAAGGAGTATCAGGGAGCAGTACGACGTTGGAGTGCAGCCTGCAGATAAGAGAATCGTGTTAATGCCTAGCCTGTATTTATTTATGACAGGGAATGCCCGCAAAGGATACATTTTATTGTTTTTAGACATGGAGAAACGTTTCTATGAAAGAGGAAAAAATTTGATAGGAGGATTTTAAAATGAATTTGAGCCAGCCGTATTATATAGAACCCAGGGAAGGGAGCAGGCATTTGGATCTTTGCGGCGAATGGGACTATGCTTATAAAGACGATGAGGCCGCTAATCCTTCGGGTATTGCCTGGCGCCTGAAAACAAAAATTCCAAGTTCCGTTTATTGGAGCTTGTATGAATCCGGTATTTTGCCTCATCCGTATAAGGAATGCAACAGCAAACTATATTATTGGGTGGATGAAAAAGTATGGTACTATCGAAAAACGTTTGCGTTGCCGCAGAATATTGATTTTGGGGATGCGTTCTTGTGCATAGACGGCGCAGCCTATTATTCAAGGTTGTGGCTTAACGGGAATTTGATTGGGGAGCACGAGGGGATGTTCGGCGGCCCGATTGCCGAAGTGGGAAAATATCTGGATTTCGGCGCCGGCAACGAGATTATAATCGAAATCAAGGCGTGCAGCTTTGGGATAAAGGAAACATGGGATCCGTGGAATACCGACGGCCTTAACCGGGCAATCGTACCGTGGAATCTTGCCAGGGACAACAGGACGAGTAACGGGGATTTTATCGTTTTGGGATTATGGAGAGGCGTGCGAATAGAGTTTTTGCAGAAACTGCACATAAGCCGCCTTTATCTTACGACTGAATACATATCGAATGGACGGGCAAAACTGCATCTTAAATGTGAAATCGCAGACGGTGCGATAAACGAGCTTCAGGTAAAACAGGATTATTCATCGGATGCCAGCAGCTATACACGCGCCTATGATAACGGCCTTACAGGAATAAAACAGGAACAAAGCATTAATATCCGCATTGAATTTATTGAAAAAGCCGGTGGCAGGAGGGCCTGTCTCGAGGAAGAGGAATTGAGGCTATACGATTACGCCAAAAGCTGTATAGATCCCGAATATTATGAATGCCAGTTCTACAATAAGGACATCATGATTGACAGCCCAAAGCTCTGGTATCCGCAGGATATGGGAGAGCCGTTTTTATATACGGTAAGGATTTTCCTTTTAAAGGATGACAAGATATATGATACCCATACTTTTGATTATGGTATACGCACAGTTGGGCTTGAGGTTTCCGTGGGGGAACAGTACCGGGCAAGATGGGGCAGCTTTCAGTTTGCCGTCAACGGAAAGAAGATATTTTTAAAAGGAATGAACTGGATGCCGGTTGATTTTCTGCTAACTATGGGTCGGGAGGAGTACAGGTGGGCATTGGAGCTTGTAAAAGGTGCGGGGATACAGCTTTTGCGCGTATGGAGTGGCGGCGGCATTCCGGAAAATGATGATTTCTACGAATTGTGTGACGAGCTTGGCATTATGGTTTGGCAGGACAATTTCATTGCCAATATGGATACGCCCAATTGGCCGCAGGATGTCCTGCAGGCACAGGTATGCATGAACCTGTACAGAATACGCAACCATCCTTCGTTGGCAGTGCACTGCGGCGGGAATGAATTCAATCCGTATTCATTCGGCAATGCCGCTTCCATGTTTGTTATTGAAAGAAATATTGCGGATCTGGATCCTTCCCGCCCATTTATGCGTACTACTGCGGATAAGGGCAGCGCACATGTATACCGCGACATGGAGCCGACTTGGTACAGGCATCTGTATAAGCAGCTTCCGTTTGTGGCGGAATCGGGCATCCACAGTTTTCCCAACTTAAAAAGCATTCGGCAGTTGATTTCGAAGGAGGAATACGACAGACCCCTTTCCGATATTTTCAGCAATGATTTTAAAGATAGGAATCCCGGACTGTTAAATCATTTTACCGAATATGTGCCGGACCGCATCCCCCGTATGCTTGCAAGGGCGTCCTATATAAATGATATTAAGAATATTTCCCTGGGCGGCCTTGTGGAGGCGACGCAGCTGTCCTCGTGCGAATTCTACCAGATCATGATCCAGGCGATGCGCGAGAATTATCCCGTCACCACCGGGATTATGCCGTGGGTTTTCAAGCGCGCATGGACAACGGTGGGAATCCAGCTTGTCGACGGCATGGGCGACCCGACAGCACCGTATTATTACGTTAAGAATTCATATAAACCGCTGATTGCAATGGTGTGCCTGGATCATTTGACATATGCGCCGGGGGAAAAGGTCAACCTGCCCGTTAAAATCATAAACGGCGGCGGAGAGGATGTTCCGGGCGCCCTGCTTAGGCTGCAGGTGTTAAACCCCAATATGCAGGTGGTGTGGGAGAGGGCTCGAATGGTTTTTGTAAATGCGCGGGAGTATCAAAAAACATGGGGGGAAGGCAAAGAGTCAGGCGAAGAGAAAACATTTGATGAAGATGCTTTCGAAATCCCGGAAGATTACAGCGAAAAATTCTTTTTCGTGCGTATTGCCCTGGAAAAAGATGAAAAAATACTTTCACAAAGCCTCTATTGGCTCAAATGCCTGGAACGCATGAGGGATAAAGAGACAAGGGAGAAATACCGTGGCAAACCGCAGGAAAATTTTACTTTTGACAAAGGGCCGTGGTTGAAAAAGCAGATAGAATCGGCATCCAAAGCTGAACTTTTGTGTGAAATCATTTCCGTAAGCGGGAAAAGTTCCAGAATTTCGATAAAGCTAGAAATCGTGAACCGGTCAAATAATCCTGCGTTTCCCGTTGCTATTGATATCACGGATGACGGAACGCAATGCAGCCTGAGCGATAATTATTATTTTCATAATCCGAATGAAATTAAAAATATCGAGCTTGAGGTTAATGGGAATAATGCTGCGTATTTTACGCATCCTAATGGAACTGGGGTGGCTGACAGGCGGGGAAATTCCTGCAAAGACACCCTGAACCTTGAAATATCGGCTTGGAATTCAGGGAAAATAAATAAAACGATTAAATTGAAGGGGGAAAGATTATGATCTTAACCGACTACCTGCTGTGCCAAAAAAGCATACAGTGGCAGTATGCAAAACAAATGGGCATAGACCATGCGGTAATACGCCTGCCCGAAGATAATCAATTTGACCTAAACGACAAAACCCATTGGGAAACGATATACAAAAGGTTTCGGGACGAGGGCTTAAAACCGATTGTCATTGAACCAATGCCCGAGGCCCTCCACGCCCACATCAAGACCGGAGACGAAAGGCGGGACGAATGCATTGACAAGGTTATTGGAATGCTGCCTATCATGGACGCCCTCGACATTAGGACGATATGCTTTAATTTTATGGCGCATATCGGCTGGTACCGCTCCTCAAGCGATATAAAAGAGCGGGGAGGCGCTTTGGTAACCGGATTTGATATAGATGAATTTAAGGCGGAAGATGATTTTATTATTACGGAAAAACAACTTTGGGATAATTTGGCCTATTTTTTAAATGCGGTTGTTCCTTATGCGGAAAAATATAATATAAGGCTTGCACTCCATCCCGACGACCCTCCCGTGCCAAGATTAGGGGGAGTCTCAAGAATACTTACAAGTTCCGAGAATATCAGCAAGGCGATACATATAGTCCGGAGCGATAATTTAGGAATAACTATGTGCCAGGCAACCTATGCCGCAATGGGAGAGAACCTGGAAGAAGCCATTCCTGCTTTTGCAAGGGATGGCAAGCTGTTTTTTGCCCATTTCAGGGATATTTCCGGCAACAAATATAAATTCCGCGAAACCTTCCACGATAACGGACAGACAGATATGGCGAAAATAATCAGGATTTATGATAAGTGCAGCTGCCATGTTCCAATAAGGGTTGACCATGTGCCAACCATGGCAGGCGAGGATAATAACACGCCCGGTTATGCAATCGCGGGCAGGCTGTATGCGATAGGCTATTTGAAGGGATTGATGGATGGCAGATTAACTCCGGCGGACTAATTTGCGGGTATTCTATTGTAATGAATCAAATACCAGGAGGGATATATGATAGTTAACGATGTTATTGTTCCGTTTTCAAAAGAGTATGATTTTCTGCTTAGGGTAACGACAATGTACGTTCTGCCCGGCAAAAGGGAATTCCAGCAGCATTTCCATCCGGAGATAGAAATCGTCCTGTTTAAATCAGGGACAGGCACCTATGCTGTTGAGAAAAAAGAATATGCAATACGACCCGGGGACGTCTTCCTGTTCGGCAGCAATGAAATCCATAAAGTGACTGAAATAAATAAACCGTATGGGATGGAATGGGTCAATATTCATTTTGAACCCCGGTTTATCTGGTCCGGTGCAAATCAAATGTTTGATGAAAAGTACCTGCAGACCATTCTGGAGCCCAAAGCGGAACCGGGAAACCAATTAAACAGAAACGATCTGAATCTTTCACTGATCAGGAGGGAAATTACGGAAATACAGAATGAAGCATATGAACAGCCGAAAGACTACGAAGCAATGTCCAAGGCACATCTGCTTGTTTTGCTTGTGGCGTTGGGGAGATATTTCGGTGCCTCGACGGAACGGGAGGCTGCGATGCTCAACGTAAGCAATTATCAGGCAATTGAACGGGTCATAAGCCATATTAAGGTGCATTATGCGGAATCTTTGACGTTGGATGAGTTGGCACGGATCGCTAATATGAGTTCCTCTTATTTATCAACTGTTTTTAAGAAATTGAATGGAATTTCATTATGGGATTATATAACGTCAAAAAGAATAAACTGTGCCATAGAGTATTTAAAGAAATCAGACATTTCGATTACGGAAGCCGCATTAAAAAGTGGTTTTAACAACAATGCCAATTTTAACTATGCTTTTAAAAAACTAACCGGCAGGTCGCCCAGCCAATTTAGGGTAGAAGATAATTTCTGATATAGCTGAAGATAGGGAAAAACAAGTGACGCCGGCATCGCTGGCCAGTGGATTAGTAATTGGGTACAAATATATTTGGACTTTTCATGGAATATATAGAAATCATTTAATTATATTTTAAATATTGCTAAATATATTTGTAGAATGTGTTAATGATTATAGATATAATATAAACACACTAGTGAGAATTACTAATGAATAGCGATGATTGGAGATTTTTACTGACATAAGACATTTACAAGCGGTTCTTTCAAAGCAATTTAGAGTGGGGAAAATTATATTCTTATCAGGAGGAAAAGAATGAAAAAAAGGGCAAAATCTAGCAAGATTATTTTCTTATTAATTTGTATGGGGATTTTATTAGTATCATTTACTGCATGTGCAAAAGAAGAAGCTGCCGATACCGGCAAAGAAGCGGGAACGGAAACGACGGATACCGGAACAACTGCAACGGATTCGGAAGATGTATTTTCGGGAGAGCTAAAGATACTTGGACCGCATCTCATTGCGGAGGTTGGACAAGATGGGGTCACGGATCCGGTAAGCGGTTTATTTAGGCCTGGCTACAACGTGATTATTAATCGTTTTAAGGAATTGCATCCGGATGTCGAATTACAGATTGAGGCTATTCCCTGGGATTCCTGGCAGGCCAAGCTGCAGACGGCAGCAGCCGGAAACATGGTTGACGTCATGTCCCATGGGGCATCCATACTTGATATCGTTGAAGACCTGACTCCTTATATAGGAAATTCACCGGAACTAGAGGGGGCTTTGGGGGTAAATGCGGCAATTCGTTATAGTGATCCGAACGACTATACGAAGGCAGTGCCGCTTGGAATGACCATTACGATATCGCCTGCCGTTCTTATGCTAGACACACAGTTATTTGAGGATTTTGGTGTAGAAATTCCTGATGCGGAGACATTCACATATGAAAAATTGTTGGAAATCGCAGAGCAATTGACGGGGATAAACCCAAGAACCGGAGAACAGAGCTATGGGATATATCCATATAAATCGGGTGATGCGGACATCTGGAAAATCTTCATGAATTATAATTGGGCTAAGGGAATTAATCCATTTACACTTGCACCGGATAAATTTGAAAGCACAATCAATTTCACCTCGGAAGAAGCCATAGCAAGCTTTACCTACTTGAATGATTTATATCAATTTGCACCGGAGTCATTTATCGAAGGGCTTGGAGCCGAACTAGTCGGTACGGCGGACAATAATATTGCCATATACATGAACGAAGGATTTACGGGAGAATACAAAGAAACCGTCGCCAATGGCATTGAAGACCGTTATTTATATATACCGCTGCCTAAGACGGATGACGGAACTTCTTATTCTTCCCATACGGGAGATTGGAATTTGGCAATAGCAAAATCAAGCGAGAATAAGGAACTGGCGTGGGAATTCATTAAATTCATGCTGACGGATGAAGTAGTTCAGGATTGGCTGATAGAAATTGATGCAATTCCGAATAATTTAGCCGGGATGGAAAAACTAAAAGAAGTAAAACCAGTGATTTATGATGTTTCACAAAAAATAGCTGAAGTCTATCCGAAAGATTTCTTTTACGCATCAAATAATTATTGGGATAACAATTTTGGTACGTCAAACAGCGTACTCTCGACTAATTTAACTGAAATGTATGCGGGCAGGATTACACCTGCCGAATGTGCACAGAATGTGCAGGATGAGTTGGAAGAGTATGTGGAATTAAATAAGTAAAGGCAAGTAAATTAAATAGGATTCTAATAATAGGGGCATAAGAAGAACCAACCATGGCTAATTCTGCAGCTTCGGCTGGTTCTTCTACAATACAGAAGGTACTTTTTAGATTTACTAGTACAGCATTGCATAAGTTTCGATAAAATTCAGTGCCTGATATTTGCGATGGAGCAAGGCGGAAGAATGAGGCGTAGCGTTGGCTACGCTGATTGACGACAACGCGGCACCGGCGTAAATAGCGGGTGCTGAATTCACTGAAATCTATGCAATGCGGTACTAGCTGAATTGAATATCGGAAAGGAGAGGACATGAATAGAATCGTTAATAAAAGCGGGAGCGGGATTGTCAATAAAAGCGTCTTGTGGAGAAAAATAAAAAAACAGCTGGTCTGGTATTCTTTTATTATCGCTACCATAGCCTGCCTGCTCGTTCTCACCTATACGCCTATGCTTACAACGATTAAATATAGTTTTTACAAGATTTCTGTGCTGGGATACGGTGAAACCTTTATAGGCCTCAAAAACTATACGGCATTATTGCGCAGTTCCGGATTTAACAAATCAATTGTAAATACGATTATTTTAGCGGCATTGAATTTAACCGTCATACCTTTGGGACTTATATTGGCTTCCCTTATAAATGGATTGGGCAAGACAAGAGCGCAGAGCTTTTATAGAATCGGTTTCTATTTACCCAATATTATAACCGGGGTAAGCGTCGTGTTAATTTTTCAAATCGTACTGAAGGCGGATGGAGGTATCTTGAATCGTTTTTTGTCATACCTATTCCAGAATGAAATCAAGATAGGCTGGCTTTCCGATTCAAGTATTGCAAAACTGGGGGCCTCGATAATATCAACCTGGTCTGGCCTGGGGTATGCCATGCTAATAAACTTAGCCGGCCTGCAGTCCATACCCAGGGAAATTTATGAAGCTTCGGAAGTTGACGGCTGCAACAGAATACAAAAATGGCTGCATATTACCATACCGCAAATGAATACAACCTTTATATTTTTAGTAACAACGAACTTAATTTCCAGTTTTTCCAGATTCACGGACTTGTATATTTTAGGGCAGAACAGTGCCTCTGGTCGTCCGGGCGGTTCCCTGCAATCCATACTAATGTACGTCTACCAGTTTAGTTTTGAAACGCCTAATTATGGAGTATCCAGCGCGGGTGCAATCATACTGGTCATAATCATATTTACGGTCATGGTGGTAAATTTAAAATTCACGGGTTTCTTTAAAAAGGGAAAAGAATAGGGGGGAGAAAAGTGCGCAAGAAAAAAATAATACGTGCAATAACTATAATTGGTCTTTTTGCTTTATTGGTAATTATTCTCGTTCCCCTCTGGTGGTGCGTGGTATTGGCTTTTGACCGTACCGCCCTTGAGGTGCTGCCTGCCCCATCCATACTGCCCCATGAATTTAGCCTGTTTAATTTTCAATATGCAATGGAGATGATTCCGCTAGGCAGGTATTACCTAAATACTATATTTATAACAATAGTAAATACCACGATAGCAGTTATGACCTCGCTGATGTGCGGCTATGCTTTTGCAAAGGGGAATTTTATACTTAAAAATTTTTGGTTTATATTTATATTGGTAGTAATGATGATACCTTTCGAGTCCAGAATGACTCCGTTATTTCTCCAATACCGTAAATGGGGAATGTTGGACAGCTATGCACCCTTAATCTTGGGAAACTTTGCATATGCCTACGGCGTATTTTTTGCCAGGCAGAACATAATGTCCATACCCGACTCATTAAGGGAGGCCGCATATATAGACGGTTCAGGAGAATGGAGGACTTTTTTAAAAGTTATAATGCCTTTGTCAAAACCTTTAATCGCTACGTTGTGTATACTGCAGGTACTCCAGAATTGGAATTCCTATTTATGGCCGCTTATTGTCATCAGCAGCAGAAGCAAACAACTGATATCCGTGGGAGTTTCTTTATTTAGTGCGTCCCAGACTACGATTTATTATGGCCCGCGTATGGCGGTAGCGTTAATCAGTGCATTGCCCCTTATTATTATGTTCTTATTCCTGCAGAAAAATATCGTTGAAAGTGTTGCAGTCAGTGGAATGAAACAATAAATCATGAATTCAGGAGAATTCAGGAACAATCTAGGAAAAATTATAAAGAATAAAAAAAGACTTTGGGAGGATTAGCATATGGAAGCTTGGATGAGTAAGCTTGACCTTGAAAAAAACGGCTTGGATAAGATAGTCGAGGACGGTATTGAAAGGTATCGGAAAGGTACGTTTCAATTTACAGTGAAGGACAATGACGGGAATGCCGTACCGGATGCAGAGGTGAAGATAGAACAAACCGGCCACGATTTTAAATTCGGCTGCAATGCCTTTATGGTGAATGGATTTGAAGATGCGGATAAGAATGAACTTTATGAAAACTATTTTGGGGATGTATTTAACCAGGCTGTCGTTCCTTTCTATTGGAGGGACGATGAACCCAGAAAGGGTGAATGGCGGTTTGAGAAAGAGAGCGAGCCCATTTACCGCAGGCCGCCTGCCGAAGAAATGCTTGAATTCTGCAAAAGAAGGAATGTGTCGCCAAAGGGACATAACCTGATCTGGCACCAGCGTTCCAGCGGTATCCCCACATGGCTGCTTGGGAATACGGAAGAGGGGTGGCCTGACATTGAGAATCGGGTTCGGACCATAGCCGGGAGGTATGCCGATAGAATTCCCATGTGGGACGTGGCCAATGAAGTGGACGCGCGTGGATATCATGATAGCATGCCGAAGGATTATGCCATTAGGACATTCGCGCTGGCGAAGGAATTATTTCCGAAATGTCATTTGATTGCCAATGAAACGACGGATACTTCATGGAAGAATTTTGCTTTTGAAACGGGCGCTTTCTATCAATATATCTGCAGGATATTAAAGGAAGGATTAAAGCTGGACGGTATAGGACTGCAATACCACCTGTTCTACAGGAAGGACGACATGATAAACCATGCTGACGAGGTTTTGGATGCAAGAAAACTATTGGATGTAATGGAGACATACGGCGGGTTTGAAAAGGACCTGCATATTTCTGAGATTACCGTTCCTTCTTATCCGGAGGAAGGCGATTATAATGAAATACAGGCGAGAATGACGGAAACACTTTATAAGATCTGGTTCAGCGGTAGAAAAGTGGATTCCATTGTATGGTGGAATTTGATTGACGGCTATGCATATGTAAGGCCTGACTGGAATGAAGATTATTATGGCGGCGGTCTGCTGCGTAAAGACTTCAGTAAAAAACCGGCTTATTATGCAGTTGAAAACTTAATCAAGAAGGTATGGCACACTTCCGCAAAAACTCATACCAATGGCAATGGATATATGAGTTTCAGGGGGTTTTATGGCAGCTACAAACTCATATTTGTCAGAAATGGCCATCAGAGCGAGGCAACTGTTAACTGTAATAAAGAAAAACAATTCTATGATATTACACTTGGGGACTAAAGGAGACGGATCATGTATTTTAATTGTAAGGAAGATATCATTACTATTACGCCCCAATGGACGGGAGAACGGCTTGAAGACGGGCGTCCTAAAGTCGAGGAAAAATATCTTAAGGCCTTGGAAGGGATGACCTTGGAAGAAGTATGGAAACCAATCTTCGTAAAAGGGTATGAGTCACAGTTCGAGGGGGAGCTGCGAACCTTGCATGATGGCAAAAAACTGATAGGCCGTGCGGTTACCTGTGTGTTTGCCCCGACAAGGCCTGATTTACATGAGACCATGTTTGGATTCGGGGTGAAGGAAGGCAGGAGAGGAAATTACAATCAATGGGTTGTAGACGCCTTGGGTGAAGATGATGTCGTAGTGGCGGATATGTATGGTAAAATATATAAGGGAACTTTTCTTGGAGGCAATTTAGCGACTGCAGTTGCCGCAAGAACGAAAAGGGGAGGGGCCGTAATTTGGGGCGGGGTACGCGACCTGGAGCAAATGAAGGCAATTGAAGATGTCCAAGTGTTCTACAGGGGTATTGACCCTACTCCGATCCGGGACTTCCTTATGTTGGGATTTAACACGCCGTGCCGGATCGGAAAGGCAATCTGCCTGCCGGGTGACGTTGTCTTCGGAGCGGGAGGCGGGGTATTATTTATTCCCAGCCATTTGGTCGCCGAGGTAGTGGACGGCGCCGCTAAAACTCATATTAAAGATATATTCGGGTTTGAGATGATAACACGGAATGTGTTTACTACGGCCCAAATCGATCGGGCGGCATGGACGGAGGACATGTTGGATCTGTTGGCCAATTTTATAGCCGATGACGAGCGGGGCCGGGAATACAGGAACTTAGACTGGTCCGGCGAGTATGAAGAAGCAAGAAAAGGAGATCCAGGGGAATCTCAGTCTGCTTTATAAAAACAGGAAAGGGGATTCTAATGTCAGACACATATAATAAATGCTCATACCCATCCGATTTAAAGATTACGGATATTCGATTTGCTAATATAGACGGGGCGCCAAAGCACTGTATCTTGCTTAAAATAATGACAAACCAGGGAATAGTCGGGTTTGGGGAAGTAAGGGATGCTTCCAGCATGACTTATGCAGCCATGTTAAAAAGCCGGCTTATTGGAGAAAACCCATGCAGTGTTGAAAAATTGTTTCGGCGCATCAAACAATTCGGAGGCCATTCAAGACAGGGTGGAGGCGTTTCCGGTATTGAAATCGCACTTTGGGACCTGGCAGGAAAAGCTTACGGTGTCCCACTTTATCAAATGCTTGGCGGGAAATTCAGGAACCAAATCCGTATGTATTGTGATACGGATGTAGACGGCAAACATACCGGAAGGGATATGGGAAATGCCTTGAAAGTAAGAATGGATAAAGGATTTACTTTCTTGAAAATGGATTTGGGAATTGAATTGTTATTGCAGGAGGAGGGAATGCTGAATGCACCATTGGGCGCCTTGGAAGAAATAAAGAAATATTCCTCGAAAGCAATCGAGCATCAAAAAGGCTCCATAGATTTTGATTTGATGAAGGGTAAAAATTATGAGATATTTACGGTTGCACATCCATTTACGGGAATCCATATAACGGAAAGGGGATTGGACTACCTTGAGAATTATGTAAAGGAGGTAAGGGATGTTATTGGTTATGAGGTACCCTTAGCCATTGATCATTTGGGACATATCGGCACTAATGATGTTATTAATCTTGCAAGGAGATTGGAAAAATATAATATTGCGTGGCTTGAAGATGTGGCACCGTGGCACTATACGGAACATTATGTCAAAATAGCCAACGCTACGACCATACCATTGTGTACGGGTGAAGACATTTATCTAAATGAAAACTTCATACCCCTGATGGAAAGAGGAGGCGTTTCCATCGTTCATCCCGATATACTCACCTGCGGCGGCGCACTGGAACTGAAAAAGATAGGGGAACTGTGTCAGGACTACGGCGTGGCACTGGCGGTCCATATGGCGGAGAGCCCGGTTGCATGTATGGCGGCATTACATTGTGCGGCGGCAGTTCCGGATATATTAGCGGTTGAATATCATTCCAGTGATGTTGCCTGGTGGGAGGATATAGCCGTGGGATTGGACAAACCTATCATCAGAAATGGGTTTGCGGCAGTTCTGGATAAACCGGGAATCGGTATTGAAGAGCTGAATGATGAAGTGATAGCCGAGCATATCCATAAGAAATATAACGGTCTATGGAAGAGCACGGACGAATGGAACGAGGAATGGTCTAATGACAGGACCTGGAGCTGACAAGGAACAGGACACTCTCTGAAACCCTTGCATAAATCTTCGGGAATGATTGGAAAGGTAAGTTGCGTGGGCTTCATAGAGATTTCAATGCAGGAAGGAGATGGATTCATTTTGTTTGAATTAAATGGGAAAAGGGCATTGGTAACAGGTTCGACGCAGGGAATCGGAAAGGAAATAGCCATATGCCTGGCGGCCTATGGTGCAAAAGTCATCATCCATGGTTCAAGCAGCCTGCCTAAATGCCGGGAAGTCATGGATGAGATAGCGGCAAAAGGGAATAAAGCCGCCTGTGTGGTAGCTGATTTATCGGAGGAAGATTGTGGAAGAAAGCTGTATGGACAGACAGGTGATATCGATATATTGGTGTTGAATGCGTCCGTCCAGATCAGGAAGCCGTGGTATGAAATTAAACCGGATGAATTCGACCGGCAGGTCAGGGTAAATTATAAATCATCCTTGGAACTAATACAATTATATGCACCCTATATGGGCAGGAAGGGATGGGGACGCATCGTGGCAGTCGGAAGCGTACAGCAGTATAAGCCCCATAAAGATATGCTGGTTTATGCGGGAACCAAGGAGGCGCAAATGAACATGGTAAAGAACCTGGCGAAACAGCTGGCGCCAAAGGGCATCACGGTCAACAACATGTCGCCGGGGGTTATTGCTACGCCTAGAAATGAAGACGCATTAAACGACACCGAGTATGCCAAAAAGGTTTACGAAGGCATTCCCCTTGGATTTGCCGGTGATGCAAAAGATTGCTCCGGCGCGGTATTGCTTCTCTGCTCCGATGCTGGCAGGTATATTACGGGAATCGATCTGGTCGTAGACGGCGGAATGCATTTGTAGGCCCGGCTATTCAGCCGATTTGATACACTAAGCCAGAGGCCTGTGGCTTCCTCGCAGGCCTCTGTGGCTTAATGTAAAATGTTTTTTATTGCACCACTGCTTCGCGAGGGGCATGCCGAGGGTGCTGCCCGCACTGCCCGTGGCCTGCCGTCGTGACGCCGCATATAAAACTTGTGCATGCAAGATGTATGCAGTATAATGTACGAGAAAGCATTTGAAATGTCGTATTACCAACCGATTAAAAGAGGAAAAAGAGTGAAAGATTATATTTATGTTGGAACCTATACCAATAAAGGCAGTAAGGGAATATATGGATTCCTATATGACGGGGATAGAGATGTGTGTTCCGATGCAGAATTATTAGCTGATATGGTTTCACCTACTTATCTCACATTAAACCACCAAAAAACTGTTTTATATGCCGTATCAGAACCTACCGATGGAAGCAATGGGGCGGTAACATCATATAAAATTGATAGTGGAAATAAACATCTGTCGAAATTGAACAGCCGTCTGGCTCCCGGGCAAGGGTTATGCCATCTGACGGTAGATAAGAATGACAGGTATTTAATTGCCGTCTGCTACCGTGATGCAACGATACAAGTATACCAGCTGCTTGGGAATGGAAGCATAGGCGAGATGGTATGCCTGCGCGAACATGCAGGACATGGCACGAATCTGGTTCGGCAGGAGAAGGCACATGCCCATTCGGCTTGGTTTACGCCGGATGAAAAATATGTCTGTGTGTGCGACTTGGGGTTGGATTTGCTTGCCGTTTATGAAATAGATTGGAACACGGGTATATTATATGAGGATAAAGAGATGGCACTTAGCCTGCCAGGCGGATGCGGGCCAAGACATCTGGTATTTCATCCCGATGGAAGGTATGCATACGTGGCGGCTGAACTTACATCCCAAATTATTGTGCTTTCTTATGGTGATAAACAAACTAACGATAAAAAAGGCAGCGGGATAAAAGACGGCAATAAAAAAGGGTTTTCAATCATCCGGCAAAGGGCAGCCATCCCAGGGATTTTATATTAAGCATGGAGGATACTATGCTCTATTGTGCAAACCGGGATACGGATAACCTTGTAATATTTAAACGAAGCAAAGAGGATGGAACGATAAAATGCGTGAAAAAGATTAATGGGGTTTCCATGCCGGTGTGCGTGTGTCCGGTTGAATACTAATATAAATAAGTACTGAAAAAGCGATAATTATTATGAATACTTTCATATGCTCCAAATTCTCTTTCAACTACATGTTCATCACTCAATAAATATGCAGTTTCAATGGGTGTCTTTTCCCCCTTTTTTAAGTGGCGTTTTAACGCCGGCATGGATTTACCCCGGAACCGATAACAGAATCCTCCCATGACTTGCTTGAATTTTCGGAGTCACTCTTCTATCATTTTCGTTTTCTAGAGTAGAAAGGGCTTTTTCATATTGAGTTAAGCAAGCCGGTAGGAACATCTTTGCCGTGGATAGGAACGACTTCTATTGCGCCGTCTTTTTCGAATACGTGCTGGCTGCCATTGATGCGTTTTAACTCTCATCCATTTTGCTTTAGTAGTTTAAGTAAGTCCTTCTCCTTTTGCTCCTCTGTCAAATCGATATATCCGATCACTTTATGGCCTTTCCAGATTGCGTATGGTGTGGTAGTATATTATTAGCAGTAGAATATTAATACAGAGTCTTAGACCATGATTGAACACAAGTATATCCTTAGATATTTAAACCGTCTCTGTTGCATCTTGGAAATGCAGCCAAGGGATATAATAAAATACGTAGAAACAGAAAAAGCGGATAGAGTAAAAATAATATCTAAAATAAGTGAAATAGCGACTGACAATCACTAAAAATAGTGATACAACAATATCATGAAAGGGAAGCGGCAAGGCTGAGCCGGAGAAAAAGGAGGGCGCCAAATGTCAGAAGAAACAAAAATGATTCTTGAAGAAATTGCAGGGTTAAAGAAAGAAATAAAGTCATTGCAATTGACAATAGAAAATGAAACAAACAGAAATATAAAAATCATTGCAGAAGGCCACATTGACCTAAGCAGAAAACTTGATGAAGCATTAAAGATAGACAATGAGAAGGAGATGCTGTTAATCCGGATTAACAGTTTGGAAAACGAAATCAGAAAGCTAAAGGAGCGGGTAGAACAAATAGCATAAAAAGGAGCGGGCTTGCCACCGCGCCTTTTGCTTGGAGCAGATAAATAATAAATCCCCGTCTACCGCTTGTACTTCCAGTTCCGGTGGTACTTTGCCTTTTAAGCTCATAATATATCCCTCCGTTTCGACAGTTTTGTTTTTTCATCTGTCTACTTTAAAGGGAGCATATCATAAGCTGGGGTTTCTGGATTTTATCCGGGCTGCCGCCTTGCCGGTGCGGGCAGCTGCTGAACGTCCACGATATTGCATCTGACGTAGGCTGTAGCGCGGATACTGCCAAGCGGTGGCTGGGCATTCTGGAAAAGTCCGATGTGATTTTTTATCTTCGCTTTATTCAAACAATCTGCTGAAAAGAACCATCAAAACCCCTAAGCTGTATTTTTTCGATACGGGGCTGGTAGCTAGCCTGACAAAGTACAGCAGCCCTGAAATCCTGGTAAACGGCGCCATCAATGGAGCGATATTGGAGAATTATGCTGTTGCTGAAATCCGGAAAAGCTATATCAACGCGGGTATGGATTGCCTGATGCACTATTACCGCGACCGGTGAATTGCATCCGCTGGAAATAAAGAAATCCACCCGGCCTGGCAGCGAATTGACGAGTGCTTTTAAGGCACTGGACGCATCTTCTGTTTTGCGCGGCACAGGGGATTCTATGCTTGCGCGAAGATCTGTCCGCAGTGGATCGTCAGAATTACATTGTGCCTATTTGGATGATTTAAGCCTGAATAAACGAGAGGTATATAATGAATGGACAAAACAGAGCCGATGTAAAAGTCGGCGCAAAAGTAAAAATCGTACTTAAGGCCGATCAGCGTATCGGTAAGCTGACTGAGGGCGTGGTGGCAAAGCTGCTGACCAAGAGCAGTTTCCATCCACATGGCATCAAGGTGATGCTTGAAGATGGACAGGTCGGCAGGGTACAGGAAATAGAACTTACAAACAATACGTTTGTATCCGGGAATGGAAAAGACAGCTGATATGAGTTATTTCAGGGGCATTGACGAATTCTGTCAGGACATGATAACCATGCAGCGCGAGTATGCCCATGATCTGTCAATATATGTATTAAGTCCTGCATCTATCCAGTCGAAGCAAGTAAACACAGACAGCACTTATACGTTTACAGTAAAGAGACACATAATATATGTGCGTATTTTGCAGAGGCTGGAAAGCATATAGTTACATTTACGGATGACGATGACAAGGGAAGAATATATTTTTATATCGTTTTTACCCCCACGAAATAGCGAAGTGCCGAAAAAATAAACGTGTCACAAATTGAAAGGCAAAAGAAACTTGAACACTCGTGTTTCAAGTCCTTTTGCTTTTGTAATTCTTGGCTTTTCTAAAAAATTTTGGCAACCCCATTGACAGGAGCGGGAAAAAGTGATACTATTCCTATTGTTCCAATAGGAATAGTATATAAACAAAAGGAGGAAGCACAATGGAAGGAACGACGCAATGATAATCTTTATATGTATACCCATGGTGTTATGTTCATTCTGTTTATGTGCTCCCTGCCTTGTATTTTTCAGGAATCCTATCATTGTGTACTTGACCTGATGCGCTGTTTGTTTGCGCCGTCTCATAATTATGATAGACCTGATGCGGGAAGCTATATGGCTTTGCGCTTTTTTGCATTTAGGAGGAATTGAATTGATCGAACTGACCAACATTTCAAAGACCTTTGGCCCCGGACCAGGACAAGTCGAGGCGGTCAAGGATGTTACCTTGTCCATAGAGAAGGGCAAGATTTTCGGTATTATAGGATTTTCCGGGGCAGGAAAATCCACGCTGGTACGCTGTATCAATCTGTTGGAATCGCCGACAAAAGGAACTGTCGTTGTGGATAGGCAGGAACTCACCAGCTTAAGCAGCAAGGAGCTGCGTGCCGCCAGAAAGCGGATCGGCATGATATTCCAGCACTTCAACCTGATGCGTTCCCGCACGGTATTTGGAAATGTGGCCTATCCACTTCATGGCAGCGGCCTTTCCAAAAAAGACATTGCAAAAAAGGTCAGGAGCCTGCTCCGGCTGGTAGATATTGCAGAAAAGGAAAAAGCCTATCCCAGCCAGCTGTCCGGCGGGCAGAAGCAGCGCGTCGCCATCGCCCGGGCTCTGGCCAATGACCCTAAAGTTCTGCTTTGTGACGAAGCCACCAGTGCCCTTGACCCCCAGACCACCAATGCGATCCTGCACCTGCTGAAAAGGTTGAACGAGCAGATGGGTATTACCGTGGTAGTCATTACCCATGAAATGGCGGTGGTCAAAGAAATCTGTGACCGGGTGGCTGTCATGGAAAAGGGTCAGGTTGTAGAGGAAGGAGAAGTGTTTTCCATCTTTGCAAATCCCTGTCAGCCGGTGACCAAGGACTTCATTCGCACCACCTCGAATCTGCAAAAAATCGACGAATTGTTGAAATACAACTCGCCTGTGGCGCAGCTAAAGCCCGGCGAATTAATCGTCAAGCTGTTCTATGTGCAGAAAAATGTGTCCGAGCCGCTAATCTCCACCGTGTCCCGAAAATTTGACCTGGACCTGAACATCATTTTCAGCGACATCGAAATTGTTCAGAATGCCCCAATTGGAGGTACGGTGGCAATTATCAGCGGTGAACAAAGACAAATCGAAAAAGCAATGGAATATCTCATTGAAAAGAACGTCGGAGTGGAGGTGATTGCAGATGCAAGAGTTTCTGAATAATATCATACCCAATTTAATGGGTAAGCTGCCTACTTTCTATCAATCAATCATGGATACGTTGATTATGGCCGGTTGGTCCGGCGCAATATCCTTTGTGCTTGGCCTGGTCCTTGGTTTGGCAATCATCGTCACAAAACCGGGCGGCATCCTGCAAAATAACGTACTATTTCAAGTGCTGGATAAGATAATCAACTTCTTCCGTTCGATTCCGTTCATTATCCTGCTTACCGGTGTCATGCCGCTGTCCCGGCTGATTATGGGGACGGCCATCGGTGTGGAAGGCGCAATCGTCCCGCTGGTGTTTGGCACAGTACCATTCTTCTCCCGCCAAATCGAAAGTGCACTGGCGGAAATCGACCATGGATTGATCGAAGCGGCACTGTCCATGGGTTCCAGCCCACTGGAAATCATCTTTCGGGTTTATCTGAAGGAGAGCATCGCGGGAATTGCCAGAGGAACCACCATTACAGCCATAAGCCTGTTAGGGCTGACCGCCATGGCGGGAGTCGTTGGTGCCGGAGGACTTGGTGACTTTGCGATCCGTTACGGCCATGACCGTAATATGACCGATGTGACCTATGTTACCATTATTGTTCTGGTGCTTACGGTCAGTGCGATCCAGTTGCTTGGTAACTATGTGGCGAAAAAGAATACACACTAATTTGCTTTTACATAGAAAGAGGTACGAATTATATGGGAGTTCATAAAAGAAAAATTATCATCATCGGCGCCGGTCATGTTGGGTCACACGCGGGATATGCATTGGCTTCCCAGGGACTTGCGGAGGAAATCGTATATATTGACGTGGATAACGCCAAGGCCAAAGCACAGGCATTGGATGTTTTTGATGCAACGGTTTATCTGCCCAAGCGGGTATCCGTTAAGGCCGGCGACTATTCTGATGCGAAAGATGCTGATTTGCTGATCGTGGCGGCAGGTCCGCTGCCTGACATGAGCAAGGGGCAGACACGAATGGACACCCTGCGGCAAACCATCAAAATCATCAGGGAGGTCGTGGAGAATATCCGTGTTTCCGGTTTTCAAGGCATCATTCTCAATATCTCAAACCCTGCCGATGTAGTGACCCACTATATTCAGAACGCGCTGGACTACCCGCCCGGAAAAATCCTCTCCACCAGCACAACGCTGGATTCCGCCCGGCTTCGCAGGGTACTGTCAGAGGCCATTGGCGTGGATCAAAAATCCATCTATGCATATGCTTTGGGCGAGCACGGCGAAAGCCAGATGGTTCCGTGGTCAGCAGTCACCATTGCAGGGAAACCTCTTATCCAGCTTATGGCCGAAAGGCCGGATACATATGGAAAACTTGATTTAGAGGCCATTGCCGCAGAAGGCAAAGCCGGCGGCTGGCATATTCTCGGTGGCAAGGGTTCCACAGAGTTTGGAATCGGCGCAGCTATTGCGGAAGTGGTAAGAGGCATTTTCGGTGATGAGAACCGCATCCTGCCCGTGTCTACGTTACTCAACGGACAATATGGACAAAGGAACGTTTATGCAAGCGTTCCGGCAATTTTAAACCGTCATGGTGTTTCGGAAGTAATCGAACTCAACCTGACAGAAGCAGAGCAGGAAAAATTCAATGCGTCCTGTAAAACGATGGACGAAAACTTCCGGTTGGCTCTGTCCCTGTAAAACAAAATCAAAATAATATTTGGAGGTAATTTACTATGAAATTAAAGAAAATTCTAATCCTGGCTTTGACTGTGACAACCCTGACTCTGTCCCTGGCCGCCTGCGGCGGCAATGCGGATGGCAATACGGAAAGCAATACGGAAGGCAATACTCCTGCTTCGCAGAGTAACACGGATAGTGCTAATACGAATGCTAATACGGACACCGACGAACCTGTTACCGTGAAGCTGGGTGTGGTGGGCAGCATTTACGAAGAACTATGGGCTCCCGCCAAGGCTGCTCTGGCTGAGGAAGGCATTGATCTGGAAATCGTCCAGTTCTCCGATTATGTTACACCTAATAACGCACTGGCCAACGGTGAAATCGATCTGAACGCATTCCAGCATCGTATTTACCTGAACACCGAAATCGAAAACTACGGCTATGACATTGAAGTTATCGGCAATACCTTTATTATTCCGCTGAACCTCTATTCCAGCAAGGTTTCCTCCGTGGACGAGTTAAAGGACGGCGACACCGTTGCCATTCCCAACGATCTAACCAACGGTGGCCGTGCAATCAAGGTTTTAGCTGCGGCAGGCCTCATCACACTGAAGGATGATGCCGATTTCAGCCCCACTGTGGATGACATTGAAGCCTACAACGTAGATATCACCATCACTGAGCTGGCCGCCAACACCATCGCCTCCGCTCTGGCAGATGTGACCGCTGCGGTTGTCAACGGCAACTACGCGCTGGATTTCGGCCTGAAACCGGAGGAAGCTATCTTTGCCGACAGCAGCCTGGGCGAAGAGAACTACTGGAATCTGATTGCTGCCCGCAGTGCCGATTTGGAGGACGCCGACACTGTCGCCATCTAACAGAAGATCATCAAGGGATACCAATCCCCTGAAACCGAAGCTGTTTTCAATGAGGATTTCGGCGGTTATTTCATCAAGGTCGGCTGGGATCAGGAACTGCTGGCAAAATAATTTGATGCAAGTCAATCTGTCATTCCGGAGGTAGCCATGAAATTAAACAGACATATTCTGCGGGATATTTTGAAGGATCGTGCGGTTTTTGAAAATATCGAACCCCGGTATCTTAGCGATACTCTTGGCCGTCTGAAGGGTTTTGCCGAAGCTCTGGTTTTTCCCGACTCTACCCAAGAGGTCAGTGAGATCCTGCGGTATGCATATGAAAACGGCATTCCGGTGACGCCCAGAGGGGCGGGAACCAATCTGGTCGGATCTACAGTTCCGGTGAAGGGAGGTATCATTCTGGATCTTTCCAAAATGAACCGCATTCTGGAGCTGGATCGGGAAACCTTTACCGCCACGGTGGAGCCGGGGGTAGTGCTGGAGGACTTCCAAGCTTATGTCGAGCAGGAGGGCTTCTTTTATCCGCCTGACCCCGGCGAAAAAACAGCCACTATCGGCGGCAATATCAGCACCAATGCCGGCGGTATGCGGGCCGTCAAATACGGCGTGACCCGTGACTATGTGAGGGGACTGGAAATTGTGCTGGCCAATGGCGAGGTGCTCAATATTGGCAGCAAAAATGTGAAGGATGCAAGCGGGCTGTCCCTGAAAAACCTGATTATCGGTTCGGAGGGCACGCTGGCGGTTATTACCAAGTGCGTTTTAAAGCTGATCCCCAAGCCGGAAGCTTCGGTCAGTGCACTGGTTCCCTATGAGGATCTGAAAACCGGCATCTCAAATGTGCTATCCATTATCCAGGCCGACGCCAATCCCACCGCCATTGAGTTCGTGGAAAGAAAGGTCATCAAACTGGGAGAGGATTTCCTGGGTATCCAATATCCCCACCGGGACGCAGGCTCTTATATTATCCTCACCTTTGACGGACATAAGGCTGAGGTGGCCGCCAATGCGGAGAGAGTCAAGACCCTGGTTCTGCAAAACGGCGCGCTGGATTTTATTGTGTTGGATGACCCCGCTGTGGCCGCCGACATTTGGAAGGTGCGGGGTGCGCTGGTCAAGGCGGTGGAGGCTGTTTCAGAGCAGGAGCCGGTGGATATTGTGGTTCCTGTCAATCAGACTGCAGAGTTTATCGCCTTTATCAATCAACTGGAGCAGGAATCCGGGATGCAAATGGTCAGCTTCGGCCATGCGGGCGACGGCAATGTCCATCTCTGTGTGGTGCGGGGAGACCGCGGGGAAGCAGTCTGGCAGGCCGAATTGAAGCATAATATGGAAAAGGCTTACGGCAAAGCCTATGAACTGGGTGGCCTGACCTCCGGCGAGCACGGCATCGGCATCAGCAAGCGGCACTATTTTCAGCGGGAAACCGCCCCTGCCAATCTTTTTGTGATGAATCAGATCAAGGATGCGCTGGATGAGCGGCATATTCTGAATGACCAAAAATCCTATATTACTGCGAGGTGATTTCCATGAAAAAACTATCAGATCGTACAGCAACCTTTACAGATTCCGTTATCCGCCGTATGACGCGGGTCTCCAATCAATACGGCGCGGTCAATCTCTCTCAGGGCTTTCCTGATTTTGAACCTCCCAAAGAAATTCTTGACCGTCTGGAGCAGGTAGCCCATGAGGACTATCACCAGTATTCCCTTACCTGGGGGGCGCAGAATTTCAGGGAAGCACTGGCCGCCAAGCAGTCCCGGCTGATGGGACGAAACATCGACCCCAACAGCGAGATCGTGGTCACCTGCGGCAGCACCGAAGCTATGATGGCCGCCATGATGACGGTGGCAGATCCCGGTGACAAGGTAATCGTGTTCTCGCCTTTTTATGAAAATTACGGCGCGGATACCATCCTCTCCGGCGCGGAGCCAATCTATGTGCCCCTGTATCCGCCCGTGTTCAACTTTGATTCCAATGAGCTGGAAGCGGCGTTTCAGCAGCATCCCAAGGCGCTGATCCTCTGTAACCCCTCCAATCCCTGCGGCAAGGTGTTTACCCATGAAGAACTGAAAACCATCGCGGAGTTGGCGGAAAAGTATGATGCTTATGTCATCACGGACGAGGTCTACGAGCATATTGTTTATGTGCCGCACAAGCATATTTACTTTGCTTCTCTGCCCGGTATGTGGGAGCGGACGATCTCGTGCAGTTCTCTCTCCAAGACCTACTCCATTACCGGCTGGCGGCTGGGCTATATCATTGCGCCGGTTGAAATCGTGGAGGTGGCCAAGAAGGTCCATGATTTCTTGACGGTTGGCGCGGCCGCCCCCTTGCAGGAGTCCGCTGTGACTGCCCTGAAGTTCAATGACAATTACTACCGCTGGTTGCAGGAGAAGTACACCCAAAAGCGGGCGCTGTTCCTGAACGGACTGGATGGCATCGGGCTGTCCCATACCGTCCCGGAGGGAGCTTACTATGTGATGCTGGACATCTCCGAGTTCGGCTATGACAGCGATTTGGAATTCTGCGAAGTGCTGGCCAGAGATGTGGGCGTGGGTGCTGTCCCCGGTTCCAGCTTTTTCCGAGAGCCGGTCAATCATCTGATCCGCTTCCACTTTGCCAAGAAGGATGAAACGCTTTATGAGGCGCTGAACCGTTTAGAGCAGATTCGGAAAAAAATCTCCGCAAGGAAGTCTCCTCGGATAGGAAAGAAAGAATGCAGGCGTTGCAACAGCAGTCCTAGTTTGGAAAAATTCTGCTGACAATTAGTACCAGATTGTGTTATACTGAATAGGACCGTGATAATTATAGTCAAGAAAACATAATATAAAGACAAACCGGAAGAACATATTTTTAAAATTCAAAAACTCGATGATTGGCGGTGAGTTAAATTGAATTACGGAAGAAAACTGTTTTATCAAAAGAAAATATATGATTTGGAAAAAACGAATGATTTGTTTGTTAAATCTGTTTTAGAAAATGTAAGGCATCATCAGATTAATTGTCCTGAATATGCCGAGATACTCTTACGCCGTAAATTCTCGCCGGATGATATAGTTTCGATCAATGATATTTATAAGATTCCGCCCATACCTACCTTGTTTTTTAAAAATCATACCCTCTATTCCTCCTCGCGTCAGCATTTATTATTTAAATCAACTACCTCCGGCACCAGCGGAAAGGTAAGCGAAATGGGGCTTGACTGGCCGTCCGTATGGTTGGGGCTTGGTATGATAACAGGTACATTTTTTACCCATAGGTTAACTTCTTTGTATCCTGCAAATTACATAGTGATGGGTTATCAGCCGGCAAAACGCAACAAAATGGGGGCGGTAAAATCCGCATATGCGGCTACTTTTACCGCTCCGGCAATGCATAGAGAATATGCCTTAAAAGATACCGGAACAGAATATATTCTCAATATAGAAGGAATCAAGCACGCTTTGATTCGTTATGAAAAAAGCGGGCTTCCTGTTCGATTTATCGGATTCCCCGCATATTTTATGTTTTTAATGAAAGAGCTGATTGATTCAGGAGTCAAATTAAAACTTCATCCAAAATCACTTGTTATTCTGGGAGGAGGCTGGAAACAGTTCTTATCTGAACAAATGGATAAACCGGCTCTTTACGACATGTCTAAAGAAGCTTTGGGGATTGGAAAAGACCGTATAAGAGAAATGTTCGGGGTGGTAGAGCATCCGATAGCATATTTTGACTGTCCTAATCATCATTTTCATGTGCCGGTCTATTCAAGGGTCATTATTCGGGATACGGATTTACGTCCTGTGGAGTATGGTGTGCCCGGAATGTTAAATCTTTTGACGCCTATGATAACGAGTATGCCATTTACCAGCGTTATGACCGATGATCTGGCTGTTATGCATCCAGGGGAAGAATGCGGCTGCGGTATTAATTCTCCTTATTTTGAGATTTTAGGACGCGTCGGGCTTGCAGATATAAAGACTTGTGCGGCCGGCGCGTCTGAGCTGCTGGTATAGTGCAAAGGAGGTACGTTATGAATTTGGTTAACGGCGAAATTTTGGATGCAGAAAAATGTGAGACGGTGTTAGATGATTTGGAACAGCGTATTTTGAATACGCTGGGAAAAGGGAGCTTGCACCCGGAAACTGTTATTGCAGCCTGTGATAAACTCATTGCCAACTTAGACGAGAGTATGTGTTTGAAGGCCATGTATGAACTTGAGATGAATGAAACCATGGGCAGAAGTTACATCGAAGAAGCCCGCCAATTGTTCAGTGCGGAAAGCTTGCGGCATCGCTTAAGGACAGAGCTTGGGGAAGATTATGGCGACCGGAAGGTATATTTCCCCCTTTTGAAGGAATTTTCTATCACAGAGAAAATTTGTCCTTTGGGAGTGCTGTTCCATATTGCCGCAGGAAATACAGACGGCTTGCCTGTTTTCAGTGTTCTGGAGGGAATGCTTGCCGGGAATATCAATATATTAAAGCTCCCTTCCCAAGAGGGCGGCCTCTCTGTCAGGCTATTGCTTGAGCTTATTAAAATTGAACCGGCCTTAGCCGAATATATCTATGTTTTTGATTACTCGTCAAAGGATATCATACACATGGGAAAGCTTATTTCAGCAGCTGACGCCGTCATCGTTTGGGGCGGCAGGGAGGCGGTAGCCGCCCTGCGCAGGCTTGTTCCCCCACACATAAAATTAATTGAATGGGGTCATAAATTAAGCTTTGCCTATGTAACGGAAAAAGGGATTACCAAAGACGGACTGGAAGGGCTTGCAAAAAACATTGCGGATACCCGCCAATTGTTATGCAGTTCCCTGCAGGGAATATTTTTAGATACGGATGATATGAATTTTGTTTACGACTTTTGCAGACAGTTTTTGCCTGTTTTAGATGAGGTAATCTGCCGAAGCCCGCAAAATATTGGTATGGGAATAAAATCTCAAATTGCACTGAAACTGTATAATGAAGAACTGGAAGCGATATATCGGGACAGAAAAGTTTTTAAGGGCAGGAACTGTAGCTTAATTGCATATCCGGACAAAACCCTGGAAACCGCTATTCAATTTGGAAACGCATGGGTAAGACCGTTGCCTAAATCGGAACTGACAGCCGAACTTCGGCCGTATAAAAACTTCTTGCAGACCGTTGGGTTGCTTTGCGGAGAGTCGGAACGTGAAATGATTTCTCAAATGCTTTTTAAAACAGGTGTTGTGCGTGTCTGTCCGGGAGAAAAAATGTCTTTAACATATTGCGGAGCCCCTCATGACGGCGAATATTCACTCAGGCGCTATACCAAAATCGTAACGGTTGAAAAGTGACGGCACCTATATACAGATTAAAAAAGGTAAGCTTTATTTACCTTTAATATGTCGCATGTGGCATACTCACAGTAAAAGGATATGATTAAAGGCATATGAGAAATAATTAATTAGAACAATACTTTTTATCGGAACATAATGTATTCTATGCTCTAAAATGAGACAAACATACTTATCCGAGAACTTTATAAGCATGTTAGGTAGTGTAAAAAAAGTTGTGTCTTGGTAATAAATACCACTTTTTTGGTGAGAATTAGATATGAATAATCTTACTTGAAAGGTGGTTTTTATATGGCTATTACAAAGGAACAATTACGACAGATAATTAGAGAAAATGAC
>JAATFT010000017.1 GCA_015655075.1 Clostridiales bacterium | reverse complement strand
CTGTCTGATAACATCGGTTTGCTTCTTCTGCAAACTGCTTATCGGCTTTCCGCCGCTTAAAAATCCCTTCATTTGCAGAAATCGTTAACAATATTAATAAGAACAAACCTGTTGTGATGCTGCGTACTGTGGAAGCCATGCCCATAGAAACAAACCCATTGGAGATAATTTTCATTATGACATTGGCAATCAGGACGGCAAATGCCATATTGCAGTATCTGGCCAAAAACCTTGCGAAAAACACACCCATAAATGCGTCAATCATGATATTCATAGAACCTAACGCGCCTACATTTTTGATTTCTCCTTGAGAGGAACCGTACAGAACAGCCGCCACCCCAAGAAAAAGCCCCATGGATAAGTATGCCATAAATTTGATTCTGTCAATATTCAATCCAACGCTGACTGAGATCGCCTGGTTAGATCCTATGGCCCTCAGGTTATGTCCAAATGCTGTTTTATTATATAAAATGTAAAATAGCACTAACATAATGAATACTATAACGAAGCAATAGGGGCTTCTGGCCAGATAAGTAATGTTCGCAGAAATCAACACGCCTTCTTCGAACAGCACCCGGGGCAGACACTCGTAGACAAGCATAAGCCCTAATGATAACACCAGTGACGGCACCTGCATTTTGTTATACAAAAACCCGTTCAAGGCAGATAGAAGGATTCCTGTCAATGTTGTAAACAGACAAAGTCCAATAATTCCGGTATTCGTCATATTCGCCATCTGTCCGCCCAGAACCGTAGCTGCCAATACGGCTGCGCCGCATGCAAAGTTCAGCATGCCGATATTCATCACCAGCATCATACCCCAGCAGATAATCGTAGGTACAGCCGCCTGTCGGAGGAAAGAAACAATTACTCTTTTGTTATTAAACCGTCCTTGAGTTAATAGGCAAAATATAAGAAATATGAATACAGGAAGCGCCAGGGCTTTTATAATTCTCAAAACATTCTTTCCAATCTTAGAGTCTTTCAAAATATCACCTCACCGTAGACTGCTCTTTTTATTTCAGCAGATCTTTATGCCTTTCAGAAATGTTATTCAGGCTATAGCTCTTATTAATTTCCTCTAAATCAGCCTGGTCTGCATCCGGGTTAAAGTAATGAATCATATTCTTAATTTCATCGACCGTATAGACCGGTATTCCTGAATCCACATATTTCAGATATAATTCGTAGTTCTCATAGCTCGCCACTTCCAAAAACGGGCGGTATTGGGTAACAGACGTATCGCTGATCATTCTTGTTCCATCTATTAGATAATTGTAAAGTACTCCAAATGCTACCATAGCCGTACCATACTGTCCGCCGGCAATCCAGGACAGGTCCTGCTTCTGCAAATAATCACCAGTACTTTCGGATATATTTACGCAGGCAAGTTTGACATAGCCACTTAAACCTTCGGTTGCCATTGCCTGATATACCGCTTCATTTCCGCCTGTCACAAATAGCCCGTCCATCTCAGGATAGGAGGCAGCAAATGAGGAAACCGCATCTGCATACAGCGCAGCACTATAACCTTCTGCCAATAATTTTGTGTCCGGATGTTCCTCCAGGAAGGTACGAAAGCCAAGTGCCCTTTGATCGTGGGTTTTGGAAACGCCTTTTGTATAACCTGCCAGGCAGAAATTCCTGCATCCTTCCTCATATAGAGCTTCCGCCGCACTGTAGCCCAAATCGTAATCACTTTCACAGATTGCACCCAGATAATTCTCGTAGGCGGCGCATTCCTTTGCTACCTCATCGGTAGTAGGCTCCGCGCAGAAGCTTACATAAGGGATTCCCGACAGGGCCTCTAAATTAGCAGGGTTTACTCCTACATAGAGTATACCATCCACATCTGACTGTGCGAGGCTTTCCAGCATAGCAATTTTTTCATCAGAATTGGTTGAAATCTCAACATATTGCATATCAACATTAAAAGCTTTTGCCAGGTATTCTGTGGAACTCTTAAACTGAGCCCCCAGCTTGTCCGTAAATGTCGTATAACACATTGCAAACTTTAATTTCGGGAGATTTTCATCGACAACTTCCTCTTCTGCGAAAGCGGAACCTTTTGTATTCTGTCCGTCTGATTCGGCAGTCCGTTTTGCTGCTTCTGTTTGTTCCAGAGTAGAATTTTCTTCGTTCTTTGCTGCCTGTTCTGCCGATCCGCTGCAGGCCGCCAGACTAATGACCATAATAAATGTCAAAGCAGGTAAAATGAGTTTTTTCATAGTTTTTCTCTCCTTTTTTATGATACTAGTTTTCCATTGCTTCTGTCATAGGATAATGCGATGATAATCAGGAACAATAGTCCCTTGAACCCGGATACCAGGTTTGCATCCATTCCCCAGATAATTAATCCGTTCGTTAGTGCTGTTATCGTCAGAGCACCCAGAATTGCTTTGGGAATCTTGGAGCGGTCTCCTCCATTCATAGGAAATCCTCCAAGTACAATTGCAATCATAATATTAAATTCAATACCACTTCCGCTCTGTGCCGTTACCGTACAATCCCTGAACAGTGAGAATACCGATGAGATTCCCACGCAGAACCCGAAAAATATATACGCCAGGAATATCTCTTTTTTTACTTTAATTCCAGCCTGTCTGGCCGTATTTATATTTCCTCCTATGGCTTTTTGATGCTTTCCGAACCGGGTATATTCAAACAGATAGTATCCTACTGCCACGACCACCAATAAAATGATAGTCTTTACTTCGATGTTATTGATAAACTTAAATCTTTCATAGCTTAATATGATCTCCGCATCCTGACATGCGGTTTCGACGATTCCCTTTGCAATCGACCTGACACACAGGGATGCGACAAAAACCGGAACCCCAAGCCTCAAAGATATGGTTGCCACGCAACAGGAGCAAAGCACTGTCGTAGCAATCATAAATATGACGCACATCCAGATCGGCGTGCCTAAATACTGCAGCAGCAGGGCTCCCATCAGCTGTGCAAGGCCGCTGGCCCCGCCGATGGAAAAGTCAAATCCTCCATGGGCGTAAACGAAGGATGCCCCCACAGCAATTAACGTTATAGTAAAGCATTGGTTTATCAGGCTTGTCAAATTACTGACCGTGACTGTTTTTCCTCTGGTCACGATAGTAAAAAATACAATGATAAATATAAATCCAGCGTAAGGAATCACAGAATTCAGAATTTCTTTTCTCGCAACTTTTAGTTTCAGCTCCTGCTGTATCGCAATATTCTGATCGCTGTTTCTGGAGTTAGCTGTATTATCCACTATTCTTACTTCCTCCTATATCATATATTCTATAATATTTTTCTCTCCCAGGTCTTCACTGCGCATGAATTCCTTTGACAATTTTCCGTCCTTAAATATAAGAATCCGGTCGCTCATTCCTAAAAGTTCAGTCAGCTCTTCAGAAATCATAATAATGGATTTCCCCCGGGCTTTCAGCTTCATCATTAACTGGTACATATCCTCTTTGACGCCTATGTCAATTCCTCTTGTAGGACAATCCAATATTAATACGTCACTCTCTTTCCCCAGCCATTTTGAAAATACGACCTTTTGTTTATTCCCACCGGACAGCTCTTTTACCAGCTGATTCCCATTCCGGCATTTAATGCTCAGCAGTTTTATTTGTGCATCAGCAAGCTCTGTCTCCGATTTTTTTGTAATAAGCCCTGCCTTTTTGCTTAATCTGGGAAGAGATGGCAATGTAATATTGTTCTTGATAGACGCATTTAAAATAATCGCTTCTTTATCCCTGTCCTTCGAAACATATGCCATATGATTTGCAACCGCCACACTCGTATCACGAATTGGGATTTTCCTATCTTTCTGCAGCAGGGTCACCGTTCCGGTGATCGGTTTATCGATCCCAAAAAGAACTCTCCCGATTTCATGCATGCCGCAGCCGGATAAGCCTCCAAACCCCAGAATCTCCCCTTTGCGCAGGGCAATATTGATGTTTTTGAAATATGACCGCAGTGATATTTGTTTCGCTTCTAAAACGACCTGGTCACTGCATCTTCCGTCATAGTCGGGCCTGTAATAGCTTCCTGACGATTCCCGGCCTATCATAAGCTTTCGCATCACATCAACGGACATCTCATTTTCTTTCAGCGTATCGATTACCACGCCATCTCTGAGAACGGTTATTGTATTACAAACCTCCATGAGTTCGTCCAGGTCGTGGCTGATAAAGAGAACCGCTTTGTTTGATTTATGCAGCCGCTGAATCAGGTTGTAAATAATACCCCGGCCCTTCTGCGCCAGCGCTGTTGTTGTTTCATCGATAATCAGAATATCCGGATCGCTTAACATAGCTCTGGCCACTTCAACGATTTTGCGGTCTTCAAAGTTCAGCTCGTCAATTATCATTTCGGCTTTAATTTCCGGAGCTCCGATATCCTCCAGAACCCGATTTGCTTCTCGGTTAATTTTCTTCCAATCCAAAAAACCAAATCTTGAAAATTGCTCCAGCCTTCCTGCAAATATATTGGATGCAACCGATATTTTGGATATATTTCCCATCTCCTGAATAATCATACTGATTCCCTGATTCTGCGCATCCACCATGCTGGTTGGTTTATATGGTTTTTCTTTTAGATAAAACGTACCTTTGTCGGCCTTCTGCGCTCCCCCGATAATGGAAGAAAAGGTGGACTTTCCTGACCCATTTTCGCCGATCAGTCCTCTTATTTCGCCCCGGCTGATGTCTATATCCACATCAATCAAAGCACGCGTCAGCCCGAAAGCCTTGCAAACGCCTTTGGCAGAAAGTATAAGCTTACTGCTCATCCCAAAACCTCCCTTGTAAAATTTAACTCACCGTAGAATTATCACGGCTTGTTATTACTATCATAGCATAGCGTTTCGTCAAAATGCACAGCAAACAATACAAATATCAGATAAAATATTAAAATATTTGTGGTCACATTAACCAAATGAATAAACACTCTGTGCATTTGTTTTGACTTTCTGTTTATTTTTTGATATTCTTTATATGAAATTTATATTCTTTATATAAAAAGATAATAGAATTAATTAAACCAGGAGGTATCTACATTGAATCTATCTCATCGAGTTATAGTTGAAGAGCTTTCCGCATTTGGCGCAGAATCCCTGCTTTCTGAAGATACTAGCTTTTCTTTTTCCGGTTTTCAGATGATCTCTGCGGGAACCCATCATTTCAACCCATCCATGCTATATGTTGGAACCGCATCGCAGCTACAGCTAGTGGACCCTGCTATCCTGCGGGAACTATGTATCGCCTGCATCGTATGTGCAGACTCTGTTACTCCTTTTTTTAAGGAGACCGGAGCGAATTTAATCATACTGCCTGAAACCTGCGAAATAGCTTTAATCATAAATGTTTTATTTAACTTATTTGACAGGGCAAAACAATGGAGTAGCAGTGTCCGCAACGCCGTGGCCGGCAACCAGGGATATCAGGCCCTTATGGATCTGGGGCGTATGTATTTTGGAGATAATCCGATTGTGCTGGTAAATTCGTCCTATAACTTGGTTGCATCCAGTCATACCAACGTGACAGGCTTTCCCCGTGTTGATGATCTTTTGCGGGATGGTTACTATAATAAAGAAATTATTGATACCTTTGTGCGCATGGGATATATGAAAAGTGCTCCTTCTTTTTCCCCTTTCATATCCCATCCGCCTAATTATATGGGCTGTCCGTTTTTAATTCGGACATTCCATTCGAAGGCAGACGATAAGTTATTAGGTTTTTTAAACGTTTATTATACCGACAAATCAGAGGTATCGGCCTTAGAATATGAAATCTTTCTTTATTTTGCTTTACAAGTCTATAAGTATTGCTTCCGTAAAGAGGATGAAGCATCTAACGTCCCGTCGCAGCTTGAGGTATTTCTTCACGACTTAATTCATCATACGAAGGAAGATAATGAATATCTGCTGGATCGGGCCCGGTTCCTGCAGCTGCCATCCGATGGAACATACCGCATGTGCGTCATATCCCATAAGGCCTCCAACCGTCGGGAGATCAATTATTTAATGCTAAGACTGCAGTCAAATTCGGTATTCCCTTACTTTAAGCTGTTTCCTTATAAAGACATGCTGATCCTGCTTCTGCGTAATACTAACAGCTCTTTGAAAACAATGATTGAAACCGACGATGGGTATGCGGAATTTCTCTATCTGCTCAAGCTGGTTCATGCCCATGCCGGCTTCAGCACGAACTTTGACTCTTTTTTAAAAATGGATGTAGCATTCAAACAGGCGACGGCGTCAATCCGGCTTGGTGCCCGGCTGAATCCGGAATGCAATGTATATTTTTATTCTAATATTTATATTTATGATATGATTGACAGCTATTCCAACAGTTTCCCGCTTGAAGATATGTATTTTCTAAAGCTTCGGCTATTGACCGGATCCGGGGATACGAATTATGATAACATAACTTTATTGAAAATCTTTTTATTATCTGAGCGCAATATCACACTGACCGCCAAAATGGTGCATATGCACCGGAACAGTGTGATTTACCGTCTCTCTAAAATCCAAGATGTTTTGGGTGTTACACTGGACGATCCCGATGTCAGGCTGCGGATACTGATTTCCCTTAAAATACTGGAGCTGATCCATGGAAAGGCCGAACTGTCACCTCATCAGGAGGAGCGCGTATCAACCAAAGAGTAATGTTAGCTTTTTTGCCTATAAATGGCCATATGAAATCCTCCTTTTTTGTATTAAGTATCCTGTTTCTTTTGAAACGGTTATGCTATACTCTAACCAAAATATAGAGAGGAGCGCAGTTATGAAGCAAAAACAATACCCTTACCAAAATCCGGAGCTGCCCGTAGAGCAGCGCGTATTTGACCTGCTAGGCCGTATGTCTATTGCGGAAAAAATCCGGCAACTGGGATGTACACAGGCCTTTGGCAACCCCCAACCTCCGGAAGAACTGGATTTACAAAACGGGATCGGAGAAGTCGCCTTGATGGGCGGTGAGCCGGAAACCACTGCCAGATTCATACGGAATTATCAGGAGTATATCATAGAGCATTCACCGCATGGCGTCCCTGCCCTGTTTCATATGGAATGCCTGTCCGGCCCTCTTATGTCTGGCTCAAATCTGTTTCCCACATCCATCTCACTGTCAGCCTCTTTTGATCCGGAAATCGTCCGGGATATGTGCGAACGGAATCGGAAACAAATGGTAAGCGTCGGAATCCGCCACGCACTTTCACCGGTTCTGGATGTCGCTAGAGATTTACGCTGGGGCCGTGTAAATGAAACCTACGGAGGAGATCCTGTCTTAAGCTCCGTCATGGGTTGTGCCTTTGTAGAATCTATGCAGGGGGATCTGGTGAACGGCGTAGCAGCAACTGCCAAACATTTTTTGGGTTATTCACAAACCGAAGGCGGGATGAACATGTCCCGTACCCTGACGGATCCAAGGGAGCTTCGGGAAACATTTGCCCGGCCGTTTGAAGCGGCCATCCAAAAATCACATATATGTTCGGTGATGAATAGCTATTCCGAATGGAACGGCAAACCCATTTGCGCAAGCAAAGAAATTTTAAATGATCTGCTAAGAGATGATCTCGGTTTTCAGGGTGTGGTAGTCAGTGATTACAAATCCGTCCCCCGTTTGGTCAAAGTATACCATACGGCAGATAATATAACGGAAGCTGCAAAACAGTGCCTGCTGGCAGGCCTGGATGTGGAGCTGCCTTACCGCTTGGGCTATTCGGATGACCTGATCCGTGCGGTCGAAGAAGGTGAGTTCGACATCTCCTGTGTAGACTCCTCGGTATCCCGTATTTTAACATTAAAATTCCAGCTGGGACTTTTTGAGAACCCTTATCCCCATGAACAGGAAATACCCAGTGCTTTTGCGCCGGAAGAAAACAGCCGCAAATCCCTGGAAGCGGCTCAAAAGGTCATGACTTTAACCAAAAATGATCATTTGCTCCCGCTTACGGATAAAAACAAATCCATAGCCGTCATTGGCCCTGCAGGCAACTGTATGCGGCTCTTTTTTGGCAGTTATACCTATCCCGCAATGATCGAATCCAGAGAACTGGTTATGGCAGGAGTAGACACCGAACCAATACCTGTGTTAGACAGTGACTGTACCGATCGGATAACCTCCAAAGCCAGCAGCTGGCTGGTCAAAAACTCTGACAAGCATCTTTTGGACGGCAAGCTTCGTGCCATTTATCCGGGTATTAAAACGATCTTTGAAGCCCTTGCGGAAGAAGACTATACATCTGTTACATATACAGAGGGCTGTGATTACAATGGTTCCGAATGCGATATACCTGCCGCCGTAAAGGCCGCAGAAAAATCCGATTATGTCATTCTGACGTTGGGTGGTAAGAACGGCTGGGGCTGGCACAGTACAACCGGAGAAGGAATCGATTCCACCAGCACGGATCTGCCGGGAATGCAGGAAACTCTCATGCGGGCAGTATATGAAGTAAATCAGAATACCGTCATCGTTCATATGGACGGAAGGCCGCTGGTAAGCCAGTGGGCATATGACCATATTCCTGCTATCCTGGAAGCCTGGCTTCCATGCACCTATGGCGGTATCGCTATCGCTAAAACGATCTCCGGCGCCAACAACCCGGCAGGCCGCGTTCCTCTGGATATTCCCCGTGGAACAGGAAATATGCCCGTATACCATAACATGCAGAAGGGCAGCGGTCCGCTTACCTTTAAAAATGATGCGCTATATACCTATGGTTATATCGATTCTTTAAACACTGCACTCATACCTTTTGGCTATGGCTTATCTTATACGACCTTCGGCTATGAAAATTTTTATTTGAAAACCTTTGAAAACGGAGAAACCACTGCACAAATCTCTGTAAAGAATAACGGGAATGTAACCGGAGATGAGGTGGTACAGCTTTACGGCCGCGACGACTATGCTACCATGATCCGTCCTGAGCAGGAGCTGATTGGTTTTAAGCGTATTACCCTGGAGCCGGGAGAGACCAAAACCATTGTATTCCATTTTAACCTGAATCAACTTTCCTTTATAGATGAACATGGCAAATGGATATTGGAAAAGGGTACCTTTACCTATTTTGTAGGAGGCAACAGCCGGGAATTTGCTGCCCAAGCCCAATACAGCTTACCTCACACCCGGCAAATTGAGCATTCCCGCCGATGTTTCTTTGCCACAGCAGAAGTTTTATAATTCAATTAATAATAACGGGGGAACGCGCAGCAGATCGCAGTGCTCCTCCGTTTTCTGTTTTATCAGACAGCTTTCATTCTTTTAATTTCCTTTATTATTGATGGTAATACCTCAAATAAATCACCTATGATACGAATATCCGTCACCGAAAAGAACGGTGCGATGATTTTTCAAACACGCTCTAGGACTGTAGATACAAAAGACGGACGCATATTGGATTTATCACCAAAAGAATATAAAATTTTGGAATATTTACTTTTAAAACAGGGAATACCTGTCAGCGCAGAAGAACTAATTGAACATATATGGAAAGAAGATTTTTCGCTTTTTGCCTTTTAATTTACAAATTATTCATTCCTATGGTAAGTTGCGGCGAAATGGGAAACAATCACCCGCCTTGTTATTGCAGGGATGCCGTACTATTTTGACAGGTATAATATAAATACCCCAGTTTACAGATTGTTTACCATAGTTTAATTTTAAATAAATAATTTACAGTTATATTAATGCTATTTAATAAAACAGGAAAGTGAGGAGTAAAATGTTTTTACACAAATATATGTTTAAAAGAAAGGATAAGGTGAAATTACTAACCTTATTATTAGCAACGGCGATTGGCGGCCAAAGTATTATTGCCGCTGCAAGCGGGGTGGATGATTCTGCAATAGAGCCGAAAAAGGCGCCCTATGGATATTATGTGGATACATATAAAAACAATGGCGTAAAAGATGAAAGCGGAAACTACATCGACACAAAACCCGTATCAAATCCATCTATCGGAGTACTGTCGCGATTTCTTGATCTTTGGGCGCCCGGGTCTGAATGGAACAATGGTGCAAAGGTTAATTCGGACATTTTGACTGAAAATATCAATAAAACCATTGCTATTGCGGACAGGCGCACCGAGGAGGAAGAAATACAGGCCTATCTGGATGACCGCCGTCATCAGAGCTATAGCGTAATAAGCGGACTTGGTCCTTATGCGGATAAATTTAAAACGTTGGCCAACGCAGGAACAACTATTCCGGACATTATTCCTGCAGATGCCGCAGAAGCAAAGTACGATGATGAGGGTAATAGTAACGGCAACTGGGCTGATGAGGATTCCGGTCTTGGAAACATGGTAAAATTGGTAAATACACTGCGCGGTACTTATTCTACGGCAAATCCGGCAAAATATTACTACCAGTACCCGCGGCCGTTCCGTTGGTACAAGGACAGTATCATATTGCCAGCCCTTGTTCCGGTTAAAAAGCCGGATTCAGAAGCTGGGGACGACAATGGATTTCCAAGCGGGCATACCAATGCGGGCTATCTTGCGGCTATTGCTTTGGCATATTCCTTGCCCGAACGCTACCAGGAGATGCTGACAAGAGCTTCCGACCTTGGAAATAACAGAATTGTAGCCGGCATGCATTCCTGCTTGTATGTCATTGGCGGCCGCATTATGGCAACAGCGATAGCGGCCGCTATATTAAATGATCCTGAAAATGCAGGCTTGAAAGAAGCCGCTTATAAAGAAGCTCATGAAATACTACTTACACAGGAGGGGACTTCGGAGGACAGGTACAGCGATTATGCCGCAAATAAGAAAATATTTACGGAACGTTTAACTTATGGATTTAAACAAACCGGCGATACTAAAAGCCCCATGGCAGTTCCAAAGGGTGCGGAGGTGTTACTTGAAACCCGTCTTCCCTATCTTGACGATGTCCAGCGCCGCTGGGTTTTATATACCACGGGACTTCCGTCCGGGTATCCGGTGTTAGATGACACCGAAGGCTGGGGCCGCTTAAATCTTTATGCTGCCGCAAACGGCTATGGCGCTTTTGAGACGGATGTAACCGTAACAATGGATGCTTCCCAAGGAGGATTTAATGCTGCCGACAGCTGGCTGAATGATATTTCAGGCGGCGGAATGCTGACAAAACAGGGAACCGGCACCTTGATTCTGGCAGGCAATAATACTTATGCCGGAGGAACCCTGATTGAACAGGGAGACTTGGAAGCTGCCTCAAGTACCGCTTTGGGAAGCGGGGAGGTGGTTAACAACGCAGGCACCTTAAGTGAAAAGGTATCCGGTCGCCTGATTATTGATGATAATTTTACGCAGTCCAATTCCGGTATACTGGAGCTTAATATCGGAGGCAGTAAGGATTTGCTTAATATTAAGGGTGGCGCGGAATTTGGAGGAACTTTAAAATTAAATTTTACCGACGGTTACATACCTGCCGATGGTTCTGCCATCATAACATTTGGAATTCGGACAAGCGGTAAAACCTTCTTATCGGTAGAAATTACCGGTCTTCCGGATACATATAATGCGGAGGTTGTTTATGATAAAAATGCTTTACGTATAGCAAAGGCAGATACCTCGGATAATCCCGGAAACGAGTCGGATGGTATAAGCAAAACGGATACGGCAGGTAACAGGAAAGCGGCATTGCAGGAATCTTCAGAAGAGGCTGCCAATAATCTTCCCAAGACCGGTGAAAGCAGCAGGACGGGGTATTATGTTGCCGGAAGCCTGTTGATTTTAACGGGATTATTCTTAAGGAAAAGGAAATTGTAAAGGGACATAGATAAAACATTAAGCGGTGGTATATAAGAATATACAAATAAGGCGAATTATTCCATAGCAGGTCACAGGAGCCGTACTTATGGCAGAAACTTTAACCGGCCGGCCGGATGAGATTGAGCCGGGCGATAGCATAGAAGTTGTAAGCGAAGAGGATGTATTCAATTATACGGTGACAGAAAAGCCGCGCGTTGAGCCTGATGCAATATGGGTGCTGTCAGGCGGCGGCAAGGATAAGGAAATAACCCTTGTTACATGTGATCCTGTTATTAACCCTGACAGGCGGCTGGTAATAAAGGGGATAATCATTGAGTAACAGTAAAATGTCTGCAAATGCGGCATTTTTAATATAGTAATAAAGCATTATCATAATCATAAGAAAGCATAGACAAAATAAAAGAAAATCACTATAATACAATAAGAACCTAAGAATAAAACATTAATTATAGTTAGAGGTACGGAGGCATCCATTTGAAGCAGCTATCCAGAACCTAATGACGGAACCGGATATTACATGGGAGGACGGAATGATATTTGAAACACACGCTCATTATGATGATGAAGCTTTTGATGAAGATAGAGATAGTTTGTTAAACAGTCTTTCTAAGGAAGGAATCGGATATGTTGTTAATGTCGGTTCCAGTATTGAAACGACGAAAAAAACTCTGGAATTAACGAAGCAGTTTTCCTTCCTTTACGGCGCCGTCGGAGTGCATCCCAGTGAAACGGCCGAATTAAATGAGGAAAAATTTAATTGGTTAAGGGAAGCGGCAATTTTACCCAAAGTGGCGGCAATCGGTGAGATCGGACTGGATTATTACTGGGATACTACAGAGAGGACGGTCCAGAAGAAATGGTTTGACAGACAAATGGAGCTTGCCGGGGAACGAAAGCTTCCTGTGATCATTCACAGCAGGGATGCGGCGGCGGATACTTATGATATGATAAAGGCGGCGGGCTTACGAGAAACAGGAGGGGTAATTCATTGCTTTTCCTACGGTAAGGAAATGGCAAAAAATTACCTGGAGATGGGGTTTTACTTAGGAATCGGCGGTGTTGTTACTTTTAAAAACGGGAAAAAATTAAAGGAAGTGGTGGAATATGCGCCCATAGAGCAATTAGTTCTGGAAACCGACTGCCCTTACCTGGCACCGGAACCTAACAGGGGCAAGAGGAATTCTTCCCTGAATTTAATTTATGTGGCAAAAGAAATCTCACAGTTAAAGGAAATTCCCTATGAAGAAGTTATAAGCATAACAGAACAAAATGCAAAAAGAATGTATGGTATCAAGTAAAGGAAGAAGAAAAGAGGTAATACATGGCAACACTAGGCAATCCAAAAGAAACGATTGAAATATTAAATAAATATCACTTTGTTTTTCGGAAGAAATACGGACAGAACTTTTTAATTGATACCCATGTACTGGGCAAAATTATTAAAGCTGCCGGTGTAACGAAGGACGATATGGTATTGGAGGTGGGACCCGGCATCGGAACATTGACCCAGTATTTATGCGGAGCGGCCGGGGAAGTTGTTGCCGTAGAAATTGATAAAACCTTAATACCGATTCTTGAAGATACCTTATCCTCCTATAACAATATTACCATCATGAATGAGGACATATTAAAGATAGATATAAATAAGCTGGTGCAGGAGAAAAATAACGGAAAACCCGTTAAAATTGTTGCCAATCTGCCTTATTACATTACCACGCCAATTATTATGGGACTGTTGGAGACCCATGTGCCTGTAGACAATATAACCGTTATGGTGCAGAAGGAAGTGGCGGAGCGTATGCAGTCGGGTCCCGGCAGTAAGGATTACGGAGCGTTGTCGCTGGCGGTCCAATATTATGCGGATCCCTATATTGCAGCCAATGTGCCGCCCAATTGCTTCATACCAAGACCCAAGGTGGGTTCGGCGGTAATCCGCTTAAGCCTTCATAAGGACAGGCCGGTGAAAGTAAAGGATGAGAAGCTTATGTTCCAGATTATCCGGGCATCTTTTAACCAGAGAAGGAAGACCCTGGTCAACGGATTAAATAACGGTACGGAAATCAATCTGCCCAAGGAAACCATAGCAGAAGCCGTCGGCCGGCTGGATGTATCGCCGTCAATACGCGGGGAAGCCCTTACCCTGGAGCAGTTTGCAAGACTTAGTGATATTATTTACGATAAAATTCATCATTCCTAAACGGAAATTCCAATTCCAAACGTGGAAATTTGAAGATGAGGGCAGAAAACTAAATTATAATCGTGAAAAATGGAATAAATTGGATGAAAATTGTATGCTTGACTTGATAAAACGATTATAAGTGCCCATAAAGACAGATTTATTAGGTTTGGATAAAACCGGTATTAAAAAATTTTAAAAGCAAACGGCTTGGATATCTTTGGTATAACCTTCAGCTGTTAGACAGCGTAAAATGCTTTGTATATTTGTCACGGTACTCTTTTGGAGTACAGTGACATCTTTCTTTAAAGACGCGGTTAAAGGTTTGCTGATTTTGATAACCACAATTAATGGCAATATCTATGACGTTATGGTCTGTACTGATTAGTAGCTGCTCGGCATAGTCTATACGAAGAAAATTTAGATACTGGAAGAACTTTACTCCGAGAACATTTGAGAATATTCTGGACAGGGCATATTTACCAATGCCGAACTTATTAGCTATCGAAGTTAGAGAGAGGTCTTCCGTATAATGGTTGGAGATATAGGCAATGATCTGTTCCGTGATATCTTGCGGAGGGCGCTTACTATAAGAACACAACTGTAAATGCGGAAATATGCGGGCCAGTAATAGTGCGAGTAATGCACTGATTAGTGGAGCGGTATCTGTATTATATGTTAGATTCATTAATCTCTCTTCTGCATACAACACATCTTCATGTATAGATTCCTTATTAAGGACAGGGCAATTCAGAGAATAATTCATAAAATGATTTTTAAAAAATGGCGGAAGCAGATACAGATAACTGTTTGTTATTCTGAAAAAAGTATCATCCTCCTTTGAAATTGTATGGTAGTTGTGAAATACATTAGGAAAAATGACTGCAAATTGACCTGATGTTATTAAGTACTTTTGGTTACCAATCTGCATTTGCAGCTTTCCCTTTATAACATGCACTAATTCAATGTAGTGGTGAAGATGAATAGGATAATCCATGTTGTTAATTGCATCGTAGGCAAGAAAGAATTCTTTTTTCTCTTCATATAACATATTAACTTCACATTCCTTTCGCAATGCTCGGACACAAACCGTTATGAAATTACTTGAACTTCATTATACTTTTCTATCATGTTACCCGGTGTTTTATTTTACCGGAAACCATTCAAGGTCTGAAAAGAATTTTTTGAAGGGCTTTTACAAAAAAATGGCAGCTTTTGGCTACTTTTATTAGTTATACCCTGCTTTAGGTACAAAGAATTCATTCAATGCATCCCTCTGCAATAAATGTGTGATAATATACTTAAATTATTATTCATTATACCAGAGTTTTTGCTATAATGTCAATCATAAGGGGGGAATACTTGAGCGAAATGTAGAAAATATACAAAGCTTCAAATGCGTGCGAGTGAAAATCAAGGGAAAATTAAAACAATTATTTGGAAATATTTTAAAGAAGTGTAAAGAATGCACAACTCATTATTCAAAGGAGGACTATTTCTATGAAGAAGAAAGTATTAGCACTTTTTTTAGTGTCATGCATGACAATGGGATTAGCAGCATGTGGATCCGGCACAACAAAGAACACAACTGATTCAGAAAATACAAAGGCTTCCGCGGATGCAAGTGACACTACGGAAGCTGCCAATGGGAGCACTGTTACGGGGAAGGGTGCAACCATTGAGGTAGCATACAACCTTACAACAGATGATTTTTCCGTTTTTGAGCAACTGATGACTGATTTTACAAAGAAAACAGGAATTAATATTAAAATCTATAACGGTGGGGATGATTACGAATCTGCTATGAAGACTCGTATGGCATCTGGAGATCTGCCGGATATGTGGGTTACTCACGGCTGGAGCTTAATTCGTTATAGTCAATACATGATGGATTTAAGCGATCAGGATTGGGTTGCCAATATTGACAGCGGTCTGAAAAATGTTATTACAAATGACAGCGGCGAACTTTTCATTCTTCCTATAACACAGGCTGTATGCGGAATTATATATAATAAGACGGTTTTAAAAAATGCAGGAGTAGATGCGACACAGATCCGCACCTGGGCTGATTTTGATAAAGCTTGCCAGAAGGTTGCTGATAATACGGATACATCTCCGATTGAAATCTGCTGCGGTGATGGATTTGATTCCTATTCATTAGAATGTATTTGGCCGACGCTGTATTCCAACAGCGATTTGGCTGCAAATAATTCAGATGCACTAAAGGATGGAAGCTTTGACTGGGAAGCAAATGGCAGGGAAGGATTCCAGATGCTTGCAAATTGGTATAACAAGGGATATTACAATGCGGATAGTGTAAGTGCGCAAAAAGATGATATATGCAAAGCATTAGCTAACGGAGAAGGTGCTTTCACAATGTATTCAACGGAGATGATCCCGTCGGTATTGGCATACAATGCTGATGCTGAAATTGGTGTTCTGCCTGTTCCTGCCAAAGATGATAGCGGAGCTTCTTATTTTGGAACAGGTGAAGGAAATTTCAGCTGCTTCGGTATTTGGAAAGACACAAAATATGAAGATGAGTGCAAACAGCTGTTAGAATATCTTGCTCAGCCTGAAATCGCTGTTCAAATTGTTAAGATTGACGGTGGTATCCCGGCATTAACCAGCATTGAATTAGATGAGACTGATCAGGCTGCATATACAACTAACGCGTTTAAAGAAGCTCAAGAAGCATTTGACGGCGATTTGATTTATGATAACTTCTTTGACCGGGAGTATCTGCCCAGCGGTATGTGGAGTGTAATGGCAGATGCGGTATCTATGTTATTGGCAGATGGTGATCCGGATGGCAGCATGGATGATGCAGTGACGACGATCAGCGACAATTACAATGATTTAATGGTTAATTAATACTGTTAACGAACATCGCGCTTAGGTCAGAGCGCATGGTGCTTATCTAGGGGCGATGTTTTCAATAATTAAGACAATAATGGGGAAAGCTTATGCATAGGAAAAAGAAGAGTAGATTAAACTGGTTCTACATTCCGGCAGTTCTGTGGATGCTAGGTTTGATTGCCTATCCGCTGTGTAACGCTATATATTTATCGTTTTTTAGGTGGGATGGTTATTCTAGGAATAAGACCTTTATGAATATTACAAATTTTATTTCAATGTTCAGTGATAAAGTATTTCTGTCTTCATTAAAAAACACGCTGATATATGGATTTGCATGTACAATAATCCAGCAGATGATTGGATTGGCGTTGGCGCTGTTCCTGAATACAAAGTTTAAAGGGAGAAGCCTTGTTCGTACCGTGGTTTATCTCCCGATTATGGTTTCTGCATTGGTAATGGGTTACATTATGTATTTCTTCTTCCAATATGAAAATGGCGTAGTTAATGATATTGTGGCTTGGCTTGGCGGTACATCTTTTGATTGGCTCGGAAACGGCAATGCCTCGGTTGCGATTATTGTTATGATTAATTCTTGGCAGTATGTCGGTATCAGCATGGTTATATACTTGGCCGGTATTCAGGGAGTGCCGGCATCTTATCTGGAAGCGGCTACAGTAGATGGTGCTACAGGCTGGAAAAAGTTTAGGTACGTCACGCTGCCGCTGTTAATGCCGGCAATTTCTTCCTCCGTTATTTATAATCTAATTGGCGGATTAAAACTGTATGATGTTATTCGAGCGCTGACAGACGGTGGACCGGCTAAAAAGACTCACTCACTTGCCACATATATAACTAACCGCTATTTTGATGCAGAACGTGCCGGATATGCAGCAGCTATCGGTGTATTTTCGTTTGTCCTTATTATGGTTATCTCAATGATGTTTAACGTGTATTTCCGCAAAAAGGAGGTCAGCCTCTAATGATATTAAAAAAAGGTAAGAAATCTGTTAATCCAGAGGGCGAAGAGCGGGCTGTACATGATAACGGCAAAGAGGAAAAGATTAAATTCCGTTTACGTGATTGGTGGAAATATCTGATAAGCCTTTTATTGCTGGTTATCTATTTATTTCCGTTTTACGTTATATTGAATGTTTCCTTAAAATCGTTTACAGATACAACATCCAGATTAAAGTTTCCCAGCAAGATATACTGGGGAAATTACCAAGGCGTTTTTCAGTCCGGAGATATATTCATAGGCATTCGTAACTGTTTAATTATTACGGGATTTATACTGCTTACAGAAATAGTAGTTGGTTGTATGGCTGCATATGCATTGGCCAGAAACCAATCCAGATTAAATGAAGTTGTGAGGAGCCTTATTCTATCGGTTATGATGATCTCTCCCATTACTATTTTGGTTGGTGTATATTCTATTATGTCGAATATTCATGCAACCTCTACCTATTGGGGAATGGTACTGGTGCTGGGCTCTTTTGGACTTCCGGTGGTAATATTTCTATATACTAATTTTATTTCATCAATTCCTGAGACGCTTGATGAGGCAGCTGCAATTGACGGTGCCAGTAATCTGCAGGTATTTTTTAGAATTATTATGCCGCAGTTAAAGACAGTTACAGTCACGGTAATTATCTTACAGGGAGTTGGAGTTTGGAATGAATATACCTATTCTTATTATTTCTTACAAAAGACATCAATGAGAACAATTACGCTGGTTATCAAGACGTATTTTTCGGCCGTATCAAATGATTATGGCGGGGCGGCGGCAGTGGCAGTAATCGGTATGTTACCTTTAGTGGTATTGTACCTTTTCTTACAAAAATATTTCATACAGGGAACGGTAGACAGTGCTATCAAGGGATGACTTGTTCCCGGAGTCAGGAGGATTTTTATAATGAAAATCGCAATAATCGGAGCCGGAAGCTTGGTTTTTGCAAGGAAACTCTTTACAGATATTATGTCGGTCAAAGAATTTCATTCTGCCGAAATAGCGTTTACGGATAGAAACAATGATAATTTACAGAAAATTGCAGGTCTCTGCCAGCGGGATTTGGATTTCAATGGAGTTTCAATTAAAATTAACGCTACTTTGGATAGAAGAGAAGCATTCAAAGATGCCAATTATATAATTAATTGTGTAAGAATTGGTGGATTGGAAGGATTTGAAAAAGATATCGATATCCCGCTGAAGTATGGAGTTGATCAATGTGTAGGCGACACACTCTGTACCGGCGGTATTATGTATGGACAGCGCGTTATTGCTGCGATGCTTGATTTCTGTAAGGATATCAGAGAAGCAGCGGCACCCGGAGCAATTCTTTTGAATTACTCTAATCCCAATGCTATGGCTACTTGGGCATGTAATAAATATGGCAGGGTAAAGACGATTGGCCTATGCCACGGTGAAATACACGGGGAAGAACAGCTTGCGGAAGTATTAGGTATTCCCAGAGATCAGCTTGATGTTACCTGCGCCGGTATTAATCATCAGACATGGTACATTTCAGTTAAGCATAACGGGGTGGAATTACGTGATAAACTTCTTGAAGGTTTTGAGAAACATGCAAAATTCAGTGAGGAAGAAAAAGTCAGAATAGATATTTTGAAGCGATTTGGATATTACTCTACAGAATCCAACGGGCATCTGTCAGAGTATGTTGCCTGGTATAGAAAGAGACCGGATGAGATTATCCAATGGATTAATCTGGATAAATGGATTAACGGAGAGACCGGCGGATATTTACGCGAATCAAGAGAAGAAAGAAATTGGTTTGAAACAGAATATCCAAAAATTTTGGAAAAATCTCCTAAAAAATATGATGGCAGTGACAGAAGCTGTGAGCATTGCTCTTATATTATCGAAGCACTTGAAACAGGAAAAAAATACCGGGGACATTTCAATGTTATGAATGAGGGCTGCATTACTAACCTTCCGTATGAAAGCGTTGTTGAGGTTCCCTGTTATGCGGATGGGAATGGAATTTCTATTCCCAAAGTCGGGGATCTGCCGTTGGGATGTGCGGCTATTTGCTCCCAGTCTATTTGGGTGCAAAGGCTGGCAGTAGAAGCAGCTGTTGCCGGCGATGTGTCTTTACTGAAGCAGGCCGCGCTAATGGATCCCTTAACAGGCGCTGTTTGCAATCCCCCTGAAGTATGGCAGATGATTGATGAAATGTTAGCTGCTGAAGCAGAATGGCTGCCTCAATACAAGGACGGAATTGAAGCGGCTAAGGAGAGATTGACTAAGGGTAATCTAATTCCTACAAACGACGGATATCGGGGTGCGGTACGAATCAAAGAGAAGTACGCAAAGGAAGTTGATGAAGAGAAGAAGAATCGGGTTATTACAGTAAAATAATATCGTGGTTCAATACAAATGTACAGAGAATACATAATGCGGGAGATTCAAAGGTGAATAAATGGAAAATAAAATATTGATAGAACAAGGAAACATGCGAGTCGAATTACGCATAAATGCCAGTGGAGGCATGGATCTGGTTGATTTCTCGGCTGTTAAGAAGCCTAATATTATTAAGGTTATTGAACCGAAGGGTTTCTTTGGGCCACAGTCATACCCCATTGTTCAGGTGCAGGTTACCGGTGAATCCTCGACAGCGATGCACGCTTATAAGCATAATGCAGAAAGTACCGGCGGCGCTTTAAAATACGTTAATCATAAACTTTATGAGAATACGGATGGAAAGAAATTGGAAATATGCTTACAAGCCCAAAACGGATTACAGGCAATGTATAACATGCAGTTTTATGACGGTGTAAATGTGGTACGCGTTTGGACCGAATTAAAGAATATCGGCTCCACTGATATAGGGATAGAATATGTGTCTTCTTTTATTTATGAAGGCTTGTCGAAAAATGGCAATCAGGATTATTTTGAGAAGACGGATATCTATGTTCCCTATAGCAGCTGGTCCAGTGAGGCACAATGGCAAGTTTATAACGCTTCAGATCTTAACCTTTCTCATATGGCGGTTAAAGGACATAATTTGTCCGGTTTTGGAAACAACAGATTCCATTATGGGAGTATTGGCTCCTGGTCTGCATGTGAATATCTGCCGATGGGTTTTGCCAAAGATCGTGAGACCGGTGAAATCTCCTATTTTGAGATTGAATATTCCGGGGCATGGCTTGCAGAATACGGTTCTGGGTTTGACAGCCATTTATATGTTGCTTTAAGCGGACCTTGTGAGACTGAAAACGGATGGTGGAAGAATCTTAATCCTGGAGATACTTTTACTTCTGTTCCGGCTGCTTTTGGCGTAAGCATAGGGGATGAAAGCACAGCGACTGCAGAACTTACAAAGTATCGGAGAAAAATCAGAAGAAAAAATGAGGATGATATTAAGTGCAATGTTGTATTTAATGATTACATGAATTGTTTAATGGGGGATCCGACACAAGAGAATGAAATTGCCGTTATTAATAAAGCAGCTGAGCTTGGCTGCGAATACTATTGCCTGGATTGCGGGTGGTATGATAAAGGTATTTGGTGGGACCGCGTTGGGGAATGGAAAGAATCCCCCGAAAGATTCCCTGATGGGTTGGCCAAAATCTTTGACTATGCAAGATCAAAAGGCTTGAAGATGGGATTATGGCTTGAGATTGAAACCATGGGTGTTGCCTGCAAAATAGCGGAGGATTTGCCGGATGACTGGTTTTTCTGCAGACATGGCAAACGCCACATAGATAATAAACGCTATCTTTTTGATTTCAGAAATCCGGAAGTTCGTAAGTACTGTATGGACGTTGTGGATCGAATGATCAGCGATTATGGAGCAGAGTATTTAAAAATTGACTATAATGTAACCACCGGCATAGGAAGTGATCTATACGCTGACAGCTGCGGTGATGCAATGCTTGAACACTACAGAGCTTTATATGACTGGTATCGTGATATATATGCAAAATATCCGAATCTGGTTATCGAGAATTGCGGTTCCGGTGGTCAGAGAATGGATTACGGCATGCTTGAACTTCAGAGCCTTCAATCCACCAGTGATCAGACGGACTATATTTCGAACTCCTATATTGCGGCGAATATTGCTACGGCATTGACACCGGAGCAGGCAGGTATGTGGGTATATCCTTATGAGAATGACGAGGAGCATGTAATTTACAACATGATAAACGGAATACTCTTAAGGCCGTATGTCAGCGGGCAAGTATGGAATATGAACGAAAGCAGCCTTAAGCTGATGAAAGAAGGTATTACAGTTTATAAACAAATTAGAAATGAAATTATTGATTCCGTACCTTTTTTTCCACTGGGGTTATGTACTACAAAGAGCGAAGTGTTGGCGTATGGCGTTCAAAATGAAAATAAAGCATATCTATCGGTGTTTACACCAAAAGCCGATAAGGCGGTCATTCCATTGCATTTGGTTAAAAACGTAAGAGAAGTAAAGGTGATTTATCCCAAAGAGAAACAATGTGAATATTCCTATATTGACGGCAAATTAGAGATCAAAATGCCTGGGTCGAAGGCTGCAAGACTATTTGAAATAGGGTTTTAAAATTTAGATATATTCGTGGAAGAATATTGGAGAGTGATAAAAGCATAGTATGGTATTGGGGTAGTCTTGTTTCTTCCGGTCGATAAATAGAAGTAGATTTAACGGTGGTTTATGCTCCCTTTAAAGTAGACAGATGAAAAAACAAAACTGTCGAAACGGAGGGAGCATATATTATGAGCTTAAAGGGCAAAGTAGCGCCCGGCGTATCTTTGCCCTATTATGGCGCCGGGGATCACCATGTATCTGTTTGATTCTCCTACACAGCTGCATTTTCTGTCCGTAGCGGAAAGCTATTATCCGGAATCGGTTATTTAACCTCGTCTTTTAATTCCTTATTTTTTAATTTCGGAATTCTTTAGGCTCATATAGTCCACTAAATCCTGAAATTTTTTTGCCGTGCTTAAATTATTAAAAATATTATTTTTTTATTGACATAGTTTAGGCGACCCCTTATAATGTGTAATTGATTATCATTTTCATATTATGATTATAAAGTATTAATAGGCAGGGAAAAGATGAAACCTAATCACAGTTATCAAACTAAAAATAAAAAACGTATTTGGGAATTTGCCGTTTCCCAAAAAGATGCTCATTTTAATGCAAACGAGGTATTCCGTTTCTTTATAATGAGCGGTAGTCCCATTAGTATGCCGACAATTTACCGCCAGCTGGATAGAATGACTGCAGAAGGCATTTTGCAAAAATATCGTACAGGCGAATCGGATATGGCATTTTACTTTTATGTCGGTGAGAAACGGGATTCTTGTGAGCGGCCGCTTATGAAATGCACATCCTGCGGAAAGACGTTTCCATTGAAATGTCATACCACGGAAAAAATGGCGGAACATATTTGGGATAAGCATCATTTTTATGTGGAGTTGGAAACCACCATGTTTTACGGAAAATGCGCCCGGTGTATGGCTTCCCGGCAGGAGTAATCCGCTTAAACCGCCGCAAAAGAAATGAAAAATAAGCATAGAAGGGTAAAGATACAGGAAAACAAGAATTCCCGTAACCATCCTGTGCGTTTGCAATAATGTTTTACGATTAGCAATCAGAAAGGTGTTACACATGATTAAAGCAGAAAAATTATCTTTTTCCTATACGGGTTCGCCGCCGTATGTGCTGGATGGGATCGATCTGGAAATACATGACGGCGAGTATGTATCGGTAGTAGGCGAAAACGGCAGCGGAAAAAGCACGTTGATGCGGTTAATATTAAAATTCATAAAACCTACAGGGGGAAGCATCGTGTCTTTTGCAAAGAGAATCGGATATGTCCCGCAAAGAAATGATTACTCCAACTCCAATTTCCCCATTACAGTCTATGAGGCACTGAATTCTTACCGCAAATTATTGAAGCTCAAAAACAAAGGCGAAATTACAGAAAATCTTGAGCAGGTCCGAATGACCGATTTTACGGGTGCATTGATGGGCACGCTCTCCGGAGGTCAGAGCCAAAAAATACTCATTGCGAGAGCATTGATGGGGAACCCGAATCTATTGATTCTGGATGAACCTTCCACCGGAGTGGATATAAAAAGTGAGAAAGAGATTTATGGGCTCTTAAAAAAAATAAACCGAGAAAACGGCATCACCATTGTTTCCGTTGAACATAATCTGGACGCCGCCATTTCAAACTCAACATTGATTTACCAGCTGACGGGCGGGCAGGGGCATCTGTGCACCCCCCGGCAATATGCCGACGAATTTTTGATAAACAGGGGAAAGGACGATAACCATGCTTAGTTACAGCTTTATGCAAAATGCAATCTTTGTTTCCATATTTATTTCGATTTTATGTCCCTGCATCGGCATCTTTTTGGTTCTCCGCCGTTATTCCATGATAGGGGACGCCTTATCTCACGCCTCCCTGGCCGGTATTACCATCGGGCTGATGTTAAATCAAAATCCCATACTGGGCGCATTTATCTTTACATCCATCTGCGGCGCACTGATTGAATTCCTTCGTGGTTATTTTAAAAAGTACACCGATTTGATTCTCACCATTGTACTTTCTCTTAGCGTAGGCACCGCTATAACCATCATCAGTTCCGGAAAGCTTCATGCAAACGCGGATTCCTTTATGTTTGGAAGTATCCTGACCGTAACCCGATTCGATATGATTATGGTAGTGATCCTCAGCGGGATTTCTGTATTGACCCTTATTTTTCTATACAATCAGATGGTCTATATCGCATATGACGAGGAGGCCGCTAAAATAGCCGGCGTAAAAGTGAAGCTCATTAACTATGTTTTTTCTGTCCTTGTAGCCTCCGCTATTTCCGTATCAATAAGAATCGTAGGAGTGCTGGTGCTTAGTTCTATGATTGCCCTTCCCGTTGCTACGGCGCTGCAGCTTGGTAAGGGATTTAAATTCACGTTGGTATTTTCAATTGTCTTCAGTGTAATAGACATCATGCTGGGGCTGTTTATTTCCTATTACCTCAATGTCGCTCCCGGCGGCTTTACCGCCCTTATTTCCGTTGCTGTCCTTTTATTGGTTCTGATAACAAAAAAGCTGCAATCGAACATAGGTGTCATCCGCAGCAAATGACCGGCGTAAAACCAATGCAATTTATCAGTAACGGCACTGCTTAAGCTGGAAAGGTAAGGGTAAAGACGCATCGACGGCCTGCGGGGACGACGCCTGTGCCGTTTACAAATCTTAGGACAAAACGGGAGAAGGTGTCGTGTCCGAATAATTTGTCTGCCTTATCCTGAAAGCACCTTCCGACGGTTATAATATTTTTGCAAATGAATTGCATTTGCGCTTGACAAAATTGGCTTTGCAGGCTATGATATGTTATAGATGCAAACGAGAAGCATTTGCAAGTATATTTTTCGGAGGTTAAAAAAGATGTTGAAAAAGTTTTTAAAAAGATGGGCTGCGCTGCTGTTATGCGTGATTGCCGTTGTGAGCTTCTCAGCGTGCAGCAGTAAGCGGGTGGATCAGGCAGAAGAAAATAGTACGTCGGGCGGCAGTGGTCAGGGGGGGCGGACGGAAGAGAGTAATACCGGCAGTACTGATCAGACAGCTCGGACAGAAGAAGGTAAGCTCAAGATTTCCGTTACTTTTAACGCAATGAAGGAATTTGTGGAAGCCGTTGGCAAGGATAAGGTGGAGATTACAACGATTATACCCGATGGTACGGAACCCCACGATTTTGAACCAAAAGCGCAGGACCTGGTCGGCCTTAGCACGGCCAATGTTTTTGTGTACAGCGGACTGGGTATAGAAGCATGGGTGGAGGAAGCGGTTAAAGCCGCCGATAATGCGAATCTGATTACGGTGGAAGCGTCAAAGGGTGCTAATGCAATTGTTAACACGGATGCCGAGGAAATCGAAAAACAAGTGCAGTATAACCCCCATATCTGGCTTAGCCTGAAAGGGGCCGAAATAGAAGTGAAAAACATCAAAGATGCACTTGTCCAGGCAGATCCGTCCAATCAGGATTATTACGAAGAGAACTATAATAATTTTAATTCACAACTGGAGAATCTTTATAACGAATATAAAGAGAAATTTCAGTCCGTGGAGAAAAAGAGCTTTGTAACGGGACATGCCGCTTTTGGTTATCTCTGCAGGGATTTTGGGTTGGAGCAAAACAGCGTGGAAGACACTTTTGCGGAGGGCGAACCTAGCGCACAGCAATTGGCCGTACTTGTAAACTACTGCAAAGAAAACAATGTAACCACCATTTTTGCCGAAGAAATGGTAAGCCCGGACGTTTCCCAAACACTGGCCAATGAAGTCGGCGCAAAAGTAGAGACAATCTATACAATTGAAAGCGGTGAAGATAATAAAACATATCTGGAACGGGTGACAGATAATCTATCCAAGATTTATGATAGCTTGAAGTAAATGTTGCATAATCCGTTGAAAAAAGAATATGTCGTATCCTGAGGGGTTTGGATTTATGAATCAGGATAAAATCCTGATCTCCAGGATCTGCAGATTCCTTATATTTTGTACATTTTTTGAAAGTTGTTCATAACCGATTCGGACGAGAGCTTGGATTGTGGATAAAAGTATGGAAAATAATTCTATTAACATATTGAAATATTTGAAACTTATGTTATAATATAAATATAATTTACACAATAAACACAAAACAAATGAATGAGAGATAATCTCTCAATGAATCAAAGGAGGACTGATCTTATGGCAGATATAAGCAACATAAAACTGAATCCGGAACAGATGGAGGCAAAAGCGTCCGAATTTAACGCAAGATGTGACGAATTTAATCAGGTGGTATCACAAATGAGAAACATGGTAACATCCCTTTGCGATGAGTGGGCAGGACACAGCAGCCAGGCGTTTTACGACCAGTTCCAGTCATTAGAACCAAGTTTTACGGCAACATCCGATCTTATTACATCAATTGCTCAGCAGCTACGCGACGTATCGGCGGCAATGCAGAATATTGATCAGGAAATTGCAGGGAAAATCGGAGCAATGTAAGAACGAAGGTAAGAATTCAAAGCCGTTGGGAATTTTCCCAACGGTTTTTTGCTATTAAGGAGAAAATTATGAATATTCAAAACAACGTTAATATATCGGACCCCCTCGGAGCTATGCTGAAAGGAAGCAGTATAGAAATAACAGACAGGGCTGTTTCTATGGCAGGTGAATCGACTTTAAATGCGGTAAAGAATGGAAGTACCCGGTACCATACGGAGCGGAATACAATGAATTCTTACAAAGGGGTCTTGCAGTCGGACGCGGAACATATCCATTCATTAGGGGAAGGGCTGGAGCTGGCCGATTTACAGATAGCCGCCGGAAGCCAAAGATAATCGGAAGGAGGGATACCAATGGGAGCAGATACACGTGAAAGGATACAAAGAGAGCTTCAGAAGGTGGAAGAAGAACGGTTTTCCTACGAGAAGATGAGGAAAGAAATCTTAAGTGAGGAAGAAGACATGCGCATGCGGGACAGGGAAATGGAAGAAGATAACCGGAAGCTGGAGATGAAATGGAGACATGACGGCAGGATGCGGATGCTTATTGAAGGGCAGAAAGATATTCTATATCAGATGCAGAAGGAACGGGTGAAATTCCTGGAGGATGAAATCCATGGGATGGACGCCGTCAGGAGACAACTGGCGGACCGGGAAGAAGAGTGTTACGCCAGAATGCGCTTTTTGGAACAGGAAGAAAGCCGGGCAAAAGAGGAGAAATAGAGTATGGGCAGAGTGATTAAACCAGGAGAGATTAAAACGCAGACCTCGGGAATGATAGAGGCGCTGCAAAGCGATAACCAGGTGCTGCAGGATACACTGCCCCACATTACCGAGTTTGTTGAAAGCGGGGAATTACAGGGGATGGCATGGAGCAGCTTAAAAACGCAGGTTTCCGGCCACCAGTCCGTCATACGGGGGTTGATCTGCGCCAATGAATCCATGATATCCGACAGCGAAACGCTGGCCCGGACAGTGGGGGAGGAGGACTTAATCGAGGATGAGATTAACGAATCCATCCTGGAGCAGCAGGAAATTATCGCGGAATATGAGGAAAGGATTGAAACCTACCGGAGCCGGATACGTGCCCTTAAGAACATGCCTTTTGGGTCGGCCTATATTGCTTATGCGCACATTCGGATCGTAATATGTGAGAATGGGATAGAGAAGGCGGAGGAAATCATCCGGGAGTTAAGAGGGAAGATAGAAAAAATGGACGCCATTGAAAGTGCCACCGACAATTTATACGAAGGGGCAAACAGTCTGTATGTCGATGTAAATGCGGGGATAGAGGCATTAAAGTGCAGCTGGACGGGGAGCGGATTTGATGTGCCGGCTGATATGGGATGGAAGACGGCGCTGGACGAGGTCTGGAGTCAGAGAGAGGCGGTAAATAATGAGAGAGCCAGAGCGTATCTGCTAAGAGAGGGAATCTATGTACAAGAGATTGAAAATATGGAAAAGCTGGGTTATACGGCCGTGGAGATAAAGGAGGCCTGGGATTGTCTGGAGAGCGGGGAAGACCGGGAGTTTTTCAGATGTTTAATGGAGGGGACAAAAGAAAGTTATATAAAAGCCTTTGGAATGAATCCCAATGACCTGTCGGATAATATGACGTTTATCCTGTCCGATTATGGGTGCCATTTGCTGCAGCTGGAGGAAGACGGGAAAGCCAAGGAAGAATCCTTGAAACAGCTGGAGGCATTCAACAATGCGGTGATAGGCATAGAAAATGAAAAAATATACTACTATAAATTTCCGGATGGAACCGAACAAATGTCATCCCTGCTGTACCGGGATATCTATCTGGAGAAACTGTATGCGGGGACTTCCTCACTGATGCAGGGTGACGCTGCCATTCTGGCCGCCATGAGTCCGACGGATAAAGGGTATGCAGAGCTTTATCAGGAATATACCAAAAGGGTTGGGCTGACGAATCTCTGGGCAACGGAAGCTATCATGATAAAAAAACTGGGAGAAAAATATGAACAGGAAGACCATCAGTTGAACCTTTCGGAACTTACCTATCAAAACGGGGATATGGATTTTAACCTCACCCATTATTCTCCGTGGGAAGGGGAAACGGTAACGGAGAAAGTAAAGACAGACGTGTTGTGGAAGACGAATGATTTGGATAATGAATGGATGCATCAGGAACTGGAGCGCTTAAACCAGGCAAAGGAAGAGCTTTTACAAAAATACCTCTTAGGTACGGCGGAAGGAGCAGTCCTGATAGCGCTTGGTACGTTTGCACCGGAAGTGGCGATCATTGCAAGCATCGGAAGTATGGCGATTTCCGGGGAGGCCGGGGCAGTAACGGGGCTGGACAGCCTGTCAGGCAGCCTGAGCGGGAAGCTGGGAATAAAGGGAGGAAATATAGCGGCGCAGAATGTGATTAATTACTGGACCAATATCAGTAACCTTGAAAACAGTCTGAGCAAAGAGAATTTCAAGGCGAAGATGGAATGGTTTGGGATGGGAGGGACATATGAATATTCGGGAGGAATCCTGGGAGAAGGGGGAGACATAACCATAACAGGGATGTACAGGCCGGAAGTCCTCCGGGAGGTAGAATTGTGGGAAAAAGAAGGAATTGCCGGATGGATGGGCTGGGAGAAGGATGAAGGGGAATATGAAATTGCTGAGGACATAATGGCCAAAATAGAAGACGAATACGGAGAGGATCAAAATGTTATCAATGGTTGTAAGAAACTACTTTTGGGGGGATATGACATTACGAAAGAAGAAGACACGGATAAATTCCTGGATTATATTGACATTATTCAGGAGGGATATAAAAATGCTTATGATAGTAAAAAGATAAATGTTTATGGCAGTAAAAAGACAATCAATATACAAAATGAATGGCGTGAATTGATTGAGATTGAGTAAGGGGAAAAGAAGGGAGTCGTAAGAAGAATGAAGGTAGAGAAGAAAAAAATTTTGATCCTGATTGGAATCGTAATCGTTTTAGGGATTATAGGTGTCAGTTTCTATTTTTATAAGCGAGCCCAGGATTTTAAAATTTTAGTAGACACTAGAGATGTCTCCCTCGTTTTATGGACAGGAAAAGGTACCGTAACAGCGGAAGATACGTGTGTAATACAGGATATGTATGAAATAGTAAAAAGGGATTTAAATTTGGAGGTAATTCACGTATTCCCAGGTAAATATTTATTAATAACAGAAAGAGAGGGAAAAGTAAAAGAATTAGAAGGGGATGATTACAAAGACAGGGAAAGGTTTTATTGGGATACGGTGGAAACACATGTTTATGATGTGGCTGACGGGAAGGAAGTCCAGACGATAGATTTATTGAAAGTGGTGGAGGAAAATTTACAAGAGTATCAATGTGATAGAGGAAGTGCGATACCGGCGCTTGGAAAGAACGGAAATGCTTTTGTGAGATGGATCGTAAGCGATATTCCAGAAAATGGGAACCAGGAAAAAAAGACGAAATATATGTTCCTGGATTTGGAAACCGGAAAAATATATGTGGAGGACGGGGGACCCTATACTTTCCTGGAGGATGGAGGGGAGAAGCAGGAAAAGTTTGAGGATGAAATGTTCCATGATGGCGGCTGGAAGGATTTTAAGAAGGAAAATAACCTGACAGAGTTAGACGATGATGAAATTATGGAAAGAGCGATTGATGTCTATTATAGCCACGGTGTATCTGGCGATATACCAGGTGTTGCGAGAATCAGGATTACAACAGACGGCCTGCCCAAAGAAAACGAGAAGCTGTATGAGAGATTTCCCGGTTTAAAAGAGTGGCAGGGGAAAAAGGGACGGGTTGCGTGTATCTATCTTGGAGGATATCCCACAGGGGAAGAGATACGGGAGCTTTTCAGGGAAGAATAAGGAGGGCGGTATTTTACTTTTGGGAGGATATGACATTACGAAAGAAGAAAACATGGATAAATTTCCGGATTATATTGACATTATTCAGGAGGGACATAAAAATGTTTATGATAGTAAAAAGATAAATGCTTACGGCAGTAAAAAGACAATCAATATACAAAATGAATGGCGTGAATTGATTGAGATTGAATAAGGGGAAAAGAAGGGAGTCGTAAGAAGAATGAAGGTTAAGAAGAAAAAAATCTTGATCCTGATTGGAATCATAATAGTAATAGTTTTAGGGATTATAAGTGTCAGTTTCTATTTTTATAAGCGAGCCCAGGATTTTGAAATTATAGAGGACCCTACAGATGCTTCCCTCGTTTTATGGACAGGAAAAGGTACCGAAACAGCGGAAGATACATGTGTAATACAGGATATGTATGAAATAGTAAAAAGGAATTTAAATTTGGCGGTAATTCAAGTATTCCCAGGTAAATATTTATTAATAACAGAAAGAGAGGGTAAAGTAAAAGAATTAAAAGGGGAAGATTACAAAGACAGAGAAAAGTTTTATTGGGATACTGCGAAAACACATGTTTATGACGTAGCTGACGGGAAAGAGGTCAAGACGATAGATGTATTGAAAGTGGTGGAGGAAAATTTACAAGGGTATCAATATGACGGAGGAAGTGCGACACCGGTACTTGGAAAGAACGGAAATGCTTTTGCGGAATGGATCGTAAGCGATATTCCGGAAAATGGGAACCAGGAAAAAAAGACGAAATATATGTTCATGGATTTGGAAACAGGAAAAATATATGTGGAGGACGAGGGGCCCTTTACTTTCCTGGAGGATGGAGGGGAGAAGCAGGAGAAGTTTGAGGATGAAATATTCTATGATGGCGGCTGGGAGGATTTTATGAAGGAAAATAACCTGACGGAGTTAGACCATGATAAAATTATGGAAAGAGCGATTGATGTCGTTTTTTATGGATTGGATCTACCAGGTGTCGCAAGAATTAGGATTACAACAGACGGCCTGCCCAAAGAAAACGAGAAGCTGTATGAGAGATTTCCCGGTTTAAAAGAGTGGCAGGGGAAAAAGGGACGGGTTGCGTGCATTTATCTTGGAGGATATCCGACAGGAGAAGAGATACGGGAGCTTTTAAGGGAAGAGTAAAGAGGGCGGTATTTTCTTTTAATCAGGAGTATCAGAAGGAAGTGTCCGGCCCGGCACAAGCATTTTTAAACACGCTCTGGCATTTCAAGTTTAAAATTCGAAAATAGCAAAAGCAGTTTTGAATTGAAACACGATTCACCGTGGAATGGTGTTGAAATATTTATAATTATAATGTAAAATAACTGTATCTAATTACACAATGCACACAAAATAAATAGATGAGGGATGGTGAGAAAATGAAATACAAAAGAGCCGCCGCCGTTTTAGTGGCGATAGGATTGATAGGACTTGCCGGCGGTGTGGGATTCTATTTAGGAAATTTAAAAGAAAGTCCGGTCATGGAAACTTCAGCTGCAGACAAAGTAGCCAAACAGGAGACAGAATCCACACTTATTGCGGTAGTTAATCTGGATGAAGGAGTTGCGGATAATAAGGAAAAGATAAATTACGCAGATAAAATTATTCAGTTTCCAAACACATCTTTCGAATACGCATCGTTGGAAGAAGCGCGAAGCGGGTTGGAAAGCGGAAAATATGGAGCATATGTTATTATCCCCGCAACCTTTTCACAGAGTGTCGCCAGTATCAATACAACTCCTCAGCCGGCACAGATAGAATATTCGTTAAATAAAGAATTGTCAGGCAAGTCGCAGTATGCATTATTATATGATGTCTTGAGTTTTAGTGAATCATTAAATAATAGTCTTAGTTACATGTACTTAAATGACATTCTGAAAGAATTCCATGATGCACAGGACGGGGCTGCAACGGTCATGAATAATGATGTAAAGGATAAGGATGCTATTGACAGCATACAACCGCAGGACCTTATCCAGATGGTACAGGTTCCGGAGATGAAGCATGAAAAGAATAAAACAAAAACATTGGATGTTAATGAATATGTTATTAAAAACACAGAATTAGTCAGCTCCGTTGAGGAAGAATACATGAAATGTGTAACTGATATTCAGGAACAGATTGATAATCTCAGGGAAGAAGGGAATAATCTCTCAGATGTTTTGAAAAATCTATCGTCCGATGTTCAGAAAATAGATATATCCAAAGATAAAGAGGGAAATTCAATCGCTGAAACCGCAGAAAAAAAACTTAGTAGTATTTTAGCAGAGGAAGCAGAAGGAATACGGGAAGAAGAAACCCAGGAATCAGAAGAAACACAGGACGCAGAGGACGCACAGGAAGAAGAAACAGGCGTAAGCCGGGAAGATAACAGGGAAATCCCAGAACAGATTATTGATTTAATAGATGGGACAGAAAATATTGAGAATGAATTGGTTCGTTCCATAGATAAGAATAGGGAAAACGCAGCGCAAGAGCTTAAAAACATATTAGAATCGTACAGAAATGACATCGCAGGGCGGATGCCGGAACTGAAAGCCCTTAAAGATGGAACCGGCGGATATATTATTAGCTTTGAGGATACAGACACTGACACTTCACCTGCGATTCAGGTTAAAATAAAGGAATACGCAGGAAATGCGGAAAACAATAAGAAATTGGTGCAAGCAATCGCCGCGAGAATAGTTCAGGCACAGACGGAAACAGAAATTACAGATATTTCAATATCTGCGGACGGAAAGGTAATGGCGACGGAGTGTGAAATTGATAAAAGAATCAAAACAGCATTAGAAGAATGCGATGGGGATCCTCAGATACAGGCAATGCTTGCAACGGCCGGATATACAAGTACAACGAAGTTCTTAAATGCTGTGTCGCAAGGCTCTGTAGCATTGGAAAATGAAAAGGATATAGAGATTACCGGTGATTGGACAGCTTTTAAAAATTATCTTATTCAAAAAGTCGGAAGTACTTCGGCAGACAATTATAAGCTTAGCGGTTATAAAGATATTGCTTATGATGAGAATGGCAATATCCAATATGATGAGAATGGGAATGAAATTCATATCACAGATTTACTGCAAAAGCATAAAAAATTAATAGAAGATACAAAAGAGAGCGGCTTTTCCTATCATCAGTTGGATGCGGATTCCATAAAAAAATTTTTCATGGATGAATATGTGACACCGTTAGAGAAGAATGTGGAGGAAGCTAAACAGGCGTTTATGGAACGGTACAATTCAGAAATGGATGCGGTTGCCTTTTATAATGAGATGCTTTTTGGCTATAATCCGTCGGATATGACAGCTATGACAGAGTTTATTACAAAGTATACCTCTGAAACGGCGGAAAATAATACGTTATTGCAGAAAAAACTGACAGAAAACAATAAGTCTTATGTAGATTTTGCTAATAAGGTATATACAACGGCAGAAAAAAATGTAAGTAATCTGCAGAAACATATTGTGGAAGCAAAAGAATCTTCCGAAGAGGCTGTTACCAATGGTTTGAGCGAAGCAAAAGAAGTGAAAAAAGAAACCAGCTATGCGAACCAGAATATCCTGGCTGATTTTGCGGCGAAGCTTCCGTATACAAGGCTGGGAAGCATGGAATATACACAGGCATATCAATTTATTGCTAATCCGGTAAACGTGGTTGATAAATCAGTTGCAGGAGATAAAGCTAATAATAAGACTAAGACAGGGGAAAACTCGACGCCGGTAGATTCCGGTCAAACACAGACAAAGGAAAGCGATGTAATCCCATATGTGATTTATGGAATCTTTGGAATTTTAGTTGTAGGTCTGATTATTGTTCTTGTAAGGACAATCGGCAGGCATAAAGAAGGGGAGCAATAAGCTGTTTTCAGCATTGCAGATAATATTTCATTAAAAGAGCACTCTCGGAAGCTCCCCCGTACGCATCTTTACGGCTGATTTTTGGCCGGCTATGCAGAGTATCGATCGGGAAATTGCAGGGAAAATCGGAGCAATGTAAAAACTCTCCGGGCCGTCGGGAATTTTCCCGGCGGTTTCTTGCTATTTTTAGAAGATTTGTTTATAGCCTATGCTCCCAAAATCGCTCCTTGCCTCCCATAAATTGGAGCGTCCAACCCGGCACAAGCATTTTTCAAACACACTCTAGTATTCTTGAATATTTATCAAAAGTATTTTTTGGATACAATTTCATGGAATCAAATGCCGAAAAATGTAAGGAGGCTAACTCTAAATCAAGAATTGAGGAGAAAATGTGATGTTAGGTAGCAAGTCAAATCAGGCACGAATTAATGCTGCCCGAAGCGATATCAATAGTACTAATGCCAGGATTTCATGCCGGCGCCACCATGATAACGGCGGAACAATTTCTGCTAAGATAGGAGGTATGCAGTGTGGACTATTATGTAAAGGTAGAAGAGCTGCTGGAAGTACAAAAAAGCGCCTTATCCCGGATTGGAGAGTGGTTTTCGCAGCTGGAGCAGGTCAGTAATGCCTTGCAGCAGCTTGCCGGAATGTCGGAGGTACAAGGAAGAACCGG